>CAKZQG010000036.1 GCA_937139605.1 uncultured bacterium
GAACTACTTAATAATTCATATATATACTTTGTTTTATCTACGTATATATAATTATTTGTTATTAATTCTTTAAAGTCGCTTATTCCTATTGGTAATTTCTTCATTTATTCCTACCTCCTAAAAATTAAATCCAATAAAATTAAATATAATATAAAAATTAAATACCTTTATTTTAAATATTATAAATTGTTTAAAATTAATAAAATTTAATAAGACTTAAACCTAAGAAGATAACAAAAGAATGTAATAATGAGAATCTAAAGAGAATTTGTTTTTCAGTATATCCAAGAATTTCATAATGATGATGTAATGGAGTCATATAAAATAATCTATTACCTTTAGTAATTTTAAAATATAATACTTGTAAAATAACAGATAAAGTAACAATAAAGAACATAAACCCTAAGAAAAGTAGGAATGGTTCAATTTTAAGGGTTATAGCTAAGAAAACAAAAATAGCACCTAAACTTAATGAACCACTATCACCCATCATAACCTTAGCCTTAGGTAAATTATAAATTAAAAAAGAAATTAAAGAAACTATAAATAATAATATAACAGGAACAATAAACAATTTCTGAAAGACAATTGAAACAATAAGAAAACCAATAAAAGTGATAACACTTAAAGTTCCAGCTAACCCATCTAATCCGTCAGTTAAGTTAGTAGCATTACTAACCCCTGATACTAAAAAAAATAAAAATAAATAATATCCAATAGTATCTAAATCGTATATATTATTGATAACCTTAATATAATGAAAATCAAAATTAAAATTATATAAGAAAAAATCATTAGATAATTTTAATAAAAAGAAAACAATAGTAGTTATAATAATTTGAAAAAATAATTTATGTCGAGCTTTTAAGCCTAAATTTCTTTTATTAATTATCTTGAAATAATCATCAATAAAACCAATAATCATAGATCCTAAAACTAAAATGATAAAAATAAAAGCTAAATAGATATTAGAATATTTAAGTAAAATAAAAAAAGAAATAATAGAAGGTATAGTGATAAAGATAACTCCACAAGCAGTAGGAGTACCTTTTTTAAGAATATGATGTTTAGGAGCATCTTCTCTAATTTCTTGTCCTACCTTCTGGCCATAAATCCTTATATAATATCCTATTAAAAAATAAACACTAAAAAATACAAAAACACAAAGAAACAATAACAATCCTAAATTTAACATGTTTTTTATATTATATTTTTTTTTATATTATAATAATTATTATTTTTTTAACTTTCTCCTTTTATACTTTATCTTTTTATTTATTTTATTTATAAAAAAAATTGGTACCACAAAGGTAATGAAAATACTTCATACTTATCTATTTTAAGATAATAAGCATGTAAAAAGAAAGTTTCTAATTTATAAACGTAATTATTAAAATGAAATTTCAAAAAAAATTTAGAATTATCTTTATATTTATAATCTCCAAGAATAGGATAACCAATATTACTTAAATGAACTCTAATCTGATGAGTCCTACCAGTAAGTATATTTATATCTAACAAAGAAATTAAGTTTATGTTGTTATTATAATTTTTTATTTCCCATTCGTAAAAATCTTTAGTATTATTAATAAAATCATTAAAATTGATAGTTTTTATTTTATTAACAATAGTAATAGCATTTTTTCCATAAGATATAATTTCTTTTTTTAAGGGGGTTTTAGAATGGAAAATATCCCCTTCTATTTTAATAGAATTATATTTAAAATCTCCTAAAACAATAGCATAATACTTTTTTATAACTTCTCTATTCTTAAATAAATTAGATAATTTTAAAGCTGTATGATAATTTTTAGCAACAATCAAACAACCTGTAGTTTGCTTATCTAATCTATGAACTATAAATGGCTCAATACCTTTAAGCAATAAATAATCAACAACCGAAAAATTATATTTATTGATTTTATTAACTACTATAGGAACTTTATCTATTATGATAACATTATCATCTTCATATAAAATCTTTGTTGCTTTAATAATAAAATCTACAAAATTTTTATCTACATTATTTAATTTACTATTTTCTTTAATATTAATATTAAAGTATGAAGTATTTTTTTGAATTATTTTTAATAAAATATTATCACCTTTTTTTAAAATATAACTACCTTTTACTTCTTTACCGTTAACTAAAACTTTATTATTTTCTATTAAATATTTTATATAACTTCTACTTAAATTTAATTTATCAGCTAGAAATTTATCTATCCTTTTATTAAAATCATCTTCAATGATTATATAAATATTATCATTAAGATTACTATTAGAATTATTTGTAAAAGCATTTGAATTATACATAACTTTTCTAATTATCTATATTTTCTTTAGAATAATTATTTTTTAAAAGATTAATAAAATTTTGTTTAAAATTATTAGGATGATAGTTTAAGGAAAAATTAAAAGAATTTTCTTTTATTTTATTTATTAATTGATTATCTTTTAAGATTTGTAAAACTTGAAGTGCAAATAATTTAGGATTGTCATTATCAATAAGGAACCCATTATAACCTGATTGGATTATAATATTAAATGGAGAAACATTTAAAGCTATCACAAGGGCTTTTTGCGCCATAGCTTCAAGTAAAACTAAGCCTAAAGTTTCGGTTTTGGATAAAAATAGAACAGCCTGACTAAATTTATAATATCTCCTAATTAGCTCCTGACTTAAATAACCAGTAAATATTACCTTATTTTGTAAATTATTTTTTATAACATAATCTATTAAGTTATTTTTTTCAGGTCCATCTCCACATATATAAAACTCAAAACTATTATCTAATAAATTGATTTCTTTAAAAATATCTATTAAAAAAAATAAATTTTTTTCCTTAGCTAATCTGCCTGCATACATTATATATCTTTTATTCTTTAAAATATTATCAATCTCTAATTCAGTATCTTCCCAAAAAATCCCATTTAGTGGTAATGGTAAAATTTTTATTTTCTCTTTTATTTCTTCTCTTAAATTAATCTTATCAGCTTTAAAATAATTAGATAAAATATAATCTTTTACATAATTATTAGCAACTAAAACTATATCAGATTCATTTATTACTTTCTTATTAAGTATTGTTAATATAAAATTGGAAAAGTATTTAGGTAACGGTACATAATGAACATAATACTCCCAAAACGTATGAAAATAAAATATCTTCTTTAGCTCTTTAAAGTCAATATCTTTTCTATTTTTTAGAAAATATTTATAAAATTTAATTGAAATAATAAAAGAATTAAAAATATTATGATTAAAAATAAACCAGCTATAAGATTTAAAATTATTATAAATAAAACTAAAAATATCTTTAACAATATTATCTGAAAAATTCATAAATCTGTCTTCTTTATTGAAAAAAAACACATATGAAGGTACTCTAATAATAGTTAGATAATCTTTATAATTTTCAATAGATATTTTGTTATTATTTTTATTGGAATTATTATAATCAGGAGCTATTAAAATATTAGTAAAATTTTCTTTAAGTGAATAAACAACGGAATTTATTGCAGAAGTAACTCCATTAATCCTAGGATAAAAACAATCACTAAAATGAATTAAAAGTTCCTTCATTAAATATTATTTAATTATCATTGTTTAAGTTATTCTTGTAAAGCGTTTTCACTTAATTTTATCTCGCTTGGCTCATAATAATCTGAAAATTTAGATACTAAAATTTTATCAAATTCAATTAAATTAATCTCACCTAATAAAAAATTAATAAAATAATTCTTAAAATTATTTTCAAAATTGTTAAGAAAAACTAAAGGATATTTATATATAAAATTCATTATTTTATAAAAAATATAATTAAATTCAATAATTTTAAAGATATAATCAAGAGATTTGTAGAAATTAGCATCATTATTATCTAATAAATTAACTATATCATTGGCTAATAAAGAAGTTAGATAAGTGAAGTCAGGATATAACGTAGAAGTTAATCCTAAATATTCTGTTACTATAAATAATTTTGAATTAAGTAATTTAGGATTAATTTTAAGATAATTTTCTTTTATTTCATTTAGTTTATAGGAAAAAGGTAAAACATACTTATCCCAAGAAACTATTTTATAATTTTTAAACATATCAAAATTACTTAACAAAAACTTATTAATAAGATTATCAATAGAGTACTCTTTATCAATGTAATTAGCAAAAACAACATTAGAATTAGCTAAAACGACACTCTTTTTAGTATCTCCAAAAGAAAAAATAATTCTATCATTATTTATATGATCTGAAAACTTTTCTAAATTTGGAGCTTTAACAATCCATCCACCATTATGTTTTAACGAAATATTTAGAATGTTCCAACTTAATCCCCAAAAATCATCACATACTAATAAATATTGAGAAGTTATAACTCTATTATTATCCAATTTCACAAACCACCTAGAATTATCATAATAAATATCCTTTATGGAATTGTTAAAATCCTTTTGATAAGAATTATCAAAAATAATAGAATTAATATATTGTTTTAAAGATTCCAAAGTAGTTATAAAAAACAAATTCTTATCTAATTCTATATCAAATAACTTATGAATAAATTTAATAGAAAATTTTTTATAACTTTTAAAATTAGAACTATTTAATAAAGATTTAAATTGTACTTTAAGGTTTCTAAAAGTTGCAGAAAACATGAAAATATTAGCATTTTTCAATATACTAATAGGTGGAATAATATTAGCAATTTTTACCTTATATTTTTTTAGAATAAGGTACTTTGCAAACAACGCACCTATTGTATTACCCGTTATTATTATATCAAAATTCATATTTCTATATATTATAAATATTTTTTAGAAAAGGATTATTTAATTTTTCATGTAAAATAGTAGTAGATAAATAATGTCCTGGAAAAACAACAACGGAATCCGGTAATTTAAAAATTTTTTCCTTGATTGATTTTATTAATAAATTAAAATCTCCACCAGGTAAATCTGTTCTTCCTATAGATTCATAAAATAAAGTATCTCCACTAAATAAAATATTATTCCCTTGATTATAAAAAGATAATGATCCTAATGTATGACCAGGAGTAAATAATACCTGCAAATCAAAGTCATCTATACTTATTACATCATTTTCATTAAGTAATTGGTATTCTGATATTTCCGGTTCTTCATCAAACCCATATAATCTATAAACCAATTTTGATTCATTTAAATGATAAAATTCTTTTACATGAAGCATTACTCTGCTTTTAAAATTATTATAAACTGAACTAATTCCACATACATGATCAACATGACAATGAGTTAATAAAATAAACAATAATTCTAAATTATTATTTTTAACGAACTCTATTATTTCTTTACTTGATGTACAATCTATTAAAATACTCTGTTTTTTATTATTAACTATTATATAATTATTAGTTTCAATTGGACCTAATGTTAATTGATATATAGTAATATTTTTAAATTTATATTCTTTTATCATATTAACTGTTTTTTTCAGGTAGAAAAGAAAACAAAAGATATAAAATATTAGAAGGTTTTTCCGCAATCCTTCTTATAATATAATCATACCAATTTTTCCCATAGGGTAAATATAATCTAAGTCTATATCCTTCAGAGATTATTTTGTTTTGTAATTTGGGAAGTACCCCATAAAGCATCTGAAATTCAAATTTATCATAACTTACGCCTTTTAAATGAGCATAGTTTTGGATTTTTTTGATAAGGTTAATATCATGAGTAGCAAATGCTGGGTAAATTTTATCTATATTATCAATTAATTTCATAGCTAATTTTAAGTAATTCTCATTTATGCTTTTTTTATTTGGAAAAATTTTATCATAACTTTCTTTATAAGCTCCTTTACATAATCTTATTAATAAGTTATTAGTATTCTGTTTAGCTAAGATTTTTTCATTTAAATCCCTATCAGTCCTATATAAATACGCTTGTAAAGTTATATCTAAATTAGAATATTTTTTCTCATATTTTAAAATATCAAAAATTTTAAAAGTATCATCAATTAATGAAGAATCTTCCATATCTATATGAATTTTTACATTTCCAGAAATATCCAAAATTTTGGATAAATTATCTAAAGTATATTCAAAATCAAATAATAATCCTAAAGAAGATAGTTTTAATGATATGCTAACATTTTTAGATAAATCATTTTCATTAATATTTTTTATTAAACTATAAATTTCTGTTAAATATTCTTCTACTTTATCTTTATTATTAAAATGCTCACCTAAAAAAGAAACTGTAATAAAAAAATTTTTATTAATTAATTCTTTAATTATGTTTATAGTGTTTTGTAAATCTTCTGCAGCAACATATCTAAAAGCTAATTTTTTTATAGCTTTACTCTGTGCTATACTTTTTAAAAAAGGATTATTTAATACGGAAATAATTAGATTCTTCATAACAAAAAAATAAACTACTCAATTATAGAAGTATAAGTTTTTTATACATAATAATCTCCACTTTATCATCAATAATTTCTGCTTTCTATTTTTTAATTCGTATTGATATATAAATACTTATATTTCGAAACTAACTTTTTTAGAACCTTTTTTCAGGACTTTTTTAAAAACCTTTACTTTTTCATTACCTCCTCATATAATACAATCCCTGATAATTAAATTAGTTTCTGTCAGTTAAGTTTAAAACAGATAAATAAATAAAAAATAAACTAAAAACTAAAAAGAAAACAACATTTTTAAGATCAATAACTCCTTTAGAAAAATTATCAAAATTAGAAGATAAAGCAATAGAAGTTATTATATTTTTGATATTAATGGGCATTAAATCAGACATATAACCTATAATCCATAAAAACAGCACAATAACTAAAGAAACTACCCAAGCAGGTACTACATCATTAAATAACGTAGATATATATACACTTAAAGATATAATAGCTAATACTAATAAAATAAGTCCTAAAAATCCACTCCAAGTATTCCCAAAATCTATAAAACCTTTATTTAAAACCGCATAAAAGAATATAAATATAACTAAATATAATAAAGCAAAAAACAAAAATATAAAATAAATTAAAAAAGTACTAATTATTTTTGACAAAACTAATTCAACTTCATTAAATGGGTAAGTTAATAATAATTCAATAGTTTTTAATTTTTTTTCTTGAGAAAAAGCTTTAGCACCTATTATTGGTAGTATAATTATACTTAAAAATGCAACAAAACCAATATATGGATTAATTATTTGATCATTTACATTAAATTTAGAAGCCCAAGAGGGAAATTGTAAAACTACTGGAATAATATTAAAAAAGCTTGTAATTGCACCTAAAAAAACTAACATTAAGAAAAATAAAGCTACTGTCATTGCAGTAGGTGCAAATAAATTACTACTGTTTTCTAATAAATCTTTTTTAACTAAAGCTATTACATTCCTAATATTCATATAATTCACCTCTATAATACTATAATAATAACATTTATCAATTATAAATTGCTTTTATTTTTTTAACTATTTTAATTAGTTCAGTTATATTTTTTATTATATTTTATTTTACTTTATATTAGGATTAGTAGGCGGGATATTAGGTCTTGGTTGTTGTTGTAATTGTTGTGTTTGTGTTTGCTGTATTTGTGCTTGAGTTTGTGTTTGTTGAGTAGTTGGATTTTGTTGAATAGATTTAATAGCTTCGATAATATCAAAGCCTGTTAAATTTTTAAGAACTTCGGGTACTGTTGCAACAGTACCTGCAATATCCTTAGTTAAATTAGAGAAACCTGCACCATTAGAACCACCTATCATTATAACTTTATCTACTCTATTTAAAGGAGCAGAGACTTTTTCTGCTATTTCAGGTAATCTTTCTATCATTATTTCAGCTATAGCAGCATTGTTATACATTCTCCAAGCTTCTGCTTTTTTCATCATTGCTTTAGCTATAGCCATACCCTGGGCTTCAGTTATTTCAGCTTCTGCTAATCCTTTAGCTTTTATGGCTTCAGCTTCTGCTTGCCCTGCTAACTTTATTTTTTCAGCTTCAGCTTGAGCTAACGCTATTTGTCTTAATTTCTCAGCTTCCGCTAATTGCTCTATTTTAAATCTTTCAGCTTCTGCTGGTTTCTTAACAGTTGCTTCTAATTCCTTCTCTTTTCTCATTGCTTCTAAGTTTTGCAGTTCTATTTGTTTTTCTTTTTCAGTTATATGATAAGCCATATCAGCTTCAGCTCTTTTAGCTTCTGCTTTTTTCCTTTCTTCACTAACTCTTACATCAGCTTCTATTTGAGCTACTTGTTTTCTTTGATTAGCTTCAGCTTCTTTTTCAGCAGCTTGTGCGTCAGCTTCTGCTGCAGCTTTCCTAGCTTCTGCTAACTGTTTTGCTTCCTGAGCTTTAGCTTCTGCATCTTGTTGAGCAGTGAATACTCTTTTTTCTTTTTCTGTTTCAGCTTGTCTTTTAGCTATTTCTAAAGCTTGTTCTAATTCATAATTTTTAGCAGTTTTTTCTAGTTCAGCTTGTTTCATACGAGCTTGAGTTTCTTGCTCTTTTATTTGAGGAGCTACTCTAAATTCTATTGCTTTTTCAGGGTCACCTATATCTTTTATAGCAAAGGTATCTAATATAAGTCCCATTTTAGCAAAATCATCTTTTATAGCTTCTTCCACTTTTTTCACAATTTCTTCTCTTTCATGGAGTAGTTTTTCCAACGTAACTGCTGCTATGACTTCTCTTGTTTTTCCTTCTAATATTTCTCTTATGCTGCTAATAACCTCATCAGGTTTTCTATTTAAGAATCTTCCCCCTGCTTTTTCTAAATCATCTAAATTAAATTTAACAGCTGCAGTTGCACTAACACTAACAGGAATTTTATCAGACGTTAAAATCTTAGGTGTAGTTACATCTATTATCAAACTTGACAAAGCTAATCTTATAGCACCACGAGTATCAAGTATATCTTTAATAGTGTATGCATCTATAGCTAATCCTAATTTTTGTAAATCAGTTACTGCACTTTTATTTACTTCAGCCACTACTGATTCTCTATCATGTAGCAATTGTTGTAAAGAAGTTCTTGCAATAACTTCTCTTGTATGTCCTTCTAGTATTTCTTTTATATTTTTATCTATTTCTTGGTCAGTTTTTCCTAGAAATCTTTCGGAAGCTTTTAAAATGTCTTCATTAGAACTACCAATTTTAACAGTAGCTACTGCTTCAACAGCTAAAGGAACTTTATCTCTTGTTAAAATCTCAGGGCTTTTTATATCAATTATTCTTGCTTCTAATGATAATTCTGATGCTTGTTCTGCTAATGGTACGACTACTGTACCTCCTCCTGCTACTACTCTTTTTCCTCTAAAACCAGTTACTATCAATGCTCTATTAGGAGGTACTTTCCTGTACATGCTTAAAAGTGCATTGATAACTACAATAATAATAACAACTATTACTATAATACCTAAAGTAAAAAATCCTGTACCAAACATTTAGATTTTCACCTCCTTATAAATTTATAAGAAAATAAAATATAAAAATTTTATTCTCAATAATTAGTATTCTTTAAAATGATATTAAATCCTTTTTAATAATTAATGAATTTAATAATTAAGTAAATTGGATTATTTTTTATTTAGCTTATTGACTAATTCTAATGACGCAAAAGTACTTAATTTTTCTAATGGAATCAAAATTGGAATTAAATAGGGGAATAAAAATTTTAAAAGATTAAAAATAATAATATTAGCAATACCAGTTAAAGCTATTTCTTTTTTATTATTTTTGGAATTTAAAAAATAAGCAATAGTAGTTCCTAATGGACCAATTGTATAGCTTAAAACTAAATTAACTAACTTATTTGCAAAATTTTCATTAATAATTTTCTTTTCAACTAATTTATTAATTCCGTATTTTAATGGAATGGTATAAATAGAATATATAGATTTGTTAATTAGTAATAAAGTAGTTAATAAATTAAGTTTAGCATTGATATAGGATTTAAAATCATTTTCATTATTAGATTTAACAAGTTTGCTAATATTTTCTTTCATTGATGAAGTTGTAGATTTAAAAGATAGGATATTTAAAATAATTCTAATTGGTTCGGGTATAAGTAGGGATATTTTTTTTATGATTTCTCTTATGTATTTATTATCAAAAATTTTTTCTAAAAAATTGGTTTTATTGTAAAAATGTATAATGTAGTATTTAATAGGTGCAGTTTGTTTTAATTCATTGGGATTCAAGTAATAATAAGCAAAGGATTCAGCAAAATCTTCTGCTGCTTTAGTAGCTGCATAATCACTAACAAATTTATTAAAGCCAAATGGAAATTTTGGAACCAATCCTAATATAGAACTTTTATAGTTTAAGGGTATATTATTAAAGAAATCGTTAGTATGTCCTAATTCATGAGTTAATACATATTCTAAAGTGTATGGATGAGGATTAGAATGTAGATAAATAGGAACATAGGTTATTTTATTAAATGTAACTCCCAAGGCATCATATTTATCATTAATTTCGTTATTTATTTCAATAATAGATGCTTTATTGATTGTTTTTAAAGGTAATTTATCTAGGGTTTTTATAATTTGATTTTTAGCATTTATGGATGCTTTAATAGTTGGATATAGGGGGATATAAGATATTAAATTTCCTATTTTATTCAAAATATTATTTATTTTATTTAGTTGTAGTTTTTCTGATATTTTTGAGATTATTTTATTTAGAATATTAAAGTTATTGTTAGCAAATTTAAAAATTAAGAAAGCATAGCCTATGGCAACAGCAATTGGCAAAGATAGGAAAAAACTACTTATAGAAAAAGGGATAATAAAGCTTTGAAAATAATCTATTGATTTTTCTAAGACTTTTAAAGCAGTTATACTTTCTTTAGTTAAATAATTCTTTTTATTTTCATTTATTTTATCTTTTATAAAGTTTATTTCATTTTTTAATTCATCTAATATTAATGAAAAAATGTTATTTTTTAAACCATCTTTATTAAAGTTATCCTTATTAATAATATCCCTTACATTTATTGTAAAAATGTAATTATTTTGTTGGTTTTTATTTATAGAGTATATATTCATATTGATAAGATAATTTTTTTCGGGTTAATTTTTTTGTATTTTTTTTTAATAAAATGTAAAAAAAGTAAAAAATAATTAGAATATTTATTTAATTTTAAATTAATTTAAAATAAAAAAGATATTTTTATAAATTGCAATTTTTTTCTATTCTAGTGGGTTCATATATAAAAAAAATTATGAAATTGAATCATATATAAAATCAGCTTTTCAATTTCACTAGGTTCAGATATAACTATTATAATAAATTTAACAAACCAAAAATTTATGCACCTTTCAATTCCACTAGGTTCAGATATAACTTGTTGTGGTGGATATTCAAATTAGCCTTCGCCGAAACTTTTAATTCCACTAGGTTCAGATATAACGATAGGCTTATGGATACGAATGATTTAAGTTTAATTACTTTTAATTCCACTAGGTTCAGATATAACCAGGTTTATCCTGTACTCCCTGTTTAGCCTACCTATACTTTTAATTCCACTAGGTTCAGATATAACTAGAATTAACAAAACAAGTAGCACTTTATTTACATACTTTTAATTCCACTAGGTTCAGATATAACTAGTTAAGTTCCTATAATAAATATAGTCACCGGTTTAGGCTTTCAATTCCACTAGGTTCAGATATAACAAAGTTTCCTGAAGAAATTCAGGGATTATATCTCTTTCTTTCAATTCCACTAGGTTCAGATATAACCTACAAAAAACAAAATACTAAATTTTCTTTATTCCTCTTTCAATTCCACTAGGTTCAGATATAACAATGAACAATTTGACTGCATAATTAAAATAAAAACTACTTTCAATTCCACTAGGTTCAGATATAACTAAAAAAAATTATAAGAATAAAAAGGACGGACAGCAGCTTTCAATTCCACTAGGTTCAGATATAACACAACACATAGGAAAAACTTTCATAGAAATAATTTACTTTCAATTCCACTAGGTTCAGATATAACCTTAGGATAGACGAAAAAATAATGAGATTCCTGTGTTCTTTCAATTCCACTAGGTTCAGATATAACAAAAAATAATGCGATTCCTATCTGAACTTGAAATTGACTTTCAATTCCACTAGGTTCAGATATAACTGAAAAAGAGAGCATACCGAGTGAAAAAGCATTCGTACTTTCAATTCCACTAGGTTCAGATATAACGAGGATTAGGGCTTGAGAGGACTTTGTTTGTAGTATTCTTTCAATTCCACTAGGTTCAGATATAACATATGAAACCTTGGCAAAGGGGTATAACCCTTTTGACTTTCAATTCCACTAGGTTCAGATATAACATTTGCAGAAAAGATAAAAATAAGGGGAGAATATGAACTTTCAATTCCACTAGGTTCAGATATAACGGATCGACAGGGGGTGGGGGGATTATTATTGCTCCTTCTTTCAATTCCACTAGGTTCAGATATAACTATTATTGATTGAATTTACGCTTGGAAAGATAAAATTACTTTCAATTCCACTAGGTTCAGATATAACGCAAAATCCTCCTTATTTTCAATCCATATTTCATATTCGCTTTCAATTCCACTAGGTTCAGATATAACAAGGATATATATATTTATATATCCTTGCGAAAATACTTTCAATTCCACTAGGTTCAGATATAACAGACAATTGTAATTGAAAGCTCCCCCAAGAAGATAATCTTTCAATTCCACTAGGTTCAGATATAACAAAAAGAATTTCAAAAAAGAGTTGAGAGATTAGGATTCTTTCAATTCCACTAGGTTCAGATATAACCGAAAAAAAACTAGTAAATTTTCTTTATTATTTTTTCTTTCAATTCCACTAGGTTCAGATATAACCCAAAGTCTTTTGGAGATTCCAAACTCGTTTTAATGCCTTTCAATTCCACTAGGTTCAGATATAACTTTTTCCTTTATTTCTTTCTTACTCTTTCTTATTATTCCTTTCAATTCCACTAGGTTCAGATATAACAAAGATTTTGGTATCTTTGTGTTGTATCGAGTTCCAACTTTCAATTCCACTAGGTTCAGATATAACAAAAAGAAATTAAACAACTTGAATATGATGAATACATCTTTCAATTCCACTAGGTTCAGATATAACCCGTATTATCATTTAATTAACAAAAATTTTTCAGGTCTTTCAATTCCACTAGGTTCAGATATAACACAGCAAGAGAGAATAAATGGGAGGAACAATATTACTCTTTCAATTCCACTAGGTTCAGATATAACAAATGGAAGACTGGGGAAACCGAGATCTTCCTTTTTGCTTTCAATTCCACTAGGTTCAGATATAACGCAAAATCCTCCTTATTTTCAATCCATATTTCATATTCGCTTTCAATTCCACTAGGTTCAGATATAACAAGGATATATATATTTATATATCCTTGCGAAAATACTTTCAATTCCACTAGGTTCAGATATAACAGACAATTGTAATTGAAAGCTCCCCCAAGAAGATAATCTTTCAATTCCACTAGGTTCAGATATAACAAAAAGAATTTCAAAAAAGAGTTGAGAGATTAGGATTCTTTCAATTCCACTAGGTTCAGATATAACAAACAAAAAAATTCTTCTATATCGTCGTTTTCGACTTTCAATTCCACTAGGTTCAGATATAACCAAGGTTTGTAATAATAGATAGTTTAACTGCTTTCTACTTTCAATTCCACTAGGTTCAGATATAACTAAAAATTTTGTAGGTAGCGAGGAGACAATAATAATCTTTCAATTCCACTAGGTTCAGATATAACTAATAGAAGGAGGTAACATTTTGTTACTTCCTAAAAGCTTTCAATTCCACTAGGTTCAGATATAACGATTATGAAAAATACAATACTGAAAATTACATAGTACTTTCAATTCCACTAGGTTCAGATATAACAAAAGTAATAGTAGAACAGTATTATATTGAAAATTCCTTTCAATTCCACTAGGTTCAGATATAACAAACAAAAAAATTCTTCTATGTCGTCGTCATAAAAAACTTTCAATTCCACTAGGTTCAGATATAACATAGAAAAAGAGAATAGAATAGAATAGAATAAAGAAACTTTCAATTCCACTAGGTTCAGATATAACAAGTTCAACTAGAAACCGCATGATGCGTTCGTCTACTCTTTCAATTCCACTAGGTTCAGATATAACTTGCTTGATATTACTACAAAAATTAAAATTCATTTTCTTTCAATTCCACTAGGTTCAGATATAACCCTATATAGGGTATTTTTTCTATTATATATATTATCTAAAAAAAATG
>CAKZQG010000037.1 GCA_937139605.1 uncultured bacterium
TTATTATTTTCTTTATTATTATTTTCTTTATTATTATTTTCTTTTAAGAATGAGGTATCACTTAATTTATTATTAAAGAAGCTTTTTATTTTGTTGATCATAGAATCACTCCTTTATTTTATTCTCTCTATTTTTTATTTACACAAAAATATTTTAAATTCCTATTTTTTGATTTATTTTTTGGTAATTAAATTACATTAAATTAGATTGTGTATAATTTAAGTAGTAGCAGGTTTTTTTATTCTTTTGTATAATAAAAAATAAGAGGGGTGATTAAATGAAGAAAAAAAAGGAAACTGTTTTTTTTAAATTATTTTTAAAATTATTTTTTAAGTCATTTACGTTAGTTGAAATGCTTGTTGTAATAGCTATTATAATGTTGATAATAGGAGTTAGCTTTACTGCGCTTTCTAACAGACAAAACTATGAATATAAAGCTGAAGTGGATAAAATATATAAAATAATAACAGATGCTCAAGCTAATGCTACTAAATCTTCCCCTATTGTTACTGTTGGTAATTCAGCTTTAAATGGAATAGGTTTTAGATTACCTACTAATATTCCCCAAGTTCCTAATAATCAAAGTTATATTGTATCTTTAAGGATTACTAAAATACTTAATAACAATGCTAATTTAAATGATACATTAATTATGGAGTTTTTTGATAGATTAAATAGAAGATTAGTTATTGGTACTACAAATACAGGTTTATTAATTCAGCAGGGCAATCCTTTTAATATTAGGAGTTTTTATGATCAAAATGTTTTTTTAAACTTTGATAATACCACAAATATAGGTAATTATCCTATTTCTTATATGGTATTAATAAGAAATAATAATAATCAATTTTTACCAATAATATTTAGGACAAATGGGTCGTTAGCAGCTAATAATGAACTATATGTTAGAATTAGCCACTCTTCTAATAGATTTAGAACTTATTTTATTGGAATAAGAGGAAAGGATATTAGAAAATATGTTAGATAGTTTATTAAAAAATGGTTATACTGAGAAATTAAAGGTTAATAAAATTGTAGTAAGTATAATAGGGAAACCTAATGTAGGAAAATCTACTTTATTTAACTTACTCGTTAATAAAGGGATAGCTGTTACTTCAGAAACTGAAGGAACTACTCGAGATATATTAATCAAAAAAACTAAATTTAAAGAATTAGAATTTATATTTATAGATACAGGAGGATTACTTAAAAATGAAACAGATATAGATATATCTGTTAATTCAAAAATAATAGACGCTATAAAAAATAGTGATATTGTTTTATTTGTTGTTGATAACAATTCTTATTTCAATCAATTAGAAGAAGAATTATTAAATATTTTAAGAAAATCTTTTTCAAAAAATATAAATAATAAAACAATATTGGTAATAAATAAAAGTGAATCTAAACAGGAAAATCCAGAATATTATTCATTGGGATTAAATGATGTATTAAAAATATCTTGTAAAACTAAAATGAATATCGATGAACTTAAATTTAAAATATATGAAAAATCAATAAAATTAATTGAAAATGACTTATTAAATAAAGAATCTAAGTATAGGGATTATCAGGAAGAGGGGGTAAAAATAAGTTTTGTAGGGCGGCCTAATGTTGGGAAATCTTCTTTAATTAATGCAATATTAAATGATGATAGAGTAATAGTTTCTGATATTGCGGGTACTACTAGAGATAGCATAGATATTCCTTTTAAATTTGAAGATTCTAATTTTATACTAATCGATACTCCAGGAGTTAGAAGAAAATCTAATATATCTTCTAAATTAGAAGCTTATAGTATAACAAGATCAATTGGTACTATAAAATATTCTGATATCGTTATTTTGGTTATAGATATATCTGAAGGATTAACAAGACAAGATAAAAGATTAGCTTTTCAAATTTATAAACACCTAAAACCTGCTATTATTTTAGCTAATAAATTTGATTTACTTATTGATAATTATAGAAATAACTTTAAAAATAAAATTGATAATAATTTTATAGAGAATTTAAAATATGAGTTAGCTGATAGTATAAGGGAGCAATTATATTTAATTAACTATGCTCCGATTTACTTTGTTAGTGCTAAAACTAAGTATCAATTAGACAATATCTTATATGCTATTAAATCAATTAAAACTGAGTTGGAAAGAGATTTTAGTCAATATAATTTATTAGAGATTTTTCAAAATATGCTCCTTTCTGTCCCTTTACCTTATATTGTCGAATCTAAAGGTACTAAAAAACAAAAGAAAATAAAATTTAAAATATACGATGTTATTTATTATAAAGAAGATATTCCAACTTTTAAAGTTGTTAATAATTTTGATTTTAAAGAGATCCCAGAAAGTTTTAAAAACTACTTAAAAAATAATCTATCTAAAATTTTAAATATAAATAATATTCCTATTAAGCTATTATTTAGCAGGAAATTAAGCTAAAATATAAAATAAAAAAATATGAATAAAAATTCTAATGCTTTAGATTTAATACTAAATAACTTTTGGATTAGATTAGGGATATATTTAGTTCTTATTTTAGGTTTATGGTTTTTAGCTAATATATTTGAAACTAATAAAATAATAAGAGGATTAATTGGACTTAATTTTATATTTTTAACTGCTTTACTCTTAAGTAATAATATAAAGAGTATAAATTTAAAGACAGTATTAGTAGGTTTTTTATTTCAAGTTGTTTTAGCAGTATTTTTATTGTTAACTCCTTTTGGAGTAATTTTTTTTAAAGGAGCTAACGATGCTTTCTTAGCTTTAATGGGATATGCTAAAAAAGGGATAGAGTTTTTATTTAGTAGTTTTATTACTAATAAAGTAGAAGATCCATTAGTTAATTTCACTTTTATTATTTTACCTACTATAGTCTTTTTTGGAGCATTAATATATATGTTTTATTATTTAGGAGTTATGGAGATAGTTATAAAATTTTATGCTTGGATAATGATGAGGGTTTTAGGTACAAGTGGGGCAGAAAGTTTAGTAGCATCGGCTAAACTGTTTGTAGGTCAAACAGAAGCCCCATTAATTATAAAACCATTTTTAGCAGTTTTAACTCGTTCGGAGATATTTACTATCATGTCAGCTGGGATGGCTACTATGGCGGGGGGTGTTATGGCTGCTTATGTTGGAATGCTTAGTAGCTATATCCCTACTATTGCGGGGCATCTACTAACTGCCGTGATTTTATCTGTTACTGCTTCTGTTTATTTGTCAAAGTTGATAATTCCTGAAATAGATGATCCGGTAACAAGAGGAAATATAAAAATAAAGATAG
Organism: uncultured bacterium; assembly: GCA_937139605.1. GTDB lineage: Bacteria > DRYD01 > DRYD01 > DRYD01 > DRYD01 > CAKZQG01. Next base: position 3,292 of record CAKZQG010000037.1, read on the forward strand.
AAAAGCCTGGGACTAATTTATTTGAATCTATAACAATAGGTGCTCGAGATGGAATGTTTTTAGCTTTCAATGTCGGCGCTATGTTATTGGCTTTTATTAGTTTAATTGCTATGCTTAATGATGTTATTTTTAATTTTACTTCTTTTTTATTTAATCATATTAGTTTTTTAAGCTCTTTTAAACCTTTCAATTTTCAACATATTTTATCGTTTGTGTGCTATCCAATAGCTTATTTATTGGGGGTTCCTAAGCATGAGGCATTTGTTGCAGCTAAGTTTATTAGCGAAAAAATAGTTATTAATGAATTTGTTGCATATAGTGATTTTGCTAAAACCTTGGCTAATAATCCATCTATCATATCTGAGCAAACTAGAATAATATTAAGTTATGCTTTAGGCGGATTTGCTAATTTTAGTTCTATAGGTATTCAAGTAGGTGGTATTGGGGCTTTAGAACCTAAGATAAGACCAACTATAGCTCAATTGGGATTAAGGGCTTTAATTGTTGGAAATTTAGCGAACTTTTCTTCTGCTGTTATTGCTGGTATGATTACCACTCATGCTCATTTCTAAAATTTATACTTACCTTTTATTTCTTTTAGAATAAAAAATTTAAGGAGGTAATTAATAAATGTTTAATGAAGTTTTTGTGGTGTCTATGGCTAGTACAGTATATGGTAAAATATCAGGGGCTTTATCAAAGTTAAAAGCTGCAGATTTAGCTTCTTTAGCTTTAAATAAAGCTATCGATTTAATTAATAAAGAACTATTTTCAGAAATAATAAAAAATCATAGCTTTAGTTTAATTTTGGGTAATGTTATACAAGCAGGAAATGGTCAAAATCTAGCGAGACAAGTCCTTTTTAAATCTAATTTACCTATTAATACCCCAGCGTTTGTTGTTAATCAAGTATGTATATCTCCTATTAAAGCTTTAAATTTGGCCTATTTATATATAGCTACCAACGAATACCGTATTGTTATCGCTGGTGGAGTTGAAAGTATGACTAATGCCCCGTTTTTAGCTAAGGTAAGATTAGGTAATAAATATGGGGATTTGGTTTTAGAGGATTCTATTAATACTGATGGGTTAAGATGTGCTATTACTAATAAATTAATGATAGAGCTTGCTGATGTTATTGCTAAGAAATATAATATAACACGTTATGAACAAGATGAATTAGCTTATAATAGCCATATAAGAGCTAATGAGGCTTGGAAGTATCCTGAATTTACTAAGTATTTTATAAGTTATCAAAATTTAACTAAGGATGAAAATATAAGAGAAGATATTAATTTAGAGAAATTAAGTAACCTAAAGCCTGTTAATAGTGAAAGTATAACAGCTGGGAATGCTTCTGCTTTAGCTGATGGTGCTTCTATCCTTGTTTTAACTAATCAAGAAGTTATTAAAAAATATAATCTAAAACCGTTAGCAAAAGTAATTGGTTTTTCTGAAGCTTTTGATAAACCTTCTAATTTTCCTATTGTTCCTTCTTTTTCAACTAATACTTTATTGAAAAAATATAATTTAAATAAAGGGGATATTGATATTTGGGAGATAAATGAGGCATTTGCTGCTGTTTTAGGTGCTAATATAAAGCTATTAGATATAGACTATAATTATACGAATGTATTTGGGGGAGCGGTAGCTTTTGGGCATCCTATTGGAGCTACTGGTGCTAGATTAGCTATTAATTCAATAATAGCTACTAAAAAATTTAATAAAAACAAAGCAGTGATAATGGCTTGTGCAGGTAGTGGTGGCGGGTACTCTATGGCTATTGAAAATATTTTATAAAAAATATTATGCTATTTGATGTAGTTATAGTAGGGTTTGGGACTTCTGGATTTTTTTTAGCTTTTGAGTTAATTAAAGCAGGTTTTAAAGTCGCCGTTATAGAAAAAGAAAATGCTATTGGTGGAGCTTTAGTTAATTCTTTAATATTTCCTACTGCTGGATTTCATACTCTAAGCGGGAAATTGGTTATAACTGATAGTGTTAAGGAGTTTTTGGATTTTTGTATTAAAAATGGATTGTCTAAAGGACATATAAAAGATCCACTTAATTTCTCATATTCTATAACTCCTATTAATCCTATTGCTTATAATGTTTTTTTTATTCATTATTTTTTTGATAATTTTAAAAATAATTTTGTTTTATTTAATAATTCAAGAATAGAGAATATTTACGAAAAGAATGGAATTATACGTTATGTTATAATAAAGTATAATAATACAAGAGTAAAGATTAAGGGGAAATTTTTTGTAGATGCTTCTGGAATTTTAGAATTATCTAATTATATTGATATAGGATATAGATTGGATATTGATAGTCTTCAAGCTGCTACCCTTATTTTTAAAGTAGCTAATGTAAATTTCTATAAAATCATTGATTATATTAAACAAAATAAACAAGATTTTTATGATAAAACTGATATAAGTTTAATAGTAAATAACAGTTTTTTAAGTGTTTCGGGGTATTTTGAATTGGCTTCGAAATATTTATTTAATAAAGAATTATTTTTAAGTAGGGATAGGTTTTTATTTTTTGGAGACATTTCTAAAAACTATGTTTATGTTAATACTTCAAGGATCTTTATTAAAGATATAATAAATTTTATTTTAAATAATAATAATGATTTAAAAAAGAAGGGTTTTTTTAAAAAATGTAGTACTTTTATATTACCTTCAAATGAAAAAAATATTACAATAAATGATATATTAAGAAATTATGATTTAATAGAAAGAATAGGATATTATTTAGCATTTAAGCAAGTTAATTATATTTATAGGGTTATGAAAAAATTTATAAATGGGTTTGGAAATAGTTATATAGATATGGTTGCAATTAAGTTAGGAATAAGGCAATATAAGATTTTAAAGGGTTTATATCAATTAACTATGGAAGATGTGATAAGTGCCAAAGATTTCGATGATAAGATAGCTGTAGGTACTTGGCCTATTGATATTCATATTAAAGATAAAATTGTTGAAAAAAAAGTAAATGAAAATGGATATTTTATTCCATTTAGAACTTTGATAACGAGTAATTATAGGAATTTGATATTTAATGGGAAGCATATAAGTAGTGATGACTACGCTTTTAGTAGTTTAAGAATCCAAGCTACTTGTATGAACTTAGGAAGTGTTGTTGGTAAAATATTAGTTAATTTACTTAAAAATAAAACGTTTATTTTAGATATTGATTTCTCTTTAATAAAAAAAATATTTAAAAATACTTTTTTAACAATTTATTAACATTTTTATAAATTTTATTTTATAAATTTTGTTTACTATTTTATTAGTAGATAAATAATCAATAAAATAAGGTAGGAAAAACTAAAAAAAATTATAATAATGATAAAGGGAAGGGGAATGAAGTTTTATGATTAATATAGAACAATACGATATTAATCAAGATGAAATAAAGAAGGAGATGGATAATATTCAAAAGAAGTCAAAAAAAGCAAGGGTAGCTAAAAAATTAAAAGAAAATAAAAATTCTAAAAAAGGAAAAATAGAAGAAGATAAAAAAAGTTTAGAATTAGAGAAAAGAACTAAAACCAAATTAAGTAAAAAAAATAAGAAAGAAGAGGAGGGTGTATTTTCAGGAAGTATATTTGATAGTGGCTTATTAAATCAATCTTTGGATGAACTAAAGGATATAGAACTAGTTATGTTGGCTAAAAAAGGAAATACTAAAGCTATATCTATTTTAATTAATAAATATAAGAATTTTGTTAGATCAAGATCTAAGTCATATTTTATAGTTGGTGCTGATAAGGAAGATATAGTTCAAGAGGGATTAATTGGTTTATTTAAAGCAATAAGAGATTATAATCCTGATAAGAAAACGAGTTTTAGAGCTTTTGCTGAACTTTGTATAATGAGGCAAATTATAACTGCTATTAAAACTGCTACTAGACAAAAACATTTACCCCTTAATTCCTATGTTTCTCTTAATAAGCCAATTTTTGAGGATAATGGGGAAAGAGTTATGGCTGATGTTATTGCAAGTACCCGAACTTGTAATCCTGAAGAAATATACGTCGCTTTAGAATTAACTAAAAGTATAAAAGAAAAAATGAAAAAATATCTAAGTGGATTAGAATCTAAAGTATTGGCAGAATACTTAAAGGGATTATCTTATTATGAAGTAGCAAAAAATATAGGAAAGCATATTAAATCAGTTGATAATGCACTTCAACGTATTAAACGAAAAATCCAAGAAACTATTAAAGAAGCTTATGGAATTTGATTTATTATTATTTTATTTAAACTTGAATTATTTAAATAAAAAATTGATTGCTTGATTTTTATAGAAAAATAATTAATTAAAATATCTTTTTTTAAACGGGTAGTACATCTGCTGGAGAGTTTTATTTTTAAAGCTTTCTTATTGAGATGAAAAGTTTGCTATCAAATTGGGTATCTATAAATAAAAACAAGTATTTAGGAGGAGCAAGAAAGGAACAAAAAAAACGATTAAAGCAAGTAATTTATCTGGTCCTAATTTTTTTTAATATAGATATTAAAGTGTAGAGATAATATTTGAAAAGCTATTTATTTTAATTGGCAGTGGTTTACAAGGGGTATTATAGTTTTTGAAGAATTTCTTATTAAGTGTATATAATCTTTTATAAAAAATAATTAAAAAAAGTATTTTGAAATATAATGGATAGTTTTTGGAAAGAAAAAATAGATAACTTAAATACCGCTATAGAAAATAATGATGTAGATTATTTATTAGCTAATTTTGTTTTAGATTTAGCATATTATTTTAGAACTTTTTATGATGAGAAAATTCTGCATAATGTTTTAGAAAAATTTAATTTAATAGCAAAAAATAATGTTAATCTACAGTTGTTAATATTAGAGTTAGCAATAGAAGTAGGTTTTTGTATTTTAAGTGAAGAAGAAGAGTATTATAGGGAAGTCATACGTGATAATGTTAGAAAAATTATAAATGTAAGTGCCCCTTATGGTTCTAATTTCAGAAAAGATTTTGCTAATAAATATAATTTATTAGGGGGTATATATAAGACAATAGAAGTAATAGATAAAATTAATAGGGAAGGCTTTTCTGAAAAAGAGTATAAACAAATAGAAAGTAATATAAGCAATTTATATAAATTTGATCCTGATAATTATAAAGTAGGGTTTTTAGATGCTTTATCTAAGTTAAATAGTTCTAAAACTATATTTAGAAAATCTTTAATAGATAATGTTATAAAGATAATCAGTGGTAATGTTCTAGAGAAGGCATTAGCTCAAGAGATGATAGGAGATATTAGTGAGCCTTTACAAAGTATAAGTTGGTATGATGATGCAGAAAATATTTATAAATCCTTAGGTTTATATAGAGATCTGGTTAGACTTAGCCTAAAAAAAATAGAAAAATATAAAAATGATCCTTCTTCTAAGATATTCTCTGCTCAAACTGGAATCAGAGCTTCTAATTGGCTATTGATTTTAGATCAAAAAGAAAAAGCAAAAAAATTATTATTTGATTCTTTAAATAAGTTTTTGCAAGCTCAAGCATATATAGAACTCTTAGAAACTTTTAATTCCTTTAACATAATAGAGAATTTTCCTGAAGAAAAAAGTAAATTACTCGAGATAATACTAGAAACTTTTGAAAAAAGATTACAAATTGATCCATATAACATTAATTTATATATAGAGTGTTCTAATTGGTTAGAAAAATTTAATGTAAAAGATAAAAAAATAGAATATTTACATAGGGCTTATGAGATGGCTAAATCTAAAGGAATTTATAATAAATTACTTGATATTGCTAATATGTTAATAGATATGGGTCCTTTAGAAGGAGATTATATTTTAAAATATGTTGAAGCTTTAAAATTAAATGGCATTGATCCTTCTAATTTTCTTATTGAAAAAATAAATGAATTACAAAAATATGGTAAAAATGACTTAATCCAGTATCTTTTTAAAACTTATTCTAATCTCATCCCTCCTGATAAAATTCAACAAATAGAAAAAGAAAATCTATTAAGTAGTATTAAAAATTTATCTTTAAAAGATAAAATTAAATTATTAAAAGATTATATAATAAAATATCCGCATGATGATGAAGTTAAAATAATTTATCTAAATAATATAATAGATCTTCAAGGGTATTATGATGAAGCTTATAATATATTAAATGAAAATTTTGAAAATATTATTGAAAATAAAAATAAAATTGATTCGAATTTAAAATATAAAATATATAAATTACTTTTAATAAAAGAGGATTTTGATAAAATTTTACAAATTGAATCTTAAATTAGTATCATAGTAAATGAGTAATAAATGAATGACAAGTAAAAAAAATATTGAATCAAAGAATAATTTTTTTGCAAGATTTTTAAATTTTATTTCTCTTTTTTTGATTCTTTTAGCTTTAATTTTATTACATAAACAAAATAAAGATTATTATTTAAATTATGTTAATTTTATTAATCAAAATGGCTTAAAAAGTTTAGATCCTAATTTTGTAAAAAATTCTTTAAATGATTTTGAAAAAGTTAAGTTTTATAAAGTTATAGATGGGGATACTATAAAAGTTATAGAATTAAATGAAAATAAAGAATATAAGGTTAGATTAATAGGGATAGATACTCCTGAAAGTACTAGAAACCCAAAATTGGAAAGGGATGTTAAAAGAACTCATAAAGATGAACAAACAATTATTTCATCAGGTTTAAAAGCTAAAGAATATACTTACAATATACTTAAAAATCAAGAGTATTTATATTTAGAGTATGATATAAATAAGTATGATAAATATGGCAGAATTTTGGCATATGTTTATCTATCTAATGGTTGTATGTTAAATTTGATATTGGTTGTAAATGGTTATGCTAAGGTTTATACAATTCCTCCGAATGTTAAATATTCTGAAATTTTTAAGAAAGCTAACGAGTTTGCTAGAAATAATCGTTTGGGTTTATATAATGAGTTTTAGGAAATATACGATTTTAAAAAGCTATTAAAAGGGGTGAAAAAAGATTATGAAAAAATATATCTTAAAAATAGATGATAAAGAAATAGAATTTGAGATTAATAGGGTAGCTAAGCAAGCTGCTAGTAGTGTGGTAGTAAAAAGTGGTACTTGCTGGGTTTTGTGTGCTGTAACTTTTAGTGAAAAACCCAGAACTGATGTTGATTTTACTCCTTTAACTGTAGATTATATTGAAAGGATGTATGCTATTGGTAGGATCCCTGGAGGGTTTATAAAAAAGGAAGGAAAACCTAGTGATAATGAAATCCTTAAAGCTAGATTAATAGATAGAACTATAAGGCCTTTAATAGATCACAATTTTTTTAATGATATTAATGTATATGTTAATGTCTTTTCTGCTGATATAAAAGAACGTCCTGAAATTCTAGGATTATTAGGTACTTCTTTAGCATTATTGATAAGTCCTATACCGTTTTATAAACCTGTTTCTGCTTTTAATATAACTAATGAAAATATTGATCTTGTAGTTTCTTCTATTGAGGATAAGATAACTATGATAGAAGCTAAAGTTAATGAAATTGACGAAGAATTCGTTTTTAATTTAATTTCTCAGATTTTTCAAAAAAATAAATTAATTAATGAATTTCAATATCAAATTTATAATGAATTAAAACCTGATAAAATAGAAACTACTTCTATTGAAATACCTCCTTTATTAACTGAAATGTATCAAAAATATTTTAAAGAATTAAATTTAAAATTATTAAATGAAAAAGATAAAAAACAAAGAAATATCCTAATGGACGAAATAAGTTTAGAAAATTTAATTAATTTAGTTTCTACTAACGAAACTGATGAAGTTAAAAATCAGTTTAATGAGTTAATTAATAGTTCTAAAATAACAGAATTTATATTTAATGTTGTTAAGAAGAAATTTTTAAAGAAATATTTAAAAGAACAGGTTTTAAATGAAAAGAGAAGAATAGATGGAAGAGATTTAAAAGAGATAAGACCAATAGAAATAGAAGTAGGGGTTTTACCTTATCCTCATGGAAGTGCATTATTTACTAGGGGACAAACTCAAGTTTTATCAGTTGTAACTTTAGGTACTAAAACTGATCAACAAATGATAGAAGGATTAATCCTAGAAGAAGAATTTAAAAGATATATGCATCATTATTATTTTCCACCTTTTTCTACTGGAGAAGCTAAGCCATTAAGAGCTCCAAGCAGAAGGGAAATTGGACATGGGAATTTAGCAGAAAGAGCTTTAGAATATTTAATTCCATCTGAACAAGAATTCCCATATACTATTAGGGTTGTCTCTGAAGTTTTGGAATCTAATGGTTCTACTTCTATGGCTTCTGTTTGTGGTAGTAGTTTGGCATTAATGGATGCTGGGGTACCTATTAAGAAACATGTTGCGGGAGTATCTATTGGATTGATTACTAATGATAAAAATATAAACGATTATGTTTTGCTTACTGATATTCAAGGATTTGAAGACTTCTTTGGAGAAATGGATTTTAAAGTAGCTGGTACTTATAATGGAATCACTGCTATCCAGATGGATACTAAATTAGAAGGGTTAACTTTAGATATTGTTTATAATTCTCTAAAACAAGCTAAAGAAGGTAGGGATTTTATTTTAGAAAAAATGTATAATGTTATAAGTAAACCTAATGATTTAGCACCTCATGCTCCTAGGGTTACTATTATACAAGTAGAACCTTCTAAGATTCCTGATATAATAGGACCTCAAGGGAAGATTATTAAAAAAATTATAGAACAAACTAAAGTTAAAATAGATATAGAAGAAGATGGAAGGGTTTTGATATATTCTTCTAGTGAAGATGATTCTATTAAAGCTAAATCTATAATAGAAGCTATTGTTAATATAAAGGAAGGAAATGTTTATTTAGGGAGAATAATAAGATTAGAACCTTATGGGGCTTTTGTTGAAGTTGCTCCTGGTAAAATTGGATTGCTTCATGTATCTGAATTGGGTTTAGGGTTTGTTAGTGATGCTAGAACGGTTTTAAAATTAAATGATGAAATAGTTGTAAAAATATTAAAAATAGATGAAAATGGAAGATTTACTTTGACTAGAAAAGGGCTTGTTGATTCTAATATTAAATCTCTAAAATAAAGATTTTCATTAAAAATTTTAAATTAAATAAAGGAAATTTGAAATACCTGCTAAAAACTGTTAAAAAGGTATATTAAAAATTAAAGACTCAATATCAATGCAACCAATAAAAGTAAAAAGAGCATTTAAGAGAGTTATTAAGGAAGTTTAAATTTAGGTAATATACTTGTAATTATCCTAATACCGCCTGCAGACTATAAGGCTAACGTGGCGGAATAAAAATAAGTCTGCCAAAAGTGTATAAGAATATACACTTTTGTTTATTAGGGTTTCTGATGAATTTCAATAAAAAAAACATCTTAAAAAAATATTTTCTTTATTTTGTTTTAGTTTTTTTAGTAATTAGTTTGATATTAGTTTTTGCTAATGATTCTAAAATAGATTTGTTTAATAAATATATAGAAAATAAGGATTATGCCAAAGCAGAAGAAATTATAAAAGAAATTCAAAAAGAGTCTAAATTAGATGCTTTAATAGCAAAAATGATTTTATATGCTTATTTAGATAGTAATTTAGATAACTCTAAAAAAGTTTTAAAAATTTTAAAAGAGCAATTTGTTGATAATATTTCTAATGAAAACCAAAAAAATCTTAATTTTTCTAAAATTTTATATAATTGGGGATATATTTTGTATAATGTAAAAAAGGATATTTATCAAAGTGAAAATATTTTTAATGAAGCTTTAAAATATAATCCTAATAATATTGATGCTATTATTTTTTTAGCAAAAATAAATTATGATAAAAATAATTTAGATAATTCTGAAAATTTATTATCTAAAGCCTATGATTTAGCTTTATCTAAGAAATACTCTAATTTAGTTAATTTAATTTCTATTTATACGGATGTTCTTATTGAAAATAAGAGATATTCTAAGGCAAAAAATATATTAGAAAATTACTATACTAAAGATAATAAATTACTTTTAAAATATGCCAAGGTATTAGTTTATTTAGATGAATTAGTTCAAGCTAATGAGATTATAAAAGAGTATATAAAAAAAGATAGTAATAATTTAGAAGCTTATTATATTTTAGGATTAACTTATAAAAAGAGTTATGTTAAGATTCCAGAAGCATTAGATTTTATTAATTCTATTAATGTAGATAAAAACGATAGATATTATATTAAATTAGCACAATTTTATGAAGGAGTTAATGATGTAGATATGGCTTTAAATTATTACGATAAAGCTTTAGCTATCAATAAAGAAAATAGAAAATATTATATTTTAGCTATTACCTATGCTATAGATATTGGGAAAACTAATAGAGCTATTAATTGGGCTTATGAATTTTATAATCAAAATCAAAATGATTTTTATGGGCCCTATTTGTTAGCCATTTGTTATGATGAAGCTAAGTTATTTGATAAAGCTAAAGAATTTTATTATAAAGCTATTGCTATTAAACCTGATACTTATGAACCTTATGTTAGGTTAAGTAGAATATTTTTAGAAGAAGAAACTGATTTTGATTCTTCTATTAAAATATTAATTCAAGGATATAATAATATTGGTGATTTATATTATAAAAATAGATTTAAAAAAGCTATAAAGGATTTAATTGATTTAGAAAAGGAATTTAAGAAGAAATATAAAGAAAAAACGGGTTTAGATATTTCAAAGCCTATAAAAAAAGAAACATTAAAAGAAGTAGAAAAAATTATTTATTCTAATTAAAAACTTTAATTAAATATTTTAACAAAAAAAAGAAATATATATCTTTTGGCCATTACTTAATTAATTCTACATATATTGAAATTAAGTTAAAGGGAAAAAATGAAAATAGTTAAACTTTCTAAACTAATAACTAACTAAAAGCACAAGATTTTTTTTAAGACAAAATGGTATTTTAAAAAATTTATGCATTGCTCATATTGTGAAAATAAGCACATTTGGGCTCCTAAACTTTTTGAGCTTGAAGTTCTTGTATTTGGAATTTTGGAAAAGGGAAGGAAAAGTAGAAGTTGAAATAGTAAATGCTGAAACCACCCTAAAAGAAGCGATAAAAAAATTCGGGAGAGAAGTTCAATATACACTTATAAATTCAAAAGTATTACTTAGGTATCAAAAAATTGACTAAAAATAAATGTTTTCTAATTGTAGGTTTTGTATAAATGAGTTATTAGGTTTTGGAGTTATGTGAAAAAGGTTATTAAGGTATCATAGAAGGATGAGGAATAAATTAAGCAATCACCTCTTTTTATATATGAATTGATATTTACAAAATACCAGTTTGTGTATATAATATTTTTAAAATATTTTTTGCTGATTTAATGAGCATTAAGAATAAAAATCTTTAGAAACTAATCTTTTAAATGGCTAATTTTGAAAATTACTGGGAAGCTAAAACTTAATAAGTTGGTTAGTTTGAATAATATAAGAAGGGAATTTTTAAGTAATATAGAATATTATAAATAGGTAGCGCGGGATGGAGCAGTGGCAGCTCGTTGGGCTCATAACCCAAAGGTCGTGGGTTCGAATCCCACTCCCGCAACTCTTTTAATTTAGTTCTTATTCTTTCACAAAATTCAAGGCATAAGAGTATTCATTATTTTTTAATTATTTTTTATTATTTTGTATATAAAATTAATAAATTTAAAAATTAACAAAAAATTAACATTAAAAACTGATTAAAATATAATAAAAAGGGAATATTAATAATAGATAGAAATTTATATTATAAAGAAAAAGTAATAAGAGGTGAAAATAGTAATGAAGAATATAAATAAAATCTTAACAATAATAATAATATTCTGTTTGGTTAGCATTAGTTTAATGAGTTTTTCATATTCTCAAGTTATAAGTGGAAAGTTTGTTAGATTTGGAGTAGATACTGTAGTAGTTAAAACAGATAGTGAAATATTAAATTTGCCCATTTCTAAAAACTTAAAAGTAGTTGATATGAATGGAAATATAATTAATGCTGCTTCATTATACGAAGGTGCTGATATAACTCTAAATTATAATAATGGGTATGTTTCTTCTATTAGTGTTGACAATTTTAGTTTAGTTAATCAAAATATTAATAACAATAAACCAGAATATCAAATACTACTTAAAAATTATCAAAATACCCCTAATTATTCAAATAATAATTATAATATCCCCGTTAAAGTATCTTATGTTGGGTATTTGCCAGTTGATTATCAATATATTTATGGTTATAAAATAGGATCAAACGATATTAGTTATCCTTATTATAATTATACTCCTGTTACTAATTATGGATATGCTTCATATGAGTTAAAATTGTATAAAGATTACTTAGCATATGATAATATGATGCTAACTAACTATCCTTCTAATAGAATATATTATGAACTAAAGTCATCGGAATTAAATAATAATGTTCCTAATTATTATTATTTAGCACAATTTCAACCAAAATACCTAGAAAATCCTAATAAAAATAATATCCCAAATAATGATTCATATTTAGCTAATTTAAATAACATGACTAATTTAAATAATAATCAAATTAATAATTCTTCTTTAATTTATGGTAAGCTACTTACCATAGATAATAACAAAATAAATATTTATACTTATGATAATAATAATTTAGCTTTAAAAATTGATGAAACTACAAATATTTTTGTTAAAAAAGAAGGGAAATATATATTATTAAATAATAAAACTGCATTAAATGAAGTTTTAAATAAAAATGTACAAGTATCAATAAGAAATTATAATGGCCAATTAGTCGCTGATACTATTATAATACAAAATCAATAAAAATAATAACTAAAATAAAAATATTACTAAAAATAATAATGAATGATAACCAGAATTATTTAGAGATTGTTGATAATATATTAAAAAAAATAAATCAATCTTCAATTAATCAATTTGAAATTAATAATAACGATTTCTATTTAAAAATTAAAATTAATAAACTAAAAAATGAAAATAATTTAAGAAATACTAATTTAAAAAGTAAGCCTAAAAATAAAAATGAAATTATTGTTTCTGATAATGAAAATAATAAGAAAAGTGATTTAGAAGATTTTAAAGAAAGAATAGAAGATGGATATAAGTTAGTTTTTTACGAAGAAAATAATGAAAAATTTGTTGATATTATTTCTACTTTAGTTGGGAAATTCTATTTTGCTAATAATAAGAATTTAAATATAACTAAGGGAGCAATAGTAAAAGCTAATACTATTTTAGGATATATAGAAATTTTAAATATATCTTATTATATCAAGCTTGATTTTAATGCAGAAATAATTGAGGATTATACGGAAAATTTACCCTTCGTTCAGTATTCTTCTAAGCTTTTAAAATTGAAAGTATTATCTTAATAATATATTTAAGGAGGAATTAAAATGGAATTACTTACTAATATATTTTTTAATATTTTTTATATTTTACTAGTAGTTTTTGCTTTCTTTTTTATTATATTATTTCATGAATATGGGCATTATTTAGGATGTAAAATAACAGGAGTTAAAGTAGAAGAGTTCTCCATAGGATTAGGTAAAGAATTATGGTCTAAGGTTATAAATGGAACTAAATATAGTTTTAGATTATTACCCTTAGGGGGGTATGTTTTACCTGAAGGAGAAAATTATGATCCTAATAATGTAAGCCCAACTAATTTCTATTCTAAACCCTTATATTCAAGGTTCTTAATTATATTTTTAGGACCTTTTTTTAATTATATATTAGCATTTTTCATATTTTTTATACTTTTTTCATTTTTTAATCCTACAATAACTACGGAAGTTTTTATGGTAAAACCCGATACACCTGCATATTCGTATTTAAAAACTGGAGATGTAATTTTACAAGTAGATAATCTAATTTTAAATTATAAAGATGGCCAAAAGATGATTGATTATATCCATAATGCTAAAGATAAAGAAATATATGTAAAAGTAAAGAGAGGAAACGAAATAAAGGAATTTAAAATAAAAACTTTATGGGATAAAGTGAATAATTTTGCTTATATTGGATTCAACCCTAAATCAAAGGTATTTTTTGAAATAGATTTTTTAAGAGGATTTTATAAATCTATAACTACTATCTATGATGTAACCGTTAAATACTTAAATGTTATATTAAGTATATTTACAGGGCATATTCCATTAAAGACAGTTTATGAGCAAAGTGCAGGACCTATAGGAATAACTAAAATTATGTATGATTTTGCTACTCAGGGGATATATGATTATCTTATGTTGGTTGGATTAATTAACGTAATAATAGGATTATTTAATTTATTTCCTTTTCCTGCCTTGGATGGTGGAAGATTACTTTTTATTATTATAAATTATATCTTAATTGGAATTTCCTTATTATTGAAGAAAATTGGATTATATACAAGAAATATTGTTATAACCCCTGATAAGGAAGAAATATTTCATAAAGTAGGGTTAATTGTTTTATTAGTATTTGTAGTTTTTGTTTCTTTTAATGATGTAGGTAGGATTATAAGAGGGGAAAGCTTTATAAAGTAAAATAAGTATAATAAAAGGAAGAATAAGCCGGAGTGGCGGAATTGGCAGACGCAGGAGACTCAAAATCTCCCGCCTTATTACAAGGCGTGCGGGTTCGAGTCCCGCCTCCGGCATCCTTAAAATAAAATTAAAATTTAGCGTTCTTAAATACCGCCTGCTGGGTTTAAAGAACGCTAAAATAATTATACAAATTAAGGCGGTATATAAATAGCCCAGTATATTATATTAAATTAATTATGAAGCTAAAAAAAGTTAAAATTTATCAATTAGCTACTGATATTGTTACTGATGATGCGGTTGTAATATTAAAAGATGAAGAAAACAAAAATATTCTACCAATAGTAATAGGACATTTTGAAGCATCTAGTATCGCTATAGCTTTGGAAAAACTTAAAATAGAAAGACCAATGACGCACGATTTGATTAAAAATATCTTTGATACTTTAGAAGTAAATGTTGAAAAAATTGTTATAACAGAACTAAAAGGATCCACTTATTACGCTAAAATATACCTGAATTATAAAGATAAAACTTATGAAATAGATGCAAGGCCTAGTGATAGTATAGCTATTGCTGTTAGAACTAACGCACCTATCTATGTTAATGAAAACTTATTGGAAAATGTCCCAATTGTTGAATATACTGAAAAAAATAATGAAGTTAAAAGTATTTCTAATTTACCAGAAGATGAAGAAAAGCAAAGGTTTAAACAGTTCTTGGATAAAATCAAACCTACTGATTTCCTTAAATACTTTAAAGAAGAAGGAGAAGATAAAGAGTAATTAATTAAACAGTAATTAATAGAAAGGAGAAATTAAAATGGAAAAAGCTTTTAAAGCTGATATAGGGGTAATAGGAGGTACTGGATTTTATTCATTTTTAGATTCAGTTGAAATAAGTATAGAAACACCCTATGGACCTACTTCTGATAAAATAGCAATTGCAGAAATAGATTCTAAGAAAGTTGCTTTTATCCCTAGGCATGGTAAAGATCATAGATATCCTCCTTCTTTTGTACCTTATAAAGCTAATATCTGGGCATTAAAAAAATTAGGAGTTAGATTTATTTTAAGCCCTTGTGCTGCAGGATCTTTACAACCTCATATAAAACCTGGTGATATTGTTGTATTAGATCAGATATTTGATAGAACTACTAAAAGATCTAATTCATTTTATGAAGGGCCAGTTACTACTCACGTATCTTTTGCTTATCCTTACTCTGAATATCTTAGAAAAATTATAATAAAAGAAGCTCAAAGATTAGATTTATCTTTCCATCCAAAAGGCACAGTTGTTGTAATAGAAGGACCGAGATTTTCTACAAAAGCTGAAAGTAGATATTATACTAAAATGGGATTTGAAGTTATAAATATGACTCAGATGCCTGAAGCTATTCTAGCAAGAGAATTAGAAATAGCTTTTGCTGGGATCGCTTTAATTACTGATTATGACGTGGGTTTAGAAGATGAGCCATCTATTGAACCCGTTTCTCATGAGTTAGCTGTCCAAAATTTTATTAAAAACCAAGAAAAATTAAAAAATCTCTTAATTAATGTTATTAAAAACATTGATATAAATTATCGCGATGAAGCTCATTCTTCTCTTAAAAATGCACGTTTCACTCAAAATGTCGTTAATTTATTCTAAAGCTCCTTAAGTTATTATAAATTAATAAACTAATGCTTTCAAGAGACGAAAAAATAGATATACTTAGAGGAATTGCTATTTTTTTTATGATTTTAGCTAATTTTAGCCCATATTTTATAGATAATCCCCCATTTGTATTCAGATTCTTATACACCTTGGCGGCTCCCATCTTTATTTTATTATCTAATTTTATGATTACCTATAACCATTATTTTAAAAATTATAACTATTCTTACTATTTTAAAAGAGGATTATATATAATATTCTGGGCTATATTTATCGATAGTATCATATATAGAATCTTCCCTTTTTGTTCTTTTGATGTTTTATATCTTATCGGATTTAGTATTATTGTTAATAGCTTATTTTTTAAATTATCTCATTTTCTTATATTTATTATTTCTAATGCTATTTTTATAATAACTCCTTTTTTACAAATTAAATATGGATATATTGATTTACCTATTGAAGCTAAGTTATTTGATTTATCTTTTTTTAAATTTGTATTAGTAAATTATTCTTTAAAGCATTTTTTAATAGATGGCTATTTCCCTATTTTCCCTTTCCTTGGAATTGCCTTAATGGGTATTTTTTTCTTTAATTTATATTACAATAAAAGAGATATTTTTTTTAATAAGTACTTTTTTATTTTTATATTTTTCGTTTTTTTAATCTTGAGTATAAGATTATATAATATTAAAGATATTTTAATAATAAGGGATGGATATGCTGAATTATTTTATCCCCCTACTTTAGATTTTATCTACTGGAGCTTAAGCTTAATTTTTTTACTTTTTTATATTTTACTTAATTTACCCAATTCTCTTTATGCTAATGATAAGCTTTTGTCTTTTTTTAATAAATTAGGAAAACATTCTCTATTTATTTATGTTTTCCATTTATTCTTTGCTGAATATATCTTTACTTTTATTGAAAAATATTTTAATATTTATAATACTAACTATAGCTTGTTTTTACTTATTATATTTTATATTTTGTTTTTATTAATATTAAACTATGTAATTAATTTAATTGAAAAACAAAAGACTGTTTATAATTTTAAATAAATTAAACTATCTTAGAAATACTAGCTTTATAATTGAAATTAATTGAGAACTAAATCTTTCTTAAATCAATTGTAAGATTTTTCTACCAAATGAGTTTATTTTTTTAGCATTCAATTAAGTAGTTTAGATTTATGATCCTTATTAATTTTCTGCTTGGAGTTTTACTTCTTTTGGAGTGTTTAATTCCACAATGAATTTATATCTACCTACTTTAACTGGTTGGCCATTCATATCTACTTGATCCCAAACAGTTGGAAAGACTAACTTTTCAAATGGTTTTAATGTTATAGAATATGGATTAGGAATCTGCTTGGATTTAGGTTTATTTGTCCAAACTGTTGTATAGTACTTAGTTATCCCCAAGTTTATTGGCCTTAAAACTGTTATATATGCTATATCTGGCGAATTAAATTTTATTTCTTTCTTTGAAGAAGTAGTATTCTTTATTACTAAATATATTGTTACTTTTTCTCCTATATCGTACTTATCTTTATCAGTATTAAAACTTATTTCTAATCCATCTAAAATTACTTTATCTTTTTTAGCAAAAACTTTTGAATTATATACGTTATTTCCGATTGATAAAATTATATATAATATAATAACAATTACAATGAAATTTTTAAGGGCTAGTTTTTCTTTTTCTTTTTGTTTTTCTGATATTTCTGCTGCTTTATGTTTTATTTTTGGCTTTACCATGTTTATTTATCTTTAATTAACATTTATTAACTTTATTAACCTTCTTTTAAGATACCTATAATTGGTAAGTTAAGGTTCTTAGTGGTAATAAAATCTCCTAGCGCTTGATATATAAATAATTCATTTATTTCTTTTAGTTCAAAAGGTATTTTATCTGAATAATTAAGTATTTGTATAAATATCCCTTTTTTAGGCCCCCCTTTATATAGTTGTCCTATTGAATGTAAATACCTTGGACCTAAACTTAATATTACAGGCATTTTAAATAACTCAATTAACTCCTTTTGTAATTCCTCTTTATCATTTATATCATCATAATCCCCATAATACTGAATAACTATATAACTTTTATTTTCATTAAGATTCTTCTTAATAAAATCTATAACTAAATTCTTATTTAAATTTAAACTATTGTTTATATAATAATCTTTTATGTTATAATTTGATTTATTTTTTAGAATTTGATTAGTTGTATCCTTAGATAATTTAACATCTGGTTGATTAAATGGATTAACTTTTATTAAAGAAGCTATTAATCCAGTTTGTATAAACCATAAATACATATAAGAAAATATATTTTCTATTTGTTGTAAGTCATATATTTTTAATGTGTTTTGATTTTCAAGGTAATGATATCTAAAATCATAGATTATTGGAAGAACTCCTTTATTATTTTTGCCTGTACTTTCTGCTATTAATTGTTCTAACCAATAGCCTACATATTTTTCCTTATCTGTATTATATTTAAAAACTATTTCAAAATAATTATTATCTATTTTAGATAATAAATTATTAAATAAATCATAATCTATTAGATCATAAATATTATCTTTAGTTTGATTTATTATATTAGGGATATCTTTTAAATTAATATCTATTAAATAAGCTGGAGCTAATCCGAATTCTGTAAAAGCTGAGTATCTTCCTCCTATATTCTCATTAGGATTTATAACTACTAATTCTTTATAATTATTTTTTATTTCTAAATCTAAAGTTGAGTTTTTATCTGTTATAAAAATAAAGTTATCTTTGTTAAAATATTTTTTGAAAAAATATCTAAAAAGAGTGTCTGTTTCTATAGTTGTTCCTGATTTACTAGATACTATAAATAAGTTTTTTTTGTTTTTAATACTATTTTCTATTTTATGAATATAATTTGGGTTAATTGTATCAATAACTATTAATTTGTTGTTATTTGGTAATATTTTAGAGAATGCTAAACTAGATAAACTAGAACCTCCCATCCCTAATAAAATATAATTATCAAAATCCTTATAACCTTTAAGATTATTTTCAATATTTTCTATAACCTTTTCTATATTTAAATCTATCCAATCTATTCTGTTATCTATTTCTTCGTCTTTTATCCATATAGATGTATCTTTTTGTAATAACTTTCCTACTAACTCCTGAATTATTTCTTTATTTTTTAAATTACTCATACCTTTTATTGTTTGCTTATTAAATGAATTATTAATGGAGATATTTACTCAGTGTTTTCTTCCTCTAGAAGTTTTTTTAGTTTATTTAGATTATCTTTTTCATAAAATAGTTTATAAAAGAAATCTATTTCAATGGGATTAATAAATATTGATAAAAAGGGTTCAGAAACTAGCACTATGCTTCCTATTATTCTTCTAAAAGGATACATTATCTCTAATAAAAATGAAGCTATATTTTGTAGTTCATATTTTTTTATTAATTCGTATATGTATTGGATTTTTTGTTCATTTTCTAAATTATTCATAAATTATTATATTTTGAATTTATTAATTTATTTTTAAATTTATTTTCTAATTTATTTTTATGCCTAACCATTGGTTGATTAGGAAATTAAAGATTTGGATAGCTAGGGATGCACGCGCCATTACAGTAAAACCAAAGGCTGTCCCAAACCCTATCATTAAAAATATTATCCCTATTTTTACTACATTTAATACTGGCCCTTTAAACTCTATAGCAAAATAAAAATATAGTAAAGTAGATAAAACACCTACTAACATTATTATAGTTGAAACCCAATCTATAGATCCTGTAGTAAGGTTAAATATTGGATTTATTGTTGAATTTATTTGTTTTATTATATCTGCTATCCCTGTAGAGTATATGTTTATACCTGCTGTAACACCTATTATAAATGCAATGGATATTCTACTAACCCATCCAATTTTGGGAAATAACTTTGCTAAAACTAATAATCCCAATATTGTTGGAATTATTATGTTTAATAATGCCCAAAAATTAGAAGTTAGTGAAGGTAATCCTAATGTTAATTTATAGTTCCCTACTATTGGTAGTATTAAATCAAAATTATAATAAGGTATTACTTGATCTTTAATTAAAGAATTGTGTAAGTAATTCATGTATAATATTCTTTCTAAACTAAGGAATATATTAGGGTGTAGATAACTCCAATAAGTATAAACTACCCAGTATCCAGCAGAAACACCTATAAATAAATGCTCCGCAAATTTATAAAATATATTATCTTTATACAAAAAGCTGTAAATAAATAATACTAATAACGCATATATCCATACAAAGATATCAGTAGAAATATTTATACTAATAGCTAAAACACTAACTAACATCATTATTTTAATTATTCTATATTTTTGTTATTTTCCCTTTATAAGATATTTTTTATTATTTTATTATTTTATTATTAATACAATAGGTGTTTGTTGATCATCATTTCCCTGAGGATTACTTTTTAAACTATTAATTATGAATTCATTGATATCTTTGTTGGAATCTGTTTTTCCAAGAATATCAACTTTTCCTAAGTCATTTGCATCTACTATGAATATATCTACTGAATTTTTAAAATTTTCTAAGTTATTTTCTATTAATTTTTGTATGAGTTTGTTTTTAAAGTAAATAGCCCAGGTATCGGGATTATCGGGTGCTAAAACTACATATTTATCATAAGGTCTAATAGTTCCTCCTGCATCATCAACTGCTGCTGCTTTCCTACCAGCTACTTTATAAAACCACCCACTTTGATTTAATAATTTCCCTAATATTCCTGCTATTATTCCTATATAAAATCTTATAAATCCTATTTCTTGTATTACTTTGTTCAAAGCGTAGTTACTTGATAATGAACTATCCTCATTAAAATAATGATTAAATAACTTGGCTAAAAAATTAGGTTCTATTGAGTAAATATTAAACGCTCTTTTTTGAATAATAGCTACTAAGCTTTCTGCTATCGATATTAAAACTTTTTTGCTCCCATTTGTTTTATCTCTTATTAACTTTAAGCCTTCTATTATTAAATTAATTAGCTCTTCATCATTATTAAAATGTGTTATTATTGGAGTTTTTAAGCAATATATATTGAATTCTTCTTTAACAGATTTATTTATTATTTGGACTTCTTGCTTTTTAGTTAAATGATTAAATAAATTAGCTAATTCAATTGGTAAATCTGTATAAATTTTATCAAAATCTTTTAAATTAAACTCTTTATATAAAGTTCTTAATGGTTTTAAATCATAATATAATATATTTAAACTAAGGTAAAATTGTTTTAAATCTTCTGGTTTTAAATTATAGAAATCTTTAGATATAAATATACAATAAATTTTTTGTTCTTTATTTTTTTTTATTATAATAGTATCAAAATAAGTACTTACTGGATTGTTTATACATAATTTAAAGTAATTTAAATAAGGAGGATTAAGGTAAGGAATTATATCTAAAATTATACTGTGAAAATTTCCACTGTTTTTTAATATAACTTCAAATCCTATAATCGCGTTGGTTGTATTATTTTCTTTTATAAAGAAAATCTTGTTTAATTTAATTTCTATGTATGAATTTTTCTTAAAAAAATATAAAAAAAGCGCTATAATAAAAGGTATAAATAAGATTAAAATAAAAAAAATGGAAACTAACAAAAACAATTTTAGCATTGAATTATTATTGTTATATATCTGCAATTGTATTATATTCTTTATCTATGATTTTTAATTTTGGTTTTTCTGGATCTCCATAAATTATAATTAAATTATCTGTGGTTTTTTCTATACTAATTACATCTCCCGGTAAGTTTAAAGTATTTTTTAGACTACCACTAATGGCATAAACTCTTATACTTGAGGTCTTATCACTTACTATTATATCGCTATTGTTTAAAGCATATAAAGCTAATTTTTCATCTTTAGTTAATTGTATTGTCTTTAGGTTTTGAAAATTAATTGTATATAAATTTAAAATCCCATCTGCTGTTAAAACTAAAAACTTATTTTTCTTTGTATCTATATCTATTGAAATAACAAATTTATCAAAATCTAACATTTTCTTTTTACTTATAAAATTAAACCATAAAAAACTAGATAAACTATATAAATATACAAACCTATTAGCACTTACTAAAAACTCATTATTAGAAATATATTTTAAATCTGTTGGTTTTAAGATAGTATCTTTTTTTAGATATTTTAATTTATCATTTTTTATTTCACAAATGTTAATGGTTTTATCTGTTAATAATAAGAACTTATAATAGTTTTCAGTAGGATTTAAAGTATATAGAAATAATGGATTATAGTTTATGTTATATTCTTGTTGGGGATTTAAAATAACGTTGTTAGCTATTAAAATTGAGTTATCTGATAAAAGAGCTAAGTTATCATTATCTATATAAAAAACACTTTTTATTTTTTCCGGTAAATTACTGGTTTTAATTAATTTTTTATTCTCTAAATCCCATAAAAAATATTGATTGTATCTTGATAAATAACTTAAAAATTTTTCATTATAACTTATAGTAGTATTTGCAAGTACTATTTTAAATACAATTAATGAAAAAATTAAAAATATTATATGATATTTAATGTTTTTTTTATTCATATGTGTTAATTAGCTGGGGATGGGAATTGAACCCACGACCTGCTCATTACGAGTGAGCTGCTCTACCCCTGAGCTACCCCAGCACCTATTGTTTTTTTACTTTTTATTTACAATATATCTTTTATTATTATTATATTTTTCCCTCTTTTACCCTTCATTATTGCTAAGGAATTTATATAAAAGTCTATAATAATAATATAAAGGGATACTAAAAATAAATAATAATAAAAAAAATATGAATACAATTTAAGGGGTTAAAATGTATTTAGTTTTAGATTTAGAAACTACTGGAACTGAAGTAGGATATCACGAAATAATTCAATTAGGAGCAGTTTTATTAGATCAGGATTTTAATGAAATATCTAATTTTTTTAGTAATGTTTGTCC
Source organism: uncultured bacterium (assembly GCA_937139605.1). Taxonomy (GTDB): domain Bacteria; phylum DRYD01; class DRYD01; order DRYD01; family DRYD01; genus CAKZQG01. The sequence continues at coordinate 26,540 of CAKZQG010000037.1, forward strand.
AGTTTATGAAAATAGATTCTCAAAAGAAGCACAAAAAGTACATTATTTATCTATGATTGATTTAGAAAATTCCCCTGCTATTTATGAAATAATTCCTCAGTTTGAAGACTGGATACTAAAGTCTTTAAAATTAAAAAATAAAAAGGAATTAAGGAATTTAGTATTAGCTGGACAAAGTGTTTATTTTGATATAATTTTTCTACAATATGCTTATAAACAAAACCAAATCCCTTATCCATTTTCTCATAAAATCCTAGACCTAAAAATATTAGCTTTTTATTATTTTACAATCCTAAAAAATAATAATATTGATGTACCCCAAAGCTTGAGTTTAGAATCTATTGCTAATTTCTTTAATCTAAAAAGAAGTAGTAATGTACATAACGCTTTAGAAGATGCTATCTTAACTGCTAAATGTATTTCTATTATTTTAAATGAATCTAAAAAATTTAAAATAATTTAAAAATTATTAATATATGAGATTTATTTTGTTTTTTATTTTTTCTTGAAAATCAACGTTAGGAATCCCTATTAGATATATTTCGTTATTTTTATTTATCATTTGGAGTTTGTTAGTTTTTAGTTTTTTGCTATATTCCTTATAGATTTCTTTTAAATTAGTATTAAGTATATACATTTTTTGATTACTAGAGCCTTTGTAAATTTTATTAGTTTTTTTGGTTTCTATAAATGGGCCATCTATTATCACATCTATATAATCTAATATATTTTTATATCTTTTTTTTAGATAACTCATTTTATAGCCTGTATATAAAAGTATATCATTAAATTTCAATTTTTTTAATTCCTTTAATAGAATTAAAAGTGCTAATGGTTGATCAAAAGGCTCCCCACCACTTATTGTTATTGAATTAGTATTATACGTTTTTGAGTATTGTTTTACTTGTTTTATTAAATCTGATATTTTTATTGTGTATTTTTTATCAAATTCCCAGGTGTGTTTTGATATACAGCCTTTACACCTTATACTACATCCTTGAAACCAGATACCGATTCTTATCCCAGGACCTAATGTTAGCACAGGGGCATATACTAAATTTATTAATATCTCTATTTCTAATTCATTATCACTATCAACACTAGCTAAAAAATTATTGTATTTATTTACATCAAAATTACTTCTCTTATATTTAAAATCTATAGAAAATATTTTAACATTAAAATTTGAAGCTGATTTTGTAATAGTTTCAATTGGAGGGCTTTTAAATGTTGTATCATTTTTGATTTTCTTTTCTTTTTTATTATTTTTTTTCATATATTTTTTAGTTTTATAATTCATTTAGTATTAGATTTACTACTTTTTCTAGCTGGATAGCTCTTGATGCTTTTATATCTATCAAAATTTTTTTATTGAAATAATTTAATTCTTTTTTTAAATTCAAAGTTATATATTCTAATAGATTATCTACATTTTCAAAATGCTTAATATAGTTATTATTAATATTATATTTAATTTTTTTAAATTCAGAGCCTACTAAAATAGCTTCTACTTTGTTTTTATTAGTTTCTAAAATATTATAGATTTTATTAAATATAAGTTTATGATAAAATTTTGAAAACTTCCCTAACTCTAACATATCACCTATAACTAAATAAGCTTTATCAAAATAATTTATTAATTTATAAATTACATTTAAATTCTCTTTCATAGATAAAGGATTACTGTTATAACAATCATCTAATATAAATAAATTATTTTTTATTTTAAAATTAAATCTATTTTCTTCTGTAGCTTGGTTAAATAAATCATTTTCTATGAAATTAAATAAATCTAATATTAACTTTTCTTTTATTTTTTCTTTTGTTTCTAAGTTTAGATTTATTAATTTGTTAATAAAAACTAATGCCATTAAAAAATTCCTTAAGATTCCTTTAGATAGTATAGTTTTTATTTCAAATTTTTTTAGTATTTTTCCAAATTTTAAGTAAAATGTAGTTAAAAATTTATTTTCTTGATTAATTATATTATATTTAAAAATGTAATAATTTTTGTTAGGTAGTATGATTGAATTAGTGTTTTTTATATGTTCTTTTATTTTATACTCCTTAGGTAAAATAAAAAAGTTTTTATTATTTTTAATTAAATACTCAATTAGTTCTCCTTTAGCTTTATTAACTCCAGTAATATTCCCAACTTGTAAGATATGAGCTGGTCCTATTGAAGTTATAATCCCATAATCAATGTCTGATATATTAGCCAAGTATTCTATTTGATTAAAACCTCGCATACCCATCTCTAATATTAAATATTGAGTATCTTTATTAATAGAAAATATTGTAAAAGGAACTCCTATTTCGTTATTAAAACTCTTTTTACTAGCAACTACTTTTTCATTAAAAAAGAACGATAACAAATTAAAAAGTAGATTTTTAGTGGTAGTTTTACCTGCAGAGCCTGTTATTCCTATTATTCTTATATCGTTATCTTGTTTTATTTTTTTTATAAAAATTCTTGAAATTAAACCTAAATACTTAACACTATTACTAACTACTATAAATGCTTTATTATAAACTTTAAATAGATTTAATATTTGCTGTTGATTTTGTTTATAAAAATTATCTTCGATTATAACTAAATCTATATCTTTTTTTAAGATATCATTAATAAAATTATGGCTATCAAAATTTTCCCCTTTTATACATATAAAAATTTTTATAAATTTTAAGCTACTTTTATTTAGAATATCTATTAGGTTTAAATTTTCACTAAAAACTCTCGTGTCTGTATTAATTGAATAAGGAAATAAAATATAATGATCTGTATATTTTTCTATGTTAAATTTTTCGAGAATGTTTACAAAATCATAATCTATGTCAATAAAATCACTAACTTTAAAATAAAATCGCTTTTTTAATATATTTTCAGTAATTATACTATTCATTATTTATACTAATTATTAGTATGGGGTATAAATTTCATAAGAACAATTGTAAATTTCTTTAGTTATATCATATAAATTTAAATTTAACTGATTTAAAAACTCTTTTGTAGGAGTTATTAATATCATATTTTCCTTTATTTCAAAAACAAAGTAGGGAGCAATTAAATTAAGATGATTTATTATTGATTTTTTACATTCATTACAATTTATTTCTTTATTAAAATAAAAAAATAATTTTATATCGTTTATTTTTAAATTAGTAGCTATATTTATTAATGGAATTAGTATATAATATAAATTTTCTTTCATAATATTTTGATAAAAAATAAGGATAAGGATTTCTGAGTTATTTAAATCAACATTATTTGGATTTTTTAAATTATAAAAGAATGCTGATTTTAGATTATTAATTGTTCTTAAGTTAATTAAAACATATTGTTTTTCTGGATTAGATAATTTCTTTTCAAAAATAACATTTAACCTGTTTATTTCAGCAAAAGATTTATAAAATAAAATATTAATAATACTAAAAACAAAAAGCATTATAAGGAATTTGAATATTTTTATTAGCATTTGTTTAATATTTTTAATACTTTTAATTAAGATCTCTTTATACTAAGATTCTATAGTTTTTTTAGTTTATCCTTTTGTTGTAAAGAATATTGTAAATATATTTAAAAAGGGGGAGCTTAGAAAATGTTAAATATTATAAAAGGATTAATTAATTGAATTTTATTTTACTTAAGGAGGAAATAAAATGAGTGATTCTATAAAATTTTTATGGAAAATCTCAGGTGAGCAAGGAGAAGGGATAGATTCTACTGGGCATATTTTCGCTTATAACGCTTTTAAAAATGGGTTTCATATTTCATCCTATAGAAAATACTCTTCTAGAATAAAAGGAGGTAATACTACTTTTGAAGTATTATTCTCTGAAAATGAAGTTCATGCTAGGTCTAAAAATTTAAATGTTTTAATTGCTTTGGATGAAAAAGCTATCTTGATATCTAAAGAACAGATTAACAAAGATACTTTTATAATATATGATGAATCAACAAATATTGAAGGAATTAATGATGTAGAAGCTATTAAAATACAATTACCTTTATCTAAAATAGCAAGAGAGATAACAGGGAATACTTTATCTAGAAATATGGTAGCTTTAGGAGCTAGTTTAGCTATCTTTAAAAACCTAAATTATGAGCATATTTTTAAACAAATAGAAAAAAGATTTTCTAAAAAATCTATGAATGTAGTTGAAAATAATAAAAAAGCTTTTTTAGAGGGATATAATCTTGTTAAAAATTATATAAACCAAAATAATTTAAAAGAAATAATTATACCTTCTATAAGTAATAATAAAAGAATGAGTTTATTAACAGGGAATGAGGCATTGACTTTGGGGATGTTATATGCTGGAGTTAAATATTTTTCAGGTTATCCCATAACCCCTGCTAGTAGTATTTTAGAGATGATGATAAAAAATATAAAAGATTTTGGTGGAGTAGCTATACAAACGGAGGATGAAATTTCTGCAATTAATTCAGCTATAGGAGCATCTATAGCAGGAGTTAGAGCAGCTACTGCTACCTCTGGACCAGGATTTAGCCTTATGGTAGAAGCTATAGGATATGCATACATGACTGAAACCCCTATCGTTATAATAGATGTACAACGTGGAGGACCATCTACTGGATTACCAACTAAAACTGAAGACTCTGATATCCTTAATGTAGTTTTTTGTGGACATGGGGATATAGAAAAAATTGTGTTATTCCCTTCTAATCCTTATGAGATGTTTGTTTATGCTAATGTTGCATTTAATTTGGCTGAAAAATATCAGCTACCTGTTATTGTTTTATCTGATTTAAATTTAGCAGAAAATGTTTATACTACTAACTATATTAATCTTGAACAAATTGATATAAAAATTAATAGAGGAAAGTATGTTAATAATGATACAAAAGAGCAATATTTAGCTAATTTTAATGGGGAATTAAATAGGTATTCTATAACAGATGATGGGATAAGTTATAGAATTATTCCAGGAACTGCTGGGTTTTCTTACCAGATTTCTGGTAATGAACATGATGAAGAGGGATTTATTACAGAAAATAAAGAAGTAAGACATAATATGATGCTTAAAAGAAAAAGAAAATTACAAAATTTTAATGAATATTATGTGGATCATATAGATATCGGATTAAATCCAAAAGTTGCTTTTATAGCTTATGGTTTTAATTTCTATTATCTATTAGATGTATTAAAAGAGCTACATAATAAAACTAATGTGCCTGTTAGATTAATAAAAGTTATAACTATATATCCTTTCCCAATAGAAAAAATAGAGAAATTAATAGATAATATGGAAAAAGTTGTATTTTTTGAACAAAATATGTTGGGCCAATTAAGAAGATTATATTATATGTTTAATGGAACTAAAAGTTCTTTATTAATTAATAAATTCGATGGAGAACCATTTTATTTTGAAGATTTATATGAGCAAGTTTATAAACTAATTTTTACTAATGTTAAAATATAATTATAAAATTTTTAAAAAAAAATTTAGAAATATTTTAGTAATTTATATATTTATATACATTTTTGTAATTAATTTTATTGTTTTAGCAAAAAATGATTTAAATATAAATGATATAAAAGAAAATACTAATTTTAATAATAAATTAATTTTATTAAATGATAAGATATATTATTATAAAAATCTAGAGATAAATTATAAAATTATTGATAATTTTTTGGATTTAATTAAAACTGATAATCGTTATTTTTTGTTTTTAAATTTTTATAATAATTTTTATAATTTATATTTGTTTTATCAACGGGAATTTTATTTTTGGAATTTTTTTAGAAATTTTAGTATAAAAAAAATATATTCTTTTAGCGATTTTTCTGAATATATTGGATCTTTTTATAAAGAAAACTATCTTTTTTTAATCTTTGATAAATTTATCTTTGTATTTGAATTAAATGAAAAATTTAATATTAAAAATGTTTTTAAGTATAATGTAGAAGATATTGTAAAAAGTATTTTTAAACTTAATTTTAAAAATATAGCGGTATTATATTCCTATAATAACAAGATATTGGCTAAAATAGATAATGATTATTTTATTTTTGCTGTGGATTTTTTTAATAATAAAATTGTATTAAAATTACTTAAAAGAATCTCAGATTCTGATAAGAAAAATTTATTTATAATTAATCAGTTATTTGTGGATAATTACGATTTAGTTTTGTATTCTTTCTTTGAAAAAATAAATGATGAATTTTATTATATTGTTCAGGATATAGATGATAATTGTTATTATAAAGTTAAGGCAGTAAATAGCTATGAATCAAATTATATTATTTTAGATAAAATCGATAAATTATTATTTATTCAGGATAATAATTCAATAGCAATAGTATATGATAAAGATAATTTTATTTTAATTGAGAATTGTGGATTCTATGTTTCAAATATTAAGTTTAAAAATGATTTTATTTTTATTACGTTAAGTAATGAAGGCTTAACTTTTTATAAATTTAATAAATTTAATAGAGAAGTTAATCCTTTGTTTTCTATAAAAGACGTTATTTATGCTTTTAGAAATCAAAATTATATTTATTTTATTAAAAAAGAAGATTCAGATTACTATTATTACCTTTATTTTATCAATATTAACAGTTTTATTAATTTTTTAAATAATTCAAATAATAAAGAATTAAAAGATATTAATATAAAAATTAATTTTACTAATTTAAAATTAAATTTTATTCCAGAAAAATTTTTTGTATTCAATTAATTAAAGTTTTAATATAGGATTTACTAAAAAAATATAAAATATAATAAATATGGAGAATATTTATTTAAATGAATTAGCTAATATCTTAGATAACATAGAAAAAATACAAGAAAAATTATTAGCTAATAAAAAGGATATTGAAAATATTATAGCTTTATTAAAAGAATTTTCTTCTAATCCTATTGATAATAATTTGGATGATCCTATAATTCAAAGAGCTAAAAAAACACTACAAGAATTAATTAATGATTTACAAAATGAATATTATAAATTAGAATCATTAACTCCTACTCCAGATTGGCAAAAATTTCATTCAATATTTCTTAATTCTTTAAAGCAACAAATTGAAGGATATAAGGAAATATTCTTAGTTTTTATTGATGGTAATATAACTCATATAACAGTAGGAACTATTAAGGTAAAAAACGCTTTAGATATACTCCATGAAAATGTATAAAAAATATAAAGTAAAATAAAAATTTAGCAGGAGGGATAATAAATGAAGGCAAAAGTTAGTATAATTGGAGCTGGAAATGTTGGGGCTACCTTAGCTCAATTATTAGCTATTTTTGAAATATCAGATGTAGTATTATATGACATAGTTAAAGATATGCCTCAAGGTAAAGCCCTAGATATAAATCAAATGCTAAATATTTTTTATTCCGATTCTAAAGTCATTGGAACTAATGATTATAAAGATATAAAAAACTCAGATATTATAGTTATTACAGCAGGTTTAGCAAGAAAACCAGGGATGTCTAGAGAAGAATTACTATCTGCTAATGCTTCTATTATTAAGGAAGTATCTGAAAATATTCCTAAATATTGTGAAAATTGTATAGTTATTGTAGTTTCTAATCCTTTAGATGCTATGACTTATTTAACTTATAAAATTTTAAGTAATTATGGATTTGATAGGACCAAAGTTATGGGGATGGCAGGGGTTTTAGATTCATCCAGATTCGTTCATTTTATTAGTGAAAAATTAAACGTATCTAAAAATAATATTAACGCTTTTGTATTAGGTAGTCATGGAGATACTATGGTACCTAGTGTTAAATATACTACTGTATCTGGAGTTAGTTTAAGAGATTTAGTGGATCTTGAAGTACAAAGTAATTTAATTGAAAGGACGAGGAAAGGTGGAGCTGAAATAGTTAGTTTATTAAAAAATTCTTCAGCTTATTATGCCCCCGCTGCAGCTACTTTCAAAATGATTAAATCAATTATATTTGATAAAAAAGAAATATTACCTATTAGTGTATATGTTAATGGAGAATATGGATATAAAGATATAGTCATTGGATTACCTGTTGTTTTGGGAAAAAACGGCATAGAAAAAATAATAGAATTTGATTTAGAAGAAAATGAAAAGAAAGAGCTGGATATTTCTGCTAATAAAATATCTGAACTTTGTAAGGAATTGTATAATCTAAAAGTTTTGGTTTAATTTAATTTAGTTTAACTATATAAAAAGGGGGATTTTCTATGATAGTTAAAACTTCATTAAAAGAAAAAATGGAAAATATAGTTGAAAATTGGAGAAAGACTTATAAGGAAGTAATTAGTAATTATGGAGACGTTGCTATAGATAGTATAAAAGTTAGCCAAGTTTTGGGGGGAATGAGGGATGTTCCTGCATTAGTTTGTGAAACTTCTTTTGTTGACCCTTATGAAGGGATTAAATTTAGAGGGTATAAGATAAGCGAAGTATTGGAAAAATTACCAAAACCTAAGGGAGCTAATTACCCTTATGCTTTGGGTATATGGTATTTATTATTAACGGGGGAAATCCCTAATGAAAGTGATGTTATAGAATTAGAAGAATATATAAAAACTAAGCAAAAGCTTCCACAATATGTTATAGAGATTTTAAGGAATATTCCTTCTAATACTCATCCTATGACTCAATTTTCAATTGCTATATTATCTATGCAACGAGAATCTATATTCACTAAGGAATTACATAATCTATCTAAATCTGATTATTGGAAACCTATGTTAGATGATTCTTTGAATTTGATAGTGCGTGCTCCTATTATTGCTGCTTACATATACAGAAGAACTTATAGGGATGATGTTTTTATTAATCCTAATAAAGATTTAGATTGGGCTGCTAATTTTGCCTATATGCTTAACCCTTATGATGATTATATACTTAATAATGACTTTGCTGATTTAATGAGATTGTATTTAATATTACATAGTGATCATGAGGGAGGAAATGTTAGTGCTCATACTTGTTTTAATGTTTCTTCTGCTTTGTCTGATATTTATTATTCAGTAAGTGCAGGGCTAAATGGCTTGGCAGGTCCATTACACGGAAGTGCCAGTAGTGATTCATTAAAATGGATACTTTCTATACTTTCATTTTATAATAGATTACCATCTGAAGAAGAGTTGTATAATTACGTCAATTCTTATTTAGATGCTGGTAAAATAATCCCTGGTTTTGGGCATGCTGTTTTGAAAGTTACCGACCCAAGGTACTTAGCTTTAAAAGATTTTGTTGAAAAATATCATCTTGATTCTAATATATTTAGATTAATAAAGATGTTATATAAGGTTGTACCTGAAGTTTTATCTTCAAGGGGTAAGGTAAGGGATCCTTATCCTAATGTAGATGGACATTCTGGAGCAATGCTTTATCATTATAATATAAAGGAAACAGAGTTTTATACGGTTGTTTTTGGAGTTTCTAGGGTTTTAGGGATGACTGCTCAAGTCATTTGGGCTAGAGCTGTTAATTATCCTATTGAAAGACCTAAATCTTTAACTATTAATGATATTATTAATCTTGCAAAAAGTAAAAAATAAAAAAAATTTCGGAGGTGAAGTTAATTGACTACTGTTAATAAAAAACAAAAACGAAGATTAAAAAAAGCTAAACTATTACGAAAAGTTCTTAAAAGAACTCTAAGAAATAAAGCTATTCTTAAAAAAGTGAAAGTTTTATTTAAAAATACAAAAAAACTTATACTACAATATGCTAATAATAAAAATGAAGAATTAAAGAATACAATTAATGAGAAATTAAGGGAGCTTTATAAGGAACTTGATAAAGCGGTTTCTAAAGGAGTTATTCATAAAAATGAAAGTGCTAGAAAAAAATCCCGAATAACTACTCTATTTAATAAATTTAATTAGTTTTTAAATTTAATTAACTATATGAATAGAAAAAAAAATACTAAAAAAGGTAAAGAAAATAAAAATAATAAAAAAAATAAAGCCAATGAAAAAGATAACGAAATACTTGAAGATATATTAAAAGAATCTATAAATGATTTGGATTGGGATAAATTAGAAGGGGATATAATTGAAGGAGTTAAATGCCCCAAATGTAGAGGAATTATTTATGAAGATATAGATATAGAAGATTTATTTCTAGAAGAGGAAAAGGAAGTCAAAGAATTTGCATGTTTGTTATGTGGTTATAGATTTTATATTGATTTAAATTATTTAAAAGCCAAAATAAATATTAATAAAGAAAAGTATAATTGATTGTATGATAGATGATTTGGCTATAAAGAATAGGATTTCTATTTTAGAAAACCAACTAAAAAACAAAAAAGATCCATTAATATTATTAGAGTTATCGTTGTTATACGATAAGATAGAACAGTTTGTTGATTCTTTTAGGAATTTTCAATTACTTGTTGAAAGTTATCCTTTATTTATTAAGGGTAAGTTTTTTTATACTTTTTTTTTGATAAAATGGGGTAGAAAGGAAAAAGTTTTTAATTTTATAGAAGATTATTTTATTACCAAGTTTTTTTATAATGTACCAAGGATTTATTATGTTAATGATGTTGATTTATCTAAGTTTTCTTATATACTTGATAAAGCTTTAGAAAATATGGAACTAATTTTAAAAGCTGGAACTGAACCTTACAATCTCTTACTAAAAGGTTGGATATTATATGCTAGGAATTCTGATTATAAATTTTTTTTTGAAGAATCAATTTCAAAGTATAATGATAATCAGAATATTATTTATTTATTTTCTTTGTTGAGTATAGATTCTGGGGATTATTCAAAAGCTATTGTTTTATTAAAGAAATTAATAGAATTAAATCCAGTTTTTGATATGTCTTATTTATTATTAGGTTATATTTATTTAAGTCAAAATTTATTTAGTAATGCTATTTCTAATTTAAAGAAAGCTACGGAGCTAAATCCGAAATCTTCTTTAGCTCATTTGTTATTAGGAAAGCACTTAATTTTAATGGATAAGTTAGAAGATGCTATCGAAGTGTTATATAAAGCAAGGGATTTAGACCCAAATAATCCTGAAATATATTATTATTTAGCTAATGCTTTTAAAAAACAATATGAATTTGATAAAGCCCTTAAATTATTAAAAAATTGCTTAGATTTTAATTATAATATAAATGAAGTTTTAAAAGAAATGGCTGAAATTTACATATATAAAGGAGATTATAAAGAAGCTCAAAGGATCTTAGAAGAAGTTTTAAATTATTCTATAATTGAAGAGCCTGAAGTATTAGAAAAATTAGCTTTAATTAATGAAAGATTAAATAATTTAGATAATGCTATTTATTATATTGATAAAGCACTTAAAATTGAACCTGATAATATTAATTTTCTTAATTTAGCTGCTTTATTATCCTTTAAAAAAGGAGATATTGAATATTCTTATTCTTTGTTTAAAAAATTATTAGCTAAAGGGTATACTAATTTTGAAGTGTATTATTATTTGGGGATAATTGAGCTTAGTAGGTTTAGATTTTCTTTAGCTAAAGATTATTTTGAAAAAGCTTTAGAAATAAATCCTAATAAAAACGAAATAAAGTACTTTTTAGCTCTAATTTACGCTTTTGAAGGAAAATTATCTAATTCTATTGATATTCTTGTTAAAGCTAGAGATTTAATTAAAGATCCTTATAAAAATAAATTATTATCCTTTAATATTGCCTCTGCTTTCTCTTTAATTGGTAATATTTCTAAAACTGAGCAATTTCTATCAGAAGCTATTGATGATTTCATTAAATCTCTAAAGAATGTTTCTGAACAAGATGTATTATTTTATACTACTTTGTTATTTCAAACTAAAGTTATTATAGAGACATCTAAGTTGTATAATAAGCTATTTGATACTTATAATAAACTTTCTAATTCTACATTACAAACTTTACAAGCTATTGTGGATATTATTGAATCTAAAGATATATTTACTAAAGATCATACTAAAAGAGTTATGATAATATCTACAGAAATAGCGAAGAAAATGAATATGGATGAAGAATTTTTGAAAGCCTTAATAGCTGGAACTGTTGTTCATGATATAGGGAAAATTGGGATCCCTGATAATATTTTAAATAAACCTGGAAGATTAACTGATGAAGAGTTTGAGATAATGAAAAAACATACGGTAATAGGATATAATATTGTAAAGCAGATGTATTTTCCTTGGCCTGATGTTAGCGATCAAAAATTACTCAAAAAATATGGGGGAGTACCTGAGTGTGTTAGATATCATCACGAAAAGTGGGATGGAACTGGATATCCTGATGGTTTAAAGGGACAAGAAATTCCTATTTTACCAAGAATAATAGCGGTAGCAGATGTTTTTGATGCTTTAATGAGTAAAAGACAATATAAGGAAGGATTACCTGCTTATAAAAGTATTGAAATTATTGAAAAATCTAAAGAAAAACATTTTGATCCAGAGATTGTTGATGTATTCTTAGAAATTGCTGATGATTTAGTATTATTACTTTATGCTGGTGTCCCTGTTAAAGAATTATTTGAAGATAAAAGTGTACTTGATTTCTTTAAAGAACAAACTCAGGAACAACACCATGATATCGATATAAATGATTTATTTAAAAATATTGAAAAATTCTAAAATATATTATATTTATTTTTTATTTATTATTGCATTTGGGTTTTATTTTTCTTCTTGTTTTATCAGTTGTAAAAAAAATAACATTTATTATACTGTTTTTGATATTGATAAGAATTATGGATATTTAATTCCTATTTCCTTTAAAACACAAGATTATACTAAAGAGCAAATTATTAGTAATATTGTATATAATATTTTAAAAATTAAGGTAGATAAAGTTGAAAATTATATAACTAATAAAGATAATGTTTTTAGTATTTATTTAAAATCAAAGCCTGATTTATCTTATGATTATGATACCATTTTAGCTTATGATCAATTATATTTTTCATTTTTTTATAGCCAAATTTATGGAAATATTATTTTTTATCTTAATAATGATAAACTTGTTTTAAATGGGATAGATTTTTCTTTCCAAATCGATAAAATTAATACTAAGATTTTTAATAATGTTTTTAATTTAAAAAGAATAGATGAGGGTAATTATTTTTTATTTAGTTTATATGATAAAACTAGAGTTATTCCTATCTTTTTACCCAATAATTATAATTTAAATATTACTTTATCTAATAATTTTAATGATAAAGGACTTTATAGTATTAAAGATTTTTTATTTACTAATTTTAATATAAAAAACCTATATGTTCAAACTAACAATACCTTTGTAATTTACTCTGATAATGATAAAATTGATTTAAAAAATTTCTATTTCCTATTTTTTAATTCTAACTTAGAGAAAATAATTTTTAAAGGAAAAAAGAATATAGTTCTACATAGACCTAAAAATTTCTCTTTTGTTTATTATTCTATTAACAACTTTTAAATAAAAATTTTTAAATAAAAATAGCTATGTTAGATTATATTTTAAATCTTGGAATTAATTCTATATTTGTTTTTATGTTAAGTTTCTTTATAGGAATTGTTTTGTATATTATTACTCTTAAAACTTATAAATATGGAATAAAAAATTTTCAAAATAAGGTAATAAAACAAGATTATGTAGTAAGTATTAGTGATTTTATTTTTATATTAATTTCTTTAATTTATTATGATAAATTATTTTTATGGATTTTTACTTTAGCTGGCTACATTATCGCTAATCTTTTTAGTATAATTTTTATAAAAAAACAGTTTAATATAAAATTTACTATTTTTGCTTTTTTCAATACTATATCTCTTTTTATTCCTTTAATTTTATTGTCTTTTATAATTTCATTTTTATTTAGTATTAGTTCTATTGATAATATTTTAATAAATTTATTTAATATGGTAGCTGTATTATTAATTTTATTTTTGTATATTATTTTTAATAAGATTTTGACTATTTTTATGATAGAATTATTTAATTTTTTTAATAGTAATCGAAGTTTTATAGATTTACTTAAAAACTTAATAAAAAGGGTTAGTAATAATTTTATAGGGTATTTGGAGGTAGTACTTTTTTCCCAAGCTGTTTTAGCTTTTATTTTTTTTATATTTTATATCCAAAAAAATTATTTTAATTGTCTTATTGTTTTACTAATTGTTTTTTCTATTTATTATATAGACAAGATTTTATTTGATTTATATAGTATATATGATAAAACAATTGAAATGGTATTAGATATTTTAGAAGAATATGATTTTAATACTTTGGAGCATTCTAAAAGAGTAGCTTTTATTTCTAAAGAATTAGCTAGTTATATTGGATTATCCCATGAAGAAGTTTATTCTATAGAGCTGGCTGCTAAATTACATGATATCGGAAAATTGGATATCCCTTCTTTTATTTTAAATAAAAAATCTAAACTAAATAATTTTGAGTATAAGTTGATTACTTTCCATCCAATTATAAGTGCTCAAATTAGTCAAAATATTTTAAACCAAGATGATTTAGCTTTTATTAAGTATCATCATTTATATCCTACTATTGAAAATAGGAAAATAACTTATAAAGATGTTCCTTTAGGAGCAAGAGTTATAACCATTGCTGATATTTATGACGCTTTGAGATCTAAAAGATCTTATAAAAAAGGGTTATCTCATGAAGAAGTGATTAAAGAAATGAGTAAAGACTTATTAAAGGATGTTGTGGATCCATATTTATTTATTAAATTCCTTGATATTTATCCTAAGATAAGGCATCTTTATGAAGAATAAAATATAGGGAGGGTAGGAGGGGAAAAAACTGTTTCCCCTCCTTAAATCATATTCATTAATTGTTTATTATGAATTAACTTTATTAAGCATTTCATCCCATAAGGTATCTTTTGCAAAAGAAGTATCTTGATAGGAGTAAGAAGGTCCTCCCCAGGTAGGCATTTCTACTGATACTCCTGTAGCATTTGGATGGGCATTAGTATGGAATTCTTTAACAACATACTCATTTAAAGCATTTAATAGCTCATTAGCAGCATTTTTTACTTCTTCACTAACATTTGAATTAGCTAATAGTTTAGCAAAATGTCCTAAATCTCTAAATGTTCCATAGAATCTTTCGGTGCTTGATATTATGGATTTAACTGTTTTGAAATCATTAGGGTTATTCATGATAGCTTGTGCTAAGGCGTTAGTTTTTTCCGCAACTAAGTTAGCTTTTTCTAAATCAACTGCAGATAAGGTTCTTATAGAGTGAGTAAAGTTAGCTGCAGCTTTTACAATCATAGTAGCTAAATCCTTAGGTTCTACATCTACGTTTATTAACATCATTTGTTGTGCTACTTTTAATACATCTGATAAAGCTTTACCAAATATGCTACCATATGGCCAGCCATCTGCTCCTTCTAATTGTTCAGAAGCTACCATATATTTTGCAAAATCTTTTAGCTCATAGCCTACTTCTGCCATTGCCATTAAGCATGCATCCCATCCTAAGATGTCTAATTTTTTACCACCAACTTCTACTGCTTTAGCTAATGCTTTCTTTATATCGCTTAATGACATAAATTTATTATGAGTGTCATCTTCTACTGCGCCTTCCCAACCTGCTCCGTGATCACTTATTATAACAGCAACATGATCTGCTGGGAATTTCTTCATTAGCTCTCCTATTTTAGTACCCATAAATTCGGGATCTGCTGTATTAACTTTCCCTAAATTTTCTATAACTGGAGAATTAATTTTACCTGTTTGGGGATCAGGATATAAGTAAAATGTTTTAGCTTGTTTCCATTGTTTACCGTAGTTCCCTTGATCAGCTATACTTACCATATGGGTGTTTTGATCTGAACCTACTTTTTCTAATTCATCTAAATCATCAAATAAATAGCTATATAAATTATTATCTCCTGCACTGTATAACAAAACTAACCATTTTTTATGTTGATTTTCTTCTGGTACGGTAACTACTTCATCTTTTATAGATATATCCTGATTTTCTGTCTTATTTTGTTGAGTTTGAGTTGAAGTTAGGTAGGTTTTTTGGGTATCTAAATTAACTTTATTTACCATACTATTTGACCTCCTTTTAGTTTATTTTTTTGTTTTCAATTTTAGTATAATTGAAAATAAAATATTTTTTAATTGAATTTGTTAAAAAAATGTAAAAAATAGAATTTCAATAAAGCACCAATAAAATTTATATTTTTATCGTATTAAAGTATAGAATAAGGGTAAAATAATATGGGGATTTTTATGTGGAAAATATTTTTAAAAAAGAATGTTAAGCACCTTAAACAGGAAGAATTGTATCTATTTATCTTTAATGAATTAGAAAACCATACTAAATTAAGTGAAATACAAAATCATTTAAATAATTGTAATGAATGTAATCTTAAATATATCTATTTGAAAAAAAATATAGAATTTTTAATAAGTAATAAAGACTTTTTTAGGAAGGAATTGTTTAGCTATAATAATACTTTGTATAGTAATTTAGTAGCTAGTAAAATAATGGGATTATTTACTAAAAAAGGTTTGGCATTTTTTTCAATTTTTAGTTTATTATTTATTACTTTATTTTTTATAAATTATTTTAATTATCAAAAGGAATATTATTCTAAAGAAGAAGATTTAAATAAGCTGATAAGTTTATATAAAAATTTTAATTTAGTTGAAGATAATTTTAAAGGGTATGATAAAATATCTCTTGATTTTGAGGATTATTTTTATGAATTTGAAAACATTTTTGAAATTGATTAAAATAATTTAAATAGAATTAATTTAAAGGGGGTGATGAGTTTATGTTTGAAAACAAATTACTTTACTTTTATTAGGAGCTAATTATAATAAAAAAATAATTAATTTATAAAAAGGAGGGGGTTTATATGAATAAAGGTATTTTTAGTTACAGGTTTTTAATTATAAGTGTAATATTATTTATAATGTTGTCTTTAGGAGTGGTATTATATAATTATAAAAACGATAGTTCTAATAATACCAATATAAAATTTGGTTTAATTAAAGATAGCGGTATAGTTTTTGCAGATAGCTTAGATAAAAAGCAAGATAAGGATACTGATAAAGCTAAAGAGTTAAAGAAAAAAGTAGGAGAACATATTGCTAAAAAAATAGAAAATGATCAAGACTTTTGGAATTATTTAAAAGCTAATCATCCTAATTTATATAATTCCCTTAATTTTTTAAAGTCAAAATATAAAAAATTATATAATTATTTTTCTTTAAAAGTTTATGGAATATATAAAAGAATGAATAGAGAAGAAAATAATGTAATAAAGGATTTACTTAAAGAAAAAATTGCTATTCATGATAAAATAGTAAAGTTAATTTCGGATTATAAAGAGAAGAGGATTCAGGAGAAAGAGTTTGAAACTAATATGAAAAATCATATTAAAGAATTACTGGATAATGAAGAAAAAATACTAACTGAAAAATTAAATGAATTTAAAGCTAAGAAAAATCAAGTAGCTGAGGATACTTATAAAAAAATAAAAGATGAAATTGATAAATTTGAAGAAAAAGAGCATAAAAAAGAAGATAAATAAATAATAAAGTATTTTAATGATATATTCTAAAGCAGTAAAGGGAATTTCATTAAAAATCATTAGAAATTTCCTTTATTGCTTTTTATTTTTTTATTTTTTATCTTGAAAGGAGAATAGTTTTAAAAATGAAAAAAATATTTAAAATTGATGCTTTAAATTCAAAAATTATTTTTATATTTTTTATTATATGTCTTATAATTTTAAGTATTTTCTTTACAAGTTGTAATAAAAAAAGCATATATAATAATAAGCAGATTAATGTTTTAGTTAGTATTTTACCTATTAAAGGAGTTTTATATAATATTATTAAAAATGATATAAGTAAATATAAAATAGAAATTATTATAGATAATCCAATTGATCATCATAATATTGATTTTAGTTCTAATTTAATTAATAAACTAAATTATTCTAATTATGTTTTATCTTTTAATTCTTTAGAATTAGAAAAGGAATTATCTAAGAAAATAGATAGTAATAAGTTGGTTAGTTTATATAATTCTAATTATATTTCAAATGATCCGCATGTTTGGCTCTCTTTAAAGAATTTAAAAAATATATACCTTAATACTTTTAATTTTTTATACAATATTGATAAAGGCAATATTAATTATTATAAAAATAATCTAAATAAAACTTTAACGATAATAGAATTATATCACAATTATTTATCAAATAAATTGAAAAAATATGAGGGAAAATATATATTAACTTATCATAATGAATATTATTATTTTGCAAGAGATTATAATTTAAATATTATTTCATATCAATATAATGAGACTGAACCTTCATTAAAAGAGCTTCAAAATATAGTGAGTTTAATAAAGAATGAAAAAATTGCTTTTATTCTAAGTGCCCCTTATTATGATAACTCTGTATTTAATAAATTACTGAATAAAGCTAAAAAGAATATAAAAATTATAGTTTTAAACCCATTTACTCAAAATACTTTACAAGTTTTTTGGGAGATATACTCTAATATATAACTAATATATAAGTTTAAATATTTATTTTTGTAGTTTTAAGAAGGTTAATATTTAGAAGATATAGAATAATAATAGTAAAAGGTCTTAAGAGGTGATATGTTTAATGGCTGGACATTCTAAATGGCACAATATAAAACATAAAAAAGAAAGAATGGATAAGATAAGGGGTAAGCTTTTTGGAAAGCTTAGTAGAGAAATAATGGTTGCAGCTAAAGAAGGAGGCCCTGATCCTGAAAAAAACGCAAAATTAAGACTCGCTATAAAAAAAGCTAAAAATGCAGGTTTCCCTTCTGAAAATATTGAAAGACTTTTGCTAAAAGCCCAAGGAAAACTAGAAGGAGAAGAATTACATGAATTACTATATGAAGGATATGCTCCTTATGGAGTTGCTGTTTTATTGGAAATAATAACAGATAATAAGAACAGAACTGCCTCTGAAATACGAAAATTGTTCCAAAAATTTAATGGAAATTTGGCGGAAAGTGGAAGTGTTTCATGGTTGTTTAAACGCAGAGGGATCTTCACTTTTACTACTGATAACCCCCAAGAACTTGAAAATAAACTAATGGAAATACTATTAGATTACATTGAAGATATTAAATATAACCAGGAATCTGAAGGAAATAAATATGAACTAGAACTTATTACATCCATAGATAACTTTGAAGATACTAAAGATATTTTAGATAAAAATGGTATAGCTTATAATTCTGCTGATATAACTTATATCCCAGAGAATACTGTTTATATAGATGATGTGGAAAAAGCAACTACTTTGTTGAAATTAGCTGAAGCTTTAGAAGAACATGATGATGTTCAAAAAGCTCATTTTAATTTTGATATTCCTAATGATGTTCTACAAAAATCTTTAGAAATTATTAATAAATAAATAAGGAGGTAAAATGGGATGGCTGTTTCAATGGATTTAATAAAACAGTTAAGAGAGGAAACGGGAGCTGGGGTAGCTGATTGTAAAAACGCTTTAATTGAAGCCAATGGAGATGTAGAAAAAGCTAAAAAAATATTATTAGCTAAAGGTGCTGCTAAAGCCGCTAAAAAACTAGATAGAACCACTAAAGAAGGACTTATTTCTATTAAAAACGATTGTAAAAAAGCAGTTATTCTTGAATTGGGTTGTGAAACCGATTTTGTTGCTAGAAATGAAAAATTTAATGAACTACTTAATAATTTAACTGACATTGCTTTCCAAAATGAATTTAAATCCTTAGATGAATTCCTTAGCTTTGAATATAATTCTAGAAAAATAGAAGAATTAATTAAGGAATATATTGCAATTATAGGAGAAAATATAAAACTAACACGATATGGATTGTTAAAAGCTAACTCAAATAACCAAGTAATTTTTGATTATTTACATTTTAACAAGAGAATTGGAGTTATTGTTTTAGTAGAATTTGAAAAAGATTTTGAAGTAAATAAGGATTTAAAAATAGAGTTTGGTTCTAAGACTGTTTTTCAAATAGCTTCCATGAAACCTGTTTACATTGATGTTAATTCTATACCTGCTAATGAAATAGAAGAACAAAAGAAGTTAGCTTATGAACAGGCTTTAAACGAAGGTAAGCCTGAACATATTGCTTTAAAAATATCTGAAGGTAAAGTAATGAAAATATTTGAAGATAGTGTATTAATGGAACAATCTTTCTTTGAAGAAAATTCTAAATTAAATAAATTTAAAGATTTTGTTAAAGAATTTTCTAATAAATTAAATGAAAAAATAAATGTTTTATCTTTCTTTCGTTATGAAATCGGAAAGTAAGGGATCTTGTGAACTATATAAATTAAATTTGGATTTGCTTAATTTTTAAAAGTTTTTGAAAGAAGGAGATAGAATTAATGTATAAAAGGATTTTAATAAAGTTTAGTGGAGAAATGTTAGCTGGACAAAATAAAAAAGGATTAGAGCTTAAAGTCTTAAAAAACTATGCACAAGAAATAAAAGAAGTATATGATTTAGGAGTAAAAATAATAATAGTAGTTGGAGGCGGTAATTTCATTAGGGGTAGAGAATTAACTGATATATCTCGTGCTACGGCAGATTATATGGGGATGTTAGCTACAGTTATTAATTCCTTAGCTTTTCAAGAAGTATTAGAAAGTATAGGAGTTCCTACAAGAGTTATGACTGCTTTGGAAATAAGATCTGTAGCAGAACCATTTATAAGAAGAAAAGCTTTAAGACATTTAGAAAAAAATAGAGTAGTTATAATAGCGGGGGGTACGGGGAATCCCTTCTTTTCTACTGATACTGCGGCAGTCTTAAGAGCTATTGAATTAGGTGCTGAAGTTATTCTTAAAGCTACCAAAGTAGATGGTGTTTATAGTCAAGATCCGGTTTCTAATCCTAACGCTATCAAATATCAAAAAATAAATTACAAAGAAGTTATGGATAAAGATTTAAAGTTTATGGATAAAACTGCTATATCATTATCAATGGAATATAATATCCCTATAGTTGTTTTTAGTATTAAAGAATATGGAAATATCAAAAAAATAGTGATGAATAATAATATTTTTGAAGTAGCTACTATAGTTAATGGAGAATAATTAAAAAAAATTAAAAAGGAGGTAAAATAAATGCCTACTATAAACCAATTAGTAAGAAAAGGTAGAAAACAAAAGAAATCTAAAACTAAAGTACCAGCTTTACATTATTATTATAATTCTTTAGAAGGCAGAGTTTATTGGGATGATGCGGGATCTCCTCAAAAAAGAGGGGTTTGTATTCAAGTTAAAACTGTTACTCCTAAAAAACCTAATTCTGCTTTAAGGAAGGTTACTAAAGTTAGATTAAGTAATGGGATGGAAGTTACTGCTTATATTCCTGGTGAGGGGCATAATCTTCAGGAGCACTCTGTAGTTCTTATAAGAGGGGGAAGGGTTAAAGATTTACCGGGGATTCGTTATAAAGTAATTAGAGGAAAATTAGATGCTGCTGGTGTAGAAAAAAGAAGACAAAGCAGATCTAAATATGGTGCAAGAAAGCCTGATAAGAAAAAATAAAAATAATAAATAAAAAATGAATAACTCAAATGATATTTTAAATAATGATGCTAAAAATTTAGAAAAAATTAACTTAAAAGAATATGGGAACTATAATCATTTAAAAAATGATAGTAAAGAGAGTACTCTAAACATTGGTTTTTTAAGTAATGTTTTTTTTCCAGTTACTAATGGTGTAGTTCATAGCTTACATCTTTTAGCTAAAGGATTAAAATTTTTAGGTTATAATCCTTTTTTAATTACTTCTAAGCATCCCCGTTTTGATGATCACATTATTAAAAAATATAATATCAATTATGAAGTTATTACTATTCCATCTATTTATTTTAAAAAAGTAGATTATTGTATCCCTAATCCTTTAAATATTTTTTTTATAGATAAGTTTATTGCAAATAGAAAAATAGATATTTTACAGTTAAATCATCCATTTTTAATTTATAATATATCTAAAAAAATAAAAAAAATAAATAAAAATATAAAAAAAGTCTTTGTATTTCATACACAATATGATCTTTATCATAATTATGTTAAATTTATTCCTATTGAATTATATAATAAATTTATATGGAATCATATAAATGATGTTGTATCTAATGTGGATGTTGTTATTGTTCCTTCTAAATCTATGATAAATAAAATAAAAGATAATATTGATAATAAATATTATCAAAAATTAGTTTATATACCTAATCCTGTTGATGTTGATATTATTAATAATATTGATTTAAAAAAAGTAGAGCATTTAAAAGATGAATTAAATCTGAAAGGAAAATTTGTTTTAGGTTTTATTGGAAGGATTGAAAAAGAAAAAAATTTAGATACTTTAATTGAATTTTTTATTAATAACTTTCAAAGCAATGAGGAAATAGTTTTGTTAATAGTTGGAGGGGGGTCTTATTTACAAGAATTAAAAAATAAATACTCTAATTTTAAGAATGTTATATTCACTGGTAAAATTGAATTCCAAAGAATAGGAGCATATTATAAGTTATTAGATGTTTTTATTAGTTTATCATTAAGTGAGGTTAAACCTTTAGCTTATTTAGAAGCATTAACTTTAGGGGTTCCTATTATTGCTTTTAAAACCATTGGAGCTGATGACTTAATTATTAATAATTATAATGGATTCCTTATAAATCCTGATAATAATTATCAATTAAATTTATTAAATATTATAAATAATTTAATTAGTAATAAAGAACTACTTGAGAATTTGAAATTTAATGCTATTAATAGTTCTAAAGAATATAATTATATAAAAATTAGTAAAAGGTATGCAGATTTGTATTATGATTTATTAAAATAATAAAATAATAAAATAATAAAGATTTTATGAGTAGGGAAATAACTAATTTAGATAGAGCATTAAATTCTACTAGAATAAATGGAAATCTAAATATAAGTACTAATACTATTGATTTTCCTAAAAATAAGATTTTAAATGCAAAAGTCTTACAAAAGCAAAGTAATAATCAAGTACTTTTAAAAATCGGGAATCATTCAGTTAAAGCTAACGTGCCTAATAACATTTATTTAAGACCTGGGGATAGCTTTAGATTACAAGTAGTTGGTAAAGAAGGTGATCTGTGGAATTTTAAATTTGTATCTATTAATAGGAGCTCTGTTTTTTATAGGTTATCACCTGATATCATAAATGCGCATCTAATTAATCTAAAATTACCTATAAATGATAATTCTTATGAGGTTGTTAAGGCTATTTTTAAGTATAATTTAGAACTAAATAAGGAAAACTACAGGATTTTATCTGCTTTTGCTAATTTAGAATCTAAATTATTTTTAGAATCTGCTGCTTTTTTAAGAGCTTTTAATCTACCTGTTAATAATATCACTGTTAAAATAATGTATGAATTCCTTAATAATAATCAGATATTTACTAATTTAATTCTTGGGACTTTATCTTTAATTAATTCTCAAAATCTACCTCCTAACTTATATAATGCTATCCTTAATATATTACAATCTTTTGGAAATAATATCCTTAAAGACTTAGATAATGAAAAAGGAAAAAAAATAAATGATTTAAATGAGATTATTCTCAAAAAAAATAAAGATTTATCTAATAGTATTTTTTCCTTAATTGATAATATTAAAGATAATAAATATCCATTACTTAGAAATAATTTAGAAAAAATTGGATTTATATTAAAAGGCATAGATCTAATTAATTCTAATTTTAATGAAACTAAAGTTTTATTTAATATTATTCCAGTTATAATGAATGGATATCCTACTAATGCAGAGCTAAAAATTATTTATTATTCTGATAAAGATAATCTTATAGATAAAAGTAGATATAGTTTTGAAGTTAATATAAATACTGCTAAAATTGGAAATGTATTAATAGCTGGTAGTGTTTTAGATAATATTGTTTCTATTCATGTTAAAAAATCTATATTAGATAAAGGAGTTTTTATAGAAAATAAAGATTTGTTAAGTAATTTATTAACTAAGATTGGATTTAAATTAGGAAATTATTTAGTAGATTATATTATTGATCCTAATATAGATGAAGGGGTTAATGTTATAACATAATTGAATAATATGGGAAATTTGGAAAATAAACAAAAAAATCATAAGGTTGTTTCTGCAGGTGGGGTAGTTTTATGGAAGCATGATAATGATATTTTTGTTTGTATAGTTAAAAGAAGAAACAAAGGAGTTTGGATTTTACCAAGAGGTAGGATTGAAGAAAATGAGGATATGGAAGAAACAGTTATAAGAGAAATTAAAGAAGAAACTGGCATTGATGCTAAAATAATTAAAAAAATTGGAGTTATTAATTATTCGTTTTATTCATCTAAGGATAAAGTTACTTATGATAAAGTTGTTCATTTTTATTTATTAAAACTAGATAAACAAGAAGATTTTGTGCCTAATCAAGAAATAGAGGAAAAAAGATGGGTACCTTTAAATCAAGTTAAAGATATTTTATCTTACGAAGCAGAAAAAAAAATTATCGATAAAGTTATTGAATACTTTAAAAATCAATAATAATTAAAAAAAATTATATGGATTTTATACAAATAATTAATTCTTATCAATTTATCCCAAATAGAGAAAAAATAATTGAAAGTATAAATAAGCCTAAAGATATTTATTTTAGAGTTAATGTATTAAAAGATGATGAACAGAAGATTTTAAACGCTTTACAAAGATACAATATATCTTTTATTAAAGTTGATTCTATTAAAGGATATTATAAATTAAATATAAATGATAAACAGTTAATTGAGTTATCAAAGACTCCAGAGCATTTATTTGGTTTTATATATATTCAGGAGCTTAGTTCCGCTATTTCTATTGATTCTTTTTTTAAAACTATTTATAATAATATAAAAAATAAAGATGAAGTAATAGTTGTTGATTTATGTGCTTCACCTGGAGGAAAATCCATTTTATTAGTAGATAGATTCTTGAGAAACGATAAAAATTCGCTTAAAAATTTAATTTTAATTTCAAATGACATAGGTAATAGAATAGAAAATTTACTAACAAATATAATTAGATTAGGAGTATTAAATGTTATTGTTACTAATTGTGATGCTAGGTTTTTCCCAGAATTAAATAAGAATGTTGATATAGTTATAGCTGATGTTCCTTGCTCTTCTGAATCTCATGTAGTTGATAAAATGTACTATTCTCCTTCTAAACATTCTAAATTTATTAATAGAATTACTGATATTCAAAGAGACATATTATTTAGAGCTTACTCTATCTCTAGTAATTATATCCTTTATTCTACTTGTACTTTCAATTTGCATGAAAATGAAGAAATTGTTGATAATTTATTAATAAGAACCCAAAACGTCGATATATTAAAACCTTATTTAGATAATAATTTATCTTTTGAAAAAGGAATTATTAAATATAATGAAGTAATTTTTAATGAAAAGTTAGAAAATTCTGTTAGGATTTATCCCTATCATTATAATTCTGGGGGTATATTTTTTTCTATTTTAGTTAAAGGTAAAATTGATCAAAAATTAGATAATATTAGATCATTTGCTGAGTTAGTTGAACTTCAAAATATTGACGAATTTCTTATTATTAAGAATGATTTCATATATAGCAATTATTTAGGGAATTTTGGGATCCCTTTAGAAATTATAAACGATTATATATTTTTCCAAAAATTTAAGCAATCAAAAATTGAATATTTTAAAAAAAATGAAATCCTAAAAGAAGATATTTATATAACTCTTCTTAAAAAATATTTAAAAAAACAAAAAGGGCCATTAAAAGTAGAATCTTTTGGGATTAAGGCTCTTAGATATATTAAACCTATTAGTGATTTCAAAATTACTAGCAACTTATTATCTATTTTTTCTAAGTATATAACTAAAAATTATGTATCTTTAAAATTCGATTTAAATCTATTAATAGAATTTTTACTTAGAAAAAAAATAGAATTAAGTTCTAATAATTTTTTAGATATAAATATAATAAAGGATTATCCTTATGTAGCTGTAAAATTTAATGATTTAGTTATCGGATGTGCCTTAAATTATAAAGATTATATTGTTAGTGAAATTCCTACAACTAAAGCTAATTTCCTTATTTCTGCTTTAAATAATAATTTAGTTAATAAATAATTTATATGAAGGTAGCATTTGTTAGCGGTAATGTTAAAGGGATAGGAAAGTATATTACGTTGAAATTACTAGAATTAGGATTTTATGTGCCTATTCATTATAATAAATCCCAAGATCTGGCTTTAGAATTTCAAAAAGAAATAAAACAAAAATATAATTTAGTAGTAGATTTATTTAAAGCTGATTTAACTGATTATAATCAATCTCAAGAACTTATTAATATTTTTATTAAAAAATACAATAAATTAGATGTTTTAATTAATAATGTTGGAGATTATTTATATAAAAATTTATTGGAATTAAGTTATTTTGAATTTAAATATATAATAGACTCTAATTTAATGAGTGCTTTTATATTAACGCAAGGTTTTTTAGATTATATAAAAGAAAGTATAATTTTTATGGGATTTGTTGGAACTCACAATATTAGAACTAATATTAATACTACTGCTTATAATATAGCAAAAACAGGGATATTAATCTATGCAAAATCTTTAGCAAAGTTATTAGCTTGTAAGAATATAAATGTAAATGTTATTGGCTTAGGGGTTGCTGAAAACTCTATTACCAAACCTATTAATGAAATCCCATTTAAAAGAACCGCTACATATAATGAAATTAATAACTTAGTAGAATTTTTATTAAAAAATAAGTATATAACTGGCCAGTTAATAGAATTAGCTGGAGGCTGGCTTCTTTAAACATCCCCTATGAACTCATTACTAAAAAAAATTATTTTTATTCTACTTTTTATTACATTGATTTTTTACATTATTTTTAGTCTTAAAAATATTACTATTAGTAATTTTTATTTAAATTATTCTCAGATTAATTATAATACTTTTAATGCAATTTATAATAACTATAGTAATTATTTAGATGAAAATTTAAGTCTGTTAAGAAAATATTTTTATGAATCATTTATTAAAACCAATAAAAATAACTTAAAAATAATTTATTGTCAAGTTGCTAATTACTCTATTTTAACTAAATTAGAAAAAATCAGTAAAAAAAGCAATGAATATATATATATATTAATTTTTCCGGTTATTAGGATTAGAAAAACAGATGAATTAATAATAAAACAGGAAGCAGATAAATATATAAATCTAACAAACAGCGTTATATATTTAATTGATAAAGAATTAAAAGAAAAGTTAGATTTAAAGTATCCTATTAAGATAATAGTCTTTGATTATAATAAATTAATAATAGAAAAATAGAGAATTACTGTACTTATAGAAGTGGAGAGAGATTTTATTGGAATTTATATTTTATAATTCCTTCTATATTCTACATAGGTAGTAAAAAAACATCTACTTAGTTATTTTTAATTGTGTAGTATTTAAGAGACTATATTTTATTTTTTTCAGAAATCTTTGAAAAATAATAGTTTTCTTGCAGCAAGATAATAAATAAATTTTAGTAGATAATAAATAAGTTAAATATTTTTGTGGATAATTTCTTTTAGTACTTCTAGTTTAGTGGATATTCTAGCGTCAATTTTACCGAAGTTAGTTTCTATGATACATCCACCTTTTTCTATTCTACTATCTGGAGCTATATTTATATTATCTACATTTTCTACTAAGTTTTTGAATTTTTCTTTTGAAAGTTTTACGTATTCTATTTCATTAGGGTTGATCCAGATGGTAATATTTTTAGCTTGTTCTATTTTGGGAAGTAGTTCTAATAGGTAGTTTGATACTAATTCAGGTTCTTCTTCTATTTTTTTATTTATAACTTTTTCTGCAACTTTTATAGCTAACTCTACTATATCTTTTTCCATCTCTTTTACTAAGTTCTCTTTTAAGTTTAAGATATTTTGGATTTCTTTTTGGAGTTCTTGGATTTTTTGTTGATATTCTTGTTCCAATTTGTTTTTTATTTCATTATATCCTTGGGAATATCCTTGGTTATATGCTTGTTCTAAGATCTCTTGTGCTTTTTTTTGAGCCTCGCTTATGGCTTTGTTTATTATTTCTTGTCCTTTTATATTTGCTTCTTTTATTATTTCTTCTTTAGTATTATCTATTTCTTTTATTTTATTTTCTAATTCTGATTGTTTTTGTTTTAGTTGGTTATTAAGTTCTTGATATCTTTTTTTTTCTTCTTCTAATTCTATTTCTAACGCACTTGTACTTACTATCTGAATATCTTGAGTAAATTCTTCTTTTTTTTCTACAAAAGGTATTACATTATTTATCTCTGATTTTTTTATAACTTTACTAAAAACAGGGTTCTCTATTTTACTTACAGTTAAAGCTAAATCACTATAACTAATATTTTCTGATTTTATTACTTTAGAACCTATTATTTTTGTTTCTTTAACTGGATTACCTTGATTTTCTTTTCCTTCTAATTTTTCTAATTCTTCTTGTATATTTTTTATATTTTCGTTTTGATTTTTATTCTTTTTTATTAATCCCATCCTATTATTATTTTATAAATTCGTTAAATTTTATCCTTTAGTTAATTGTATTTTTTTTAATTAACTGGTATATCTATATAGTAATTTAAAGTATAGTTTTTATTTCTAAAAGTAAAGCTGGTAGTTAGTGATACCCTTATCATGTTACCTATTTTTGAAAAATTTAAATCGGCGTTATCTACTTCTTTAATAACTGGTAGATTTATTTGTTTAGTTTCTATTTCTTCTGAAGTTTCATAGCTATTGTTTTTATTGAAATCCCAGAATACTTCTTTATTAAATTTAAATAAAACGCTTTTATTTTGATAAAACTTTGATACAGTTATATCTACTTTGTATATATCATAAGATAGTGTATTTTCTGAAATTTTTGTAGTTAAAAAACTGATTTTATTATTAGTTAATTCCAAAATAGTATATATATCTTGATCTGGATTGGAATTTTTTGATATTTCATTAACTATCCTTACAAGTGCTAATTTACAATCATTTGAAATAGTATATTTTTTTGAAATTACTTTTAAATATTTATTTATTTCAATGGTTGATAATGAAATTAATAATAAAACAATTAAGGCTAAAAATGATGCTACTAATAATTCTACTAAAGTAAAGGCAAGTTTTTTTTTATTATTTATATTTATCATTTTATTTAGATAGATTAGTTTGTAGAATAAAATCTTTTAAAAAATTAAGAACTTCATAAGGATTAGTAGAAGCATTAACTTTTCTATATATTTTAATTACTTTTCCATTGGGATCTAATACTATGGTATCTCTTGAGAAAGTTAATTTCCCTTCTACTTCAAAAATTGTAGCAAGTTTTTTATCTTTATCTGATACTAAATGGATATTTAAATTATATTTTTGTGCGAATTTTTTATGAGATTCTATACTATCTCTACTAACTCCTATTATTTGTACATTTAATTTCTCAAACTCTTCTTTTAAATTGCTAAAATTTATTCCTTGTTTTGTACATCCTGGCGTATCGTCTTTGGGATAAAAATATAAAACAGTATATTTTTTATTATCACCTATTGTAATTTTATTCCCATTATGATCTATTAAATCTATTTTAGGAATTATATCTCCTTCTTTTATCATAATTACTCCACCTCCTGATTAATAGTATATTCTTTTTTGAAATTTAGATTACTAAAATATGGATTACTATATGTTAAAATTAATTTAATATATTTCAGTTTTCTATTTTTTGAAATTTTTACTGAAATAGAGTTAGGAGAAGTATAATATATATACAACTTTTTATTATCATCACTTTTAGCTTCTATATTCACAAATTCACTCAAATTATAATAAAACAATATATAAATAATATTATGATCTTTAAATTCAAAAGTATTAATTCTAAATATTTTAGGAAATTCATAAGTATAATCTCTAAAAGGTTTGATATCTATTGCATAAACAATATTATTTACTGCTTTTAAATAGTAATAGTTATTTACTATATTTTGTATATTAATCAAATTTTGATATAACTCATTAGTTATATAAAATCTTTCATTGGTTGATAAAAGTATAAAAGGCTTAGAAATAATGGTAGGTTTTGAGATATATTTTATAATCCCTTCTCTATATTTTATATTTTGATTAATGTTTTCTTTATTATTCTCTTGAGTATCTTGCGATTTTATAGCATTTAAAAATAGAATTACAATCAAAAACTTTATAATAAAAAATTTAAAAAAATTCAGATTTATTTTTTTATTAAGAATTTTATTAACTTTGGGTTTTATAGATTTCTTCATTTCTATTTACTAATTCATTAAAATTTAGTAATAATATACTTACTCCAGATATAATTAGATCTAATTGATTAATAATTTCATTTATTTTTTGCTTTTGTATTTTTAGTAAATTTTGTTTATAATTGTATCCAATTTTTGAGTAATTTAAATTTAATATATCCTGGATATTATTTAAAATTGTTAATAAATTATTGATAATTGTGTAAAATAAATTTATATTTTCAAAATAAATTTCGTCAATATTATTTTTAAATACAAAAGTGCCTTGGTAATAAATATTTAAATAATCTGTTATTGGCTTTAGAAGTTCATTATAATTTTCAATTAAATTTTCAATATTATTATTAACTTCCTTTATATTAGATATATTTATATCTTCTAAATTAATTAAATCATATAATGAGTTTCTTAATTTTTCAAAAGATTTTAAAAAAGAATCCATTTATTTTGATTTTAAATTTTTTAATCTTTTATTTTAGTTTTGGATTATAGAGATAGTTTTATAAGCTTGAGAATAATAGTTTAGATTATAGAAATTATATATTCTAAGGAGTTCATTATATTTAGAGTTTCTTTCACTTCTTGCTGGTGCACCACTTTTTATAAAATAAGAATTATTAACTGCTATATGTGATATGGTATTGTCTTCAGTTTCTCCCGATCTATGAGATATAATTGTTTTATATCCATTAGCATTAGCTAAGGAGATTGCTTTTATAGTTTCACTTAAAGTTCCTATTTGGTTTAATTTAATTAAAACAGCATTAGCTATGTTATTATTTATTCCTTTTTCTATTCTTTCTATATTTGTTACGAATAAATCGTCCCCTACTATTAGGATTTTGCTTTTATATTTATTAGTAAATTCCTTCCAAGAATCCCAATCATTTTCATCAAACGGATCTTCTATTGAAAATATTGGATAATTTAAAATTAGTTTTTCATAAATATTCATTAATTCTTTATAATCTACAGGATTTTTTGAGTAGATATATTTATTATTTTTAAAGAATGAACTAGCTGCTACATCTAAAGAAATAAAGAAATCTTTACCAGCTTTGTATCCTGTTTTTTCTATAGCGGTTATTATGAATTCACAAGCTTTAAAAGGAGAATCTATTTTGGGAGCAAAACCTCCTTCGTCTCCTACACTTGTACTTAAACCATTTTCTTTTAATATTTTCTTTAAAGTATTATAAACTTCACTACTTGCTTTTATAGCATTTGAAAAATTATCAAATCCTAAGGGAACTATCATAAACTCTTGGAAATCTAAGTCATTATCTGCATGTACTCCACCATTTATAATATTCATCATTGGAACTGGTAAATAATAATCATAACTTTTAGTCCAGAAGGATAAATACTTAAAAAAGGGTATGTCATAGGATTTAGCTACTGCTTTAGCTATGGCTACTGATACTCCTAAAATAGCATTTGCTCCTAAATTAGATTTATTTTTACTTCCATCTAATTCTATTAATTTCCTATCTACTTCAAATATATCATCTACATATGTATTGAAAAGATGATCTAAAATAAATGATACATTTTTAATAGCTTTACTAACTCCTTTACCATGAAAATCTTTTTCATTATCTCTTAGTTCTAAAGCTTCGAATTCTCCAGTAGATGCTCCTGAAGGTACAATAAAGCTATCAATATATATGTTCCCTTTTCTTTGAACGTATGCAAAAACTTCTAATGTAGGATTTGATCTGCTATCTAGTACCCATATAGCTTTTAAATCTTTTAAAACTGGTCTAAACATTAATTATCACCTACCATTTTTTTTATTATTTATTAAATAATTCAATGATATCTTTTGGAATATGTTTTTTCAACTTAGCTAAGGATTTATTTATTAGTTGTCTTATTCTTTCTTTGGAAAGTTTTTTACCATAAACTGTAAAATATAATTCACTTAATTCATTTAAATTAAGTGGTCTTTTATCAAGGATTCCAAATGAAGAAACTATTAATAATTTTTCTTCATCTTCTAAATAAGTATTAATATATTCTAATATTTTAGATTTTAGAAATGATTTATTATATAAATTTTCGGGGCCTTCTTCTACTTTATTTTCTATATAATCCTCTACTGTCCTGCCACTATCACTATACTTTACATCTTGTAGAGATATCTCTATTTTATAATTACTTAATTTTAATATTTTAGAATATTTGGTAACTAATTCTTTTATTTTAGCTTTGTATCTTTTCTTAAATATCTGATCATTTGGAGTGATATTTTCCTCTTGTAATAATTCTTTGGTTATAGAATCTTTGTAAAGGTATTCTATTGCTTCTTCTAAAGATATTTTTCTATTATATTTATTTTCTAAATAATTTATAGTTTTTACTATTTTTTGATGTTCTGCGTATATAGATAGTGGGACTTTTAATGGATTATCGTGGTTATAATTAGTTTTAAATAATGAATGATAGATCCAATAAGTTGCATATGTAGAGAATCTGACATTATAGCTTAAATCGAATCTTTCTATAGCTTCTAAAGCAGCTGCTATACCTTCTGATATATACTCTGAATATTCTAAATTTTTCCCAATTAAACTTTTATATATTTTTATTATAAATGGAAAAATAATGGATATTAATAATATTTTGGCTTGAAAATTTCCTTCTTTGGCATCTTTTATTATTTCTTGCTCTAGTTCTAAAGGTATATTTTTAAAGCGTTGATAATTATCTATTAACCAATTATAGCTACTAAATGAACCTATTTTTAATTTTTTATATATTTCTTCTTTTGTTGTTATTAGATTTTTAGAATCTGTATTTATATTAAAAATATCTTCTTCTTTATTTATATCTTCTAATAATTTTACTAATGGATCTTTTTTTAATTTTTTTGAAGATTTATTTTTTAAATCTTTAATTTCTTTAGTTTTATTATTTTTATCCATATTCCTATTTTATTATTTATTCCTTTTGATTTAAAAACCTTCTATTAATTTTAAAGATACTTATTTTAAAAATTTAGCAATTCTTCTATATTTTTTATTATTAAATTTATTTGATCTAACGAAAATTCCTTTTGCTTTCCATTTTTTAAATCTTTTACTTGAAATACATTTTTTTCTATTTCATAATCTCCTATAAATATGATATAATTTATATCCATGGCATTTGCTTTTTTTAAAGCAGATTTTAAACTACTTTCTATACTAAAATAAAATGAATATCTTTCTTTTAAGTTATTTATATAATTATTAACATTCTGGAAAATATTTAATAAGTATTTAAATATATTGATATTTTGATTATTATGTATTATAGTGAATAAAATTTTAACAGGACTAAGGAGCTTTGTTATATTAGAATTGTAATTATTAATAAAAATAGTTAATCTTTCTAATCCTCCGGCAAAACCACAACCTGCTATGTTATAACTACTATCTATAAAATTAGCTAAATAATCATATCTACCTCCCCCAGCTAAATCTATTATATTATTATCTAATATCGCTTTAACTTCAAAAACTGTTCTATTATAATAATCTAAACCTCTTACTAAATAATTATCTAAAATAAAATCTATGTTATTCATTGTTAATAAGTTTAATAAATTATCAAAATGATTTTTACATTCTAAACATAAGTAATCAATAGATTTAGGAGCATTTATAGAGATATTTTTACAAGTAAGGTTTTTACAATCTAAAATCCTTAGTACATTAATATCTAATCTTTTTTGACAATCTTGACATAAATCGTTTTTATAATTAATAAAGTATTCATATAATTTTTTCTTATAGGTTGGTCTACATAGATTGCAACCTATTGAGTTAATATGTATTTTAAATTCTATATTTTTGATATTAAATTTATTAAAAATATAATTATAAAGGTTTTGAGTTAAGAAAATTATTTCAAAATCAGCTAAAAATGATAAGTTCCCTAAGTATTCTATACCGAATTGAGTAGCTTGCCTATATCTTCCTAGTTGTGGTCTTTCATACCTAAATATTGGCCCTATATAATAAAATTTAAGGTAATTATTGTTATATAACTTGTTTTGAATAACGGCTCTTACAACTGATGCAGTTAATTCAGGTCTTAAAACTAAGTCCCTCCCTTTTTTATCTTTGAATTCATACATTTCTTTTAATACTATATCACTACTTTCTCCAACACTCCTTTTAAAAAGCTCTATTTTCTCAAATATTGGAGTTTCTATTAAATTATATCCAAAAACTTTAAGATATTCTGAAATTGTATATATTATTTTTTCACGTAAAATGCTTTCAAAAGGAATAAAATCGTTAGTACCTCTTGGTCTTTCTATCATATCTATAATTCTTTAGTATAGTTTTTAATTATTTAATAATATTCCTTCTAATCCCCATAGATAACTATTAGTTATTTTTACTTTAACAAATTGACCTATTAAATCTTTATCGGTTTTATCAAATATAACTATTTTATTAGTTTCTGTTCTTCCTTCAAGTTTGTTAGGATTTTTATCACTAGGACCTTCTACTAAGATTTCCACTACTTTATTTATGTATTCCTTATTTTTTTGGATTGTTATTTCATTTTGTACTGATATTAATTCATATAGTCTTTTTAATCTTTCTTTTAGTGGGAGTTGTGGGTAAGTTGCAGCTTTAGTACCTTCTCTTTCACTATAAGCAAACATAAATGCTTGATCAAATTTCACTTCTTTTACTACTTTTAAGGTGTCTTGAAATTGCTCATCTGTTTCGTAAGGGAAACCTACAATTATATCAGTAGATAAAGCGATATTTGGACATAGTTCCCTGAATTTATAAACTACTTCTAAAAATTGGGAAACTGTATATCTTCTTGCCATTTTCCTTAAAATCTCATCATTCCCACTTTGTAGGGGTAGATGTACATGTTTTGCTATTTTATCAATTGAACAGATAGTTTTTATTTGTTTATCATTAAAGTTAGTGGGGTAAGGGGAGGTAAATCTTATCCATTTTATACCATCTATTAAGGATACATCATAAAGTAGATCAGCAAAATCATAAGAGTTTTTAAGATCTATTCCGTAAGCATTAACAGTTTGGCCTAATAATATTATTTCTACGTAATTTTTTAAAGCCAATTCTTTTATTTCTTTAATGATTTCGTCTTTAGGTCTTGATTGCATTTTGCCTCTTGTAAATGGCACTATACAAAAAGTACAATAATAATCACAACCAAACATAATAGGCACATATGCTGAGAATTTAGATAATCTTCTTGGAGGGATATCGGGTTCAGTTCTCCCTGTAAAATCTACATCTACTATTTTCTTATTTTTGTTATATTTAAGTTCTTGTAGAATCGTAGGTAATTGAGATATCCTATGAGTTCCTAAGACTATATCTACATGCTCTATGTTTGAGATTTTTAAATAATCCTTTTGAGCTAGGCAACCAGTTATGATTACTATCATATCCTTTTTTTCATTTTTAATTTTTTTGAGAGCTCCTAAGCGACCATAGAATTTATCTTCTGCATTTTTTCTTACTGCGCAAGTATTAAAAATAACGATATCAGCATCCGCTTCGTTATCTACACTATTTGCTCCAAATTTCTCTAGTATTCCTGCTATTAATTCGCTATCATATTCATTAGCTTGGCATCCATAAGTTTTTATAAAATATTTATACCCATTTAACATAATTCTAACTCACCTGTGTTTTAGTTTTAGTTTTTATATACAATAAATTTACTTCTATTATTTATTATTCTATAAATTTAATTGTTAAACCTTTAGTTTTTTGATAGGAAATTACTAAAGAGGAGGTATTTAGATTTTGTTTAATTCTATAAAAAGGGGGAAAAATATATGAATTTAAAAGAAGAAATAGAAATAAATGCTAATCAAGATACGGTTTTTCAAGTTATGTTGGATTTAGAAAGGTTCCCGGAATTTATGGAAGATGTAAAAAGAATAACTATTTTGGAAAAAGACGGGAATAGAAGAGTAAGTGAATGGGAAGCTGAAATAGATGGACTCGTTTTTAAATGGCAAGAAGAAGATATCTATTATCCTCAAGATTATAAATTAACTTATAAATTAATTAAGGGAGATTTAGATAAATTTGAAGGTTATTGGGAGATAATTAGATTATCTGATAATAAATCTAAGTTAGTGTTATTTTTGGATTTTGATTTAAATATTCCTACATTAAAGAGTTTGATAATGCCTACTATAAAGTTCAAAGTAAAAAAGAATCTAGCATTAATGTTAAGAGCTATAAAGTCAAGAGCAGAAAGTTTAACTTTAGCTTGATTTTTTTATAATAAGAAAATTTCATAAAATAAATACCGCCAACAGGGGGATGATTACAAAAATAAAAGGCGGAATATAAATACCCCTGTTCAAAGTGTAGATTTTTTATACGCTTTGATTTATAAACTATTATGTTAGCTCTAGCTAATAGATACGCGGATTCTTTGTTTGAAATAGCTTCTAAATATAAATTAGAAGAAACTATATTAAAAGAATTAGAAACTTTTTTTAATTTAATAAATAAAGATAAAGAAATTAATGAAATATGGCATTCTAAGAGTTTAACTACTTTTGAAAAATCTAAAATGCTATTAGATTTATTACCTTTTAATTCTATTACTAAAGAATTCTTAAAACTATTAGCTTCTAAAAAACGAGAAAAATTACTACATCTTATTATTTATTATTATAAAAAAAATTATGAGGTTAAATATGGAATATTTGAGGCTGATTTGGTACTAGCTAAACAAACTGATAACTTAGTTATAAATGAATTATTAAGAAGTATTGAAAAAAACATAAATAAAAAAGTAGTTATAAATGATATAAAAATAGATCCTGAGATTATGGGAGGATTTATTTTGATAAGTGATGATACTATTTTGGATTATTCTATAAAAAATAGTTTCCAAAAGTTAATAAAAGAAATAAATATTAATATAGAGAAGTTTTTAGTTAAATCAAATTTATTTAATCAAATTAATTATAATTTAAATTAATAAATTTATAAATATATTTCCGCTTATTCTGGGAGCGGAATATAAATTTCCAGAAGAAAACTAATATTAAGGAGCTATATGAGACACAGAAGAAGGTATAAAAAATTAAGGAGATATAGCGAGCATAGATTATCTATGTTAAGAACTTTATTTAAAAATATTTTAAATAGCCCAAAATTGGAAATAGTTACGACATTAGCAAGAGCTAAAGCATTAGTTAATTATTCTTCTAAGTATATTACGTTTGCTAAAAAAGCAGCTAAAATTAAAGAATTACTTAATAATGCACCTGAGGAAGAAAAAAATAAACTTAAAACCCAATTAGTTAATTTCTCCAGGAAGATGTATTCTGTTTTAAGAGACAGAAAAATGGTTAAAGCTTTAATAGATTTAGGGGTTGTTTTGAATTCCGCTAAAAAAGGGGAAAGTGGAAGTGTTGGAGGATATTTTAAAATATATAAATTAGGTTTTAGAAGAGGAGATGCTGCTCCTGTTGCTTTAGTTAAATTGGTATCTTGATGATATAAAAAGAAATGATACAAAAAAAAATGATACAAAAAAAAATAAATTAAGATTAGATGAATTTTTAGTTTTAAATAACTATGTAGAGAGCAGAGTTTATGCTCAAAAAATAATATTTGATTCTAAAGTAGTTGTTAATGATAAAATAATTACTAAGCCGAGCTATAAAGTTAAAGAAAATGATGTTATTAAAATTTACAATTTACAAGAGAAATATGTTTCAAGAGGGGGATATAAATTAGAAGCAGCTATTAAAAATTTTAATATAGATGTTAAGGAAAAAGTTTGTTTAGATATAGGAGCATCTACTGGAGGGTTTAGTGATTGTTTGCTACAATATCAAGCTAAATTAGTTATAGCACTTGATAATGGATGTAATCAACTCCATCAAAAACTTAAAGATAATCCTAAGATAATAAACATTGAAAAATTTAATGCTAAAGAAATTCATAGGATATATGATAAGTTATTATCTTATGGGGACATTGAAGTGATTACAATAGATGTGTCTTTTATTAGTGTTATTAAAATATTTGAATCATTAGCTAAGTGTAATTTAAAAAATGTTAAAATAATTGCTCTTATTAAACCTAATTTTGAAACTTCAAAAACTGAAAGAAAATATTTAAAAAAAGGAGTTATTAAAGATAAAGGAGTTATTCTTAAAATACTTTTTAGAGTTTTGAAGAAAATAAGGAATTTAGGATTTGTTTTTAGAAGAGTAATAAAGTCTGCGATTGTTGGAGCTAAAGGGAACCAAGAGTTTTTAGCACTATTTGAAAAATAAATTTTTATAAGTATTTATGAAAGTTTGTTTATTTAGTGGCACTTTTAATCCCATACATATTGGCCATCTTTTGGTTATTAATTTAGCTATAGAAAAGTTTTCTATAGATTTAATTTATATTATCCCTAATAAGATTCCAGTCCATAAAAAAAAGGATTTTATCTTACCCCCTAAAATTAGATTAAAATTAATTCAACTTAGTATTAAAGAATTAAAATATAAAGATAAAATACGTGTTTCAGATTTTGAAATAAAAAATAAAGATAAATCTTATTCTTTTTATACTGTTAAATATTTTAGGGAATTATATAAGGATTCTGAACTTTATTTCCTTATTGGAGATGATAGCTTAATTTTTTATAAATGGTATAATTTTAAGCAAATTTTTGCTTTAGTTGATAAGTTTATTATAATCGATAGGTATTATAAATATGATTCTAAGCAGGATTTTTTCAATAAAATAATTAAAATCTATAATAGTGATATAAATAAAGAATTAAATTGGGATTTATACGATTTAATTAATAAAAATGAATTTATTAATAAAATAGAAATTTTAGGATTACCTAAAATAGAAATATCTTCTACTTACATAATTGATAGATTAAGAAAGGGATTATCTGTTGATTATATGCTTAATAAAGATGCTAAAAGAATAATAGAAAAAAAATATTTTACTCAGTTTATATCTTCTTAAGGAGGTTTTTTATGAATATATTAGATAAACTATTAATATTGATATTTCAGCAGAACGCAGAGAGTATTTTTTTTATTGAAGATTTACCCCCCTTTATTAAATATAAAGATGGGAAAATCCAAAATTTAGTAGATGAAAAATTAGATAAAGAACAAATAGAAGAGTTAATTAAAATATTTTTAACTGATAAAGATAGAATTGAATTGAAAAAAGTAGGATATTGGTTAGGAAATTATACTACTTCAAATAATTTAACTTTTAAGGGAATTTGTTTTTATCAAAAAAATAAATTAAGTATAGTTTTTTATCCTGCTATTATTGAAAGCTATTCTATAAATGAATTGGATTTACCCGAGATATTTATTGAAACTTTAAACAAAAATAAGGGATTAATAATAATAAGTGGTCCTAGGAAAAGCGGAAAAACTACTATCTTTAATGCCTCTATTGAATACATACTTAACAACAGAAATATTACACTTGCTACTGTTGAAGATTTTATTGAAAAAGAATTTAATAATTCAAGAGGAATAGTTTATCAGTTTATAGTAGGTAAAGATTATTCTAATATAAAAGAGGTTTTAAATATAATAAGAAGAGTTAAGCCTGATGTAGTTGCCATTCAAGAGATTGTTAATTATGATTATCTTAGTTTAGCCTTGGATTTATCGTTAAGTGGGTTATTGGTTATTTGTACTTTAAATGCTGATGGAATCATTTCTGCTTTTGAGAAAATGGCAGGGATGGCTGGAGACCAAAAAGATAATGTGTTTAGATATCTATCTATGGTTTTGGAAATATTAATTTCTGGGAACCTCTTTAATACTACTGAAAATACTTTAAAATATGTTTATGATTTTTATTTTAATGATGTGGAATTTACAAAGAATATAGCTAAAGGAGATATTACGGAAGTTTATTTGAAGATGATAGAAAGGAGGGAGAAAGGATTTAGGGTTCAGGAGCATACCTTAAAAGCTCTTATTAAAAAGGGATTAATTAAAGAAGAAGAAGCTTTACTTAAAGCTTCGCGCCCTAATGAACTTAAGAAAATACTTGCTGCTCCTTTCTAAATATATTGCTTTTTAAATTTTAAAATGCTTGCTTTTATTAAGGAGGAGATAAATTATGGCTAAAAAAATTGAATTTGAAAAAAATTTTAAAACTAAAATTTTAGTAGTGTTTTTTATCGTTTTTATTTTTTTAATTAGTTTTATTACATTATTAAAAGTAAATTCTAAGATAGATAAACCTATTTTGTATCAATTACAAAATGAAATAAGGGAAGTAGTTAATGAAAGTAAGGATAGTATAGTTAGTATAGTTTCTGTTAATGTTGATGTGGATCCTACTATTAAGCAATGGTATGAGCAATTTAAGGGAACTCCTTTTGAATATTATTTTAAAGATTATGTAGATCAAACTCCGAAAATAGTTGGTAGTGGAGTTATTGTATCTAAGGATGGCCTAGTAATTACTAATGCACATGTGGCTTTGGGAGCTCCTAATATTACTATTAAAATTAACGATAAAATTTTTAAAGATGTTAAGATATTAGCAGTTAGTAAAAAACTAGATTTAGCTTTACTTAAAATAGAGGATAGTAATTTAAATTTGAAGCCTATTGTTTTTGCTAATTCTGATAATGTAAAGGTTGGGGATATTGTCTTTGCTATTGGTAATCCTTTTGGTTTTGAATTAACTGTTACCATGGGAATAATTTCTGCTAAAAATAGAAAATTAGATACTTATGTGGGATTTAATTATAGTAATTTAATCCAAACAGATGCTCCGTTAAATCCAGGTAATTCTGGAGGGGCTTTGGTTGATATTAATGGTAGATTAGTTGGAATAAATACTGCTATTGCTTCTACTAGTGGAAGTTCTTCTGGCATTGGTTTTGCTATTCCTTCTAATATTGTTAATAAATTTGTTCAAGATAGCAAAAACAAAGTTTTAAATTATTCAAAAGGCAGACCGTTTTTAGGTGTTAGAGTTGCAGATTTACCTGATTACCTTAAAAGTTATTTAAACATAAGTTATGGTGTTCTTGTTGTAGAAGTTGTTAAGGATAGTCCTGCTGAAAAAGCAGGGATTAAAAAAGATGATATCATCTTAGAATTTGATGATAAACCCGTTTATTCTTATGATGATTTACTTGATTTAATTATGCAAACTACAATCGGACAAAAAGTTAAAATTAAGATATTAAGAAAAAATCAGAAACTTTATATTTATCCCACTATTGGGAAGCAATAAGTATTTTATTTATTAAATTTTATATTTATTGATTAAGGGGGGTCATATGAAATTAGGATATAATTTTAAATTTAAAATTGATTTTTTAAGGAATTTTGCTATTTTATTTTTAGTAATTTTAGGATTTTTTATTAACAGTTCTTTTGTAGATCAGTATGGAAATGACATAACAATAAAACCCTGGGTTTCTAAGAATGTTGTTTCTTTGGGTGAAACTTTTTATTTAAAAATAAATATTCATTTTAAAAGTCCTAGTAAAACTAGTTGGTATGTTGATAATAAATTTAAACTCTTAAAAATAGAAGAATTTCTTAATAATTTTACTGTTATTTCTCAATCTATTGATACTAATGTTACTCAAACTAATGATTATGATATAATGGATTTAAGTTATACTTATGTTTTACAGGCTAGAGCTGTTGGAGAATTCACTATAAAAGATATCGGATTAATGTATTATATTGTTGATAACAATAATACTATTACATTATACGCTAATATGGATAATAATGATGCAATAACTATAAAAGTAGTTAATACTCCATATACTACTAATCCAAATATTCCAAATAATCCAAATATACCGAATAATCCGAACATCCCAAATAATCCGAATATTCCGAATAACCCAAATATACCTAATAATCCAAATAATCCGAATATCCCAAATAACCCAAATATACCAAATACTCCTCCTACTACTTTTCCACCGTTTTTCCCAACTAATCCTCCTAATACTACAGCTCCTAATATTCCTAATAATCCATTTACAACTAACACAAATAATTATCAAAATCCGTTTAATACTACTACAAATAATCCATATTTAACTAATCCCACAACTAATGGAGATGAAAGTAATTATGTTAATATTTTATTAATGGTTTTAGGGGGGCTTATTGCTTTAGTTATTGTTATTTTAGGAATGTATTGGATTTATAAGATTCTTTCTACCCCTCCAAAAAATGAAACCTTATCTAAAGAGCAAACTGATAATAAACAATTATTAACTATAGATAAATTCGAATACTCTAAATCTGAAGTATTAGAAAAAATTAATTTAGTTGATTATTCTAAGGTTAATTTTTATTCTAAATTGGATGAATTGAAAAGAAATGCTCAATATGAAAAATGGGAAGACCTTAAAAATAATCTTAATCTAATTATTTATCATCTGTATTATAAAATAGATGCTGTCTTTAATAAAGGAAACTTAAAAGAATCCTTAAGTGTTCTTAGAAATATTAATAAAGAAAGCTATGATTTAATTTATAGTCTATATACAAAAGTTTATAAATTTTTATTATATGACTTTGAAAGTATGGATTCTTATCATAAAAAAGAATTTATTAATGAAATTACAAAAGAATTAGAAAAAGCTTATAGAAGTATTAATGATTTAAAAGTTTTTAAATAAATTTTAATAAAAATTATTAATGAGATATTTGTTTTTTTTAATTTTAATAATATTTTTTGGATATTTATTAAAAGATTATATTAATTTTATATTGGGGATTATAATATTTTCTTATTTAAGCGAAGTTTTTATAGATATTTTTTCTAAATTCAAAAAAAATATTCAAACTAAATTAGAACAAAAGATATCTACTGATTCTAAGATAGTTGGATTTTTAAAAAATTTTGGCTCTAATTTTTTGAATTTAATTAAAATTGACATAGCATTTATATATTTGTTTTATTTGATCTTTTTATTTTTTATTGTTTTTGTCGTTATTCCCCCTGTTTTTATGGATTTGAAAAATATATTTTCTAATCTTATTGTTAAATTACCTTATATTTTAGATAATTTAAAAAATTACTTAGTTAATAATCAGTTTATTAATAGTTTTCTGATTAAAATAAATATAAATATTTCGGATTTATTCAATAAGATAGATTTTAATTCTGTTGTTAAAGATTATGTAAATTTTATTCAAAAATTAATTGGTTATATTTTAGGTTTTATTGCATCTAATTTGAGTGTATTGTTTTTTATTTTTGTGCCTTTGTTTAGTATATATTTTTTAACATCTAAGGAAGATTTTAAAAACTGGATTTTTAATAATTTTCATTATATTAGTGAGCTTAAAATTTTAATTGAATCTTATGATAGATACCAGAAATTATATTTAAAAGCTATTTTAGTGAATATTTTTTCTATTGTTATTATTTCATCTGTAGTTTTTTATTTTATATTTGGGTTTAAGGGGATCTCTTTAGGGATTTTATATGGGATTTTTTCTTTTATTCCTGTTTTAGGGCCACTTTTAGGTAGTTTATCTGCTATTATTTTAGCTTTCTCTAAGTCAATCTCTTTGGGAGTTTTTGTTGTTATTTTGGTATTTATTATTCAACAGATTTCAGATAATTTTATTATGCCAAAGATTATAAAAGATCATCTTAACTTAAATCCATTAATTACTATTTTTTCTATATTAGGGTTTTCTACACTTTTAGGGTTTTGGGCAGTGTTTATTGCTCCCCCTTTGATACTTACTATTAAAGATTTAATTGAATTTATCTCTGAAAATATTAAATCTAATTATGAAAATAAATAAAAGTAAAACTTAAAGACAAGGATTAAAATCATGTTAAAGCAAATTAACTATGTTTTTGGAGAGTTTATTGAGCATCCTTTAAATATTAGCGATATGGAAGTTATATTTAAACAAGCACGAAATAAATTGAAAAAAATCTATTATTTACCTGTTTATAGAATAATAGATAGTATTGATAAAGTATTAAATCTATGGAAAGATGAGAATAGTTTTTATTATAAAGAAACATTAAAATTAATGCCTGATATTGTTGGATTTAGTGATAAAATGATTAAATTAGCTATAGATGAATTAATTAAAAATTTTATTAAAGAGAATCTT
Organism: uncultured bacterium; assembly: GCA_937139605.1. Lineage (GTDB taxonomy): Bacteria > DRYD01 > DRYD01 > DRYD01 > DRYD01 > CAKZQG01. The sequence goes on from CAKZQG010000037.1 coordinate 71,009, forward strand.
GTTAAACGTTTAGATGTTGAATTAAAAGACCTTAACTTATTAGATAAATGGTTATATGATAATAAGTCTAATGTATTTTTAAGGGTAAATCCTATTGGGGTATTGGTTCATATAACTGCTGGGAATGTCTTTGTTTCTGCTATTGATTCTTTGTTAAGTGGGTTAATAACTAAGAACATTAATATAATAAAGACTTCTTCTAAGGTTGGAACTACTTTTGGGATTTTATTCTCTAAGAGCTTTTTGGAAATAGATAAAGAATTAGCTTCTTTATTTGCTATAATTAATTTTGATTATAAAGATAAAAAGCTAATAGATTTAATTAATGAGTATTCAGATGGGGTGATCGTTTGGGGGGGGAGGGATTCTACTAAGTATTTTTTAGAAAATATTGAGCCTACTAAGAATATTGTTATATTTGGACCTAAGTATAGTATATCTGTTATAGATGTAGATATATTTTTGAATTATAATATAGATTTTATTTGTGAGAATTTAGCATATGATATAAGTTTATGGGAGCAAAGGGCTTGCTCTTCTCCTCAAGTTATCTATATTGTTGGTAAAACAGATATTGAATTTCTTAAATATTTTGCTCATAAACTATCTTTTCATTTGAATATGAAACTAAAAGAGATTTTACAATATGAGTTATCTTTTGATGAATATGTTGAGCAGTTTGTAGCTTCTGAATTAGCTATTTCCAAAGAAGTTTTAAATAAAGCTATTTATTATGATAGAGTTGTTATTGATTTAAGTGATGATGAATTCTTTTTTATTTCTCCTCTTAATAGATTTGTTTATATTAAAAATATTACTGATATTGATTTTTTAGTATCTAAGTTAGAAAATAAAAGAGATATTTTACAAAGTTGTTCTATTTTAACTACTAATGAAAAATTATATGAATATACTGAAAAATTAGCTACTATTAATATAACTAGATTTACTAATATAGGATTGATAGCTCATAGTTATTTAAATGCCCCATATGAAGGAGATTATATTTTAAAAAGATTTTCTAAATTAGTTTCAATAGAGAAAAATAAATCTAATTTTGATACTTTCTTAGAAGAAGATTTATCTAAATTAAAACCGTTTTATATAACTAATAAGTTGATATTTTTGTTTAAATATGCTTATAATAATTCAGATTTTTATAAAAAAATATATTCTAAAGTTTTGGAAAATAATGGAATTAGTGATATAAATGAGATTAATGAAAGCAATTTTTTTAGTATATTCTATCAATTGCCATTAATTAATAAGGATGATATATATGAGCATTCTTTAACAGGAGATAAGGGGATATTGACTTCTTATCAGAATTGTTATGTTTTTTCAACAGGGGGAACTACTGGGAAACATAAGTATGTAGCTTATTCTTTTGATGAGTTTGAGAAAATAACTTATTATTTATCACAGATATATTTTTTAGCGGGGATAAGTAAGGATGATGTAGTAGCTAATTTATTTATGTCAGGAAATTTATGGACTTCTTTTATTGCTGTTAATAAAGCTTTAGAAGCTTTAGGTTGTATTATTTTACCTATTTCTGGTAATACTAATATTGAATTAATTATAGAATATTTATCTGTTTTAAAACCTAATGTTATTTTAGGGATACCTACTCAGATTATTGAGATTGCTAAATATATTGAACAAAATAATCTAGATATTTCTATAGAAAAGATATTTTATGGTGGGGAAGTGCTTTATGATAATCAACGAGAGTACTTAAAAAAAGTTTTAAAAACTAAGTTAATAAGATCTGCGGGGTATGCTTCTGTAGATGCTGGACCTATTGCTTATCAATGTAAGTACTTAACTGGTAATCAGCATCATATCCTTACTAATTATCAATTTGTTGAGATTATAGATCCAGATACCAATAAAATAATAAATTTTGATAGTGATGAAATTGGGGAAATTGTTGTAACTAATTTAGAAAGATTTTTAATGCCTGTTATTAGATATAAAACAGGGGATTTAGGCAGATGGATTTCAAATGAATGTAAATGTTTAAGGAGCTCTTATATTATTGAGCTTCTTGGGAGATTTGATGACTGGATAAGATTAGCTAGCTATGACTTTTATTACCAAGATTTTATTAATGCTCTTGAAACTATTGAATATTTAGAACCTTTTGTTCAGTTAAAAATCTCTAGGAAAGAATATTATTTACAAATCTTTATTAAGCTAAAAAATTTTATTCAGATTAATCAAAATAAATTAAATGAAATAAAACAACAATATTTAAATAATTTAAAAAAGATAAATTGGCAATTAAAGGAAGGTATAGAAACTAATTTAATTAAGTTTGAAATCAATTTTGTTAAAGATTTTATAAAAAATCCAAAAACCGGAAAAATTTTAAAGATAATTTACTTAGATTGATTTTTTATACAAAATGGTATTTATTTACTTGATTAATATTTTATATAAAGAAAGGGGTATAGATAGGTTATGAAGGAGATTTTTATAGTAGGTGGAGGACCTGCGGGGGTTAAATTAGCTCAGGAATTGAGGATCATGGGTTTTGAAGGAAAAATTTACTTAATTGAAGATAGATTCTTAGGAGGAGAATGTACTAATGTAGGGTGTATACCTTCTAAAGCTTTATTTAATTTTTCTAAAAATTTTTATAAAACTAAAAAATTATTTAATATTGAATTAGATTTAGATGTTAATAATATTTATAATAGTGTAAGAAGAGTTGTTAATACTATAAAAAAGGGGATAGAAGATAGTTTAAAAAAATTTGAAATAGATGTTGTTTTTGATTCTGCTAAATTTAATAATGATAAGATAATACTTTCTAACAAAGAATTTAATTATGAGATTTTAGCGTTAGCTACTGGTAGCTATCCGGTTAATATACTTGATCTTGTTAAAAATGATATTAAAGATAATTCAAGGATATTGGATAATAGGAGTTTATGGGGCAATTCTTTTAAGGATTTTTTAAATGATTTATCCAAAGGAAGTAGAATTTTAATTGTAGGAGGAGGATATATTGGCTTAGAAACTGCAACATTGTTTAGTATATTTAAGAAATCTTTATTCTATATTTTTGAAATATTTGATAGAATTTTATTTAATGCTGATAAGGAAATATCTGCTGAACTTTTTAAAAATCTTAATAAAGATAATATTAATATCTATACATCAACTAAATTGCTAGAAATAAAACAAAATAAAAATAGTTATTTAGTTATTTTTGAAAGAGAGGGAAAGCAAGAACAATTAGAAGTTGATTATATAGTATCTGCTATTGGTAGAAAACCTAATTTACCTTTAGATTTAATAACTAAAAAAGAAATAAATTTTGATAATTATTTAAGATTAAAGGGATTAAAGAAGTTAATATTTGCTTTAGGAGATGTTACTGGTTTAAAGATGTTAGCTCATAAAGCTGAATATCAAGCTAAAATTGTTGCAAAAAACATTATAACTTATCTTTCTCAAAATAAATTAAATTATGAGTATAATTTAAATATAGAGAGTTTAATACCTGGGGTAGTTTTTACTATTCCGCAGGTAGCGTTTTATGGATTAACAGAAGAGGAAGCTAAACATAAATTGAATAATAATGTAATAGTAAAGCGAGCATACTTTGCTGCTAATTCTAGAGCTATTGCTGATTTAGATAGGAACGGATTTATTAAAGTTATATATAATGATTTAGGCGAAATATTAGGAGCTCATATGATAGGCAATGATGTAGATTTACTTGTCTCTACTTTACTAAGTTATCATAGTGAAATAGTGGTTTATCCACATCCTACTTTGGCTGAAATCCTTAATGAATTATTATAAATTCATAAATTAAAATAAAGTTATATAAGGAGGAAGAATTATATGCTTACAGTTAATAAAAAAATAACTGATAAAATAAGGGGAAGTGCTAATAAAGTTGTTTCTAATGCTAAGTATGTTTCTATTAGTGATAAAGCTATTGATGATTTTGTTAATAACGATTTAAAAAACTATATTAAAACCTATAATTATGATAATGTAGAAAATATATTATCTGTAAATTATCATTATATAGATTTTGAGAATCCTTTAAGGAGTATATGGTATTTTTTTGTGCTTGATACTATTAATTTTTGTTTTTGGAATTTAAATGCTAGAGATAAATGGACGTTGATAAAAGGGGATAATGAGGAAATAGTTAGTGGCTATTTAGCATTAGCATTGGTTTTAAAACAAGAAGCTATATCTAATCCTTTATTTGATAAGCCTTCTTACTGGGCTAAGCTATTTAAAGGGGAATTATTGAGAATGTTATACCCCTTATATGGAAATGTTAAATATTTAAAAGGAGAACTAATGTTGTTAGAAGAAAGGGTTACTAATTTAAGAGAATTAGGAGAAAATATCTTAGGAAAACCTTTAGTTAAGTTATATCAAAAGTTATTTATTTCTAAGCAAGAGATAAAAAATATTAATGAAATAAGGACTTATTTTAGAGAAGATGATGAAAGTAATAAAATATTGAATTTATTTGATAAATCTTTAGATGTTAATAAGTTTTTGGATAATATTATTTATAATTTTAAAAGTTATAATGATAAAGCAGATTATGTATTAAAGGATGGTGAAGTTATTCAAGTTTATTTTTATAAACGTGCGCAGCTTTTAGCTCATGATTTATATCTACTTTATAAATTCTATGAAAAGAATTCTAAAGATTTATTAAATAAATTCCCTTATCTTAAGTTGCTTAATTTTAAGAATATAAATGATTTAACTGTCTTTGCTGATTATAAGCTTCCACAATTATTAGAATATAAGAAGGTAATTAATTATACAGATGATTTAAGGAATGAGATAAATCAAGGAGTTATTATTTCTAAAGAAAAAGAAATAGAGATAAGAGCAGCTACTATAGTAGCTTGCGAAAAAATAGCTAAAAAACTTAATATTTATGAAGCTTTATTGGATAATATTTTGTGGAATGTAGCTAAAGCTACTCAATTTAATCTTCCCTATCATAAAAGCATCTCTATTTATTATTAATAAATAATTAAAAATTAATGGGAATCACAGAAGGGAGATGAATTATGACTTATTTAAAACAGGTTTTATATAATTTAGAGAAAAATCCTAAAGCTTTATTTTGTTTACAAAAAGCTAATGCTAATTTAAAGGCTTGGGGATATACTGAGCATGGGATTAGGCATGCTAAAATAACTTCTCAAAGAGCAATGTATATCTTAAGGAAACTACATTATCCAGAGGAAGATGTTTATTTAGCAGGGATTGCGGGGTTTTTACATGATATTGGGAATTTAGTTTCTAGATATAATCATGAGGTTAGTAGTGCGTTTTTAGCTTTGGATATGCTAAAAGAGATGGGAGTTGAATTTAATGATATAATAAAAATTATGTCAGCTATTGGTGCACATGAAGATGATCATTTCCTTGATATCCCTGATCCTATCGCTGCTTCTTTGATAATAGCTGATAAAAGTGATGTCCATAGAAGTAGAGTCCAAAATAACGATATTAATACCTTTGATATTCATGATAGGGTTAATTACGCAGTTGAAAAAGATCAATTAATAGTTGATAATTCTAATTCTAAGCCTACTATTGTTATTGATTTAAAAATAAATACGAATTTTTCTTCTATTATTGAATATTTTGAGATATTTTTACATAGGATGAAGATGTGTAAAAGAAGTGCAGAAGCTATTAACTGCGAATTCGCTCTTATTATTAATAATCAACGTATGGTTTAAAATATTTTAACAAAAATTGTTCATGAAGAGTCAAGCGTTTATTAATAATTTATTTGTAAGATATTCTTTACTAAATGAGGATCAGATTAGTGCTGTTAAGCAGGTATATGGGCCTGTTTTAGTCTTAGCTGGACCAGGTAGTGGTAAAACTACTGTCATTTCTTATAGGATTCATAATTTAGTAAAAAATTATAAAGTAAAGCCTGAAAGTATATTATTGCTTACTTTTACTAATAAAGCTGCTCAGGAAATGAATAAACGTATTAAATCTTTATTTAATATAGAATTACCTTATGCTGGAACCTTTCATAGTATAATCCTTAAATTACTTAAAGAATATATTTCTAAAAAGCTTCCTATTGAATCAACTCAGTTTTATTATGTTAATCATAAATTGAATTTAATAGATGAAGAAGATAAACTTGATATTTTAAAAACTATTGTAAAATTATATAAATTTGATAAGAAAAAGAATATAAATATATTGGATTTAGCTAATTTTATATCTGGTGTTAAAAATAAGAAAAAAAATTTAAATGATTTTGGTATTTATAAGGAAATATTTTATATTTATAATGATGTTTTAAGGAAGCAGTATATGATAGATTTTGATGATTTATTAACCTTAGGTATTGAGATTTTTAATAATTTTAATATAAAAAAGGATCTTAAGAATAGGTTTAATTTTTTGATGGTTGACGAGTTTCAAGATATTAATTATTTACAGTTTGAGTTTTTAAATAAATTTGAATTAAATAATATTTTTGTCGTTGGAGATGATGATCAAAATATCTATTCATTTAGGAATTCTGATGTAAGATTTATTCTGGAATTCTCTAATTATTATAAAAATCCTACGGTTATTAAATTAAGATATAATTATAGAAGTTATCAAGAAATTATTGATTTTTCTTTGGATGTTATTAAGTATGTTTCTTTTAGATACCCAAAAGATTTATTAGCTTTTAAAAAGAGTAATCCTGATTCAATTTGTGTTAATTTATTTAAAACTGAATTAGAAGAAGATAATTTTATTTTAAATAAAATTAAAGAAATTCAACAACAGATTAAATCTTCTAATAAATTAACTTCTACAAATAGTGTTGTTGTGCTTTGTAGAACTAATGAAATAGTTAAATATATTGAGAAATTATTTATTTCTAATTCTATTCCTGTTAAGGCTATTGGAAGTTATAATTTCTTTAATAGAAGGGAAATTAAAGATATTATTTCTTTGTTTAAGTTAGTTCTTAATTTTCATGATGATTTATCTTTTATTAGGGTTTTTAAGAATTTCTTTAATTTTAAAAAAATTGATAAACTTTATACTAACTCTATGGAAGTAGGGAAAAATTTGTATGAATATATTGAAATTAATTATAATAAATTAGATGAAAAGATTATTAATATATTTAATTTTGTTGATCAAAGTGTTAATAGAATATTTGATTATATTAAATTAAGTGATTGGGTTTTAGATTTTGTATTTGATATAAAAAATTATTTTAATTTTGATTATTTTTCTAAGAATAGCAAAGAATTTTTTGATTTATTTTTGAAGTTTATTGATTCTTTTCAAAAGAAAAAGGAAAATAAGGATTTTTTTGATAACCAAAAAGAAGAAAATTTTCAAAAAGATAGAATTAATCTTATAGGTGATTTAGTTGATTATGTATCTTTAATAAGGGGTAATGATATAGAGATAGAGGATTTAAATAAAATAAATAAAGTTATAGTTATGACTATTCATTGTGCTAAAGGCTTAGAGTTTGATTATGTTTTTATTCCTAAAGTAAAAGAAGGTATTATTCCACATTATAAAAGTGAAGATATAGATGAAGAATGTAGATTATTTTATGTAGCTATTACTCGTGCTAAAGAAAAATTATTTATAACTTCTTCTAATCCTATTTCTAGGTTCCTTTTAAGTACTAAATTAAAAATAAATTAAAATATGGAAAATTATTTTAAGGAATATAAGATTATTTCTAAGTTAAATATTATAGATCCTTTTTCTATTTACTATTTGGTTTCAAAAGATTCTAAAAATTATATCTTAAGAATTTTTAGTCAAAATTTAGATATCAATGATGAAATAATAGAAAAAGTTAAAGAAATAACTAAAGATTTACAGCAGCATTTATGTGTTATTTATGATTTTGGTTATTATGATAAAAATTATTATCAGATATTAGAGTATCCTGTTTATGGGAGTTTAAGTAATTACATAAAAGAAAAATTACTCACTAATAATGGAGTTAATAAAGATTACTTAAATCAAGTAATAGAGGAGTTATTAAAAGCTTTAAATGAAATTCATTCTAATGGTATTGGTATCCTTTTTTTTAATTCTGATAATATTTTTGTTAGGAGTTTATCAAAATTAGATTTGGTTTTTGTTAGTTTTAACATTCCTCCATTAATTGATAATGAGGAACTCTTTTTTGAGAACTTACTTAATAATTATAAAGATAGTTTAGCTCCTGAAAATCTTAATAATATATTTTCTTTTGAGTCTGATTATTACTCTTTGGGAAGGTTAGTTTATAGAATTTTTAAAAATAAAGAATTTTCTTCTTATGATTATGAAGCTATTAAGTATGATGTAGATATTCCTATTGATTATAAGGTATTACTTTTAGGGTTGTTAAGTAGTAATAATAAAAACAGGTTTTCTTTTAATGAAGTATCTTTATTCCTTAATAATAAAATTGATCTTCTCATTGATAAACTAGTTAATATAACTAATATTAACTATGACTATATTAAAAATGTTCCTTTTGCTAATAAGGTATTTAGTAATTTAAAAGACTTATTTTTAGAGTTTGTTAAAACTAGGGAAAATTTTGATTTAGCTTTAAAATTATTTTTTAATTATCTTCTTAATAAGTTAAATCTAAATGATTATAGAATTTTTAATGAAATTAAAAGGGAACTAGAAGATAAAAGTATAGTGTTTTCTATTTTTATTTCTGTAAAATTAGAGCAATTTTATTTATTTAATTTTTTAATTACCTTAGATTTGATTAAAATGGTTTTTAAAGATTCTAAGCATATTTTAGCTCCTTTTTTTATTAATTACATTGATTATTTATTTAGTAGTTCTTTTGAGTATTATAAAAATAGTATTTTTTATTTTTATTCTATTTTTAGTAAATTATCAAACAAAAATATTAATTATTTAGAGAATTTTTTTTATAATCTTCAAAATTTAGTGTTGGATTTAGATTTTGAGTTTTACTCTAATTATTATCACTTAAAAAATAATAAAGGGATTTTTATTAGATTTTTAAATGATTTATTTAATGAAAAATTCATATTTTATAAAGGGTTTGATATTTTTTATTCAAAAATTGAGATAGAGATTTTTAAGGATCAACGAAAATTTATCCTTTTACCTAAAGATTACTTCCAAAAATTGAGTTCTGATTACGTTTTACCTAAGGAATTCAAGAACTTAGCTAATATGGATTTTAAAGACTATATTGATCTAATTAATTGGTTATTAAAAAATAGATCAAAACTAATTAGGGGTTCTGAGTTTATAAAAAATAAGCAAAAAATTCCTGAGTTAGATATCCTGTCTTATGAAAAGCTTTTTAATTCTAAAAATACTAAACGAAATATTAATTTTTCTAAAGTTTTTATTATTCTTATTTCTTTATTTCTATTTTTATCTATTTTTTGGTTTTTTGTTAATAATATTAAAAATCTTGAAAAATTATTTAGTAGTAATGTTAAAAATACTACTACTACTTTAATAAGCACTACTAATAATTTGTATTCTAATATTAATTATAGCAATTACAATAATTATTTTATATATGATCAATTGAACTCAGTTAAGATTAAGAAATTTGGAGGTAGTAGTTATGAAGAGTTTTATAACATCTATAATTTTCAAAATTATTATTATATTTTGGGGATAAGTAATTCTTTTGGTTTTGGTTCTTTTGATACTTTTATTGTTAAATTAGATTCTAATTTAAATTATATTTTCTCTTATTCTTATGGGAATTCTTTAGATAATGTTTCTTATAAGCTTTTACCTTATTTGGATTCATTTATTTTTATTGGTTACACTTCTAATCAAGATTCTAGTTATAACGCTCATATTGTCAAAATTAATAATGAAGGTAAAATTATTTATCAATATGTTTTAAATGACCTTTATAATTCCCAGTTTCTGGATATAGCAACATATAAAGATGATTTAAATAAAAATACTTTAAATGAGAATTTATTAGTTTTAGGGGAGTTTTATAATCAAAAAATTAATGCTTTTAATTCTTTTTTATTTTCTTGCTTGGATAATGGGAATTCTATTAAAAATGAAGTTTGTAAATTAATTTATACTCCATTTGAAAATCAATTCCTTAATATTTATTTTTTAAATAAAAATTTTATTTTGTTTGGTAATATTATTCAAAATAATGAAAATATTTCTTATTTGAAACTAACTCAAAATTTAAAATTATTGAAATCTTTTAAAATTTATTATAATTATCATATAAATTTAATAAATTCTTTTATAAAAGATAATTATATTATAGGAATTGGGGATGTATATATTGAAAATAAATTATGGCCTTTTATTGTTTTAATTGATTCTAATGATGATAAAATTTTAAAAGCATTTTTTTATAAAATTGATAACTCTATTTATCTTAAATCTGATATTGCTTTTAAGTTTATCTCTATATATTACTTTGATAATTATTATTATATCTTATCAAGCTTATCTTTTTATAATAATAAAAAGTATTTTATTATTAAATTAGATAATGACTTTAATATTATTCAAATTAAGGAAATCAATTTAAACAAAGATGATAATTTAGGATTTGATCAAATTCAATTGAATTATATATTTAAAAATATTTTAGTTGGAAAAATTGGGTATAAAGGTAATAATTTTGATGGATTACTTATTAAATTTTCCGATTTATCTGATATTGTTGAAAATAATTTATATAATCACGTTAATAATGGAAATGCATTTTATTTTAAAGATCTTATAGTTAAAGAAAATCTTAACATTATTTGGGATAAATTGCTTTTAGATTTAGTTGATTTTAAAGCTAAATTAACTAAGTCTGATTTTAATAGTTTAAATTCTCTATGTGAAATCTATGATATAAAATAGAAATTAATTAAAGTAAATTAGAAAGGAGTGATTTAATTGAGTTTATTAAATCAAGTTGAATCGTTTTTTGATGAAGCAGCTAGTTATTTAAGCTATCCTAAGGAGTTGTTGGAACAGATAAAAGTATGTAATAGTGTTTTAAGTGTGTCATTTCCTATAAAAAGGGATAATGGGAAAATAGAGGTTATAAGTGGTTGGAGAGCTGAGCATAGTTTTCATAGATTACCTACAAAAGGTGGCATTAGGTTAAGCGAAAACGTAGATATTAGTGAGGTTATGGCTTTAGCTGCTTTAATGAGTTATAAATGTGCTATTATGGATATCCCTTTTGGCGGAGCTAAAGGTGCTATAAAAATTAATCCTAAGTTATATTCTACTTCTGAATTAGAAAGAATTATAAGGAGGTATACTTTTGAGCTTTATAGGAAGAATTTTATAGGCCCTGGGGTTGATGTTCCTGGACCTGATATGGGAACTAATGAACAGCATATGGCTTGGATTGCTGATACTTATATGGCTATTTCTAATGATCCTATGTATTATTTTGCTTCTGTTACTGGTAAGCCGGTTAATCAAGGAGGAATTAGAGGGAGAAAGCAAGCTACTGGACTTGGGGTTTTTTATGCTTTAAGTTATATATTCAAAGATCTAGAAAAAAAGACTATTGCTATTCAAGGATTTGGGAATGTTGGGTATCATTTGGCTTATTATTTATTTAATGAACTTAATGCTAAGATAGTTGCTATTGCTGATGTTAGGGGAACTTTATTTAATCAAAATGGAATAAATGTTAATAAGCTTTATGAATATCAACAAGAACATGGAAGCATTGAAGGGTTTAATGATGGGATTTTTTATAAAGATTCTAATAAAGTTTTAGAAGTGGATTGTGATATTTTAGTGCCTGCTGCTATTGAGAATGTTATAAATGAAAGTAATGTTAATAAGATAAAGGCTAAAGTGGTAGCAGAAGCAGCTAATGGACCTACTACTTTTAATGCTCATTTTAAACTACTTGAACTAGGTAAAATTGTTATTCCTGATATTTATCTTAATGCTGGTGGGGTTACTGTTTCTTATTTTGAGTGGCTTAAAAATCTGTCTCATGTTAGATTTGGTAGATTAGATAAGCGTCTAAGAGAACAAAATAATTTATTATTAATAAAACAAATAGAGGAATTAACTAATAAAAAAGTAAATGAAAGGGATTTAGAGATTTTAAAGAGAGGGCCTAAGGAAGAGGATGTTGTGAAATCTGGGTTATATGATACTATGGTTTCTGCTTATGAAGAAATATTAGAATATTCTAATAAGTATAAAACTGATTTAAAGACCGCTGCTTTTATTGTCGCTATTAATAAAATCGCTATTACTTATGAACAATTGGGGATTTTTCCATAATTTTATTATTTTTTTAGTTTATTAAATTTTTAAGTGGGGGTGTTTTTATGAAGATTTATTTTAGTGGTATTGGTGGCATAGGTATGAGCGCTTTAGCTCAAATATCTCTAAATCAAGGATTTACAGTATTAGGTAGTGATATAAAGAAAACTTTTATTACTGATAAGCTACAAAAACTCGGTATAAAGATATTTTATGAACAAAGTGCTAATAATATTGATAGTTCTATTGATTTATTAGTATATTCTTCTTCTATAGATGAAGAGAATCCTGAGATAAAAAAAGCTAAGGAATTAGGAATAAATATTATTCATAGGTCTGATTATTTACAGGAGATTATAAAAAATCATAAGGTTATAGCTATAACTGGTAGTTCTGGCAAAACTACTACTTCTTCTTTAACTTCTTTTGGATTTAATAAAATGGAGATAAAAACTAATGGAATTATTGGGGGGTGGGTTAGAGAATGGGATTCTAATGTAATTTATTTTAACGATTCTGATATAACTGTTATAGAAGCTGACGAATCCGATGGTTCCCTTATTAATTATAATCCTGTTATTTCTGTTATTAATGATTTATCTATTGATTTAAATATTAACTCTCCTAAGTTTAAAAATGTTCCTATTGATAACCTTAAGTATGCTTTATATGAAATTTTTTTTAATTATGTTAAAAAAATAGTATCTAATAATGGTAAGGTTATTTTTTCGTTGGATAACAGTGTATTAGATTTTATTAAGTATTTTAATTTATGGGATTATATTAAGGATTTTTATTTTTATGGAAGTTATGAAGATTTTATTAATAATAAAGATTTTTTAAAGGACTTTAATTATAAACTTTTGTATTATCAGGATGTTGATTTTTATGTTAATAACGGAAATCCTTATATTTCTTCTGATTTATTTTATCTTAATAATGAAGATAATCAGGTTTCAATTGATTCTTTGGGTAAATTGAGTTTAGCTACTATTGGTAAGTATAATTTATATAATTCTTTAGCTGCTGTTTGGGTTTTTATTATTTATAATCAGATGTTTAATAATTTTAATGATTTTAAAAAATTAAAAAGTAATGTTATTAAATTTATTAATGGGTTATATAATTTTTTAGGGCCTAAGAGAAGATTTGAAATTTTATATAATAATTTAATTGATATTGATGGTAATTCATCAAGATTAGTAGTAGTAGATGATTATGCTCATAATCCTAAGAAAATTTATTCTTTGGTTTCTAATTTAGCTTTATTTTATAAAGATTATTATAAAGTAGTTATTTATCAACCTCATAGATATACTAGAACTTTAATATTTTGGCAAGATTTAAAGTATGTTTTTAAAGATGTAGATTTATTAGTTATTTTACCTATATATACAGCAAATGAGAGTCCTATTATTGGAATCTCTTCTGAAAATTTAACTAAAGAAATTCTTAAAAATAAAGAATCCCTTAATATTGATGAAATTATTTATATTGAAAGTTATGAAGTTTTAGAAAAAACTTTGTTATCTAAGTTAAGGGTTTTAAAAGATAAAGTAATTGTATTTGTGGGGGCTGGTAGTATCACTAATTTCGCTAATTCCTTTGCTAATAATATTAAACTTAGTTTTAATAAATCCATTTCTAATTTAAAATAAAAAAATATAAACAAGATATATTAAATCAAAATTAAAATAATAAATGAGATATATTTTTATAATATTTATTTTAGGTTATAGTTGGGTATTTTTTAATTTACTTAAGATCCATTTTCTTAAGCATAATATATTTAAACAAAAATTATATCAATTTACTACTATAACTATTTATACTCCACCTAATAGGGCCTTAATTTTAGACAGAAATTTAAAAGAGATAGCTCAAAATAAATCCGAATTAGCTATAACTATTCAAAAAACAAAGCTCCAATTACTTGATAAAACTACTAAACAAAAAATTATAAATTCTTTAAATAAATATTTTAACAATGATATCCAAAAGTTAATTTCTGAATCATATGTAGATAAAGTTATAATAAAGAAAAAACCTGATATAAATGATATTTCATTTATAACTGAAAATTTATATTATTTATATGGAGTTAATGTTGATATATTTTTTAAAAGATATTATCCTTATAAATCTGCATTGTCTTTTATAACAGGTTTTGTTAATATGCCTTCTTCTGAAGAAATTAAAAATAATTCTGAATTATTTTACTATGATTACGTAGGTAAAGATGGTTTAGAAAAAGAATATGATGATTTTTTAAGAGGAAAATTAGGATATATAAAGTATCAAATAGAGCCCGATGGAACTCCATTTAAAATCCTAGATAAGATAGAACCAATTAATAACTATACTCTTAAAACTACTATTGATGTTAATATTCAATTATTTATTTATAATGAATTAAAAAAATTGTGTGATAATTTAAGTATTAAGAATAACCAGCCAGTTGGGGGTAGTGTAGTTTTAATAAAGACTAATGGAGAAGTTTTAGCTTTAGTTAGTTATCCTTCTTATGATCCTAATACATTAGAACCTGATTATAATAATATTATAAAAAAGTATCCTAGTTTTTCTTTTTATTTAAATAGAGCAATTTCAGGGGAATATCCTCCAGCTTCTACTTTCAAAATTATTACCTCTTTAGCTGCTTTAAATGAAAATATTATAGATGATAAAACTAAAATATATTGCCCGGGATATTTTTTTGTAGGAAATCATCCATTTTATTGTTTTAATACTTTTGGACATGGATATCTAGATATCTATTCTGCTTTGGCTTATTCTTGTGATGTATTTTATTACCAATTGGGATATAAGTTAGGGATTGATAAAATTAAGAAATATTGTGAGATCTTGGGACTATCTAAACCTACTGGTATTGATTTACCTTATGAAGCTAATGGACTTATTCCAGATAAATCATATAAAATGAAATATTTTAATGAAGAATGGACTAAGGGGGATGATGTTAATTCTGCTATTGGGCAAGGGATGGTTTTAGTTACTCCTATACAGATGGCTGTTGCTGTTAATTCTATTGCAACTGGTTATAAAATTACCCCTTTTATTAATTATCAAAATATCTCAAAAAAAATAAAATTAAATATTAATCAAAAAAAATTAAGAATAATAAGAGAATCTATGAGGAATGCTGTTGATTTTGGAACTGCTTCGGTTGTTAAATATAAAGTAAAGAAATATGTTGTAGCTGGTAAAACAGGTACTGCTGAAGTACCGGCTAATTCTAATAACCCTAAAGGATTAAATAATACTTGGTTTGTTTGTTTTTTTGATTTTTATAAGCCTGAGTATGTTTTAGTTGTTTCTTTAGAGGGTAGTGGAGGTTATGGTGGAGAGTATGCAGCTAACTTAGCTGCTGATATTATTAATTTTATTACTACAAAATTAAACTACTAAAAAATTAAATTTATATTAAAGGAATTTATAAAAAAATTTTATTATTGTATTTTTTTATATAATTTAAAAAGGATTTTTATTATGTAAAAAGAATATCAAAGATGTAAGCTTTTATTTTTGGATAAAAAATAATTAGGAGGTGAAATTATGGGTTGGTGGTGGTTAGTGTTGTTAGCTATTATATTAGTAGGATTATCTTATCCCGATACTTTCTAAAATATACCTAAAACTAAAAAATAATACTTTAAAAATAAATTTTTTATTAAAAAATACTAATAATTTATCTAATAAGCTAATAAATAATTTTAATTAATTATTTTAATAAAACTTAATAAAGGTACATATCCTTTAATAATTAGGTGAGTTTTACAAAGTAGGGTTTTTACATATAGTATTCGTATAATAGTGTTTGCTTAAGTAGGAGATATGTAGTAGTTTGAAGCTCAAGTTTCTAAAGTTGCTGTTATTCAAGCTAATAATACTTATATAAGTGAAGATAAAAATGTAATAACTAATGATAATTGTTATGTAAGGAGTATTATTAAGGTATATCGCTCTCATTTAATTAGGAGGTGTGTTTATAATGTTATGTCCAAGGTGTTTAGTTAATTCTAAGGAAATTAATCTTGAGAGTACTGTTTTAGAAGGGATAGAATTAGATTTATGCTCTGAATGTGGGGGAATCTGGTTTGATAAACAAGAATTAGCTTCAGCTATATCCTTAGATAAACAAGCTATAATCAACTTCCAGGATAAGTTAGCTAACTTAAAAACTAGTGATGTTAAAAATACTGAGAATGTAGAATCTAAAGATTATTCTTTAAATTGCCCTAAATGTAATTCAGTTATGAATAAATATAAGTATATGTATACTTCAAATATTTATATAGATTCTTGTGATAAATGTGAGGGTATCTGGATTGATAGAGGAGAATTATTAAATATAGTTAATTATTTAGAAGAAGCAAGTAAAGTAGATCCTGAAAAAGAAGCTGAAGTATTAGCTAAAATCCAGCAAATAAAAAAAGAATACGAATTAAAAGAAAAAGAATTTGTTGATAGTTTGGTTAAGATGGATGATAAAGCAAAAAATCCTATTACCAAAGGGTTAGGTGAAGTATTACAAGCTATTTACTCCTTCTTATATAAAAGAGGATTGTAATAGGATATATAATCTATAAATATTAAAAGAGGGGTTTTATAAGATGGAAATTATTTTAGCTGAGAAAATGGGCTTCTGTTTTGGAGTCAAAAGAACAGTTAATGAAACTCAAAAATTAGTTGATCAAAATTTAACTAATGCTATTACTTTTGGGCCTATTATTCATAATAACGATGTTATCTCTTATTTCAATCAAAAAGGTATAACTTATGTTAATAACTTAGAAGAATTAAAACAAAAATTAATTGAGAAGAAAATAGATACTGTTGTTGTAAGAACTCATGGAATAAGAAAAGACACATTGGAAGAAATAAAAAAACTAAATCTAAAAGTAATAAATGGTACTTGTCCTTATGTTACTAAGGTTCATAAGATAGTAGAGAAAATGTCAAAAGAAGGGTATCCTATTCTGATTATAGGTAAGGCTGATCATCCCGAAATAATTGGAGTTACTGGATATATTGAAAATAATGTTCCATATTTTATTGTAAAAGATGAAGAAGATTTAAATCAAATTGATTTTTCTAAGATTAAAAAAATAGTTGTTGTATCCCAAACTACTGAAAAAATAGAAAAGGTTCAAAAAATTGTTTCAAAGCTTATTAGTTTTATTCCTGAAGTTAGATATTTTAAAACTATATGTTATGCTACTGACGAAAATCAGGAAGCAGTTCATAAATTAGCACCGGAAGTAGATGTTATGATAGTTATAGGTGGTAAAAATAGTTCTAATACCAAAAAATTATTTGAAATAGCTAAAAAATATTGTCAAAGAAGCTATCATATAGAAAATGAAAAAGAATTAGATATAAACTGGTTTAATTATAACGATAAGGTTGGGATAAGTGCTGGAGCTTCCACTCCAGATTGGGTTATCTCCAATGTTATTAATAAAATTAAAGAATTTTCTAATATACTCCAAAATAGTATAATTAAAACATAGTATAATTGAAATGTAGTTTTATTTTTTCTATAGGAATTCTAATTTAGGTATAAAATATTATAGTAAAGGAATTAGGAAATATTTTAGATATTGCTAAAAAGGGAAAGGGAAATTTTATGAGAAGGCAGATAAAAAGTATTTTATTTTATAGCGTAATTCTATTTCTTATTTTTTGGATTTTTTATATAATTAATTTAATGTCAGTAAAAAGTGAAAATAATAGTGATACAAAAAGTAAGGAGAATTTAGAAGTAGATATAGGTAGGCCTGATTTTGAATTATTTAGACAAGTTATTGCTTACTCTTATAAATATTTTCCTGAAGATTTTAGTATTAAAGATAAATTAAATAAAACTTTGGATAAAGTTGAAAATGCTTTAAATTATTTGGGGTATAATATTAATGTACATTCTATAAATTCCAATAATTTAAAAGATTATCTTACTGAATTTGAAACGAAAGTTAATGAAATTTATAATCAAATTAAAAATCAAAATGTAGACGTTTCTAAGAATTTAGCTAAAAAAAATTTAACTCAAAATCAAATTGAAGTTTATAATAATTTAAATAAATATTTAAAAAGTTATCCTGCATATTTTAAGTTTGTTTTAAATAGTTATTGTTCTACTTTGGATCCTTATACTAATTATATGGGGCCTAAGGAGTATAGAGTATTTAATGAAGGGATTAGTGGTGGAAATTTTAGTGGAATTGGAGTAGCTATGTCTTCTGTTAAAGATAAAGACGGAGAAATTATTATTATCGATGTATTTGAAGATACTCCTGCTTATAAAGTTGGAATAAAACCGGGAGATAAAATAGTTAAGGTAGATGGAAAAGATGTTAAAGATTATTCTGTTGATACTGTTCAATCTATGATAAGAGGACCAAAAGGTACTCCCGTTGTTTTAACTATTAGAAGAGAAAAAGAATTAATTGAATTTAAAATCATTAGAGATATTATTCATATAAAAAGTATAAAAGAAAAACTAATTAATAAAAATGGAATTGAAATAGGTTATATAAGAATAACTAGTTTTAATAAAGATACTGCTAAGGAATTTTTAGAATCTTACAATAAACTTAATAAGCCTAAAAAAATTATAATAGACTTAAGAAACAATGGAGGAGGATTATTAGATCAAGCTGTTAAAATAACTTCTTATTTTGTGGAAAATAAAAGATTAGCTGTCTATCTTAAATCTAAGAATGGAATTGAAAGGGATTATTATACTTATTCTAATGAAAAAATTGATGCTGATGTTGTTATTTTGGTTAATAATTATACTGCAAGTGCTGCGGAAATTTTAGCACAGTCTCTTAAAGACCTTAAAAAAGATACTATTATTGTAGGAGTACCTTCTTATGGAAAAAATAGTGTTCAAACTCTATTTAATCTTATGGATGGGGGAGTTCTTAAATTAACTATTGCTAAATATTATACTTTATCTAATAGAGATATTTCTAAGGACAATGTAAGTTTGGATTATAAAGTAGATTTTAATGATTCTAATCCCCTTGATTTTGCTAGTGATAAAGATGCTCAGTTAAATAAAGCTATAGAATTATTATCTAATTGATATTTATGAAATAATATTAATAGCTAGGAGGGATAAAATATGCCAAAAAGAACATATCAACCTAATAATCGAAAAATGAAGAAAAAACATGGATTTTTAGCAAGAATATCTACTAAAAGTGGAAAAAAAATAATCAAAAGAAGAATTCAAAAAGGTAGATGGAGGTTAGCTCTTTAATTATATTATCTTGAGGTGAAAAAAATGAAAGATTATAATAATGATTTTGCTATCTTAACACCTGCAGATATCTCTAGAATTAAATTTAATACTTCTTTTAAAGGATATAATAAAGAAGAAGTAGATGAATTTTTAGAACAACTTAATGTTTATTATACTAAATTATGGAAAGAAAATATAGAACTAAAAAATAAAGTAGAGTATTTAACTAAAGAACTAGAACATTATAAAAAATTAGAAAATACTATTCAAGAATCATTAGTTACTTCTAAAAAGATTTCAAATGAAATAATTCAATCTGCAAAACTAGAAGCAGAAAATATAATCAAAAAAGCTCAATTAAATCAATTAACTATTGAAAATGAATCTAAAAGAATATTTGAAAAACTACAAAATGATATAAATCAATTAAAAAATTTAAGAAATGATTTATTAAAAGAAACTAAATATTATTTATCAATTTTATTAGAAAAATTATCTGAAATAGAAAATGGATTTAATGTGGAAGAGGAATATTATAAAGTATTTTTTAATAAGTATTCTTTATTTTTAAAGGAAAGTACGGATGAATGTTTAAATAAATTATTAGCTCTTAAAGATGGAGTTTTTACTTTAGATTTTATTAAAAACTCAAATAATAACGAATTAAAAAGTAATCTGGAATAATATTAATGATATTAATAAAAGGAGGTAAATTATGAAAAAACCAGTATTACAGTTTTCTATTCCATGTTTAGAAATAGAGACAGAAGATAAGCCACCTGTTTTTTCTTATGTATTCTATGAATTACCATTCCCTAATGCTCCGGTTTCTTTTTATATTGCTAACGGTTGGTCTAATGGAGAAGGTAGTTTTACTCAAGAAATTAAATTAGTTAAGCCTTCAGGAAATGTCTTAGTTTCTACAGGTAAGCAAGATTTTGAACTAAAAAGTACTAATATCCCACAGTTAATGGTAAATTTATTTAGAGATATGATGTTTGATGAATTTGGGGATTATAAAGTAGAAGTTTATCTTAATGATGAAAAAGTTATGGAATATCCATTAACTGTTAGACAATTAACAACTGAAGAGATAAGAAGGGTACAAGAGATACAAAGTAGGTTAGAAAATCAAGGGACTCCTTCGCAAGCTCAACCTGCTCAAACTCAAACAACTAATGAATCTAAAAAAGAAACCAAAAGAATTTCTTCTGATGATGAATTCCTTATTTCTGGCTAATTTTATTATTTTATATTAAAATTTTTCATAAATATATAAAAAGTTAAAATGAATATTGGAAATGGAGGTTAATAAGTATTAAAGTAGCAGTATATCCAGGGAGTTTTGATCCTATAACTTTAGGACATATTGATATAATTAAAAGAGGAATTGATTTATTTGATAAAATAATAATTCTAGTTATGATTAATCCTAAAAAACAAGGATTATTTACTATATTTGAAAGAAAAAATCTAATAGAAAAAGCTTTAAAGGAATTTAATTTTATTAATTGTGAGGTTGATGTATATCAAGGATTATTAGTAGATTATTTAAAAAAAAATAACATAAAATATATAATAAAAGGGATAAGAGCTATCTCAGATTTTGAATACGAGTTTCAGCAATATATCGTTAATAGTAGTTTTGAAAGTAATATAGATACTATCTTTTTTATGACTAATTATAATTACATGTATCTTAGTTCTTCTTTAGTAAAAGAGATAGCTTATTTTAAAGGGGATATATCGAAATTTGTACCATCTTCTATTATTGATGATATTAATAATAAAATAAATAATTTAAGGGAGCTAAAATCGATATGAATACAACTAATTTTGATAATACTAAATATTTAAAATACATAAATTATAAAAATATTAAGGATTTTAATTATAATCAATTAGAAATATTAGCTCAGGAATTAAGGGATTTTATTACTGAAGTAGTTTATCATAATGGTGGACACTATGGAAGTAATTTAGGGGTAGTAGAATTAACTATATCTTTACTAAGAAATTTTGATCCTGAACAAGATAAAATAGTTTTTGATACTTCTCATCAAAGTTATATTTATAAAATATTAACTGATAGAAAAGAGAAATTTCATACTTTAAGAACTTTTAAGGGTATCTCTGGATTTTCTAAGATAAAAGAGAGTAAATTAGATCATTATGGAGCGGGGCATGCAGGAACAGGTTTAAGTGCTGCGTTAGGATATGCTAAAGCTAGGGATATTTTGAAACAAGATTATAATGTAGTAGCTGTAATAGGTGATGCTGCTTTAACTTGTGGTGTAACTTTTGAAGCTATAAATAACATAGGGCAATATCCTTCTAAATTAATAATAGTTCTTAATGATAATGAATTCTCTATTTCTCCAAATGTTGGGGCATTCTCTATTTATCTTAAAAAACTTAGGAATAATCCTTTTTTAGTTAAAGTTGAAAAAAAAGTTGATGAAGTACTAAATTTATTACCTATTAATAGTTTAATAAAGAATTTCATAATTGATACTAAGAACTGGATAGAAGAAGGATTTACAAAAGTAGTTTCTCCTTCTATTGTTGGAGTTATTTTTGAGGAATTTGGGATACAGTATATTGGGCCAGTTGATGGACATAATATTAAATTATTAGATGAAGTACTCTTATTTGCGAAGAAATTAGAGAAACCTGTTATTATTCATGTTTTAACCGAAAAAGGGAAAGGATCAAAAGAAGCCCAAGAACATCAAGAAAAATTACACGGAGTAGCTAAAGGTAAATTAAAAATCTCTAATTTTATTTATTTTTCTACTGATGAAGGATTAAAAGTAGAAAAAAAAGAAGATAAAAAGTTAAAAACTTATACCGAAGTTTTTGGAGAAACTATTATAGAGTTAGCAAAAAATGATGATAAAATAGTAGCTATTACTGCTGCTATGCCTTCGGGTACTGGTTTAATTAATTTTTCTAAATTGTTTCCCGATAGATTCTTTGACGTAGGGATTGCTGAAGAACATGCTGTTATATTCTCTACTACTTTAGCTTTAAAAGGTTTAAAACCTGTAGTTTGTATTTATTCTACTTTTTTACAAAGAGCTTTTGATATGTTGATTCATGATGTGGCTTTACAGAATATCCCGGTTTTATTTGTATTAGATAGAGCTGGAATAGTTGGAGAAGATGGACCTACTCATCATGGCGTATTTGATTTATCTTATTTACGAATGATCCCTAATTTCCAGATCTTTGTACCTTCTAATGAATTAGAATTAAAAAATATTCTTTATACTGTTTTACAAAATTTGGATAAACCTACTGCTATAAGATACCCTAGAGATAATATTGAAGGACTTAATAATGATTCTAAATTTTCTATTATTGATCTATATAGTTGGATTTTGAAATATGAATCTTCTTTATCAAATTACAATAAAAAAGTTGCTATTTTAGCTACAGGAAGATTAAATAGATTTATCCCTAAAGTTATTTCTCTATTAGAAAAATCTAATATATATTCTAAATGGTATAATTGTATAAGTATTAAGCCTTTAGATAATAAAGTTTTAAGTAATTTAGTAGATTATGATTTAATTTTGACTTTAGAGGATAATGTATTAGCTGGGGGGTTTGGAAGTGCTGTTTTAGAATACTTTAATGATAATTTTTATAATAAAAAACTGAATTTATTAAGGATAGGTTGGGGGGATTATTTTGTTGAACACGGTGCTATTAAAGAATTATATGATTTTTATGGAATTAATGAACAAGAAATTTTTAATAAAATCCTTGAAAAATTGGATTTAGATGTTATAAAGATAGGGGTGAGTAATAATGAATCCGTTTAATCAAATATTTAGTTTTTTAAAATTTACTATTATGTTAATTATTTTTTATTTTATTTTGTCTTTAGTTTTATTAGGAGTATCTTTTAGTGGTGTTTTTATTTTAGATAAAATCGGGATTATTTCATTATTGAAAAATTATTTTATTATCCCTGCTAATTTCAATTGGTTTAGTTATGTTCTTTATTCTTTAATTGGAATTTTATTTATATTAACTATTTTAATGGGGAGTGTTATAATACAGGTTTGGTGGGAAAGAAAATTCTCCGCTAAAATTCAAGGAAGAATGGGGCCCACTGTTGTTAATTTACCATTTTTACTTGATATAGGTAGTAAAAATATATATCTTGGTGGGTTGCTTCAACCTATTGCTGATGTAATTAAATTAATTCAAAAAGAGATTTTGATTCCAGAAACTTCTTATCCTCATTTGTTTTTATTATCTCCTATCTTGGCTTTTTCTACTGTTATGATTGTTTTTGGGGTAGTTCCTTTTAGTAGGGATTTTATTATGCTTAAAGATTTAAATATTGGATTGCTTTTTATATTTGCTATTTCTAGTTATATGGTGATTTCATTGGTACTAGCTTCTTGGGCTTCTAATAATAAGTACTCTTTATTAGGGGGGCTTAGAACCGTTGCTCAAATGCTTAGTTATGAAATCCCATTGCTGTTATCTTTCTTATCTGTTATTATTTTTGCTGGTAGTTTTGAAGTTGTTAAAATAATGGAATTACAAGATAAAATTGGTTGGCTAATATTCTATCAGCCTTTGATGTTTATTATATTTTTATGGTCTATGGTAGCTGAAAATAATAGAGCTCCTTTTGATTTACCTGAAGCTGAAAGTGAATTGGTTGCTGGGTTTGTTACTGAATATTCTTCTATGGCTTTTGCTTTATTTTATTTAGCTGAATATGGGTATCTATTTTTTAATAGTATTATAATATCTATTTTATTTTTAGGGGGAGATTCTTTATTACCTGCTTCCTTATTAGCTGCTTTTTCTAATTATTTACCTAAGGAAATTTTTGAATTACTCTTAATTGCTAATACTAATGTTATATGGTTATTTCTTAAAGCTTTTGTAGTTTTAAGTTTAATAATGTTATTTAGATGGACTTATCCGAGAATAAGGATGGATCATTTAATGAATTTGGCTTGGAAAGCTTTTATTCCTATTACTTTAATTAATATTATGTTCTCTTCTTTTGATTTGATTTTATCTTTAAGTTTATTTGGAGATAATTTTATATTACCTGTATTTAATTGGATTTTCTTTTTGGTTATTTTATATTTAACTGCTATTAAGAAGATTACTTTATCTTCTAAATATAAAAATGTTCCAGTTTTTTATAAAAGATATAGTACTTAAAAGGGATTGAGGTGATTTATTATGTTAGATAGTTTAAATTATTTAGCGGATTCATTAAGAAGATTAATAGATGGCTTAAAAATTACTTATAGATATTTTATAAAAGAACCAATTTATACTTATAATTATCCAATAAAGATAAAAGAAGTTTTTTCAAGGTGGAGAGGGAAGGTTAGAGTTAGAGCTTTTAATACTTTAGAAACTATTTATAATAGAAGTGAGAATATGTATAGATCTTTTAATTTGCCGCCTTGTGTAAGGGGTTGTCCTGCTAATGTTGATGCTAGGGGATATGTTGTACTTGCTGGGGAAGGTAAATTTATTGAAGCTTTAAATATAGAGAGAGCTCAAAATCCTACTGCTATGTGTTTTGGAAATTTATGTACTGCCCCATGTGAAACTACTTGTAGTAGAGGTGTTCAAGATCATAAACCTATTGCTATTAGATTAATCAAAAAAGCTATTAGTGAATATAATTTGAAAGTTAAATTAGAAGATAAAGAAAGGTATAGTTTTACTATAGTTGGTAAAGAAAGTGGAAAGAGGATTGCTGTTATTGGTGCAGGGCCTGCAGGGATCGCTTGTGCTCATAGATTACTACGATATGGGCATAAAGTGGATTTATTTGAAAAATATGATTTTTGTGGGGGGTATCTTTATTCTGGCGTGGCATTTTTTAGATTAGATAAAGATATTATGAATAAAGAATACGAAAATTTAATTACTTTCACTAAAAATGGTAGAATTTTTTATAATGCTTGTATTATATCTGATGAAGAAAAAGATAAATTTAAAGTAATTTCTTATAATGATATAAAAGATTTAAATGGTTCTATAAATTATTTAGATAAAAATAGTGGGATATTATTTAGTGAATTAGAGGAGAATTATGATGCGGTTGTTATTGCAGCCGGTGCTACTAAACCTAGAAAACTTAATCTAAAAAACTCAGATAAAGTGGAATTAATTCAAGCTGAATGGTTTCTAGAGGATTGGAATTTAGGTATAAGGAGTTATAAAATAGGGAAAAAAGTAGTAGTTATTGGTGGTGGGGGGACGGGGATTGATGCTGCTAGAACATGTAAAAAAGTGTTTTCTGATGAGGTTATTATTGTAGATTTACTTCCTAGAGAAGATTTGCCTGTAGCTGAAGAAGAGAAAGTAGAAGCAGAGGAAGATGATAATATTAAGTTTATTTGTTCAGTTATGCCTACTGAAGTTGTTATTGATGAAAATAATAAAATAGTGGGTTTAAAAGTTGTAAAGTGTTTATGGGGCCCCTTAACTAGTAATGGTAGGAAAAAACTTATTAAAACTAATGATGAATTTGTTATTGAATGTGATACTATTATTTTAGCTGTATCAAGAGATATTTATATCCCCTTTGCTCCTAAAGATATTGTTGGGAGTAGAGGGGAAATAATTGTTGATGGTTTTGATGTTACTGCTTATGGTTTTGTTTATAAGTTTGGGCAGAGTTCAAGATCTAAGGTGTTTGCTGCAGGTGAAGCTTGTTATGGACCACAACCTGCAATTGTCGCTTTAGCTAGTGGAAATAGAACTGCCGAGAGAATTCATATGTATTTAACTAATGAATTACCTCCAGTTTTAGATTTTGAAGTCCAAAAGGTATTAGGGCCTTTAAATGTTCATAAAGTTTTAAGAAAATCAGAGGTTTTAAAAGTTGGTTAGTTTTTTTATTTTTTTATAGTTTATAAGAAGGGGGAATTATTATGGCTAAATTGCCAGAATATGTTAAAAATAGTGTTATATTAGATGATTATGCTTTGGAAGATGGGATTAGATGCTTGAGTTGTGAAAGTGGGGTTTGTATTGCTTGTGGGTATTGTGCTATGATTTGCCCTGTTAAAGCTATAAGAATGGAAGTTTTACAAGATGAATTGGGAAGAACTATTGTAAATAAATTTGAAATAAATGTAAGTGCTTGTATATTTTGTGGGTTATGTGAGCAAGTTTGTCCTACTAAGGTTATTGAAATGGAAAATACTTATGAGTTTGCTTTATACAATAATGTTGATGTTGTTAGGATGGATGAATTCTTTGAATATGATGAAAAAAAAGCTTTCGACCAAAGATTAATTATTAATAAAAATAAATAAATTAAAATTAAATTTTGAAATTATAAATAAAAATTTATATGACTAGAAAAAAAATAAAGAATAATAATATAGCTAATAATAATCAGGAAAAGGAAAATATATTAATTCAAGTTAATAGTGATTTTTTTGAAGAGAAGAAATTAGAAAAATTAAGAGATGAAGAATTAGTAGAGTTATACAAAAAAGGTATTAAGGAAGCTTTAGATATTTTAATTAAGAGATATAAGAATGTAATATTATCTAAGACTTTATTATTTTATATACCTTATGGGGAAGAGAAAGAGGATCTTTTACAGGAAGCTTATTTAGGTTTTTTAAGTGCTATAAGGGATTTTAATAAAGATAAAGGAAGTTTTTATTCTTTTGCTAATGTTTGTATTCAAAGACATATTTATACTTTTATTAAATCATTAACTAGAAACAAACATAGGATTTTAAAAGGTGCGGTATCTTTAGAAGCTACTTTAACAAAAGATCAGGAATCTGCTGAAAGAAAATTAGAGGAATACTTAACTCATTCTAAAATATCTTCTAACATCCCTTCTATGATTAGTTATTTACCTTCTGATGAAATTGCTTCTATTAATTTAGATTTTAAAGATAAACGAGAAAAGATATTTAAAAAATTATCTCCTATTGAGAAGGAAATTTTAAAGTATAGGACATTAGGTTATTCTTATAAAGAAATTGCTTCTAAAATTGGGAAAAGTATTAAATCAGTTGATAATACACTACAGCGTATTAAAAAGAAAGTTAAAATGATATTACAAGATTAAAGTATTAAAGTATTAAAGTATTTATGTACAGAGTATTTTTTAGATATATTTTTCTTATCTTAGGTTTTCTTATTTTTTATATAAATTTTTCTTATTCTTATAATTTTTATAGAAATAATTTTGCTTCATTACTTAATAAAGAAAATTATGAAGTTATTAGAGTTTTAATAGACAGTGGATATATTCAAAGTAAATTAGATTTTAGAGGTAATAATATAAGTTTAAGATATACTTTAAAGAATTATCCTTCTATTTATCAAGGAGCTAATAGTTTATTCAATTTTTTGTCAATAATTTATAATCCTCCCTTTTTGGATTACTATTATGCTCAAAATAAGTATTCTATTAATTTAAATGATTTAAATGATATTTTAATTTTATCGGATGATTTTGTTGAGTATAAAAATAGGAAATATAAAGGGATTATGAGAGTAATATTTAAATATGAAAAGTATTATGTTATTAATTATGTAGAATTGGAAGATTATTTAAAGAGTGTAGTACCGAGTGAGATGCCATATACTTGGAATATAGAAGCCTTAAAAGCGCAAGCTATTGCTGCTAGAACTTATGCTATTAAAATGATGATTAATAGAAGAACTAAGGGGGAATTTTTTGATGTATATTCTACTGTATTAGATCAAGCATATTATGGAATTGATTATGAAAAGAGTACTACTAATTTAGCAGTTGATTCTACCAAGGGTATGGTTTTAGTTTTTAATAACGACCTTATTTGGGCTTTATATCATTCTAATTGTGGGGGGTATACTATTAGTGGATATTTACCTTTTAATAAGAGGGTTTCTAAGGATGATTATTATTTATCTTCTGTTAAATGTATTTATCAAGGAAATAACTGGGTTTCTAAGATTAGTTTATATGAAATTAAAAATATATTAAAAAGATATACTAAAAATGAAGTTTATTCAATTAATTCTATTTCAGTTAATTCTTTTAAGACTACATTTATTTATCAAACAGTTAATAATACTTTTTGTAATTATAGTATATATAATTGGGATTTAAGGAAAGCTTTAAATTATAAAATAAAAAGTCCTTTTATAGATAAAGTTAAAATGGAAGGAGATTGGATTGTTTTTGAAGGTAGAGGTAGTGGGCATGGGGTTGGATTATGTCAATATGGTGCAAATTATATGGCTAAAAATGGATATACCTATGTTCAAATATTATCTCATTATTATCCTAATACTGAAATAATTTCTATTTCTGATTATTTTTCTAAACTTTTAAAAAGATAAGAAATATAATATTTAATAGGTTATGAAGTATAAATTCGAAGAAATAATTTCTAAGGAAGAAATAGAAAAAGGAGTGGATTATATTGCTAATAATTTAAATAATTTCTTAGATGAAAATTATTCCAATTCTAAAGATAATTGGTATTTTATAACGATAATGAAGGAAGGGATCCCTTTTAGTGTTGATTTAGCTAAAAAAATTAAACATAATTTAGTATTTGATTATATATTTTTAGAAAAGGTTTTTGAGTATAATACTGTTAAGGAATTAGCTATAAAAAAGGATGTTTTTTTACCTGTTAATAATAAAAATGTTATAGTTTGTGCTACTGTTATTTATACGGGTTATGAAGTTAATTTTATAAAAGAAGCACTTAAAATTAGAGGTGCTAAATCTATTTTTATTGTTAGTTTGATACTAAAAAAATCATCTAATACTATAATTAAGCCTGATTTTTATTATTTTGATATTGAAGGTAGTGACTTTTTAGTAGGTTATGGATTAGGATATAATGAAAAACATAGGAACCTTAATTCAATTTATAAACTGTTTTTTAGTTAATTAATTTTAGAAAGGATTATTTCTTTTATTAATGAATATTTAAATTAGAATTAAATAGATATGTTAATAGAGATAAAAATTAATACGAAATTAAGAGAAGATTTATTAGATATAACTAATTTAGTATTAGAAAAAATAGAGGGAACTGGTATTAAGAGTGGATTAGCTATTATTTTTGTTCCTCATACCACTGCTGCTATTCTTATAAATGAGAATGCAGATCCTATGGTAAAAAAGGATATCTTGGAATATTATAAAAGGAATGTCCCTTTAGATTATAGTTATCATCATTTAGAGGGGAACTCTGATGCTCATATAAAATCGACTTTGATTGGGAATAGTTTAACTCTTATTATTGAAAATTCCAGGGTATTATTAGGTTCATGGCAGGGGATATTTTTTTGCGAGTTTGATGGGCCTAGAACTAGAAAAATTTATATAAAAATAATTCAGGGATAGGTGATTTCGGTGAAAGATAAAAAATTTAAAAGTAAATCTAAAGAAGCTTATTTTGCATGGTATGAACAAGGATTAAGGGATTTGGAAGTGGCTGATTTTTGTTATAATAATGAGTATTATGAGTGGGCATGCTTTTGTTATCAAGAAGCTACTGTTAAAATCCTTAAAGCCTTATTAAAAAAAAATAATTTGGAATCCTTTAGGCATTCTGCTTTTAGCTTACTTGAAGAATTATCTAAAAAATTACCTATTGATAAAGAATTATTTAATTTAAGTATAGAATTAGATAAGCATTATATTATGTCAAGATATCCGGGAGCTAATATGCTACAACCTCCGTTTAAAGTATATAAAAAAGAAATGGCCCAAAACGCTAAAATTATTGCTAATAAAATTATAGATTTTGCTAAAAATCATTTAATATAATTAAAATAAATCAATTGAGAATTCCAATTAGTGATAGTAAAGAGTAGCGAAAATATATGTAAGATAAAGTTGTATAAAAACTAATATTTGGCTATTGATTTTAATCGGTAGTTCTTTTGCTTTTTTGTTTATTTACCTGCTATTTGGGAAAGGAGTGAATTAATAATTTTATTCTCTAGATACTCTAAATATTTAAATAGTTATCTTTTATTTAATTTAATTTTTTGGGGTATAGTTTTTTTATTTTTAATAAAAGGGATTAACTTAATTTATTTTACTTATCCTGACGAAAGTAGGAATGCCTTTGCTTCTTATTATATGATTCTAAAAAATAATTTATATAATTGGGTTGTACCATATTATAATGGAAGTATAAGGTATGATAAACCTGCTTTAATTTATTATTTAGCTAATATATTTTATTTGTTTTTAAGTAATTTTAATGTTAGTATTGAGGTTTGTTATAGATTGATTTCTGTTTTTTCTATGTTTTTTTCTGCTGTTATTGTTTTTAAGTTTGCTAAAATCTTATTTGAAAATATTTATTATAGGTATTTAAGTGTGGTTATATTTATATCGTTTGTTAATATTTTTATTGAATCTAAGGCGTTTGTACCTGAACCTTTATTCACTTTCTTTATTTTAGCTTCCTTTTATTCTTTTTTTAGGTTTTATAGTACTCAAAATTATTTTTATTTAAATTGGTTTTTAATTTTTTTAGGGTTAGCTAATTTTACTAAAGGGGTTGTTTCTTATATTATAATTTTAAGCCCTATTTTAATTTTTTTACTTTACAATAAATATAGTCTAAAAAAAATATTTTACATTTTTTTTAATAGGAATGTTATTTTAGGTTGGATTTTTCATTTTATTTTGGGATATACTTGGTTTATTTTAGTTTATCTATTTACTAACGGAGAATTTATTAAGAATTTCTTTTTTGTTCATAACTTTGGTAGATTTACTGGAACTTCCAAAATGCATTTAACCCCTTTTTATTTTTATATTATTGTCATTTTTCTAAATATTATTCCCATTTGGGAGTTGGTTTCTTTGATTTCTGCTAATTTAAATAAAATAAAATTTAAAAATTATTTCCAAAACTTTTTATATGTTTATTTGTTTTTTATTTTTATTTTTGTTTTGTTATTTTATAGTTTGTCTAAAGGGAAGGTACATCATTATATTATGCCTGTGTTTTTACCACTTGCTTTGTTTTTTACTTCTTTTATTAAAGAATTATTACAAAATGATTTTAAACTAAATTTAGGTATCTTTTTTGTTTTTTCTGTTTCATTTTCTATTATTTTTTTTATTTTGGATTTTAGTTTAAATAATATTAATTTCCTTAATAAGGACAAAGTTATTTTCAATTTAATTTCTCTTAATTTATTCTTTAGTTTTTTTATTATTTTTATTTTAAGTTTTTATTTTTTAAAAGCTTATAGGGTTTTTATATTATTTGCTTTTACTTTTATTAAAGTTATTTTGTTTTATTATTATCTTTTAAATGGTATAAATTTAAAAGAATTAAGTAAAGAGTTTATGGAGATAGTTTATGTTAGTAAGAAAGATGAAGCTGAAATAGTTACTATAGGGGATATTGCTGCTGTTAGCTTTTATAACCTTTATTTAAATAAATCTGAAAAAACTATTTCTTTGGATATTTATAATTATCAAGATTATGATAAAATTTTGGATAATTTTAATAAAAATCAATATATTGTTTTTTTAAAAGGAAAATACTTAAGGGATTTTGAAAAAGCTATTGGTAATAATTATCAAATAATAGAAATAAAAAAGGTATTTGTAGTTCAAAGTGAAATCTTAATGATAAGGATAATTAAATTAGCAAGATAGTTTATGAGATTATTTGTGATTTTATTTAGTGCAGGATATTCTTCTAGATTTAGAAATTCCTATAAAAAAGATATTCCTAAACCTTTAATTCCTTTTTTTTATAAAAAATTAATAGATATTCATTTGTTTAATTTACTAAATCTAAAGAGTTTTAATATAAAATCAGTTAAAGTTTATATTAATTTACATTATAAAGCATTTGAAATATTTAAATATGTTAATGAAAATTATTCTGAGTATACAGAAAATGGAGTAATTAATTTTTTATTTGAACCTAATTTATTAGGTCATATAAAAACTATTAATAAATTGAAATCTTATATTCTCCATAGTGATTTATTTTTAATGATAAATTGTGATTCCTTAATTTTTGATTTTAAAAATTATTTTAATATTATGTTGTATGTTTTATTGAATTATCAAGTGGATAATATTATCTTAGTTTCTAATAAAAAAGTAGAACAAGATAAGAAAACTTATACTCATTTTGAATTTCAAGATTCTTTTAGTGTTAAGTTTAAAAATGTATCTATAAAAGTTTATAAAGTAAAAGACATATATAAAAATGAAATAGAAGTAAATAATTATCTTAATTTATATATAGGCTATTCATTATTTAAAATTACAAGAAATTTTAATAATATATTATTATCTCCTGGTTTTAAAGAATTGAATTTTATTGATTTTTTTAAAAAGGTTAATTTATATTCTATAAAAGTAAGTAATTTCTTTGAAGTAACAGAATTAAAAGATTATCTTAGTTTAATTAATTTTTATCTATTTTCTTATAAGTACTATTTTTAGTTTAAAATTACAGGTTTGCTTTTGAAGTTGAGTATTTAATAAAGTGTGGTTTTAAGTCATTTATAATTTCATTTACCATTTGGTATCGTTTTT
This sequence comes from uncultured bacterium, assembly GCA_937139605.1. Lineage (GTDB taxonomy): Bacteria > DRYD01 > DRYD01 > DRYD01 > DRYD01 > CAKZQG01. The sequence continues at coordinate 104,125 of CAKZQG010000037.1, forward strand.
TGGGGTTTTTTTCTAACATTTTTCTTATTATTTTTTCTATATCTGGAGGTATATATGCAGTATTTCCTTCAAGTATATGGCTATCTATGGGATTATCTAACATATGAGCTTTAAATACTGCATATATATTATCGCTTTCCCCAAAAGGGAGTTTCCCTGTTAATAATTGAAATATTATTATTCCTAAGGAGTATATATCACTTCTTTGATCTACTTTTTGTCCTTTGATTTGTTCAGGGGACATATACCAGGGGGTTCCTACGAAATCTTGAGTTATATTTAAAGTTTTGTTAATTATTTTGGATATCCCGAAATCTGTTATCTTTGCTACTGACTCTGATAAATCATTACTATTATTATTGTATTTTATAAGTATATTTTCTGGTTTTAGATCTCTATGTACTATCCCTTTTTGATGGGCATAATCTAAAGCTTCCAAAATTTGCATCCATATGTTTATTGTTTCATATATGTTTAATTTCTTTTTTTCTTTTAAGATTTTATCTAAACTTTTACCATCTATATACTCAAAAGCAATATATGGTGGATTATCATCTAAATTATAATCTACTAATTTAACTATATTTGGATGAGAAAGCAATTTATTTATTTCTATTTCATTTTCTATTCTTTCTTTTACTATATCTTCACTTAGTAAGTGTTTATGTATCATTTTTAATGCTACTAAATTTTTAGTTTTTATATTTATTGCTTTATATACTACTGCTGTTGCTCCTGTCCCTAATTTTTCTAGTAAAACATAGTCTGAAACTTTTGGATTATCTTCTGTTATTTCACTGTTAATTTTTATTTGAGAAACAGTGTTTAATTGTTCTGTTTTTAATATAGTGTCTTTTAGATTTCTAGGAGTTTGTGTTTTTATTACTTTATTATGCTGGGTTATATTAGGTTGTAATTTATTTAATAATTCTTTGATTTTATCTTTATAGTATAATGTAGCTAATGATATTAAACTTAAAAATACTAGTAAGCTTAAATATATAAATGGTAATATATGTTCTATATAAAAGTTTTTTTCTAGGATAATACTTTTTGTTAAATTATTAAATTTTAAAGCATTTGGATTTATTTTAAAATTTACTTTTTCATTTTTGTAACCTTTTGATAATATAGATAATTGGAAATTATTTGGAATTAAAGTATCATTATTATTTCCATTATATTCTGATAAGTCATCTAATTTTATAGTTTTTATTGGGGGATTTTTTATTAAATTATAGAATAGCTTATTATTTTCTTTTTTTATTAATTTTGTTAAGTCTATTGAATTTACTATAAAGTTATAGTTTATATCGTTTATTTTATTTGAATTTAGATCACTAATATTAAATATTATATTAAATTCTTTAGGAACTAAAGCTAATTTTAATTCAGTATCTTTATTTAAATTTCCTTCTATTATTAATGTTTGGTAATTTTTATTAAGAGGTGTTATTGTTATTTTTAGAGTATCCTTTTCTAATTTTAATTTTATATTTGAGGTGTTAATTGTTTTATTATTATTTTCTTTTTGGCCTTTTATTTCTATTGTGGAGTATATTGGATTTTTATTTATATCAAAGATATCTAAAGTAAGATTATAATATTCTTTATTAGTAATTATTGTAGGTTGAGTATATTGTTGATTTAAATAAAATGTTTTTTGTTGATTTAGATCATTTTGATTTGATTGTTGGGGATTTGTTTCTTTGATGCTATCTATCTGTTCTTGATTATTGTTTGTAATATTTTCTTCATTTTTTAATTGATTTTCTACATATTTTTTTATTTTTTGTTTTATTCTTTGTTTTATATTCTTTTTATTGTTATTTACATTATTTGTTTCTTTTAAATTATCATTGTTTAATTGATATTCTTCAGGAATATAGGTTATTGAAGCTGAGTAAGTTGTAGCTTTTAGAAATGATATATTTAAGATAAATGATAATAAAATTATTATGAAAATATAAATTATTATATATTTTTTTTTATTTTTGATAATAAAGTTTTTCATTTTTCCTCCTTTTTGATTGTTTTATATTTTATTTAGAAGTGTATAGTTCAGCTAATAGAGAAAATAAGTCAGCTATTTTTTCTATGATTTTATTAATAGTTTCTTGGTCTGCTCCGTTTTTTATTGCATCATATAATTCTTTTTCTGCTTCTTTTAACAATTTCCTAGCTCTACTGATGTTTTCATAATATGGTTTTTCATTTATATCTGATATCCCTCTTGATTTTAATTCATTTTTTAGTTCTTCTCTTATATCGGTATAATCTTTTTTCTTTTTTTTCTTTAATTTATTCATAGCTGTTGCCATCATCCCTGCTGCTATTGAAGAAAATTGGTTTTCTTCCGCTTCTCCCTTAGGAACATCTTTTAATCTATTATCATTAAAATCTTCCACCATTTTTTTGGCATCTTTTACTAATTTTACCAATTGTAATTTAACGAAAATTTCTGCGTTTTGGGGATTCATTATTAATTGAGTATTTAATATTTTTTCTAAGTTTTCTATGGCTTTATTATCCGCATTTAGCCATGTCATCACAAACCGTTGGGTAGTATTCTCATCAGCTTTTAATTTATTCATTAATCCGAAATTAGAGTTAGGATTTAACATTGAAGAGAGCCAATCTTTTAAAACTCCTTTTAATGATTGTAATTCTTGCTTATAAAGGGGAACATTTTCTTTTTGCTGAGTTTGAGTTTTATTTCTTAATAAATTAAGGTTTGATAGTTGAGATTTTCTTATTTGATCTTGTTTTAGTTGTTGCTCTTGTTGTTGGGCTTTAAGGTTTTCTTTTTCTAATTGCTCTTTTTTTTCTGCTTGCTGAGAAATTGTATCTTTAATTGTATTTTGGTTTTCGCTTTTTTTAGCAGTATCTTGAGTTTTTCCTGTAAATGAAGCTTGGGTTGTTTTTATTCTATTTATATTTGTACTATCCATAAATTAAATTCACCCCTATATATTATTATATTTTTTATATTAAATTCCTAATAAAATGTTAATTTTTATTTAAAATTTTGTTAATTTTTAATTGATTTTTTTGTATTCATTTTTAGAAAGGACTGTTTAAGAATAAGAAGAATATTTTTAAAAAAAAAACATGTTTAAAAATTATAATTAATGGAGTGTTAAATTATGACTCAAAATTTTTATTCTAATGCTATAATATTATTAGTTTTACTTTATTTAATTTTACCATTAGTTTTATATTTTTTAAAAGAAAAGTATGTTAGATGTTATTCAATAATAATAGGTTCTTTGCTTGGGGCCTTTTCTATGTTTTTAGCTTTTTCTTTTTATTATAATCCTGATATAAATTTATTTACATTTAATTTAAATTTATTTGGTTTAGATTATAAGTTTAGGATAGATAATTTTAATTATTCTTTGATATTTTTAAATGGGTTAATAACTTTTGCTGTACCTTTAGCTACTCATATTAAAGAAAAACAAAAAGATTTTTATGTTTTAACATTTTTAGTACTTTTAGGTACTACTGGATTATTTTTAACTCAAAATATGATATTATTTATATTATTTTATGAATTAGCTAGTGTTCCAATGTATTTTTTAATAGCTAATTGGGGGAGTTTAGGAGTTACTCCTTTTAGGAAAGTTGAACCTAAATATGCTGCTATGAAGTTATTTTTATACCTTCAATTAGGGGGAGTATTAATAATGCTTGGTTTCTTTATATTACATTCTATGCTATTTCCTACAGATATTTTTACAGGTTGGAATTTTAGTGATTATGAAAGTATATTAAAATCAAAGGGATATCTAGTAGATACTAATTTATCAAAGGTTTTATTTATTTTATTTTTTATAGCGTTTGGGATAGAGGCTGCTTTAGTACCGTTTCATACTTGGTTACCTGATGGGCACTCTGCTGCTCCTAGCTCTATAAGTATGATTTTAGCTGGAATATTGTTAAAAATGGGGACTTATGGGATCCTGAGAATTCCTTTTGTATTTTTTAATGAAGCTTTGAATACTTTAGGGTTGGTTTTTATATTTTGGGGATTGGTTAATATGTTTTGGGGAGCTTTTAATGCATATAGACAAATAGATTTTAAATATTTAATAGCGTATTCTAGTATAAGTCATATGGGAGTAATTTTTATGGGGATTGGTGCTAATAATGATTTAGGGGTTAGTGCAGCTATATTTCAGATGGTTTCTCACGGGTTGATATCTGCAACTATGTTTTCTATTGCTGGTTCATTTCAATATAGAACTGATACTAGGATATTGGATAATTATGGTGGTCTTTTAAGGGTTATGCCTTTTATTGGAGCTATTTTAGTTTTTGCTTCTATGGCTAATTTAGGGTTACCTGGGTTAAGTGGATTTGTTGCTGAACTAATTGGGATTTCTGCTTCTTTAAAAGCTATCTCTTCTCTTAATTTAAAATTAGTTTTTATTATTTTTGCTTTAGCTGCTATTTTTATTACTACTGTTTATGTTATTAATCTACTTGAAAAGGTTCTGTATAGAAAAATAAATCCTAATTATTATGAAATAAAAGATGCTTATTGGGATGAAAAATTACATCTAACTATTTTAGCTTTATTTATTTTAATTTTAGGAGTATATCCACGCTTAATTACTGATTTATCTAATTTAACTAAAATAAAAGAAATAATAGGATTATGAAACTAAAATTGTAGGAATAAAATTATAAGAAGGGGTTGTTTTTTATGGAAATATTATTTAAATTATTCCCTGAAATTATATTAACTATATCAATTATTTTTAATATTTTAATAGTTTCAATTTCCAAGAAAACAAAGGAATTAAAGAATTCTTTTTTGTTAGTTTTTGTGTTTTCTATAGTATTTACCATTGCAGCTTTATTTTTACAATTATATTTTATTATTAATCAAGGGGATGTTGGTAGTTTATCATTAATTATAAATAATATTGTTATTTATGATATAGGGAGTTTTGAAGTAATTAGTAAAATAATGTTATCTATAATAGCTATTATTTTGACTTCTATTAGTTCTATTTATTTTAATTTAAATAAAGAAGAATATGAGCATAGGTATTTTAAGTTAGAATATTTACCGTTGTTTTTAACTGTGTTATTAGGATCTTTTGTTTTGGTTAGTGCTTCTGATTTACTAACTTTTTTAATTGGTTTTGAATTGGTTGCTGTTCCTTCTTATTTTGTTATAGCTTTAGACAATAAAAATAAAATCGCTTTAGAAGGTAGTATTAAATATTTTTTAATTGGTTCTATTTCTACTATTAGTATCATTTTTGGAATTTTAATATTTTATATTTTTAATGAAGGTTTTTTATATCATGTTAATTTTTCTAATTTAAATTTAGTTTCATTAAAGTTAGCGTTTTTGTTTATTTTGATTGGTATTATATTGAAGTTAGGGGTATTTCCATTTTCTTTTTGGATTCAGGATGCTTATTATGCTTCAAGAACTCCATATTTGCTTCTTATTTCTACTTTACCTAAGTATTCTGTTACTTTAGCTTTAGTTAAGATTTTATCTTATATACAGGATGGGTATTTTAAAGTTTTAATAAGTGTTTTAGCGGTTTTATCTATGGTAATCTCTGTATTTTGGGCTTTAAATGAAAACGATATTAAAAAAATTATTGCTTATTCTACCATATTTAATATGGGGTTTGTTTTGATTCCATTTACTGGATTTTCTTTTAATATCCAAGATAAAATTTATATTTTATCTTTAGTTAATTTTTATGTTTTTCAGTATGTTTTATCAGCTATTTTGATCTTGGGAGTTTTATTATATTTAGAAGAGAAATATGATACTACTGATATTATAAAATTAAGGGGGGCTTTAAATAATAATAAAGTTTTAGCATTTTTGTTGGTTTTAGGACTGCTTTCCACTGCAGGCTTGCCTCCTACTATAGGATTTATTGCTAAATTTTTAGTTTTAGCTTTTTCTTATAAATTTAATCCTATTTTAGTTTTAATTGCTATTATATTTTCTGTTGCTTCACTATATTATTATTATAGAATAGCAAAGGAATTATATGTTGAAAAATCTTTTAACTTTAATAATGATTTATCTTCTTTAGATTTTTCTTTAGGTAGTTCTTTTTTATATTATGCTTCGCTTTTTAGTGTATCTATTTTATTGATAATTTTAGGATTTATTCCTTATTTCATTACTAATACATTTTATTTAATTTCTATTACTCTTACTAACTTTTAAGTTTATTATTAAGATAACTTAGGAGTTGCAAATCCTTCGGGGTTTCCTAGTTTTGTTTGTAATTCACTTAGCGGTACTTTATGTAATCCATTAAATCCGTTCCAACCTGTTGTTATTATCATTGGTTCTCCTTTTTCATTTCTTTCACCTGTGTATATTGCAATGTGTCCGTATTGGCCGTTACCCCAGTATAAATAAGATCCAGGTGGCATATTATCCCAGTCTGTTCTTAATCTTCCTTGTTCTTTTATTATTTGTAATGATTCTTTAGCACTTGGAGCTCTTAAAGCACTATCTTTGTATTCAGCCATATTATTAACAAATCCTAGACACCACATATCCCATTGGCTACCATCTTTTGCTGTTTTCCCATTATTGGGGTTTCTATATTTTTCGGGATTATTTAGTGCATCGTTTGCTCTATCTAAAAATCTTTGGATTTTTTCTCGTTCTTCTGGAGGATATGCATTCAAGTCTATTTTATTACCGGAATTTACTGGTGTTGTGTTGGAAGTGGAAGGGGAATTATTAGAAGCTGTTGTTATGTTAGAAGTGGAAGGGGAATTACTAGAGGCTGGTGTTATGTTAGAAGTGGAAGGAGAATTATTAGAAGCTGGTGTTGCGCTAGAATTTGAAGGGGTGCTGTTGGAAGCAGAGGGGATATAAGATTTATCAGAACGAGTATTAGGATTTATTGGGGCTATGTTATTAGAAGGGGTCGTTATTTGGGGATTACCAAAGTTTCCACTTGGATATGAATTATCTGAAGGGGAAAATGTATTTCCATTTGGATTTATTGAATTTAGATATTGTAAAAGTAATAGTAGTAGCTTTGATAATTCATCTTGGGAGAAATTATTAAAGGAATTTCCTTGATTGGTATTATTATTAATTTGATTAATGTTATTTAGGTATTGTTTTATTAATAAATCAATTAATTTATTGATATTATTGATATTTATATTAGAATTATCTATAGGCTTTTCCCAGGTTAAATTTGAGTTTGTTTGAAGATGTGGAGAATATATCTGATTAAAATAAATGTTATTAATTGCATTTATATTATTCATACTTAACACCCCCCTTGTATTTAATTTATGTTTTATTAGTTTAAAATCTTTTGTAAATATTTTGAATAAAAAGGAAATTTTGTTAAAATTTTTTAATATTTTTTTATTAAATTATTTAAATAAAAAGGTTTTTAAAGATTTCTATAAAATATTATTAATGTAAGGTTTAGTGTTGGTAATTTAAGTAAATTTAAGTAAATTTAAGGAGGAGGTTTTATGACTAAAATAGGAAAAGGAGAGAAAATATTAATAGTGGATGATGAAGAGAATTTGGTTGATTTGATATCTAATATATTAAAGCATGAGGGGTTTGTAACAGTTAGTGCATATAATGGTAAAGATGGCTTGGAAAAAGCAAAGCAGGAAAAACCACATATAATAATTCTTGATATAATGATGCCTCAGATGGATGGATTTGAAGTATTAAAAAATTTAAAAGAAGATGATGAAACTAAGGATATCCCTGTTATAATGCTAACTGCAAAAACTGAAGATAGTGCTGTTATAGAAAGCTGGAGAAAAGGTGCTGAATTCTATATCCCTAAACCATTCGAAATTGAAGAAATATTACACGTAATAGAATTAATTATTAAAAATAAATATGCTAACACTAATCAATAAAATTATTTTTTTATGTTTAAAAATTATTTTTTAGTAAAATTATTGTTGTATTATTTTTGATAAGAAAGTTTTTAGAAAATAGAAATTTAGTTATTTACCTACAAATAACTGTGGGTAGTGAATTTTAGTAATTATTGGTAAAGGTGGGATAAAGTGTAAGATCTAATAAAATCGCCATTTTACAGGTAGAATTTTTTAAATTGAGGTAGTTCATGTTGATGAATGTTAAAATAGATGTTATTGAAGATTTTAAATATTATCTAATTTCAAAAGGCTTAAGTACGAGAACTATTAAAGAATATGTCTTAGATATTTTAAAATTTAATAAATTCATAGAAAATCAAAATTTAGATCTTAATAGTTTATTAAAATTACCTGAAGATAATATATTAAAAATAATTCAAAAATATATATCTATATTAAAATTAGAAAAAGAGCAAAGCAATAGAGGAATAAATAGGAAATTATCTGCTATTAAAAAATTCTTTTTATTTGCTTTTAAAGGTAAATTAACTAATAGTAATATAAGTAATTTAATAGAGATGCTTAAAACTCCAAAATCTTTACCTAAAGCTATTAATATTACTGATTTAAAACAATTTATTTCTAATGTAGATTTAATTACTGATGGTAATAAAAAACTTAGTACTTTTAAAAAGAATTTTTTAAAAATACGAAATAAATTAATTATTAATTTTTTGTTCTTTACTGGTGTTAGAATATCTGAATTAGTTAATATTAAAATTAATGAAATTGATTTTGAAAATAATACTATTAAAGTTTTGGGTAAAGGTAATAAAGAGAGAATTGTTATATTCTCTAAAGAATTAAAAAATTTAATAAATGAATATCTAGATATAAGAAAGGATTTTGTAGATAAAAATAATAATTATTTATTTATAAGTTTAAGAAAGAAAAAGATAACTTCTAGGATGATACAAATATTATTTAAAAAATTATCTAAATTAGTATTAAAAAGTTTTAGTATAACTCCGCATGTATTAAGACATACATTTGCTACAGTTATGTTAAATAATGGTGCTGATATAGTTACTATAAAAGAATTATTAGGGCATTCTAGTTTAAGTACTACTCAAATTTATACAAAAGTTTCTATAGAACATTTAAAAGAAAATTACAAATTGGATAATGTATAATTATAGTGTTTTTATAATAGGGGGTAGTTTTTATAATGTTATTAGTTAATTATATAAGTTTATATAGGAAATATCGACCATTAAAATTTAGTGAAGTTATTGGCCAAGATATTAGTATAAGAATATTAACTAATTCTATAGTAAGGGGAGAGATATTTCATGCTTATATATTCAATGGAACAAGGGGAACTGGGAAAACAACAGTAGCGAGGATTTTAGCTAGGGCTTTAAATTGTTTAAACTTAAATGGATTTGAGCCGTGTAATGAATGTTATAATTGTAAAGCTATAATGAATTCTTCATTTCCTGATGTTATTGAGATAGATGCCGCTTCTAATAGGGGGATAAATGAAATAAGGGAAATAAGGGATAATGTTAAGCTTTCTCCTTTAAAAGGTAGATATAAAGTTTATATTATAGATGAAGTACATATGCTAACAATAGAGGCTTTCAATGCGTTATTAAAGACTCTGGAGGAGCCTCCTAAAAATGTTGTTTTTATTTTAGCTACTACTGATATTCATAAAGTCCCTATTACTATTTTATCAAGATGCCAGCAAATAGAATTTAAAAGAGTAGATTATATCTTAATTTTTAATCATTTAAAAAATATTTGCCAAAAAGAAAATATAATTATAGATGATGATGCTTTAATTTATATAGCTAAATTAGCTAAAGGCTCTGTTAGAGATTCTATTAGCATTTTAGAACAAATTAAGAATATTTCTGAGCATATTACTTTAAATGATATTTTTAAAGTATTTTCAATTTATTCTTTTGAATTAATTAAAAATTATATTTATTATGTTTTACTAAGTGATTTTAAAGAAGTTGTTAATATAATTAACCTAATAAGACTTAATGCTGTCAATATTTATAATTTTTTATATAACTTAAATATGGAATTAAAGGAAATTATTTATTATTATTTTAATCCTGATATTATTCAAGAAAACTTAACTCAAGAACAAATCAAATTTTATAAGTTTATAATAAATAATTTTGATATAAAATTAGTTTATGAGTTATTAAAAAGTTTAAATTCGGTATTAAATTTTTATAAAAATGAAAATGATTATTATCTTTTTGAGATTCAAACAATATCTTTTATTTTTAGTTTAAATAAGTATCTAAAAGATTCTAAAGATAAAATAGAAAATATTAAAGCAGAAAATATTAAGGAAATAGATAAAAATGTAATTAATTTAAAGGTAAGTGATGAAATAAGACAATCTCAAGAATTAATTAAAATTCAAGAAACAATTAATTTTAATGAAAAAATTAAATCCCAGGAATTAAATAAAGATGATTATAAAAATGATAATGAAGTTAATATAGATAATGATGAAAATAAAAACAATGAAGAAAAAGCTAAAATAGAAATAGATATAAAGAATAATATATTAAACTTAATATCTGACAAGCATCTTTATAATGCAATCAAAGCTGCTGATAAAGTTATTCTTAATAATGATACTTTAATTTTTTATTATGATAGTTCTAAAAAAATTAACCAAACTTATAAATATTTAATAAAAATTTCCAAAGAAAAGATAAGAAACTATCTTAGAAGTAAATATAATATTAATGATATAATTTTTGAAGAAGAAATTAAAAAAAAAACTTTAATATAGATAATCAAGAATTTATAAAAGAAGAAATATTTTCTAAAGAATCTTTAGGAAATGAATTTAATAGTGATATTCTTAAAAGTGATATTATGGATAAAAAAAAGTTATTTATAAAGGATTTTGATAGTTTTGTAGAATTTGTAAGAAGGGAGTTAGAGTTATGAGAATTATTTTTTATAATTTAAAGATTTTTTTTATATTATTTTTTATTTTTATTATATTAAATATAGTTTTATTAATAAATGTTTGGGCTATAAGTGATAAGGAAATGGAATCTAAAAGTGAGTATGAGCTTTATAATATTGCAGCTGAATATTTTCAAAAAAAGAATGATCAAGAAGCTTTTAAAGTAGTAAAGTATCTTTTGGAAAATAAAAACCCAAGAAATAAACAAGCTTTATATATTTTAATAGAGATTTTAATAAGGAATATTAATAATTTTCCCCAATATAAAAGGAAAGATATATATTATCAGATAATTGAGAAATCTAATTGGATAACTGATAATATTGATTATTATGATTATAAAGCTTATTATTATAAAGGATGGGCATTTTATAATTTAGGTGATTTAGCTACTGCTGAAAGAAATTTTAAAAGAGCACTTGAAAATTACGCTAACTATTTGCCTGCATTGTATTATTTATCTAAAATTTACTTAGATAGAAATGATTTAGAAAATGCTCAAAAAACTATTGAAAAAATTTTAAATATAGAACCATATAATATTGATTTTAGAAAATTATATTTTGAATTATTGATTAAACAAAATAAGTTAGATGATGCGCTTTCTTATTTTAATTCTTACCTTAAAAACTTAAACGATGAGAAAATTTTTTATTTAATTTCGTTAGTTTATTATAATAAGTCAGAGTTTAAAAATGCACTTGATTATATTGATAAAGCTTTGAATTTTAATAATAATAATTCTGATTATCTTAAATTAAAAGTTAAAATATTATTTAAAATAAAGGATTATAAAAAAACAGAAGAAATTATTAATAACTATTTTAAAGATACTAATGATGAGGAAATTAAGAATATATATAATAATATCCAAGCAATAAAGGCGCAAAGAATTTATATTATATTTGTTGTTTTGCTGGGTTTATTAGTTGTAGGTATAGCAGGTTATTTTATTTCTAGGAGTTATAAAGAAAATATGTATAAAAAATATTTACAAGCTCAAAAGAGCAGCTACATAGAGAAAGTTTCAAAGAAAGCAGAGAATCTAGAGATTTTAGTAGGTTTTGCTTATGATTTTCTCTCTAAGTTTCTTGAAACTACTAAAATTGCTATTTATATTGTTGATAGTAAACGAGATAATGCTTTATATAAATATATTAATAAAATTTCAAGAGATTTGGATTCTATTGAGATAATTTATGTTTATACAAAGTATTCTAGTTGGCTAGCTGAAGGAGCTAATAAGCCATTTTCTATTTACCAGGTTCAAGAAGATCAAATAATGTATGAGTATTTTGGTGGTAAAAATATTATTAATTTTAAAAAGGAAGGAGTTAGAGTAATTATACCTGCAGTATCTAGGGGAATTTTACAAGCTTTAGTTTTGATTGGAGCTTTAAAGGATGAAGAAGAGTTATTTAAAGTTATTAAGGACAAAAAAGAATTATTAAGTGATATAATAGAAGAGTTTGCAAATGATGTTATGTCTACTAGATTTAAGGAAGCTGCTATCCTTGATGAATTAACGAGACTTTATAATAGAAGATATATGCTTCAAAAATTAGAAGAAGAAATAAGCAAAGCTAATCAATCTAAATCTAAATTATCTTTTATTTTATGTGATATAGATAATTTTAAAAAATTTAATGATACATATGGGCATCAAGTAGGAGATGAAGTTTTAAGGGTAGTAGCAAAGGTTTTTAAAGAAGCTTCTAGAGCTGATTTTGATATTCCTTTTAGATATGGAGGTGAAGAAATAGGTTTAATACTTCCTAATACTGATTCTGAAAAGGCTTTTGAAGTAGCTGAAAGAATTAGGAATTTGGTTTCCTCTAAGAGATTTGAAGGAGTACCTACTATTATCACTATTTCTATTGGTTTATCTACATACCCTGATCATGGGCTTGATCCAGAAACTCTAATAAAAGAAGCTGACGAAGCTTTGTATTATTCAAAGAAAACAGGGAAAAATAAAACTACTATCGCTGGAGTTAAAGTTTTATTAAATGAATCAGAATCAGATAAGATTGATGATAAAAAATTAACTAGTTTTGCTAATGACGGTGGATCTAAGGATAAAAAAGATAAAGAATTATCTAAGGAATTTAAATTACCTTCTTTTTGTTATTCTTACGAAGATTTTATTTCTTATTATAATAATTTGAAAACTAATATTTCTAATATTAAGTTAGTTTCAATAAAGACTGATATTGATAATTATGAAAAAATATTGTATGATTTACATTTTAATTTATTATTAACTGAAAGTATTACTGCTAAACTTATAGATAATAATGAAGTTGAAATAAAATTATTATTAGTTGATAGATCTGAAAATGAAGTACAAGATTTAATTTCAGGTATTGAAAATAGATTTAAAGTTAAAATTAGCTAATTTTTTTATAGTATTATTTTATATGCTGGAAAGTTTTTCTAGGAAGTATCAACGAGAGTTGGCTATTATAAATTTGTTTCAAGTTATTTTTTTTAAAAAAGAAATGATCTTTGAATTTTTAGATGATTATTTTAAAAAATTGTTAGCAAATTATATAAATAATAAAATAGATATCGATTTAAAAATATGGAGTATTGTTAGATATACGGATTTTTCTATTTTAAATGAATTAGAGAAAGCTTTGTTAATTTTACTTTTTTTAGAAGTTTTATATTCTAATTTGCCTCTTAAAGTTATTTTATCTATTTATATTAATTTGTCAATAAAATATTGTAGAAAAAATTTTAATAAACTCATACCTGTATTTTTAAGTAAAATAAAAAATGATTAATTTTTTTAGTTTTATTTATAAAGTTGTTATAAATATTATTAAGTTTTTATTTTTATTATTTTCTTTAATTTTATTTTTTGGTATTTCATTTATTGTCGGTATTATAATGGAAGCGAAGAAGGATATTCCTGATGTTAGTTTAATAAGAAACAAGGTGCCTATTGAAACTTCGGAAATTTTTTCTTCAGATGGTGTTAGAGTTGCTAAGTTATTTGTAGAAAATAGGTACTGGGTTAGTGTTAAGGATATTCCTGTTACTGTTAAGAATTGTTTAGTAGCTTCTGAAGATGAAAGATTTTATCAGCATAAAGGGGTTGATATAATTGCTGTAATTAGAGGGATTATTAGTATATTGGTAAATAAAGAAGTAACACAAGGTTCAAGTACTATTACTCAGCAATTGGCTAGGATTTTGTTCTTAAGTCCTGAAGTTAGTATAAAAAGAAAAATTAAAGAGGCCTTGATTGCTAATGAATTAGAAAAATATTTTTCTAAAGATGAGATAATGGAATTATATTTAAATTTAGTTTATTTTGGTCAAGGAGCTTATGGAATTGAAGCTGCTGCTAGAACTTATTTTGCTAAAAGTTCTAAAGATTTAAATTATCCTGAAGCTGCTTTAATTATTGGATTGCTTCCTGCTCCCTCTGTTTATGATCCTTATGTTAATTTTAAACTAGCTAAGGAACGACAATTATATGTATTAAAAAAATTACTTGAGCTTAAATATATATCTAAGCAACAATATGAAGAATATATAAATTATCCTATTAATTTGAAAAAAGAAAAATTAGAAGAAAATAATATTAATTATCCATATTATACTAATTTCGTTATACAAAATTTTCAAAAATTAACAAATAATAGAATAAATTATGAAGATTTAAAAACCCAAGGCTTAAGAGTATATATAGCACTAGATACTAAGTTACAGCAAGCTATAGAAGATATGTTAAGAAAAGAGATAGATAAAAATCGGGATTTATATAATGTTAATCAAGCCGCTATTGTTTTAATAGAAAATTATACAGGGAAAGTTATTGCTGCTGTCGGTGGGTATCAATATAGAGTTAATGATCAATTTAATAGGTTTTATCAAGCTTATAGGCAACCAGGATCTACTTTTAAGATATTCGTTTATACTGCTGCTTTGATTTATGGATTTGATATAAATTCTGTTGTAGTAGATAAGGTTTATACTTATGTTGGTTTAGATGGGAAGCCATATTCTCCTGTTAATTGGGATAATAAGTATTGGGGGGTTATTACTTTAGCTGATGCTTTTGCATTTTCTAGGAATACTATTGCAGTTTATTTAGCAAATGCTGTTGGGATTGATAAAGTTATTAATATAGCTCATAAGATGGGGATAAAATCTAAATTAGAACCTTACTTATCTACTGCTTTAGGAGCTTCGGTGGTTTCTCCTTTAGAGATGGCTGTTGCTGTTTCTACTATTGCTAATGATGGGCAATATATTGAACCTGTTTTTATTGAAAAAGTTATAGATAGATATGGAGCAATTATTTTTGTTGATTCTAGAGATTATAAACTAGAAAATCAAGTTATCCCTTATGAAATAGCTCAAAAAATGAAATATTTAATGAAACAGGTTGTAGAAAGGGGTACAGGAACTAATGCTAAAATACCTGGGAAAAATATATATGGTAAAACAGGAACTACTAATGATCATAGAGATGCTTGGTTTGCTGGGTTTAGTGATGATTTTACTTGTGTAGTTTGGGTTGGAAATGATGATTACTCTAAATTAAATGGAGTTTATGGAGCTACTTTACCTGCTTCTTTATTTAAAAATACTTTGCTTTTAGCTTATAAGTACCATCAAACTTCTAAAGATAATAAAATTAAAAATAAAATAATTAAACAAAAATCTGCTAATTTAGGTAATAATTATCTAAATCAAAATAAAAGTAATTCTATTGAGAAAAATAATGATACTACTTTGAAAAGTAATATAACAACTACTCGCGCTACTACTGCTACCACTAGTGATACTGTTGATTATAATACATTTCCTTGGGAAAATACTACTGAATAAATGACTTAATAGTTTATTTTGTATTGTAATAAAATATTTATTTGTTTTAGAAGGTTTTTGTATTTTTATTGTAGAATTTTTAAAATAGTAATTAATAGTAATTAAATATAAAAATTAAATATAAAATTAAAAAATTAATTAAATGAACTAATTAAATTAAATAAAAGGAAGGGATATATAAATGGGTATATTAGTTGATAAAAATACAAGAGTTATAGTACAAGGCATTACAGGTAAAGAGGGGAGTTTTCATACTAAGCAGATGTTGGAGTATGGAACGAATATAGTTGCTGGTGTTACTCCATATAAAGGGGGTCAAGAATTTTTAGGGATTCCTGTTTATAATACTGTTTCTGAGGTTATAAGGGAAAAGGGACGGGTTGATGCTACTGTTATTTTTGTTCCCCCTAAATTAGCTTCTAATAGTATAATAGAAGCTATACTAAATGATATTAAAATTATTGTGGTTATAACTGAAGGGATTACTCAACATGATATGTTAAAAGTACATTATTATTTGAAGAGATCTAATTCAATTATGATAGGTCCAAATTGTCCAGGGGTTGCTACTGCTGGGCAAACTAAGTTAGGAATTATACCTAATAATGTATTATCTCCTGGGATAGTCGGTTTAGTTTCTAGAAGTGGAACTATATCTTATGAAATTTTGAAATTACTAAAAGATCATAATTTAGGGCAAACTACTGCAATAGGATTAGGTGGTGATCCCTTAATTGGTTTAAGATTTAAACAGGCGTTGGAAATGTTTTTAAATGATGAAGAAACTAAGGCTGTTGTTATGGTTGGGGAGATTGGGGGTAGTGATGAAGAGGATGCTGCTTTAAGTGTTAAGAAGTTAATTGAAAATAATAAGCCTGTAGTTTGTTTTATTGCAGGCAAAAATTCTCCTGAGGGTAAAAGGATGGGGCATGCTGGGGCTATTATTATGGGAAAATCTGGAAAACCAGAATATAAAATAAATGCTTTAAAACAAGCAGGTGCTATTATAACTGATACTATCCAAGAAATACCTATTATCCTTAAAAAAGAACTATCTAAAGTTAAATTAGAAAATTAAAATTTACTAATTTTTTTATTTTTTAAATTTTTATATAAATGAACAGGGTTTATTGGATTTTTAGAAATTCTAAAATTAACAAAAAATTTCTAATTTTTTTTAAAGATTTTTGGTATTTTTTTATTTGTTTTTTATTTTTTTATTGGTTTTATTTTAGCTTGGTTTGTTCTTATGAGGTTAAGGTTATTTATTTTTACGAAGATGGGAATTATTTTGTGTTTTATTATCCTAATTCTTTGAAATTATTTGTAGATATTAATAGTGGGTATGTTATAAAACCAGATAATCAGGATGCTAAAATTAACTTCGTTTCATATATTTTAGATACAAAGAGTTTTATAAGTAGGGATGAAGATGTTTTTACTAAACTTTATTTACTTAAAAAGGCTATTGGATTTAATTTTAATGATGTAGAACCTTCTAATGTGGATTATTTCTCATGGTCTAATCTTACTTATAAGTATTTAATAATTTTTTTAAAAAATGTTGAAAACTCTATTACGATAACTATTCCTGCTTGGGAAAATTTAAATGAAGCTGATAAAAAAGAAATAATAGAAAAATATAGGTTAGTTTTTGGAACTTCTTTTAATGAGCCTAGATATTTACCTTATGAAATCACTTTTAAAAAAGATGTTAATTATTATAATGTAAATAACGAAATTTATAAAACGGAATTTTTTACAAATAGTCAATTATATTCTACGGATCAAAATTTTCTAAATAAACAAAATAGTGATACTTTAATTAATACTACTCCTATTTCTGATACTTTTATTACTACTAATTTGACTACTTCTAATTTAAATAATACTGGAAATAATAGAAATACAAATTTAAAATCAAATAACAATTTTATTTCATTTATTTATGAAAACAAGATTATTATATTTTCTATTTTGTTTTTGTTTTTTACCTTAGTTATTTTGTTTTTAAGCTTTTTGTTTATTAAGAAATTTTTGGTTTCTAATGTTAATTCTAAGATGAAATATAATGAAGATATTAATAATGATAATATTTTTAAAGATACAAAGATAAGTAATGAATTAGAAAGTTATATTCAGAAATCCTTAGAAGAAAAAATGGAGAAAGTAATTCAGGATAAATTAAATGACATTCAGCAGAATTTATTGCAAAAATTAGATTTAAGTATTTCAGAATTAACTAAAAGGATAGAAAATATTGAAAATAATTATTTAGGTTTAAATAATACTAAGAAAGATATTGAATTTAATATAGATAACTATGAAAATATTTATGGCGATCAATTTTCTGATAATGATTTAACTAAATATAAGAAATTGGATCCAGAGAATTTAGAGATTTTTATGTTTAAAGTTGATAGTATTATTTCTAAGTTAAAACTTTTAGAAAATTATAGGGATTATAATATAAATGAAAAAGCGACTAAAATAATTTTTAAATTACAAGAGTTAAAAGCAAAAGTTAGAGCTTCTAAAGCAATTAATATGTCTATGTGGGAAGATTTGATTAAAACTGATGTGATTGAATTTGTTTCTCTTTTAGATAGGTATTTGATTTCAATAGATTATAATCCTAACATTTCAAAAATTAGAGAAGATTTATTGAATTCGTTTGATTTAGAAGAAATAGAGGTTATTGTAGGTACTACAAAGGTTAATATTGTCGAACATAAAGTTGAGGGATATTCTAGAAATACTGCTTTACCTAATGGAATTATAACTGATTTAAAAGAAAAGGGGTATAAGTATAGGGGGATAGTTTTAAAAAGAGCAAAAGTAATAGAAAATAGAGTATAAAAGTAGTTTAAAAGGAGGTTGATATTATGCAATTTAATAAGAATTTATTAAATCAAGTTCAAAGTATGGCTAATAAATTACAACAGGAAATGTCTAGTGAAAAATATGAAGGGCAAGCTGCTAATGGTAAAGTTAAAGTAGTTGTTACTGGACTACAAGAGGTTGTTTCTATTAATATTGATCCTGAATTATTAAAAGAAGATAAGACATTATTAGAGGATTTGTTAGTGGTTGCTTTGAATGATGCATTAAATAAATCTAAGGAAGCGGGGAATAATGCTATTGCTAAATTACTTGGAAATATGAATTTAGGTTTATTTTAATTAGTATGGATGAAAAATGTTAGATTTAGATTTATTTTTTAAAAAAAAAAGTATTGTCTTACATTAAAAAATAGGGTTTTTTTAGTAGGGAAGGGGATTCATACTGGCTTAAAATCTAAAATTATTTTACACCCTTATAATAAGGGAATTGTTTTTAAAAGACAAAAGGAATATTTAAAATTAGATCCATTTAAAGTAATTAATACTTTAGCTAGTACTGATTTAAGTATAGTAAAAACAATAGAGCATCTTTTGGCTGCTTTATTTTTAAATAAAATTGATAATGTATTGGTAGAAGTTTTGGGCTTTGAAGTACCCATTTTAGATGGTAGTGTTTATTATTTTAACAAAGTTTTAGAAAATAATTTTATTATTCTTGATAAGATAGCTCCTTCTTTGAAAATAAATTTTATCCCCTTAGCTAAATTTGGATTAGATTTTAATTATAAAATATTTAGTAGTGATATTTTTAAAGTTTATTGTATTCAGAAAGATTTAAAGAGAAACAAATTTTTTTGGGCTTATTATGATGAGAATATGAATATTTATCCCGCTAAAACTTTTGGTTATATTAGTGATTATGAGTTTTTAAAAAATAATAATTTATCTAAAGGGGCTGATTTTATTAATACTTTAATTTTAAGTATTAATAAAAAAAATGAGTTCTTTTATTTTAGTAATGAGTTAGCTTATCATAAAATAATAGATTTTGTTGGAGATATTTTTACTACTCAAATCAAAAATATTAAAGCTACTTTTGTTTTAATAAATCCCAATCATAATTTAAATAATAAATTAGCTAAGGTTATTTTTAAGAGTATTTCTTATTTTTATAAAGAATTATTAAATAGAGAGTAAAAAATATGGAGTATTTTAGTTTGTTAAATTTAATAAATATAGAAATAAATCATAAAGTTGCACCTATTGAATTAAGAGAAAAATTATTTTTTAATAAAAAAGATTTATTGTCTTTTAGAGATTTTATATTTCAAAATGATTATCTAAAGAAAATAGTTAAAGGGGTTTTTGTATTATCTACGTGTAATAGAACTAGTTTGTTTTTTGATTTAAATAATGAGTATTTATTAAATTTAGAAAGTTTTGGGGATTATCTAATTGATATTGATGTAAATGAAATAATAAGCAATCTTGGTTTAAATTATTTGAAAGATTTTCTTTTAATAAGAAAAGGGTTAGATGCTGTTGAGAATCTATTAAGAATAGCTTGTGGTTTAGAATCTCAAGTTTTTGGAGAAACTGATATTATTAAACAGATTAAACAGTATTATAAATATTGTAAGGAAAACAGCTTATTAACTCCCTTTTTGGAAATTTTGATTAATAAAATATTACATTATTCTAAGGAATTTGATAAAGATATTCGAGCTAAATTTAGTAAACTTAGAAATAATTTTGCTAGCACTATTTTAAATTTCATAAAAAATTCTAATTATCAAGATTTAAATTTATTATTTATTGGTTTAGGTAGTATTAATAAGCAGATAGTTTGTTTGTTATTAAATAATAATGATGTTTTAAGTAAAATTAAAAAGATTATTATTGTATCTAATTATTATGATAATTTTAGACAAAACTTAAAGAGAAATGCTAACTTAGATTTTGAATTTTATTCAAAAAATGAATTAAAACTTGCTTTAAGCAAACTAAAAGATATTTTAGATATTATTATTGTTAATTCTAAGAATTTCTTTTTAGAATATACTTTGTTAGAAGGTATAAATAAAGAAATAATTATCTTTGATTTTGGATTACCTAGAAGTGTTGATCCTTATATATCTAATAATTTTAAACTTATTAATTTAGATAAATTAAAAGAAATTGCCAATTTTAATATAAATGATTCTAATTTAGATAATGCTATTGAATTTTTTATTAAATCTAAAATTAAAGAGTTTTATGATTATATTATTTCAAGAGTTTTAGATAAAAAATTGATTAATTTTTATAAGGAAATGGATGATATTAAAAATGAAATATTATTTAATAATCTGTATGGTAAAGATTTATTAGAAAAGTATATAAAAAAGCTAATATATAGGATATCAAAAAAACATAAAGAATTTTTAACTTTAACTCATAATACACATATTTTTAGAAAGCAGATAATATTAGGTAGTAGAGGTTCTAAGTTAGCTTTAATTCAAACTGAGAGGGTACTTAGTTTGCTAAGAATTTTTTTCCCAGATTTTGATTTTTTTGTAAAGATTGTAAAAACAAGTGGAGATAAGAAAAATTACACTACTAACTCGTTTGTAAAGGAACTAGAAGAATCTTTAATAAATGAGGAAATTGATATTGCAGTACATAGTTTAAAAGATGTTCCTTATGTTATTAATGATTCTACTTTTATTGGAGTCGTTTTAAAAAGGGAAGAACCTAATGATATTTTGATATCTAAGGATAATAAATCTTTCTGGGAATTACCTAAAAATAGTGTAATTGGTACTTCTTCTTTAAGAAGAAAAGAACAGTTAAAGATGCTTAGACCTGATTTGGTTTTTAAAGATATTACTGGAAATGTGGATACTAGAATAAAAAAACTAAAAGAATTAAATCAATATGATGCAATTGTTTTAGCTAAAGCCGCTATTAAGAAAATGAATTTAGAAAGTTTAATATCTTATGAATTTTCATTAGATGAATTAGTACCTGCTGTTGGGCAAGCGGTTATTGCTTTACAAACTAGAATAAATTCATTCTTTAATAAAAAATTGTTTAAAATAAATGACATTAAAACTTTTATAGAAATTACTATTGAAAGAGAAATTATGGGATATTTAAAGTTAGGTTGTAGATATCCATTAGGTTTATATGTATCTATTGAAAGTAATTTGCTTAGTATTTATTACTTTTTTATGTTGAATAATAATGTATTTAAGGGTAGAAAATTAATTAATTTATCTGATGATTCTAAATTATCCTTAATTTTAAATATATTAGAAAATAGAGATTACTATTTTGATTATAAGGATGATATAATTAAAATTATAAAAGAATTTGCTGAAAAATTTATAAAAGAAATTCTAGTTTTTGTTTAAATATATAGTTGTATGAGCTTAAAAATAAAATTAAAATCTTTAAACTATAAAATTTTAAAGGAATTATTTTATATATATCTTAACAAAGCTGAAATTCCTAAATTAAAAATATTAATTTCTAAGGAAGAAAAAGAAGATATAATTAAATCATATTCTATACTTGAAAAAATTTTAAAAGAAAATAAAAAGGTGTATGGGATTAATACTGGTTTTGGAAAACTTTATAATAAAATAATAGATTCTAATAATTTAAAGGAATTACAAAATAATTTGATATATTCTCATTTTGCTGGTTATGGCTCAGATATTGACGATATTTTTTCAGTTATTACTATTTTAATAAGATTGAAGCAATTATCTTTAGGGTATAGTAGTGTTAGTTTGGATTTAATAGAGTATATAAAAAATTATATAGAAAGTGGGTATGTGGCTTTTATTCCATTTTATGGTTCTGTTGGTGGAAGTGGGGATCTTATTCCTTTAGCTTCTATTGCAGCATCTTTTATTAATGCTAATAAAATAAAAAATCTTAAAAATAAATCTAAATTTAAATTTTATGAATTTAAACCTAAGGAAGCAATTGCTTTTATAAACGGAGTAGCTTTTTCTTTAACTTTATTCTCTTTTGGAGTTTTTCTTGTAGAATATTTAATAAGTTTTTCTAATTTTGTTTTTTCTTTAAGTTTAATTGCTAATAATATTAACTATAATCATTTTAATTTAGAAGTATCTAAGACTAGAAAAAATAAGTTTTTTTTAATTATATTAAAAAAGATAAACAGTTTGTTAAAAAATCTTTTGCTAAGTTTTTATGAAGATTATGCTTTACAAGTACCCTATAGTTATAGATGTTACCCACAGATTTTAGAATCTTTTTATATAATTATTGAAAATTCTAAGAAAATAGTAGATGACGAATTAAATACTGCTAGTGATAATCCTTTATTAATAGAAAATAATTTTTATTCAGCTGGTAATTTCCACGGAAATACTATTTCAACTTTTAGTGATCATATGAAAATTCATATATTTCAAGTAGCTAATATTTCATATGAAAGGCAAAATCACTTATTAAATCCTGATTTTTTAACATCTAAGCCTGGTTTAAGTAGTGGTTTTATGATTTCTCATTATCTTACAGCACATTTATTAGCTGAATTAAAAACATACACTAATTACGTTAGTATTAATAATTATCCTGTTAGTTTAAATCAAGAAGATTTTATAACTCATTCTGAGGTTTCTACTAAGAATCTTTTAAAATCTATAAAAATAGCTTTTAAGATATTAACTATAGAATTAATAATGAGCTTACAGAAAATAAAATTAAAAAATATACCTATAAATCAAGATAATTTAAAAAAAGAATTAATAAAATATTTTGAAAATGATATAATAAACGAATTAAATTATTTTCCAATTACAGATGATACAGATTTACATAATAAATATAATAACTTATATAATTTACATGCCAAATTTATTGATAAATTAAGGTTTATTAAATTTAAAATCTAGATATTTAAATTATTTAAAAAGAATTTATTGCTTTGATAATAGCTAAATTAAAGACGAAATTTTAAAAAGCAAGAGAATAAAAAATTTATTATATTATTATCTAAAAAGTATATTTTATGAAAACCCAGATACCCTAGCTTAACTTTTATCTGATTTATTTAAAATACAAAATATAACAGATATAAAAGCTATCAAAATAAAAGAAAAACATCCAATTTATTCCAAAGTAAAAGAAAATATAGAAATAAGCAATAAAAAGAATTAGATTTTATTAAACTTGAAGTTATCCTCATAAATTTATTAAATAATGATAGACCTAGTAGAAAAGAGGACAAAAAAAGGAATATATAATGAAAAATAGGAGATATTGTTGAAAATGATAAGTAGTTAATGTATTTAAAGAGATCTAAAGTATCAATGGTGAAGTTTTAAGGATGTTAAGGATAGACAAAAAGAGAAAGAAAAAATAAAAAAGATGTATAAAGATAATCCGTTAATACAATATATAGCTAAATCAATCTTTGAAGATGAATTAAAAAAATACCAAGAACAATTGAAACAAAAGGAAATAGAGGCTAAACAAAAAGAAGAACAATTAAAACAAAAAGAAAGAAAAATAATAGAAATAAAGATTAAATTAATAAAAAATAAATATATTTATCCTTTAACTACGCCAATAGGTCTTAGTTTGGCAACTTTTTTAGAGATATTAGCATTATGGACAATATCTACAACATTGAGAGCATCTTTATAAGCTTGCGGAGCCTCCTCTACAACAGTTGCCTTACTAGCAGCCCTTATACTTATTCCCTTGGCTTCTAATTCTTTCATTAGTTCCTGATAGTTTATAGTTTTTTTAGCTTGACTTCTACTTTTAATTCTACCAGCACCATGACAAGTATGTCCAAATGTTTCTTTATATGCTGTTTCTGTACCAACTAATACAAAAGAATATCTCCCCATATCACCGGGAATTAAAACGGGTTGACCAATTTCTTGATATTCTTTTGGTAAAGATGGATGATATGGAGGAAGTGCCCTAGTTGCACCTTTTCTATGCATAACTAATTTATATTTCTTAGAATTATAAAAATAATCTTCAATAGTAGCCATATTATGACTTATATCATAAACTATTTCAACTTCTTTTATATTTAATATTTTTTTAAATACTTTTCTAATTTTGTAAGTAATTATTTGTCTATTTATAAAAGCAAAATTAGCGGCTAAATTCATAGAATAGATATATTTTTGCCCTTCATCTGAATTAGCAGGAACACATGCTAATTGCTTATCTTCTACCTTAATTTTATATTTACTTTCCATAACTTTCAACATTAAATTAATAAAATCAGTAGCGATTTGGTGTCCAAACCCTCGAGAACCACAATGTATCATTAAAACCACCTGATCCTTAAATAAATTAAGCTTATTAGCAATGTATTCATCATATATTTCGTCTACTATTTGAAGCTCTAAAAAGTGATTCCCACTACCTAAAGTTCCTAATTGATTTTTTCCTCTATCAATTGCTTCTTTACTAATATAATCAAAAGTACAATCTTTTTTAAAACCATTATCTTCTATAAAATTAATGTCATTTTTATTAGCATAATCTTCTTCTAAAGCCCAATTAACTCCTTTTAATATTGCTTTTTTAAAATCATTTTTAGATAACCTTATATCACTTTCACTAGATAATCCTGCTGGAACCTCCTTAAATAATTCATCCAATATCTTTTCTTTATATTTTTGAATCTCAGTATGTTTTAGGTTAGTTCTAATTAATCTAACCCCGCAGTTAATATCAAAACCAATGCCTCCAGGAGATATAATCCCATTTTCGTTATAATTTGTACAAGCTACACAACCTATAGGAAATCCATACCCCCAATGAATATCAGGCATAGCTATAGCATCTCCTACTAAGCCAGGTAATTTTGATACATTAATTAATTGCTTTAAGCTCTCTGACTCTACATTAGCTATATCATCTATATATATTACTGCATTATTTAATGTATGCTTATATTTATAATCTGATATCTTAATAAAATCTTCTGTTTTTAACATTTCTTAACACCTCTTTTTATATATGTTATATTTTTATATTTTATATTTTATATTTTAATTAATTAAACTCTTTGGTAAATATCTTTAATTCTAATTATATCATCTTCAGATAATTTTTCTCCTACTTGTATTTCAATGAATTCTAAATCTCGATCGCCGTTATTTTTTATAGAATGTATAGCTTTATATGGAATTTCTATAATATCATTTTCTTTAACGGTTATTTTTTTATCATTTATAATAACTAAACCATTACCTTTTAATATAAACCAGTATTCTTTTCTAAAGTTATGATATTGTAGAGATAGTTCTTGCTTAGGATAAACACAGATAAATTTTATTCTGTACTTATTTGGTTCTTTATCTAACTCTTTATAATATCCCCAAGGACGATAATCTATAACATTATATTTTAATATCTCAGGTTCTATTCTATTTAAAATATCTTTTATTTTAAAACTACTATTTTTTTTAGATACCAACAAAAAATCAACAGTATCTACTACTATTAAATCATTACAATCTATAAAACAGTATTTTTTATTTTTTAAGTTCTGATTATCTTTTATTAAATGAGAATTAGAATTTAAATGAAAAATTTCATTATTATTTTGGTTTATTTTATGATTTTCTTGGAGATATAAATATATTTTAGCGATTTCTTCAAAGGTACCTACATCTGACCACTTAAATTCTGATTTAACAACTAATAAATTCTCACTTTTTTCACTATATGAATAATCAATAGAAATTTTGGGAATACTTTTGTAATTATTTAATAACTCTTGATAACTTAAATTAATAAAATCTCTAAAATCGGGATTAATTTTATAAAAATCTTCAAAAAAATAAGAACTATTTAAAATATAAATTCCAGAATTCCATAAATAATTTCCAGATTTTAAATAATATTTAGCTCGTGCTTTGTTAGGTTTTTCTATAAATTTTTCTACTTTAAATATATTATTTTCTATTATTTGATTTGGATTTAGTTTAATATACCCATAATGAGTAGAAGGATAATCTGGCTTAACACCTATTGTTATTATACCTTTATAAGTATAATTTAATCCTTTCTTTAAGGAATTAACGAACTCTAATTCATTAAATATAAAATGATCAGAAGGTAAAAATACAAAGTTTGCTTCTTTTAGATTATATTTTAAAAGAATGTATTTAATAGAAAGCAAGATAGCGGCAGAAGTATTAGCGTTTTCTGGTTCTAATATTATTTTTTCTGGAGTTATATTTTCTTGTTCTATTAAGTGTTTATAAGTTATTCCCGAGCAAATTAAAACATCGTCAAATTCATTTATAACTCTTTCATATGTTAATCTTAGTAAGCTTTTATTATTAAATATTTTTAGAAATTGTTTAGGATAGGATATCCTAGAAATTGGGAATAATCTACTTCCAATTCCTCCAGCTAATATTATCCCAAAGTTATACATCGATTATCACCTCTAAATAAAATTGGCTTTTGAAATTAAAGTCACAATAAGTTGGTGCTTTTAAGTATCCCTTAAATTTTTTCTTATCTATTTTTAATCCTTTTAAACTTAACTCCCAGCTACTTTCCTTTAGCTTAATATAATTTATATCTTCTATTAAAATTGATTTTGCATCTAAATAATATATAAACTTTGAAATAAAATTAAATATCTTCTGATAATCATCGAAATCTGATAAAACTACTTTTATATTTTTTATATTATTTCTTATTTTTGAATCATTTAAAGAATTAGAATCATAATTGATGATATCTTTTAAGGCAAAAATTAAATCCCTAAAAAAATCAAATAAATTAATTGATTGTATTCTAATTTTTATATCAGCTGTATGATCTAATATTTCATACATATTTATTTTTATTTTTGACAATCAGGGCAATAGTAAGTTATTCGTTCTTCAATTTTAATTTTTTTTATTTTATTATTACATTGTGGACATTTTGATTTATTATATATCTTATGAAAATTTTGGAAATTTCCATATTCTCCTAAAGCATCTACATAATCACTTATAGTTGATCCTCTATTTTTTATTGATTCTTTTAATATTTCTTTTAAACAGGAATATAATTTATAGTATTCTTGGACAGTTATATCACAGGCTTTTCTTAAAGGGGAAATTTTAGCACAAAATAACCCCTCTATTGCATAAATATTACCTATTCCTGCTATTAAACTTTGATCCATTAAAGCTAATTTTATTGGCTTTTTAATTTTGGATAAAATATTAATAAAATCTATTGGTTTTAATTTATTAAATGGTGGGCCATACTTTTTAAATGGATTATTATCTTTTATAAATATTACTTTTTCAAATAGCCTTTTAGCTGTAAATAAAATAATTTTATCTTTTAAATTATTACCATCTCTGATCTCATTAAAAACAAACTCTATTATTTTATATTTTTCAAAATAATTAATCTTATTAAGATCAATTAATTCTTTAATAAGTAGCGCTCCAGTTAAAGCTAAATGGAATAATATCCAGTAATCATCTTTAAATTTAAAATAAATAATTTTCCCATAATTAGAAACTTCTTGGAGATCCCTGTTTATTATTTCATCAATTAATCCTATATTTTTTATTATTGATTCTTTGTATATATTTATTTTTTTTAAAGTAATAGAAGAGTTATTGTTATTAGGGATATTTAGGTATTGTTTTAATTGGTAAGCTATAGTAGTTGCTTCAGGGAATTCAGGCATAATCTTTTATATATCCTTTACTTCAAATAATTTTACAGTATAGAATTCATTTTTTAATTTTTTATTTAATTCAGATTTTATTTTACTTTTATTACCTTTAAGTTTAAGGATATTTCCATTTGGTATTTCACTTTCTTCTAAGATATCTATATTAAGTTCTTTTAATTTATTTTTAAATTCATTTAATATAGTTATTTGTTGATCATTTTTTAGATTATCTAAGTTATATTTAATTTTTATATAAAATATATTAAAGTTTTCGTATAATAATTTTTCTAAAGCTCTAAGGATTATTAATGTTAAAAATACTATGAAGCTTCCAACAATTCCGGCAAAGATTTTTTCTGCTCCTATGACCATTCCTATGGATGCGGCTATCCATAGGGTTGCTGCGGTTGTTAATCCTTTTATTTTTAATCCGCTTCTTATTATAGTACCTGCTCCTAAAAAACCTATACCATTTACTATTTGTGAAGCTACCCGACTACTATCTACAGCACTCCCAGTAAAACCATATTTTGATATAAAAGTAAATATAGCGCTTCCTACTGTTACTAGTGTTATTGTTTTTAATCCCGCTGGTTTTTGCCTAACTTCTCTTTCTAACCCTATTAAGAAACCACATAATATTGATATTCCTACTATTAATAAAAAATTCTTTATTAAATCTATTTCAAAAATTATTTCCATTATTTTATTTCTAATTATTTAAATTAGTTATTTTTTGATTTTTACATTCTTTGCATACTCCTTTAAAATATAATACAGTATCATTTATTTCGTGTTCTATTTCTTCATATTTTATTTTAATTTCTTTTATTGTTATATCATAAATTTTTTTACATTTTTCGCAAAAGAAGTTTATATGTTCTTGTTTTATAAAATCAAACCTTTGCTCATTATTATCTACATTTAAAACTTTTACTATATCATTTTTTACAAATAAATTAAGATTTAAATATATAGTCGTCTTTGATAATGTAGGAAATATATTCTTTAATTCCTTATAAATTTCATCTACTGTTGGGTGATTTTCCCTTGTTATTAGATATTCTAAAATCTTTAATCTTATATATGAAGGTTTTATCCCTTTATCTAATAGGATTTTCTTTAAATTATATACATCAACTATCACATTTATCACCTTTTTATTAATTTTATTAATATTGTATTATTCAATAATTAGTAGCTATTATATAATTCAATACTTCTTAAATTATATCCTTTAGGTAAAATTTTCATCATTAACTATTAAATTAGATTTATTTTCTTTATTTATTATTTGTTTTTAATTTTGATTTATCATTTTGAGTTAATTTTTCATTTTTAGATTATCTTTTTAGCAAAAGATTTTTATTTTTATTTTATTTTTTAATAAAAGATAATTACTAAAAAAACTTAACTACATAGGATATAAAAAGATAAAAAATAAAAAACAAAAATCTTGTTTATGAACTATACAGCAATTTCTTCTAAAAATCTAATTAAATCTTTATTAATAGTTTTCTTATTATTGATTGCTTCTTCTAAAGGGATTAAATCATACTTATTATTAATGAGTCCAACATAGTAACCATTTTGTTGTTTTAAGATAGCATCAATAGCTTTATAAGCACTTAAAGTACCAAAGAGTCTATCCCTAGCAGTAGGGCTTCCTCCACGTTGTATATGTCCTAATACACTAACCTTTAATTCATAATCATTATACTTCTTTAAAATTGGATTTAATTGATTATAAAACTCAAAAGCATTAGAATATCCTTCAGATAAAACAATAATGACATGTTTTTTACCTTTTTGTTTAAAAGTATGAATTTTTTGAGCTATTTTTTCTAAATCTATTCTAAATTCAGGGACTAAAACTATTTCACTACCAGTAGATAAAGCAACCTCTAAAGGTAATTGTCCATAATCCCTACCCATTACCTCAACAATAAAAACCCTCTCAAAAGAGTAAGCAGTATCCCTAATTTTATCTATAGCATCTTTTGCAGTATTTAAAGCAGTATCATAACCCAAAGTATATTCAGTTGGATAAATATCATTATCAATAGTACCAGTTATCCCAATAACTTTAATATTAGATTCTTTGAATATTTTATAAGCAGCATTAAAACTCCCATTACCTCCAATTATAACTAAAGTATCAATATTTAGATTATTTAAATTAGAATAAGCGATTTGTCGATAATTAAAATCAAAAAACCTTGGTTCCCTAGAAGATTGTAAAATAGTTCCTCCTCTCTCTATTATCCCACTAACACTCCTATCATTTAATTCAATATACTCATTATCTAAAACTCCTTTAAATCCCTTAAGAAAACCAATTACCTTAAAGTTATTATCTAAGGCAGCTCTAGTTAGAGCTCTAATAGCAGCATTCATTCCCGGACTATCCCCACCACTCGTTAAAACCCCTATTACTTTCATTAAACTTTACCTCCTATTTAAATTTTAGCTATATAAATACAACTTAATTTTCCTTTTTATTTTTCTGTGAATTTAAATCCATCCCTTTTTATTTGTAAAACGTTATCATTTATAAAATTGAATAAATAAAAAAAATATTTATTAAATAAAGGGAATTAATCTAGGTGCATTATCATTTTAATCCATTTACCGTGTTTAGAAAAATAAGTATAGCCTAATTTCTTATAGAAATTAATAGCTTTATAGTTTTTTTCTCCAACATATAAAACAGAGTACTTAGCTTTTAAAGATTTATCTTTATTATATTTCTTAGCAGTTTCTAATAATTCATTCATTAAAGTAGATCCTATTTTAAGCCCTTGATATTCTGGAATAATACTTATCTCATGAATAGCAATAGCATAATCTTCTAATTCTCTATCATAATAATAAGTATCACCTGCTATAAAACCAACTACCTTTTTATTATTATTATCAACTGCTATTATAATTAAATTTTTATTTAGATCATTAGATTTATGATAGAATAACCATTCTATATAATCTTTAATATCTTGAATATTTTTATAGTGATAATCCGGAATATTTTCATAGGTTTTTAAATAAACATTAACTAATTCATCTTTTACTTTATTAAAATCTGTTTTATCTTCTATTAGTAAGAATTTTATAAAATTTCATCTAAATTTATCTTTATAATTATCTTTATAGTATAAAGTTGTTTTATTAACCATAAGCATAGAAATCACCTCTCCCTATTATTCAATTTATAAAAAAATAAAAAAAATTCCTACTAATACTAAAATACTTTCATAATTAAAGAAATTAAAAATATTAAAAGGGAAAAAGAATAAAATATAGAAAATAATAATGAAATATGAAAACAATAAAAAAAGTTCTATTTCTTTTAATTTTAATAAAAATATTTTTTTTAAAGATATATTCATATGGTTCAAATGTAAATGAGAATTCAAATTATAAAATTTATGAAACTAAGGATTATACATTTAATTATCCAAATAATTGGGAGCTAATAGAGAAATTAGCTGATTTAGATTTAGCGTTAATAAATACCCAAAGCCCAACAGCTAACATATACATTAAAACAATAAAAACTAACCAAAACATAGAAGATTATATAAATAATGAATTAAAAAATATGAAAGAATCATTACTAGAAAAATTTGATATTCTAAAAAATGAAAAGCAAAAAATACAAGACAAAGAAGTATATATATTAGAGTACCAATTTACCCAAGGAACCCTAGACTTCAAAACTATAAGATATTATATCCTAAAACCCCATGCTTTTTATTTATTAACATATACAAACTACAAAAAAGATTTCGAAAATTGCCTAAAAGATTTTTACTTTATTTTTAATTCCTTTAAAATCAAATAATCT
Organism: uncultured bacterium; assembly: GCA_937139605.1. Classification (GTDB taxonomy): domain Bacteria; phylum DRYD01; class DRYD01; order DRYD01; family DRYD01; genus CAKZQG01. Next base: position 136,239 of record CAKZQG010000037.1, read on the forward strand.
AAGAATGTATAGGATAATCTATGAATATATAAAAAGCCAAAAAATGTATAAAAACTTTAAAATACAGTTTTCGTATATTTTTTTTATTTTTTATATAGTTATAATTAATTACTTAATAGATTACTCTATAGCAGGTGAATTAAATATTTATCAGTCCCAAGAATATCAAAATGTCAATAATGAGTTTATAAATATAGAATTATATAGTACAAATCTTGATAGAATAAAACAGATATTTAATAATTTAGACATAACTTACAAATCTTTTAAAGAAATTATCATTAACTTTAAAGAAACTGAAAAATTAACAATATTAAATAGCTTAGAAAATGTTAAAGTAAATAATGAAGATAACATAACAAAAATTTATATAAATCTAAATTATCCTGTACCTTATAAATTAATAAAAAAAGAATTATACAATAATCTGTTAACAATAAAAATTCCACTTAATTTTAAAGTAATAAATAAGATAGAATTTTATGATAAAAAAACTAATAAAATTTTTGCATATTTATATAACAACTATATTGTTGAAAAGTTCAACAATAAATCAAATGCTATAAATGTTATAATTTTTAATTTTTTAGTTCCTTATAAAGTAGATTTTATTAATTTAGATAAGAAAAATAAATTGGAATATAAGTACGATAGTTTTTATATAGCAATTAATGGAACTTATTTTGCTAGGAAAGATGATAAATATTTTACAGTAGCGGGAGTGGTAGATGATAATAATATAATTTCTTTTCCTGTTGAATATAGACCTAATAGGGGATATTTTAGTATATTAAAAGATAAAGATAATAAAAGCTTTATAACTATTTTTGATTATTTAACTAATATAAGATATGAGTTTATAAAATTGGTAAATACAACAAAGAAAATGTATGATATTGATATTCTGTTACAATCTGGGCCGCTAATATACAAAGATTACAGTTATGTAATGGATTTAGATAAAGAAGCATTTGGGGAAAAAGGGAATAATATAATAAAAGAAGCTGCTAGAACCTTAATAGTTAATACTCAGGATAATACTTTAAACATTATTTCAGTTATACCTTATAATTATGAAAGAAATAAAGGATTAAATATATATGATATTCCTAATTTTTTAAGTAATTTATATTCTAATAATTTAATAACTAATATAAAAGATGTATTGAATTTAGATGGTGGTAGTTCTGTTAATTTTTATATTAACTCAAATTTAATAAATTCAGTTTATTCAAATAAAATAAATCCATATAAATCTCAAAATTATCTAATTTTTAAAACAGATATAAAAGATTATTATTATAAAAATAGTTTAACTTATTATTATTATTTTCCAGGGGTAGTAGATTATTTTTACAATGAAAAAGAAATAATAAAAAAGAAAGGAAAATATTTTATAACTTTTAATAACGGAATAACAACATTTGATAAATTCATTGATTTTTAATTTTAATTAATTATGTTATTTTTATTTTTTAGATACCATGTTATGGTGAAGCACAGACATCCTTATTCTTATTTATATTATATATTATTTTATTAATTCATTTTTTATAACATTTGAAGTAAGCTAAAATTAGTTTAAAATAATAAAAAAATTAAGAATCTCTTTTATTAATTGGTCCTCGCGAAGGTCCGTGAGATTCAAGATTAATATTATTTAACTCATCCTTAGCCTGAGGGCTAATTTCTACTCTGTCTTCTATAAAATTTCTATTGTTTTCTATATTATCTTCATTAATACTCTTAGAAGATTCATTATAAGTCCCAAATTCATCTCTCTCTACAATATAAGGATTCTTGCTTATCCCCCATCTTTCTCCGATTGAAAACATATTTAACACCTCCTTTTATAAAAAGCTATTTACTTTACCTACTAAACAATTAAAATATAATATTAAAAAAAAAAAATCAACTAAAAAAAAGTTAAATTTTTTAAAAAAAAGTTAATTTTTTTAATTTTTTTTTAATTTTTTTTAACTAATAATATGTTTAAATTAATTATTATTTTAAAATTTGAAAATTTATATATATTTTTTCTTATTGAGTAGCTGGCATGTTTGATTCTCATTTTTCAAAAAATATTTATCTTCTTCAGTATGATTTATTTCTTCTTGGAAATATATTTCCTCTAGTTGGGCAAGCTGAAGGATAAGATTTTTTATATGCTGGTGGAATAGGATATTTACCTCCTCTAGTTGGGCAAGCTGAAGCTGAGACATAATCGTGAGAATACCAATTTTTATAAACATCTATAATTTTTAGGGATGAATTTATAACTTTATTTACAATTATTTTGATTTTTTGGGAATTAACATATACTGGTCCTCTAGTGGCTATAAAATTATTTGGTTCTAATTTAGGGATATTATTTGATGAATTTAGGTATTCATTACCGATTTTGTTTTCTTCAAATATTTCAGATTTCAAAGAATTTATAAGAATATTAACAATTTTCTGTTGAATTTTTAGCAAATCTACAATATTATTAAAAAAATCAGTATTCTTTTTAATAGAAATATTTTTATTTTCATTTATACAATTAAAACTAAATAGTTGATTAGATCTATAAAAATCTATATTTTTAACATGCACTTTATAATCCCTCCCTTTTTATTATTTTTAGTTAATTAAAAATTACATGTTGTTTAATTACCAATTTTTGTTAATATTTTTTCACTTACTTGATAAACATTATTTATTTATTTTAAAAAATTTTTAATAAAAAAAATATAAAAAATGTAAAAAATGTTAATTTTATTTTAAAAATTGTTAAAATATTTTTAACTAAATATTTTAACACTGATTAAATGCACTTAAAAAAACAAAGTTATTAGCTTAATTAACAATAAATAAATGTAAGCTTAACTTTTAAAAGGTATAATTTATACCTATATAAAAATTCCTTTTATAGCCAGGATACTTAGTAACTGGAGCATTAGCACTATAACTTAAAGGATAATAGTATTTTTCATTAAATAAATTATTAACATAAAAAGTTATATAAGAATTTTTATCAATAAAATAATTTACAGTTAAATTAGCAATAGTATATGGTTTTACTTTAAAATCGGAAGGGATAGGATAAGATAATGAAGCAGCTTGTATTAATCTTCTTACATCATCTATTAAGGTTTCAGAAGTATACTTAACTTCTAATGCTACACTTAAATTATTTTTAAATTTATAACCATATTTTACTAAAGCTAGTAATTTAGGGGAATTAGGCATATACTCAAAAATGCCGGGTATTGGATTTGTTATTCTAACATTTGAATAAGAAGTAGAAAACCTGAAAAAACTTTTATCATCTATCTGATAAACATAATCTATAAAAGCTCCTATATTTTCTAAGTCAGCTAAATTTTTATAACCTATTATAGTAAAAGCAAAGATTGTAGGAGCAGGCTGCTCATAGATAAGATCTTTTATTTTATTTTTGTAAATACAAAAAGTAAAATAACTTTTATTATTTTTTTCCAATTTTTCTTTATAATAAACAAGTTCGAAAGTGTGATGTTTTTCATAAGACAAAGTAAGAGGTACTAAAGATGCTGGATCCAAATAAGCATTCCAATAAGCATTCCTATATACCTCAAATAATGAAGGAAATCTGACATTTTGAGAATAAATGAGCTTTAATGAGCTATTCTCATTTAATAACTTAATCAAAGCAAACTTAGGAATAAAAACAGGAGAAACCATTACATTAGTAATTTTAAATTCATTAATACCAAAAATAGGAGAATCATAGATATAATATTTATCTTTATAAATATTAGCATAATTATCATATTTTCCTCCCAATGCTAATATCAAATCATTTCTTAAATAATAATCTAAATGGAAATATAAAGAATAGATAAAAAATTTATTAAACACATTAGAATAATAACCACTAACATTATATCTTTCATTAGGATCAAAAGAAAAATTCGCATCAAAATTAGAAATCTTTGCTTGTATTTTTTTTATATCTATACCAAATAATAAATCATATTTTCGTTGTTTTATATTTAAATTATTTTCAAAAGAAATAACTTCAATAGCTCCTTTATCCACATTTATAACAGGAAAACTAATATATGGTAATTCATCGTCAAATGAATACTTTTGGTAGTTTAATTTTGTAGTAAACTGAATATTTGAAAATAACTGAAAAGTTTTTTGATAATAAAAAAATCTGTATTTATCCATATAGTAAGATAAAATAGAGTTTAATTGAAAAGATCCAGGGCCCGTAGGAAAAGAATATCTATGACCATAGTTAGCAAAGTAAATCTGCTCATCCTCATTATATAAACCAATATACTCATAATAGCTCCAGGTTCTGTCTTTATAAAAAGAAGTATTATCTTCTATTGTACCACCAAAAGTCTGATATCTCTCTTTAAAGAATATTTTCCTACCTTTATAATTTATAAACTCACTACCCACAGTTAAATAATATTTACCCATCTTTTTATTAAACATAAAACCATTTATTGTATTAACTTTATTTTCATTAAAATTAGCAAACGTATATACATTAAATAATTGTTCTTTTAAATAATCTTGATTATAATACTTAAAATTAGGGATTATATTGACAGTTGCAAGCAATGAATTACTTCCAAAGTACACATTAGAATACCCATGAACCACTTCCACATTCTGTATAAAATGAGAAGGATAATTCAAAGGATATCCAAAATAATAATCATTAGTTTGATAACCATTAAAAAGTATTAAAGCTCTGGAATTAACACTACCAGGTATTTGGATACCTCTATTTCCTAAATACCAGTTAGCTCCATCTTCTACTACATATAACCCTGGTGTAAAATTAAGTAAAGTCTTTAAATCAGGATAATAAAATAATCTTAACTCAAATGGTTGGACTATTGATATACTAGCTGTAGATTTTAATATACTTTGTGTATACTTAGTTAAACTATTAACAGTAGTTATAAAATTAACTTCTTGTTCTATATAGGATTTATCATCAAAAGTTTTAGTATAATCTAATAACTCTATCTTATCTTCATTATTGCTTTTTTCAAAATTTTCTTTATTTTTGGATTCTTCAGAAAATACAAACACGCTACAAATTGAAATTAATAATAAACATAAAAAAAATACAATATACTTAATTTTAATAAATTTTAATAGCATTTAACTCCCCTCCTTTTAAATTAATCAATTATAATAAATAAATTAAGAAATTTCAGTAACTAAATTTTAATAACCTTTAGTAAATACTATAAATTTATCGCTAAAGATTAGATATTTTTCCATTTTTTTATCTTTTTTATCAAATGAATATCCTTTAATAAAATTAGAAACTTGCTTACCTAAAGCTTCATAATCTACACTAAATACTAAATCTACACCATAATTTAATAAAACTTTATGAGTAGATAACAATAATTTATTATTTTTTTTAGCTTTATATATTATTTTAAATAGATTTTCTTCTTCCAAAGTAAAAACATCTGGTATTATAAATATAGCATCACATTCTTTAAATCTGTTTTCAATTTTATCTATATTATAATTATTTACATTAATAGGAATTAAGTTTATTCCTATTTTTTGATAGCTGTAGTTCTTATTTAAGTTATATGTTTCTAAACTATACACTATACCAATATTTTTAATAGTAGGGTAATTTTTTCGTAGTTCTAATAGAACTTGATTTATATCAGGATAAACAGCAAAACCAATAAATTTATTTTCTACTCCTAAAGAAGAAGGAGTTAAAACTAAAGAATAAATATTAAGAGCATTCGGATTATAATTATCTTTAAGGAAATTAGCAGCTTCGCTTGTTAAAGCTACAACTATTTTAAAATGATCAATATCATAGTTTCTTACTTGCTTTACATCAACAATGGATACCTTATTGATATCATAACCACTAAGAAAGCCCTTGATAAAAAGATTAACAACATCATTATCCTTACTTTTTATTATCAATACTCTATTTAAATTATTATCCTTTTTAATTAACTCACTTAAATAGATACCCGCTGTTAAATTTGATACAAAATCCACTTTTTGTAAAATTAAATTTGAATTATCTGAATTACTTGGATAACTTAATCCCAATGAATCAATTCCTACAAGAGACAAAAAAGAGTAATCATCAAAAATAAAATTATCCTCATTATTTTCTTTAGCATTAACATTTAAAATAAAAATAATAAAGTAAAGTAAAAAATATAACAAAAAAATTTTTTTGCTTTTTATCATTATTATTACACCTCCACAAAAATAAATAAATTAAAAAATATTCATTAAAAATATATTCTATTTTTTTTACTTCTATTTAAAAAAAAGAATCCCTTCATTTAAATTTAATTTAGTTTAAATTCAATTTTAATTTAATTAATTTTAGAATACATTTTAACAAGGATAAATTTTTATTTTATATAAAATTTATAAAAAAACTAAAGCCTATATAAAAAAGCTAAAAATGTTAATATTGAGTTTAAAATTAGCAAATAGTAATTTAAAATATAGAAAGGAACGAACATTTCTAACAGTTTTTTCAATAGTTATCTCAATATTTATATCATTTTTGCTATTATCCATAATAGATGGTTTTTTAAAAACAATAAAAAACTCAATAAACTTAAAAAAAATAGATATAGTAATAACAAGTGGAGATTTACCAATAGAGTTAGGACCAATTGTAGTAAGTACAAGTTCCTATAAAATAAATATTAATATATATCAAGAATTAAGAAATAAATATCCTAACTTTATAATATCTCCTATATTTAAAGACTTAATCAAAATAAATGATAAACTAATCCCCATAATTTCATTAGATTTAAATTATATAGATAAATTTTATCCTAATTCACAAGTAAATATCTTGTATTCTTCTCAAACAGCAATAATAGGGAAAGAACTATCAAGGCTGTTAAATCTTAAACAAAATGATATAATAACTATCCAAAACAAGCCGTTTAGAATATCTAAAATACTAAATAAACTAAATGGCTATGAAGACTATGCTATTTTTATAGATTATAAAGATTATATACAATTATTTAATATTAATTCATTATCTCAGTTATGGGTTATAACAAATCTAAATAATTTAGAAAATAAAAAAATAATTCAAGAATTAAAAAGCACTTATCCTAATTTATTTTTTTATGAAAATGAACAAGTAAATAATAATCAATATTCTTTAATAGCATTACTAAGGAGCTTACAAGTGGTAATAATAATAGCTTCAATAAGTACAGCCTTAGTAGCATCAACTAATACAATCTTAATAACTACTTTTGAAAGAATAAAAGAATTTGCTATATTATTGGCAATAGGTAGTCCAAGATTCTTAGTTTTCTTAACAGTATTATTTGAAGGGATTATTATATCATTTATTGGTTCAATTATAGGGATAATCTTAGGGATAATTTCTAGCTTACTATTCCAAAATTCATTTTATAAAGCTCTTAATTTATCTATCCCAATAGTATCACTATCTTTTAACGTATTCTTACAGATTTTAATAATAAGCATATTAATTGGCTTTTTATCGTCTATTCTACCCGCTTACATAGCCTTTAGCATTAATTTACAAGAATCCATTAGAAAATAATATATAAATAAAAATTAAATCTCCTTAACTACTAACACAGGAATACAATAAAATATAAATAATATATAAATAAGGCAGAATATAAATAATCCAGAAAAAAATAACATGACTTTAGAAGAATATATCAATTACTTAGTTTTTAATTTATTATCGGATTTTTATAACAAAGCTAAAAAAATTGAAGCTAATGTTAATTTTTCTAACTACAACTTACAAATATCTAAATCAGGAAAAAATATTTACCTATACTTTAATAGATTAAATCAAAATATACTAAATACAGAAACATTAGGATTTTTAGATATCTACGGAAGTATTAATTACAAATTTTATCTAACAGCTAAATTTGAATGGGTTATTATTTTAAATAACGAAAAGCTTATTAAAGTCGATAAAGGATTAATTGATTACATATTTTACAAAGTTTTTAACATTTTATAATATATTATACTTTCTTTTGGCAATTATAACAGTAAGTTTTACCTTTGAAAATATCAGTATTTTTTAAACAATAATCTATTTCTTTATCAGTCAATCTTTTATTACAAATAAAGCAAAAATTAATATCAGTTTGAAGTTCATCTTTAAATGACTCATTATTTACTAATGCTTGTTTATTATCATTTTTATTATCATTAGATAAATATTGTATAATATTTTTTATCAATTTTTTTCTATCCCACAGTTCTACATTATTTTCTTTAGCTAATCTTTTAGCATTAAAAGTAAAGTGGGAATTAGTAATAACCATAGCATGATCAGCTTTATAATATCCTTTAGCAGCAACGATTTCTTGGATAGCCTTAACTCCTACTTTTGATTTATATCTTTTTGCTTGAACTACAGTTTTCTTATTATCTTTTTCTAAAATCAAATCAGCACCATAGTCTTGCATATAAGGAGTCCTTATTACTTTATATCCCATATTTTTAAATAAAACTTCTAAATACTTTTCAAAAGTCAAACCATCTAAATTATCTATATCATTTATTCCTATTTTTTTTAGCTTATTTTCCTCTATTTTCTTTAATATTAAATTAATAATAAATTTAAAAATAAACAAAATAAAAATGAGTAAATAAATAAAAACTAAAAAAGGATAAAATGCAGTAATAATTTGCTTAGTAACAATATCAATAAAATTATCCATAATTTAAAATTAAAAAATCATAAAAAATTTTTATTATGTTTTTCATTTTATTTATATTTAAAAAAAAATAAAAAATTTCCTTCAAAATTTTAAGTAATATCTGTTAATTATTTTAATTTAATTATTTTAGTAATAAATTTTACTAAAGAAAAAGTAAAAAGAGGGAAAAAGTTATAAATATAGAATAGTAATAATGTAAGGGGGCGTAGTTCAGCACGGTTAGAACGTTGGCCTGTCACGCCAAAGGTCGCGGGTTCAAGTCCCGTCGTCCCCGCTTATTTTTTTTATGCATAATAAAAAAAATAAAAAAGATCAACAAAATATAAAAGTTCTAAAAGATTTTGTAGAAACCGAAGGTGAAGTTATTGAAGCTTTGCCTAATGGAATGTTTAGAGTTAAATTAGATAACGGCCATACCGTACTAGCACATCTATCAGGAAAAATGAGAGTGAATTTTATTAAAGTTAGTGTAGGAGATAGAGTCGTAGTTCAACTATCTATTTACGATTTAACAAAAGGCAGAATAGTATATAGAAAATCTTAATATAATATGACTTGCTGAGTTTATAAGAATAAAAAGTAAAAAGTTTAAATCTTAAGTCTTTAGATCTATTTTTTTGTAAAATTAACTTTAGTTTGTTGTATAATGCATCCAGCAATGAAGAAATAAGCTAATGCTTAATAAGTGAGATGTTTCACATAAAGTTTCTAAAATATCTTAATATAAATATAAAATCAGTTATAATAAAATTTAAGTTATAGAAAAAATAATAAAATACATATCTAAAAGAAAACAAAAAAATGAATAGTTTAAATAATTATAACGAAAATATTGATAGCAATAATACTGAAATACAAAATAATAAAATATCACAAAATTCATCACAAAAAATAATAGATTTTATATTAGAGAAAATCTTTTTTATAATAGGTGCATTTTTATTACTAATAGGAATAGGATATTCCATAATAGAATTTATAAAAGATATAAAAATACTACTTCTATTAGTATTTATCTTAGGATTAATATTTATTATATTACCATATAGGTATAAAGAAAAACTAAGTAATTTTTTTTTCATAGGATTACAAGCAATAGGGATAACAATATTATATACTAACACAATTGTTTCTTCTTTATTATTTAATATATTTCCTTTAATATATTCATTAATAATAGTTTTTGGAATAAGTTTATTATCATTGATTTTATCATTAAAAAATAAATCGAGTGTGTTAATGGTATTATCATCAGCTGGAGCTTACTTATCTATAGTTTTCCCTGATATCCCTTTAAATTTATATATCAATAAATACCTACTTTTCATAACTCTAATAAATGCATTTATGAGTGTATCTTTTAATATATTTAAATGGTTAGAAATGAGAATAATTAATTTATTGTTTTTTATCCTTTCAGTAATAATATTCTTCTCTTTAAAAGGTTTAAGCACAGAATATACATTATCATTAATTATATTCTTATCAATAAATTATTTCCTTTTTTATTTTAATTTTATTATTCTATCACCTAAGCTAAGTATAATAGATTCAATATATTTCATTATATTAAATCTAATCTATTGGACAACAAGCGTGTTTTTAATAAGATCATATGAATTTAGTATATATTTTCAAGGGATTCATTCTAATGTTATTTCTTTTATTTATAGTTTATTATTTACTATATTTTTAGCAGCGAATTACTATATTTATAATCAAAAGAAAGAAAATGAAAACATTTTTTGGGTTTTTTACTCAATGATAATTTTATTTTTATCTTTAACTATCCAAACTTTATTAAATAATATTTATTGGTTTACAATTTGGTTAACACTAAGTACAGTCTATTTATATATATACTCTTTAAATAAAAACGAAGAATATAAATCTCTTGCAATATCTGCTTACATAATGTTTTTTATTAATTTTATTTTATTTTTAATATATTACTGGAGCTTAGATTATACAAGAATATTTTACCTAATAATTACATTTATATTAATGACTATATTAACATTTATTTTGTCTAAATTAGATCAAGAAGAAAATATTGCTAAATTAAAAAATATTAAATATTCCCCTATATTTTTGATTTCTCTAATACTTCCTTTTTTATTTATGTATAAATTTAGTATTAAAATAAATTATGACATTTATTTAATAACACCATTATTATCAATGTTTAATATATTAATATTCACATTTTTAATTAGTTATTATTTTTATACATTAAGCAATAGTTTGATTTTTAGTATAGTTTTAGGTATTATGGGAGGACTACCTATAGCATGCACATTATTTTGGTTCTTATTTTATTTATTAGGAGGAAATAATATAGCATTAATAATTATAACTATCTTAAACACAATCTTACTTATTTTAATAGTTTTTAATATAAAAATAAATAATTTATTTACTTCTTTATTTAATAATGAAAAAAATGCAATAGATTCAAAAATTTTTAATATGTTTTCAACTAATATAAATACTCTTATTTTGATTTCATTAATTTTACCCCCTATAGAAATAATTAAATCCCAAATTATGTTAATAGATAAATTTTATTTAATGATAACAGTTTATGGAATTTTAAGTATAGTTAGTTTATTATTTTATATTAACAAGCCTAATTTATTAAAAAGCTTTTCATATTATTCCATTATAATTTTTTACATATTAATATTCGTTTTTTTATTACATTTATTATATCCTTTGTTTAGTTTTTATAGTTATCACAGTATATATTCAGATAACAATTTCCCATTTTTTAACTTAAGAACAATAAGCTACATAACGCTAATCATATGTGCTATCATATTTTATTATATATACAAAAATAATTATTCTCTCCTAAAAGATAATAGTTATTTCAATAATATTGATAGAAACTCTATTTTAATAACTACTTTTATTTTTATTATATTAGTTATTCAGGAAATTTATGATATATCGTTTAGAATAAATCTTAATGAATTTCTTCCTAATTTGATAGTATTAATTATAATAAGTATATACGGAACATTATTATTATTTTTAGCAAATAAAGAAGAAAAATTTAAATATCTAAAAGACGCTGCTTTAATAAGTTTTAGTTTAGCTATAATAATAACCAGTAGATCATACTTTAGAAACATAGATTATTTTCAAGTACTATTAGTAATAATGGGAATATATTTTATACTATTTGCAATATTATATAATCCAAAGAAAATCAAAGAGAAAAATAATTAAATAAAATAATGTCTAAAATACATTTTAATTTAAAAAGTTTATATTATTTTAGTTTAATTTTAATAAGTATAATACTATTATTTTTAAGTTCTTGTGCAACCCCAACTCCTACCATAGCTCCACCAATAATTACCAATAAATTATTAACAATTAGTGTTTACTTTAAAAATAATATCCAACCTACTTTTAGCTATAACTATAATTATCAAGATTTTAATTATAATTTTTACTGTGCTTTATGTTTTAGATTTGATAATGATTTTAATAATCTAAATATAGATAGATGGAGTCATATATATTTTTTTGAAAACGGATTTAAAAGGTTTAACAGAGTTAATCCCCCAAGCCCAAATACAAGTACCCCTGAAGAATGGTCATCCATTATAATTGACACTAACTCAAATATATCAAATAACGTTCTTAATTTTAATATTCTAATTCCAGATAATATAATAGGAAGCCCTAATATATATAATTTCATAGTGTTAGTATTTTTAAGAAATTTTGGATATAATCAAATGGAAGATGACTTTGGACAAAACCCTATAGATTCCTATGGTTTCGGATCCATTCAAAACATAATAATAGATACCTCAAACACCAATATTAACCAAACTTATACTCTAACTGAACAAGAGGGAGATATAGATAACGCTAATTTACCTCCAGGATTTCCAGACAACTTCAAAGATTCCTTAGATATAACTAAAATAGAATACATCATAAGACAACAATAAAATAAAAATAAAAAACAATCAAAAAAATTAAATCAAATAATTAAATACCGAAAAAAGAAAGGAGTTGAAAAAAAAATGCTAACAAACATAAAAGAAGAAGATAAAAAAAATAATAACCACCAATTAGATAAATCTACTCAAAAAAAATATACAAATCTGTTAATATTAATGTTTTTAATATCCTTACCCTGGATGATAATAAAAACATTAACTTTAATAGGTTTATTTAAATGGGATTATGAGCATTATGCATTAGCAAGTGCGATTTTAACAGGAATAACGATAATAGCATGCGCATTTATAGTTAGCTGGGCTTCTGAAGTACTTCAAGAATATCTACCCCCAAATTTTGTTTTAGCTTTATTAGCTATAATAAACGTTTTGCCCGAGTATGTAGTTGATATCTATTTTACCTATATGGCAGCAATTAAAGAAGAATATACTCATTATGCAATAAGCAACATGACAGGGGCAAATAGGATGCTAATCGGCTTAGTTTGGCCACTCATTTTAATAGTATATTTAATAGCTAAATCAAAAAGATCCCCAGAATCCCCTAATTATATTCAATTAGATAAAACTAATATATTAGAAATCACTTTTTTACTATTATCTACATTATACTGCTTTATACTTCCGTTTAAAGGAAATTTAAGTTTAATTGATACTTTGATATTATTTACAATATTTGGAATATATATATATTTAGCTACAAGGATGGGGAAAAGAGAACCTGAATTGGAAGGTCCAGCATTGCTTATTTCCAATCTCCCCCAAAAGCTTAAAAAATTTATGATATTTTTTATGTTTTCATTTGCTGGGTTAGGATTTCTCTTAAGTGCAGAGCCATTTGGAGAAAGCCTTTTGGTATTAGGTTCTAAAATAGCTACTAACTTTGGATTTGATGTTGATACTGCAAAATTTTTAATGGTTCAATGGGTAGCACCTATAGCTTCAGAATCCCCGGAAATAATTGTTGTTATCATATTTGCTTATAAACTCTTAGCTACTGATGCATTCTCTACTGTAGTATCTTCTAAAATAAACCAATGGACACTACTTGTTGGGTTTATTCCACTTGTATATTTTATTTCATTATTAATCCATTCTAAACCAGGTAGTCCGTTAATATTAGATGAGCTTCAAAAACATGAGATATTATTAACTGCTGCTCAAAGCTTCTTCGCTTTAATCATGATCCTAGATATGAGATTCAAAATAATAGATGCTATTCTTCTATTTGTTCTATTTTCTTCACAATTACTAATTCCCGATATAAGAATACAAGTAAGCATTATATATATAATCTTAGGTTTTATACTCCTTTTAAAAGTACTAATCTCAAAAGAAATTTTAAATAATCTTAAAGAATCAGTTATCTATACTATAAATCAAGTTAAAAAAAATAAATAAGAAGTACTCAATTAGTAATAAGTTTTTAAAACATTCTGATAATATTTAAAT
>CAKZQG010000038.1 GCA_937139605.1 uncultured bacterium
AGCTTTAATACTTATACCTGTAGAATTTTCTCCTCCACCAATAGTACGACTACTAATACTACCGAAATTTATATTAGATAATTTAAAATCTTTATCCTTAGTTTGCTCCCTGACTTCATTTATAATTTTTTCAATATTTTTTAAAGTAATAGATATAAATCCTTGTTTTTGATCGGATACAGAAGATGCTTGTAAAACTTTACTTAATTCTTCATATTTATTTAGAATATTTTGAACTTCATTAAATCGATCTTTTATATTTTTTACCTTATTTTGATAATCAATTAATTGTTTTTGAATATTTTCCCATTTAGCTTTATTCTGAAGAACAGGAGCATAATTATATTGCCAACTAAAGAAAGCAGATAAAGCTACCACTATAACTAATACTAAAATCTTTAAAGCTATATTCATTTATATCATACCCCCTATTAATTACTTCATTTCTATTTTAAATTTTTATAATACATTTCAAAAATATTTTGATTATAATCAAAAGATAAATCTACATTAAAATTAGCAACTGTTTCACCTTCTTTTTCAGTTAAACCAATAGCACTAACCTTAGGATCTTTAAATGCTACAGAATTACTCATATTATCTATTAACTTAGATACATTTTGAAGGACTTTTTCTCTTTCTCCTACAATATTTACTCCAAAATTCATAGTTTTAGAATCAAAATTAACACTTAAATTATTAATCCATGCTTCACTGGGTAAAATATGAGGAAACTCTACCAAAATAAATCTTTGCAATGTTACTTCATTTAATAAAGTTTTTAGATTATCTAACTGAGAATAAATAACTCTAATACGACTAATAGTATCACTAATTCTCTTAGGGTAATCTTGATAAGAAGTAATTTCCTTTTTTAAATCTTCTACAGAATTTTTAATGTTATCAATTTTAGTTAATTCAGCATTAGCCATATAATATGGAATAAACCAAACTATAGCCCCTATTATCAAAGTAACAACTATAAATATAATATCTCCTACATAACTTGGTTTCTTTTGTTCACCAACATCTACAACTATACCCACTTCTTTACCACCTCCTAAATTTTGATTATCTTTATTTTAAGTTTTTCTTTGCTGCCCATGACCTAAAGCTAAACCTAATGCGTTTACATATATAGCTATATTTTCTTTAAACTCATTTTCATATTTTTTTTCTACTTTTATAACATTTTTTAAATATTCATAATTAATTTTTTCTACATTAAACTCTATTTCCCTTTTTAAATAATTATCAAGATTTTTAATTTTAGAAACTCCCCCAATAATATAAATTTCATTAAAATCAACAGAATATCTACTCTTATAAGTACTAATAGTTCTCTTTATTTCTTTAATTATACTTTCAAAATGCTTAATAAATATATTTTGATACTTAGCATCATCAATAGATAACTCTTCAAAACTGTTTAATAACTCTTCCTTAGAAACAGCTAAAACTTCTACCATTCTTTTAATTAAATCATCAGCACCAATTTTAAGGTTTCTTAATAATTTCATTTTACCTTCCTGAAAAACAGAGATTTTAGTAGAAACAGCTCCAAAATCTATTAACATATTAACAGTCGAATTGAAATTCCCTTTATAATTAATACCTTCTAATAATCTCCAAGCTCCTAATAAATCAAATTCTACTGCTACCTTCTGTAAATTAGAATTCTTAATTATATCTTCAACAATAACTACTTCTTCTAATAACAAAGATATTAACAATAATTCCATTTTACTTTGATCATAAGGTAAAGATTGATTTAAAACTATTAAATCATATTTAGCTTTATCAATACCATAAGGAATATATTTGCTAACTATTTCTTCTTTATCTTTTTCTAAATCCTTTTTAGATCTTTGTGTTTCTTCGATTGTTCTAACTATAACATTAGGTCCAGAAATACAAGCAATAGTTTTAGTTAATGCTCTATCTATTTTGTTTTCATCTAAAAATTTAATTATAGTTTCCTGAATAACATTAGGATCATCTAAATTATCTATCCTAATATTTCCTACAAAATTAACTTTAGCGCTAGATAAAACTCTATCATTATCAGTCCATTTACTATCAGCTATAACAAATTTAATCAAATGATTCCCAATATCTAGACCCAAATTATTTTCTTTCTTTTTAAATATAAAATCTAAAAACATATTTTTTATTTAATTAATACAGCTTTATTATTTTTAACCTTATACATTATTTTTTATTTTCTAAAAATAAAAAAAATCCTCCTAAAAAAATAGATAAAAAATTAGGCAACCATAACACAAAAATAACCCCTTTATTGGCCAAAACCTGGCTTAACATTAACAATACATAATAAAAAAAAGCAACTAAAATAGCAAACGTAATTCCTACAAAATTACTCCCCCTTATAGGAACTATAGAAAAATTAAAAACTAAAAAAAATAAAAAAAATGAACTTAACGGAAATATAAACTTTAAATTAATCTTAATCAATAAATCCTTAATTAATTCTCTTTTAATTTCATCATCAACTTTGCTATTATTTTCTTTTATTTTTTTTAATTGATAATAAAGTTCAAATAAATTTAATTCTTCCCTATGCTTCTTTCTAGTTTTATTATAAACAGTAAAAGAACTAAATAAATTATAGGTAATTTTATCTAAATAAATTTCCTTCTCTAAATTTCCATTATAATATCTTTTTATATGAACATTATATAAAATCCATAAATCGTTAGAAATTAATTTTGCATTTTTAGCTTCAATATACTCTAATATATCCCTTGTTTTTTTGTTTATTTTCATTATAATAATATCACTCATAAAATTTAAATCAACGACATATTTTAATGCGTAAATATATTGATAAAAGTCAATAAAATCAACTCTTATAGAAAAATTTTCTATACTCCCCCTATATTCCCCCCAATCATCCTTCTTTAAATTATAATAAATATCAAAACCTTTTTTAATCAATTTATAAGAAAAAAATTCATTAAAAATTAAATGAAATATAGAAATAAAAAAAACTAAAATCAATAACCTAAAAAATAAAAATAAATTAGATATCCCAAAACTGTTAAAAGCTATAATTTCAAAATTAGAGCTTAACCTACCTATAAAACTAACAGTTCCAAAAACAATAGCTAAAGGAATAGTATAATTCAAATAAACAGGAGTTATATATACCATATACTCAATAACTCCTAAAAGAGTTATCTTTCCATTAACTACCCACTTAACTACATCATACACCTGACTAACTAATATTATCAAAAAATTAAAAATAATAAACCCTAAAATTACATTATAAATAAACCCTAAATATATATACCTATCAAATACCTTCATAAAACTAAATAACATTAAAATTAATTAAACCACATTATTAAAAAACAAATCAAAATTAGATAACTTAATAAAAACTTTTTCATTTAATTCTTGGTATAATTCATTAACAAGTTCAATAGGATCTTTTAAACCCTCTTCAATTAAATCCATCTTTTTTTGTAAATCTCTTGTTCTTTCTTCGTTAACCAAATCAGAAAATTCATTATTTAATTTCTCATTAACTAAAATCCCTTTTCTCATAGGAATTATTTTATTATATTTTTCAATAATATATCCTCTTAAAAACAATCTAGAAATTATATGAGCATAAGTAGAAGGTCTGCCAATTTCCCTTTCCTTCATTAATTTAATTATATCTGATTGAGAATATAAAGTAACCGCAGGTTTCTTTATATTATTTACTTCCACTTTATAGACTCCTTCATCTATAATTTCATTTTTTTGAGAAATATATGGAAAAATATTAGGTCCTATAATATCAACTACTCTATCCTGATATAAAACACTTTCTTCATTATCATTAAATAAAGTGAATTTATAAGAATAAATGATTAACTTTGTGGGTTTAGCAAAAGCATTTAAAAACCTTTTATATATCATCTCATATAATCTAAAAGCTTGAAAAGGTAACTTATCTTGATAAAATATCTTTACATCTTCAACATTTAATGGCTTTGTTATTCTAATAGCTTCATGAGTATGAGAATCCTTATCAAAAGTCCTATAAACAAATTCAAAATTATTTTTAATTAAAATATCCTTAGCAATCTCAATTCCTAAATTAGAAACAGAATAACTGTCAGTCCTATGATAAGTTATTAATCCATTTTCAAACAATTTTTGTAATAAATTCATAGTTTCATTAGAAGATAACTTCAAAACAGAATTAGCAAACGCTAAAATATCAGGAGTGTTAAAAGGAGGTAAAATTATATCTTTCTCAATCTTATTAATTATCTCAATTTTTAAATTAGCTTTCCCTTTAATATTACAGTCAATAAACTGAAGATTCCCAATATTAATATCATTAACTATAGCAAATTTTCTTTTATTAGTATATTCTTTGTATCTATTAACAATCCAATTTAATACAGGAGACTGAACTCTACCCGCACTTAGATTTCTATCATCAAAATTATCTCTTAAAAAAGCACTTAAACTAAATCCAATCCATCTATCCTCAACTCTCCTAACTAATTGACTATTAACCATATTAATATTAATATTTTGTAAATTACTTAAAGCATTAACAACTGCGCGCTTAGTTATCTCATTAAAAACTATTCTATAAAAATTTCGCGGATTTAATAATTTATAAATATCAAAGGAAATCTTTTCACCCTCACTATCAGGATCAGTAGCTAAAATTACTCCATCTACTAAATAACTAATAACTTTCAATTTTTCTAAATACCTAAAACTACTATAAATATTATCACTTCCACAATAAATACATTTTTCTTGTTTAGAAGCAAAAGACTTATTACAAGTTCTACATCTCTTTATAGAACTATAAACTAAATTACACTTCCCTATTTTCTTATTACTACTATCAAACTCAATAACAACATTATACAAATTTAAAATATTTTCAGATGTTTTAATGAAATCATTATTATCTATACTTAATTCAACAACATGCCCAACACTTGGAACAATAATTAAAACTCCAATAGGGGAAAAAACTTCATAACCATTAAAAATATCAATCTTAATAACCGAAGGAATCCCAAACATATTAGCAATCTGTTTAGCTTTAGTGGGACTTTCTACTATCATTAAATAACTTTTAAAATCTATTTCTTGCTCATTATTAGATTCTTTACTCCTACTATCATCCACTTGCTTTTTTAAATCAATTAATAAATATAATAAATTATTTTCAAAATTATGTTCTTTAACTTCAAAATTATTAAAATAAGCTACTTTCCTTAAGGATTCTAAGAAAATTTCATCATCAAATATAAAGCTAACTCCTTTAGTAATTCCATAAGGAGTTATCCGAGAACATCTACCAGAAGCTTGTAAATAAGTCTTTATATCAATACTATATAAAATTTTATTTATAATAACAAAAGCTCCGATAACTAAATTATTATCCATCTTTTGAATATAATCTTTAATCCTATCTAAAGAAACCATCTTCTTCTTAAAAAACAAATTAGACAAAAACTTTTGAATAGGATAAAGATTTCTATAATTATCTAAGTTATTTAAATCAATTTTTCTCTTAGGAATTCCCCAAAAAACTACATACCTTACTTTATAAGGCAAATCTAATCCCCTAGTTAATATACTATAAGGAGAAGCTACACCTATTAAATAATTTACACTATCATCAATAGTTTTATCCATATTCTCTATAAAACTAACTTCTATATCACTAATATTATTGTTATTAATATAATCTTCTACTAATTCATCTTGTAATTCATCCTGAAATAATTCATATAATTCATCTTCTTCATTTTGTAAATTTTCAACATTATCCAAGTCATCATCAATTTCTTTAATACCATGTTCTTTATTATTATTTTCTTCATATAAATCTATTAATTTATCAATATATTTAGTTGTTTTAGAAGTAATAACTTTAGAATTAGGGATAATTTTTTCCAATTCCAAAGCTTCTTGTAAAGAATTAGTAAAAATAATAGCTCCAGGACCCATAGTTTCTAATATAAATAAAAGCTTATTTATATCTTTTTCTTTTATAAAAATATCATCTATATTCCTAACAAAATTAACACTACTACCAACATCAAATTTTAATAATTTACTAAATAATATAGTATTTAATCCTTTTTTTAAAGTAGCAGAAGAAATAATTAAAATATTCTTTGGATACTTAGATATTTTTTCTTGTTGTTCATAAGTTAAATTAAAATCCCGATTTTTAACTTCCTTTATAAATTCTTCTTCAAAACCTAAAAGCATTAAAATTCTATCAGTATTCTTAGAACTTCTAGAAACACTATCTAAATCATCTACAAAAATCAAATTGAATACATTTTTTCTTAATAACTCAAAATTTCTCGCTAAAAAATTATTAGTAATAACTAAAAAATTATAATCCAATTGCTGTATCTTAAAAATTATTTCATCTTTAATAGATTTTTTTTCATCAGATATAAAGAAAATCAACTTTTCTTGACGTAATTCCTTATTATATTTATTTTGTAAATAATCCTTTATTTTAGGCAAATGATTTTGAAAAATATTAAAAGCCTGTTTAACTAATATCTGAGTAGGGAAAATTAATAAGCATTTTTTATCTTTAACTAAAGAAAAATAAAGAGCTAAAAATATTCCTAAAATAGTTTTTCCAGTTCCAGTAGGAGCTTGAAAAGAAAAAGACATCCCTAAAAAAACTCTCTTAACATAACTCCTTTGAATCGATTTTAATTTATACCCAAAACAATTTTCGAAAAATTCCTCGAATTCCCTAACTTCTTGATCAATAATTTTAAAATCAACAAGATCTTTTAATTCCTCATTATATAAAACATCTACCATAAAATATCCCTTTTATTAATAATAATTAAACTTTAAGCAAAAAAATCTTTTTTAAATTTATCATAATTTTTATTAATTATACTTAACCTTATATTTTTCAATAATTCATTATAAAAATATAGATTATGAATAGTTAATAAAGTCATAGCAGAAATTTCATTAGCATTAAACAAATGATTGAGATAAGCTACACTATAATTCTTACAAGTATAACAAGAACAATTTTCATCTATTGGTAAATCATATTTTTTTACATCCTTACCTTTATAAACAGCAGCAGTTAAATCCAAAGTAAAATTATTTTTATAATTATCTTCATATTTAGTAAAAACAGTACCAGTTCTAGCATATCTTGTAGGAATTATACAGTCAAAAGTATCAATCCCATGCTCTATAGCTACAAAAATTTCATTAATAGTGCCTATCCCTAAAAGATGTCTTGGCTTGTTTTTTGGAAAGCTTAACCAACTTAAAATCTCATATAAATCTTCTTTTGATCTTCCCAAAGACCCTCCTATAGCATATCCATCAAAATCTAAAGATAAAACGTTCTCTAAACTCCATTTCCTTAAATCATAATAATATCCTCCTTGAACAATCCCATATAAAAATCTCCTATAATCCTTAAAATTATTTTTATTTTTTATAAAATATTCATAAGATCTTTTTGTCCAATAAAAAGATCTAATAGTAGATTCCTTAGTATATTCATAAGAAGCCAAAGGAGAAGTACATTCATCTAATGTTAATAATATATCAGATCCCAATTTTAATTGAATATCAATAGAATCTTCAGGAGTTAATTTAAAGATCTTTCCATCTAAATGACTTTTAAATAAAATTCCATCTTTGTCCATTAAAGCTAATTTATCTTGTAGAATTTTTCGTGATTTTTTAAAATGATAATTAAATTTAGATTCATTAGGGAAAATATTAGCGATTTTTCCAACCCTATCAACTAAAGCTTGTCCTAAACTAAAAGCTTGAAATCCACCACTATCAGTTAAAATAACGCCACTATAATTCATAAACTTATGTAATCCCCCAAAATAATATATAACATCTTCAGTTGGTTGTAAATGCAAGTGATAAGTATTACAAAAAATAGCTTGAATCCCTAAATTTTTAACACTAACACTATCTAAAGCTTTAATAGAACCTAAAGTGGCAACAGGAACAAAATTAGGAGTTTCAATAACCCCATGATCAGTTATTATCTTACCTACTCTCATTAAATTATTCTCATATTCTATCTTAAAAAATACATCCATAATCTTTATTTATTATATTTTTTGTAAAGATTATAATAATACCGAGAATAATCAGGATTATAATAAATGAATTTTTTAGTATTATAAATTTGAGCTAAAACAGAATACATTTCAATTTTTACAAGCTTAAAATCTTCATCATCTTTTTTAGCTTTTGAAATATAATAAGCTATATTATAAGCAGAATTTAAATCATTTAAATAAAATAAAGACATAACAGTATAATAAACAGAAATAATATCTATTTTATCTACTTTACTAAATAAATCTACAGATTTCCTAAAATAAAACTGATTATTAACATCATTCTTTTTTAAATAATACTTACCCAATATATAACTAACAATCCCAGCTTTAATATAAATATCTTTATTTTCTTCAGAAGTAGTTAAATTATATAAAACTAAAGGCTTATACAAAATATTAAAGACTTTTTTACAATTAACTACATAACTTTGATTATCTTCAATAAGTAAGCATTTAGTAAAATCAGGTTCTATATAATAATTATAAGATTCTAAGATAACATTATAAAAATTAGGTTTCCTTACATCCATAAGATAAGATAACTCATTCAATGGATAAATAACTTCAAAAATATTTCTAAATAACCTTAATGAATAAAGATTTTTATTATCAATTAATTGTTCATAATAATAACTTTTTGCTATTAATAAATAAATATCAGGATAATTATATTTATCATAAATAAGTCCTTGTTTCAAAACTATTCTTACATTTTTAAGTAAATCTAGCATTTGTTTTTTTTGGTTTTCTAAATTAATATTAATGTTTTTATTATCTTTAATAGATTTATATATATTATATTTAATTTCAAAATCTTGTAAATAACAATAAGCTAAAGAAATATAAGCATTAAGATTATATTTAGATAATTTCAAAGCCAATTGATTATAAATTTCAGCATTAGTATAATCTCCTTTAGCTCTGTAAAATTCAGCTAAAGTAATATACTTAGAAGAAGATCTAAAAGAAGATTTTAAAATCTTATGATAATAAGAAATAGCTTCATCTAAAGTAGAAGCGTTATCAGCTAATTTATCTAAATAATAAGCTTTTAATTCCTTGTAAGAAAAAACAAGCCCTAAAACAATACCAATAACTCCAAATATAAAAATTCCTATTTTAGTAAAATTTTTAATTTCAAAAACAAAATTATTTTTATAATTAAGCTGCTTATTAACAAAATCAACAGAACTTAAATTAATAGCTAATAAAACAAAAAATGTAATTAAAATAAAAGCGAACTTAAAATCAACATCAAACGCAATATGTATCATAGATTGTATTAACCCAATAGATAACCCTATACTCAAAATAACAATATTCAAATTCCTTAAATCTTTTATTTCTTCTTCAATTTTATCCAATTTTGATTCTATTTTTGCTTCCTCTTCCTTATTATCTACATTATCATTTAGTAAATTTAATAACTTATCTATTTTAATTCTTATATTATTAAAATCTATATTATTAAGGAAATTGGTATAAAAACTAGTAATTTTAATTAAAAAATAAGCAAAAATAAAAATTAATATACCAAACCCCAAAAACCCAATTTCAGATAGTATTTTAAAATAATAATTATGAGGATCTTTAGAATAAAAATAAAAAGCAGATTGATAAAGAGGATAAGTTTTAGAAAAATTATATAATCCACAACCAAAAGGGAAATCCTTAGCAATTGAAAAAGAAGCTAAATAAAAATCAATTCTAGCTAAAACAGTATTAGATAACATAGATAAAACATTACTAAAAGAATTAATTAAAGAATTTAAAATATTTTTATCTAAAATAATTTGTAAAAATAAAATAAAAATAACAAAAATAACACTAAAAACTATAAAAACTATAGTTCGTTTTTCCAATTTTATATCTTTTAAATTAAAATATATTTTTCTAAAAATTTTAATAAATCCCAAATAAAGGGGTAAGGAAATAACAAAAGAAAGAATAGAAGCTTTAGAGCCAGAAAAAAGTAAAGCAATCAAAGCAAACAAAAATGCTAAGAAAAACAAAGTCGCTTTATAATATTCCTTATAAATTAAAGATAAAACAGTTAAAGAGAATGGAATAGGTAATAAAATTAATAAGTATCCAGCAAAAGCATTCTTTTGATAAAAAAAAGACATCCAATAACTACCTGGCGGCATCCCTAAATTTACAAATATCGCTATAAATATTAACAAAATTAATAATATAACTAAAAATAAATTAAAATTATAAAAAAACCCATCCTGATCCTTTAAAAAATTAAAAAGATTATATCCAAATAACATAAATAAAAAAACTAAAAATATAATAAAGAATTCCCTAATACTATCAAAAATCTCAACAGAGAAAAATAACGTAGATATAAATGAAACAATAAGCAGCAAAAAGAATCCAAAAATACTTAAATCAATTTTTAATTTATAATCCAATAATAAATAAAATACCAAAGGAATAGCTAATAAAGAAATGATAAAAATATACAAATATTGTTCATAAGAATACAACCCAGCAGCTATAAAAAAATCCTGAAAAAACTTTATCCCAAAAAACTTAAATAAATCTAAAAACCATAAAATATATCCCAAACTTAACAAACCAATTAATGATCCAATAGAAATTTTTAATAAATTATCTTTTATTTTATTAAAATTCATATAAAAATAATCTTAAATAAAATTTAAGTTTTAGATTGTTTAATAATTTTATCAGCTTCTTTAATTAGTTCTTTAATTTGAATAACTTCTTCATCTTCTTCTTGATCAAAAACATATAACACAAAACCAACTAATGAAATAACTATACCAACTAGCATCAAAGTTTTCCCTAGTTTTTCCTTCATAATCTCACCTCTTATAAAACTATATAAAATTTATAAAAATAATAAAACTTAAGAACAACTTGATCTGTGTTTCATTTCTTGAGCAATTTCTTCATATATTTTTTGTTTATTTTGTCTTCTTAAATCTCGTTTAGAAGGATAATCCAAATTAACTTTAGAATTATTGCCTTCCCAGAGTAAAGCAGCGACTCCATCTAATTGATCCTTCATTTCTTGACAATATATACAAGTTTTATAATCATGAGGAGAATCAGAGTGCTTAGGCTCAGGATACATAAATATTTTACCTTCATAATTCCTTAAAACTACCCTACTATCAGACATAGAAATAACGTAATTAGGCATAACAGGAATCTTACCGCCTCCACCAGGAGCATCCACTACAAAATATGGATTAGCCAAGCCAGAAGTATGCCCCCTTAAAAATTCCATTATTTCTATCCCTTTAGAAACTCTAGTTCTAAAATGTTCTAACCCTTCCGTTAAATCACATTGATAAATATAATAAGGCCTACATCTATTTTTTAATAACAATTGAAATAGTTTTTTCATAACAAAAGGACAATCATTAACTCCTCTTAATAAAACAGTTTGATTTCCTAAAACTACTCCTGCATCTGCTAACATATTCAACGCTTTTGATGAATACTTAGTTATTTCCTTTGGATGATTAAAATGAGTATTTAAGAAAACAGGATGATATTTTTTAATAATATTAACAAGATTTTCAGTAATCCTCATTGGATTAGTAACAGGCATCCTTGAACCTAATCTTATAATTTCAACATGTGAAATACTTCTTAAACCTTGTAAAATTTTTTCAATTTTTTCATCACTTAAAGAAAGAGAATCCCCTCCAGAAACTACTATGTCTCTTATTTCTTTGTGTTTTCTTATATATTCCAAACCCATTTCAATTTGTGACCAAGGAGTTGGCCTATAACTAACCATCCTACTCCTTGTACAATGTCTACAATAAACAGAGCATCTATCAGTAACCAAAAATAAAACCCTATCAGGATACCTATGAACAATTCCAGGCACAGGCATATCTATATCCTCTGCTAAAGGATCTTCTAAGTCAAAAGTAGATTTCTCTAATTCATACATAATAGGAACAGCTTGCCTTCTTATAGGATCATTAATATCATTAGGATCAATTAATAACGCATAATAAGGTGTAATTCCCATTGTAAATATTTCACCTAGTCCTTCTTTTATAGCTTTTTCTTCCTCTGGAGTTACATTAATTACTTTTTTTAATTTTTCTAAATTAGTTATTCTATTTTGAGTTTGCCAATGAAAATCCTCAAATTGTTCTTCGGTAACATCTTTCCACATTTCTATTTCAGTCCAATGTCTCATTTTTAACTACCCTCCTTTTTATTTTTTAATATCTAATTACTACTTGAAATTAATTCTTTAATTTTAGAATAATTAAAATCAAAATCAAAATCAAAATTATTAATAACTTTATTTAAGATTTTATAATTAATTAAAGATAAATCATGAAGAAGTAAATTAGGTTCAAAAAATAGACTATTTTCAATTATTTTTAATGCTCTATCATAATCTCCAATTAGAACACTACTAGCATAGAAATATAATCTACCCTCAGTAAACCCAGGATTAGAAGTAATAGAACCTCTAAAATAGTTATAAGCTAAATCAAAACGATTAATAGCAAAATAATATAGCCCAGCCAAAAACCAATAAAATCCATTATTAGGTTCATCTTCTATCAATTTATTAACTTTTTTAATATTCTCTTCAAAATTTATATCATTTGAAAAAAATAAAATATCTCTATATCTAATATATTCTAAAAAATTAAGTACAATTTTATTTAAAGGAATAAAGCTCAAGCTTTTAATAAAATTTTCATAATTTTTATCCCCTAAGCTCCATAAAATTACTTTATATAAAACATTCTTAGTATAAATTAAATCACAAATCTTAAAAACATTATACTCATTAAATTCTTCATAATCATTTATATTAATACTACTATTATCCCCAAGATGATATAATATTTTTTCATATAAATAAAATATTTCATTTTTAATAATTTCAAATATATTTAATCTATAATTTTTAACAGAAATTAATAATTGTAAAATATAATGCAAAGCCTCTTTATTATTTTGAATAATTATATCAACAATAGAAACAAGCCTAGGAATAAAATCTAAAATAAAGTAATTTTCTTTAGCATTAAAAACTAAAGATAAAGCTAAAATCAATAAAATGAGAGAGAATTTCTGAAAAAAATACCCTTCATAAGAAGAAAAAATCTTATCCAAACACTTGATAAATGATTCATAATCATTAGAATAAAAGCTAATCACTAAACCATCAAACAAAACAATTTTATATAAAACATCCAAATCAGATACAAAAGATTTAACTAAAACCTTAAAATCTATACTATCTTTTTCAAAATTAGAAGGATCTAATAAATCTATAATCAAAAATATATCTTCTTTAGCTTTATCTAAATTATTCAATAAAAAAGAAAAAATAGCTCTTAAATAATAAAATTCAAAATCATTAATATTTTCTAATTTATCAAAATAATTTATAGCATTAATAAAATCATTTTTAAAAAGTAAATCAAGTATTTTTTTAAAATCATTGGAAAAATTAATAAAATCAAAAATTTGATACTCTTTCAAAATTTCTAAATTTTTTTCATTATTATTAATATCATAATTAGGATTAATAAATTTCTCATAAATAGCATCTATCAATTTAGGATAAAACCAAAAAAATAACAAGGGATTAATAATAAAAACCGGAAAATAAGCCCTTACACTTAAAGGAAGATAAACCTTAAATAAATTATCCATTTTAAAAATACCTCTACAAACTTTACATTTACAATCTTTATTATGTTCAATATTATTAGATATTTCCATTATCCTCTGAGAATCTATTTCAATTAAATTAGCTTTTAAATTATTAAATACTTTGATATTATTAATAATACTATTCATAAAACAGCCTCCTATATAATCATATATATTATATTATATAAACACTACTCTTATCTTCAACATTCATTATATCCCTAACCTTTTCTTCTACAAAATTTGAATCAATTGTAATAGTTTTATACTTATATTTATCAACATCAAAAGAGATATCTTCAATAATTTTTTCTACAACAGCATGTAATCTCCTTGCTCCAATATTTTCAGTATAAGTATTAAGCTTTTCAGCAATATCAGCTATCTTATATATAGCATCGTCAGTAAATTCTAAATTTATTTCATCAGCTTTTAATAATAAAACATATTGCTTTATTAAGCTACTTTCTGAATTCTTTAAAATATTATAAAAATCCTCTTTAGTAAGATTTTTTAATTTAACTCTAATGGGGAATCTTCCTTGAAGCTCAGGAATCAAATCAGTAGGCTTAGATATATGAAAAGCCCCAGCAGCAATAAATAAAATATGGTCAGTTTTAATAGGTCCATATTTAGTTAACACTACACTACCTTCTATAATTGGCAGTAAATCTCTTTGAACTCCTTCCCTAGATACATCAGGGCCTCTACCTGTTTCTCCTTTTGATACAATCTTATCTATCTCATCAATAAAAATAATCCCTAAATTTTCAGCTTTTAGGATAGCTTCTTTTTTAACTTCATCTAAATCTATTAATTTCTTTGCTTCTTCTAATTTCAGAATTTCTATTGCTTCCTTTATTTTTACTTTCTTTTTCTTTATCCTCCTTGGGGCTAACGTAGAAAATAACTCATTCATATCTATTCCATATTGATCAAAAGTTTGATTAGTACCAGGGATAAAATACGCTTCAACAACTGGTTTAGACTCTATATCTATTTCAACAAACATATTATCATCTATAAGTCCATTTTTAAATTTCTCAATAAATTCTTTTCTTTTGGAATCTATTTCTAATTTCACTTCCTCAGGAATATTCACATTTGAAGAAGATACATTAAATAAATTAAACAATGGATTATTACTAGCAGAAGAAGGATAAGGATAAATAATTTCACTTAATCTTTTAAGTGCCTCTTCATAAGCTTTATCTTGAACAGCTTTTATTTTTTCTTCTTGAACATTTCTAAAAGCAACTTCAACTAAATCTCTAACCATACTTTCAACATCTCTACCAACATATCCAACCTCAGTATATTTAGTTGCTTCAACTTTAACAAACGGAGCACCTATAATTTTAGCTACTCTTCTCGCTATTTCTGTTTTTCCAACCCCAGTTGGCCCTATCATTAAAATATTCTTTGGAATGATTTCCTCTTGATAATCCTTGGGAACTTTTAAACGTCTATACCTATTTCTTATAGCAATTGCTATACTCTTTTTAGCTTCATCTTGCCCTATTATATATTTATCTAATAATTCTACTATTTTTGTAGGCTTTAAATCCATCATAAAATTCTCTATTAAATTAATATCCATAAACCTTCTACTCCCTACCCTTTATAATAATTTTTCAACTATTAATTTTAAATTTCAAAAAATTAAATCCAAAAAACTTTTACCATCTATTAGATCCTTAAATTCAGGTTTTAAATAACTTTTAAAATAATCAAAAATAGTTTTAGCAACATCACTAAAAGATTCCCTAAACCCCAAATTGATATCTCTTTTAAAATTTCTGGCTTTTGAATAAACAATTAATGGAGTATGCTCTCTAGTATGATCAGTAGAATCATCTGTAGGATCATTTCCATGATCCGCTACAATAAATAAAATATCATCATCATTTAATTTATTAACTAAATTCATAATATTTTTATCAAATTCAATTAAAGCATTAACCATCCCAATTGGATCCTGTCTATGTCCATATAAAGTATCAAAATCAACCAAATTAGAAAAAACTAAACCATTAAAATCTTGTTCAATTATTTCAATAGTTTTATTTAAAATATTTAAATTTCCAGAAACTTTATAAGATTTAGTAATAGATTTATTAGCAAATATATCAGAAACTTTACCAACAGCTATAACTTCTAAACCAGATTCATAAAAAATATCTAATAAGGTAGTTTTAGGAGGCAATACAGAAAAATCTTTTCTTTTATCATTTAATCTATAATAATTTCCATTATTACCAGCAAAAGGCCTAGCAATAACTCTGGAAGTTAAATAAATTCCGTTTTTATAACTTTTAAGTAAATCAAAAGCTATTTCACATATATTATATAGTTCTTTTAAGCTAATAACATCAACATGAGCAGCTATCTGAAATACACTATCAGCAGAAGTATAAACAATAGGGTAACCAGTTTTTACATGTAAATCCCCGAGTTCTTTTATTATTTCAGTTCCAGAAGCTACTTTATTCCCTAATACTTTTCTATTTATCCTTTTTTCAAATTCAGAAATCAAATCCTGTGGAAATCCATTAGGAAAAGTAGGGAATCCTTTATCAGATATTATCCCAGCTAATTCCCAATGTCCTGTTATAGTATCCTTAGCTTTAGATCTTTCTGTTAATACCCCATAAGAAGCTAAGATATTTACATTATCAAGAAAACCGTAATCCTTATAATTTACTCCTTCCTTAAAACTAATAATTTTTCCCAAGCCTAAACTAGATAAGTTTTCAAAATAATAAATAGAATTAGTTTGTAAATATTTTTTTAATGAATTAAGCAAAGTATTACAAGTTTTAGGATCATTAAATAAATGAGAATCTTCTTGTGCTCCTATGCCTAAACCATCTAATACCAATATAACTGCTTTCATAAATTTATTTTTTATAAATTACGTTTTTAATTTTTTAATTTCATTAATAATAGCAGGTAAAATTACTTTATAATCTTCAACAATCCCTATATGAGAGTATTTAAAAATAGGTGCTTCTTTATCATTATTAATAGCGACTATAACTTTAGATTTATTCATTCCTGCTATATGTTGAGTAGCTCCAGAGATTCCGACAGCTATATATAAATCAGGGCTAACCGTTTTACCTGTTTGTCCTATTTGTAGATTAGGTTCAATCCAGTTAGCATCTACAGCAGCCCTTGAAGCCCCGACTGCACCACCTAATAAGTTAGCTAACTCTCTTAATAATGCAAATCCTTCCTTAGAACCTAAACCTCTACCCCCACTAACTATAATCCTAGCTTCTTCTAATTTAGGTCCTATTTTCTCTACTTTATTAATATTATAAACTTTAATTTTATTAAATTTTTCCTCATAGTTAATATCTATTTCCTCAAAAATAGGAGAACTATAATTAATATCTTCAGAAAATTCAAAATAATTAGGCTTAAAAGTTAATAAAATTTTACTATTTTTAAGAATAAAGCTGCTAATACTTTTTGAACCATATGAAAAAGATTTAAATAACACATTATCATTTATTAAATCTATATCGATTAAATTAGTAGCAATTCCATAATTTAAAAAGGAGGCAATAAAAGGAGCAACTTCATTAGTAATGTCATTAGCCTGTAAAGAAATATAACTAAACTCGTCATATTTAATAATACTTGAAAAAATATTAATTAAAATATTAACAATAGCAACTGGTAAATATAATTGATTTAAATTTTTTACATTAAAAAAATATATTTTATTTAAGTTTTTAGAGTATCTTAAAATGTTGTCTTTATAACCATCTGAAATATCAGTTAAATTAATAACTCCTAAATAACTTTTTTCTAAATTTAGTTTGTATTTAATTTTATTTAAAAAAGCTAAATCATTTAAAAAATCAATTTTATTATCTTTATTAAAAACAAACCCAATTACACTCATATATATAATATTTTTTTTAAAAAATATTATTCCTTTATAAAACTAAATTGATAATTAAAATAATTACTAAAAAGTTAATTTTTAATATTATGTTAGCTTATTAAGCACTATTTAAATATTTACCTTATATTCTTTAAGATTTATTAATTTCAACAGAAGCTTGAGAACTACTTAAATTATCAGGCATTCTAAAGAAAGCAATAATAGCTATTATCCAACCAATAATAGATAAGACTAATAAAACACTACCAACTAAAACTCCTATACCAGCGTATCTAAATAAATCTTCTTTTGTATATTCATAAAAAATATCAAAATATTTTTTAGTAAAAAAAGCAGATAAAATACTAAATAACCAGAATATAAAAAGAGAAAAAATTAATAAACCAAAAGACAAGTTACCAGCAGATTGTGAGCCAGTAAATAATGGGATTAAAGAGGAACCAGCTAAAATAAAAAACACAACCACTCCTACTATTAATACCAAAATACTATATATAAAGTTTTTGAATATATCCCCATTATTAAATTTCTTAGAAAAATTATAAATTCCAAGAGCATAAGCAATAAATCCACCTAATGAAACAACACTCCCTATAAACGGAATTAAATTCCCTAAAAGGCTAAACAACAATCCAAAGGATGTTAATCTTTTTTCATTACTAATATCCATTTTTACATACACCCCCTATAATATAAATTCAAATATAAAAAATTAAAATTAAATGCTCATAAATTATAGTTAAACATTTTTAAAAAAAACCTTTTTAAAATTTTTAAATATAATATCTTAAAAAAATTTTTAAAAAATCTTGTAGCATTTCTTCTTGAAGTTTAATTATTTCATTTGATTCTGGGAAATTAGCTGCATGTAAAAGAGAATGAATTAAAACTCTTATTAACTCTTGCTTGTAATCTGTGCCATATTTTTTAGAATTATTATAAATAACATTTAAACAAATAAAAATAAAAATAGAATCTTCATAAACTAAGGTAATAGTATCAGTATAAATATCTAAATTAAAATACTTTCTTTTTAATTCTTTAATCTTATCTTTAGATAAAGTTTCTATATAAATAGATTTATTTTGAATTTCTTTAAAAATATGAAAAAAATCTTTTTTCAAAAATAATAGAATTTTATAAACTAATTCCAAAATTTTTTTATTATTAGAATAAATTAAAAAATCTTTATTAGCTTTTTTAAACATAAAATAGTTAAATTATAAAGATTAGGTTTTTTTAAAAGCAGGATAAGAAACCCTTTTATGAAAACTTATAAGCAAATACTTAATTACCTCTTGTTTAATAGTATTTATATCATTAATTGTTATATCAGCATTAGAGAATTGCTCTTCATTAAATAATCTATTAATAATGTTTTCAGTTAATTTATATATGGAGTTAAAGGATATGTTATTAAGGGATCTAGAAGCAGCTTCAATACTATCACAAATCATAAGGATAACCATTTCCTTAGTATAAGGCTTAGGTCCATCATATTTATAATCTTGAATATCAACTTCATATTTTTTATCTTCTTTAGTTTTTTGAAGAGCTTTAGTATAAAAATACCAGATAGTAGTAGTCCCATGATGAGTTCTAATAAAATCAATTAATTTTTTAGGTAATCTATATTTTTCAGCGATTTCAACACCTTTTTTAACATGATTCTTAATAATAATAGCACTTAAATGAGGGTCAATTTTATCATGTGGATTTTCTTCATTTTCATCAAGGTTTTCAGCAAAATATTTTGGGTTATAAATTTTACCGATATCATGATATAAAGCTCCCAACTTAACTAATAAAGGATTAGCATTAATAGCTTTAGCACAATTTTCACATAACTCGGAAACCCTAACACTATGATTAAAAGTTCCAGGGGCTTTTTCCCTTAACATAGTTAATAACTCATTATTTAAATCCATTAACTCTTTAACTTTATAATAAGATATTCCCCCTAAACCCTTACCTAAATACCCAATCATAAAATTCGTTAAAACATATACAAAAATAACAGAAAATACCCAATATAAAACATTATTACTATTATTTAAATTGAATAAAAAGAATACAATAACAGATAGAATAAAAAATAAGAAATATTGATTAAACAAACTATAAGTTAAAACATCTTCATCATAATTATTACTAAAAATTACAAATAACAAAATCGCACTAATAATAAATGGAACAAGAAAAGAAATATCAACAAAATTCTGATAATATAAATAATTTAATACTTGCAAAATAATTAAAATAATACCAAAATATATCCAAGCTAATCTAATACCAATAATATAATAAATAATAAAACTAAAGATTAAAAAAGGAAAAAGAAAATATATAAAATCAAAATAAAATTTAATAACTACTACAAAATTAATAAGAATTATCATTAACCAATAAAAAATAAGATTAAAATTAAATAAATAATTATAATCTTCATTATTAGTAATTAATTTATTAGAAAAAGTAGCTAAAAAAATAGCTAATCCTAAAATAACAAACAAATAAATAGATAAATAATACCATTGAGTTTTATAAATTTTTTTATCTAATTCCATTTTTTTAATGATATTAAAAGTTTCATTATTAACAACTGAATTTTTATAAACAATTACTTCTCCCTTTTTTATCTCAAAATGCTTAGGAATATTTTTTAAGTACTCTCTCTGTAGTTCTAATGTTTTTTGAATATCAAAAATCTTATTGAATTCTATTAATTTAGGTAATTTAGTTAATATTATTTTTTTATAAGCAATTAATTTCTGAATTTCCTTAGGATTACTAGATAACTTATTAATATCTAAAACATCATTAATCTCTTTAACAACATCAGGAATATCTTCTAATTCTATCCCATTTTCCAATTTTACAGTCAAATACCCCTTAATTACATTATAAAAATATTCTACATATTCATTTTTTAAAGATAAAATTAAACTAATTTCAAGTTCATTAAAATAATATTTCAATTTGTTAGTATCTTTAGATAACTGAGGTAAAAATAGTTGATCAAGATTATAAAGAGTTTTTTGAGTTTTTTTAATATCAATAGAATACTCTTTTATTTCCGAAATTTTCTTTAATTTTTCCAGAGTTTCATAAGTATATCCAGTAATAAACAAATCCTTATCAGCAACAATATCAAATCTTGCAACCTTCTTTATATCATATACAACAAATAATAAATAATAATTAACCCAAAACAAAAATAAAGAAACAAATAAAAACAATAAATAATACAAATAATAATATTTTGATCCTTTAAAGATATTATTTACTTTAAAAGAAATATTTTTAAAAAATTTATGAAAAATTTTGGAATATTTAGTAAAGAAAGTTTTTATAGAAAAATTAGAAAACATATAGATTATTTAAGAGCTTCAACACCTGCAACAATTTCAAGTAACTCTTTAGTAATAGCTTCCTGTCTTTTCTTAAAGAATAATAATTTTAAATCTTTTATCAAGTTTTCAGCATTATCAGTAGCAGTATTCATAGCCATTAATCTTGCACTAAATTCAGACAACTTACTTTCTAATATTAACTGATAAATCAAAGAACTCACGTAAATTTCAAAAATTTCTTGGCCAATATCTTCTAAAAAAGGTTCAAAAATAAAATGATCTACATTATCTAAAGTAACTTTATCATCTCTTTTTATATCAACTAAATTAATATCAAAAGGTAATAGCTTAACAGAAACAGGAATAAATTTAGAAGCACTATAATATCTAGCATAAATTACTTCAACTTTAGAAACATTTTTATATAAATCAAAAACCTGATCCCTAAGTTTTTTAATAAACTCAAAAGAAGGGATATCTCCAACTTTATCAAAAGTAGCAAATAAATTATATTTTCTTGTATTAAAATAGCTAACAGCCTTTTTACCTACAGCAACAATAACTAAATTATCCCTTAAATTTATATAATTCTTTTCAAAATAATTAAATATATTAGTATTAAAAGCCCCACATAATCCCTTATCAGAGGTAATAACAACCAATCCAATCTTATTACCTTCTTTTTGTTTAAGAATATCCAAATCTTTTAAACTAAGCTTAAAATCAGTATTACTTAATAAAACAGAAACTATTTCCTGTAGGTTTTTAAAGTATTCTTTAAAAGGTAAAAAAGCTCTTTGAATTTTTTTAATTTTAACACTTGCAATAAGCTTCATAGCCCTAGTTATCTGCTTTATATTATCAGCAGCTTTTATCCTATTTTTTAACTCCTTTAAAGCCATTGACATAAAAATCACCTACTCTTTCTCTATTTTTATAGCTTTATCTAAAATTAAAACCCCATTTAAATGATCATATTCATGTTGTATAACCCTTGCTTTAAATCCTTGATAACTATTTAATACTTCATTCCCATTTAAATCAATAAACTTAACTTTTATACTATTGCTTCTTTTAATTAAAGCAGAAACATTAGGAACACTCAAACATCCTTCCCAATCCTCATTAACTTCTTTTGAATATTCCATTATCTCAGGATTAATAAAAATCTCTATATCATCAATAGAGTTTATTTCTTTTCGTTCTTTTTGAATTTCTTCTCTACTATCCAAGTCTTTTCTAATTATAAACAATCTCATATCAAAACCAACTTGGATAGCTGATAATCCCACCCCATCATAATAATCCATCGTCTTAATTAAAGATAAAATAAAATCTAAAAACTCTTCTTTCTTTATTAAATTAATATTAACTTTTTTAGATTTTTTTCTTAATAACTTATTAGGAACAGTAATTACATCAAAAATAACAACTTTCTTATTATTAATAATCATATTATTTTGTTTTTCAATATCTAAATAATTTTCCATAAAATTTCTATTTTATAAGATTTTGAAATTTTTTTAAATGAATATTAGAAAACCCAAAAATATCTAATTTAAAATCTACATTTAAATTATAAAAAAATGGATTAGCAAAAGTAATTAAATTAATATTTCTTATTCCTTTAGTTCTTAATATATTTATAAATTCTATAAAATTTCTATCTTTATAAATAGGTAAATAAAATAAATTAACAGTATTAGTTTTATTTAAATTCTGATCTAAATATTTTTTTATAAAATGAATATCAAAATTATTCATATTAACAAAATAAACTTGGCTCTTATTAATAAAATTCTTTATATTATCTACAATTCCTATTTCACTTAAATAAGAATTAGCAAAAATAAAATTAAAAGAATCTTTGTTAAAGTTAAATTTAAATTTACCTAAATCCCCTTGGATTTTAATTTTAAAATCAAATTCATTATAAAACCAATCTCTTAACCTTATATAATCATTATATAAATTATCATTCAAATTATCATTAAAATAATTAATAAAATTATTTACTTTATTATATTTATCTAATAAAACATCAAAAAATGATTCATTATTAATAACATAATCAGAAATTATATTAATGGCTTCTTCTTTTAATTCATCTTTACCCAAAACTAATAAAATATCTATACCAGAAATTAAAGAATTAATAAGAACATCTTTAAAATCAAATTCTTTTAAAGCTAACATATTTAAAGCATCACTAAAAATAATACCATTATAAAGCTTCCCATTACTATTAATTAAATTTAAAGTCTTTTTGGATAAAGTAGCTGGCAAATTATCGATATCCTTATAAACAACGTGAGCAGTCATAACAGAATCCAAATAATCTAAATTACTCAAAAAAACATTTAATTCATTAACATTTAAAGTAGTTTCAGGTAAAGACAAATGACTATCAACAAAAGTAGAACCATGCCCAGGAAAATGTTTTCCACAATTTAAAATCCCTACTTTTTTATATCCATCAATAAAAGGTTTTGATAATTTTAAAACTTTATTATAATCATTAGAAAAGCTCCTAACCCCTATTATAGGATTCTCAAAATTAGAATTAACATCCAAAACGGGAGAAAAATTTAAATTAAATCCTGCAATCCTTAAAATTAAGCCATTAAAATAAGCTAATTTAAAAGAATCTTGCTCATTATCTATAACCCATTGACTACAAATAGCAGGATAATCATAAAAATCAAACCTGAAAACAACCCCACCCTCTTGATCTATACTTCTTATTAAATTCATCCTAAATTTCTTATAATATAAATCTTTATAATAATTATTTAACTCCTGGATTTGACTAAAGCTTAAATTCTTCAAATCCTTATAAAATAAAATATAACCTGCAAAAGGATACTTTAAAATAAAATCCTTATTATCTATATCTATTAAAATTAATCTCGAAACTATTTCCTTTATTTTCCCTTTATCCATTTTAATTATTATTAGCTTTATTTTTATTAGATCTTTTAACAATATTATTTCTTATTTTATTTAAAATTAATTTAAAATAATTAGAATAACCAATATTTTTTAGTAATTCCTTATCATGCTTTTTATTGAATATAAACTTATTTTTTGAATCTAGAGAATTATTTTTCTTAGGAACATCATTTAATATAATAATTTCCTTAATTATATGATTAACATTATTAGAAACTAAATACCTATTTAAATAATTCAATAATTTTTGTTTATTTTGTATAGCTAAAAGATAAGATTGATAATCATTAAAAACTAAAACCAACTTAGAATCTTTTAATGATTTAATTTTAGCATTCTTAAAAAATTTACTATTTTTTAATAAAAAAATAACTTTAAAAATAGGAGAGTAATTACTAATTAAATTTGTAAAAACATTACCAATATTATCCATAACTATAAAATTATCTAATCTCAATTAATTTAGGGTTATAATAAAAAGCTAAATACATAAAAGATTTAGTTATATAAATAGCTGTAAAAAAACTAATAACATTTCCCCAAAGTAAAGCAAACCCAAACCCCTGAATAACAGATGTACCAAAAATCATAAGAATAAGCGCCGCAATTATAGTAGTTAAATGACTATCTAAAATAGTATCAAAAGATCTTTTAAAAGCTAAATCTATAGCAGTATTTAAAGGTTTATTATCTCTTATTTCTTCTTTTAATCTTTCAAAGATAATGATATTAGCATCGACAGCCATCCCAATAGATAAAATAATCCCCGCAATAGACCCCAAAGTTAAAACTGTATTACTAACAGAAATAATTGTTAAAAACAAAGCAGTATAACTTACCAAAGCAAAATCAGCCAATAACCCCGGAAATTTATAAAAAATAACCATAAATATACAAACTACAAATAATGCAATAATCCCAGCTATTAAACTTTTTTTAAGATGTTTTTCTCCTAAAGAAGGTCCAATAGTATAAGCTTCCAAAACTTTAGGAGGATACTGTAATTTCCCTGCATTTAAATAAATAGCTAAATCCTTTGCTTCCTTTAAAACTTTTTCTTTATCTTGATCATATCCTAACTCAATTATTCCACTACCACCAGTTATGACAGATCTAACAACAGGAGCCGAAATCTCTTTGTTATCAAAATAAATATAAATAGGCTTATCTAAATATTGTCTAGTAATATCTTCAAAAATTTTAGCCCCTTTAGGATCTAAACTAAAAGATACATAAGGCTGCCCACTATTAGGAGAAAATTCTACACTCGCTCTTATAATACTATCACCGGTTAATACCGTTTTCTTATAAACACTCCCAGTAGTAGGATCATATTCTTCTACTTTAAATTCTAGTTTCCCAACTTTAGTTACTTTTTCAATAGCATCATTAGTATCAACTACCTCGGGTATCTCTACAATAATCCTATTATTTCCTGCTTGTTGAACAACAATCTCTTGAGTTCCTGTAGGATTTAATCTCTTTTCTAATATATTAATAATTTGCTGCATTTCAGTAGATGAGAGTTGCTTTAATTTAGGATCATATACTTCAAGCATTAAATGAATCCCATACCTTAAATCCAATCCTAACTTTATAGGAATTGTTCCTTTTTTAAATAAAACAGGATAAAATAAATAAAAAATCATAAATAATGTCCCTAAAAATATTAAAACACTATAAATAATACTAAATTCCTTTTTTAACATACTAACTTGTTTAACAAAAGTGTATAATCTTATACACCCTTAGCAGACCTATTTTTATCCCGCCAACTAATCAAGTTAGCCTTATAGTCTGCAGGCGGTATTAGGCTAACTACAAACCTTACACCAAGCACAAGACCTAACATCCTTTCTATCCTATTCCAATCCCCTAAAATTTTCCTTAGCATAGTTAATTTAAAAAACTTAATAAGAATACCTACAATTCCCTTAACAACTGTCTAAATAGTATCTTTATATATTTCCATATTTTTTTGTATCTTCTTTAATTAACGGATGTTATTGCGTTAAACCTTTTTAATAATTTTTATCAACTGTTTTAATCGTCTAAAATATAATATATTTCACTTTAAAAGTCATTAAAAAAATTTAAAAATACTTAGATTTAATTTCGTTAACAGCTTCAACCATATTAACTAGCTTTCTAAAAGAGATATCCCAAGTCCTAGTTCTTAATCCACAATCAGGTGCAATATATAATCTATAAGGATCACCAACAAAATCTAATGCATATAATATTCTTTCTTTAATGAGCTCCTTAGGTTCAATAAAATCAGTATGAACATCAATAACCCCTAAACCAGCAATAAACTTAGAATCCTTAAAATGCTTTAAAATCTCAAATCCTTTTCTATTACTCTTCCCTAATTCAATACTATCTCTATTTGCATATTCAAAATGAAACTCATCTATAATCCCTTCTAATTCATATAAATAAGGAAATAATAAAGAATAATCAGAAAAACAAATATGAATAGAAAAAAATAAATTAGAATTATATTGTTCTTTTAAAGGATAAATAGTTTTCTTAATAGTGGTAATAAATAAGTCAATTTCATTTTTTTTAGTAGTAGCAGCAGGTTCATCTATCTGTATATATTTAACCCCTAAATCTATCAAAGATTTTATATTTTCCTTAACAATAGAAGATATGTCTGTTAAAAAATTTAATCTACTATCTTTAATAGCTGAGACATTCTGTCCAATAGAAACGTTTTTAAAATAAAATTCATCAAACGACCAATCAACTAAAGTATAAGGTCCTGTTAAAGGAATCTTTACATTCTTATTAGCAATACTTAAAATACTTTTAGCCTCTTGTAAGTGATAATAATTCTTTAACTTAGGTTTATCAATAACAGCAGCTTTTCTATAATATTTATAATCAAAACTAACTACATGATCCCTAAATTCAAACCCATCAATATTCTTAATAGGATATTCATACATTTCAACTCTATGTTGCTCACCATCATATACTAAATCTAAACCAGCTTTTTCTAATAATCTAATAGCATACAATGAAGAATAATAAATTATCTTATTTTTATCATCTTCAGAAAATTCGACTTTATTAGAAAGCAAATTAATTAACCCTTCATATTCATTTATATTCAAAACTTTAGCCCACTTTTTAGCTTCTAAAATATCATTTTCATCAATAGGTAAGTTCCTAAAAGGTTTAACCCTCCAAGATGGCTTAGCTAAAGACCCTATTTCATGAGTTAGTAACATTTTAATATTACCTCCAAAAATTAATACAATTTTTAATAAATACTAATATAAGATTTTAAAATCCAAACTGCGGATAAACTATCTATGTTATTTTTTAATTTTTTTTTCACTTTATTTTTCTTATTTTTAAAAGTAGAATATTTTATCAGGTTGTTAGCTAAAAAAGTAGTATATTCTTCTTCTATATAGTCAATTTCAATAGATATGTTATTTTCCATTAAAAAACCTTGTAAATTTTGAGCAAAATCTTGGATTTGATAAAAAATAGGGCTTTCTTCATAAGTTTTAGTAAAAACAGGTTTCCCTATAATTATTTTTTTTACATTATAATTTAAAACAATCTGCTTAATTTTATAAAATATATTTTTATTATTAGAAAATACACCAATAGG
This sequence comes from uncultured bacterium, assembly GCA_937139605.1. GTDB lineage: Bacteria > DRYD01 > DRYD01 > DRYD01 > DRYD01 > CAKZQG01. Next base: position 27,679 of record CAKZQG010000038.1, read on the forward strand.
GGTTATATTTTTAGAAATAGAATTAGCAATAGCTATCCCGATTTTTTTAGTACCCCAATCTATACCTAATATTCTCATTTCTTTTTAGTTCCAATTCTATTAGGTCTAGGGCCTTTACGTGTTCTTGCATTAGTTCTAGTTCTTTGCCCTCTTACAGGTAATCCCTTTTGATGACGAATTCCCCTATAGCATCTTATTTCAATTAATCTTCTTATATTTTGATTTATTTCTCTTCTTAAATCCCCTTCAACAACATAATTATTATCAATAAATTGTTGAATTTTAGTGACTTCTTCAGGTGTTAAATCTTTTGCCTTCTTATAAGGATCAATATTACAAGCTTTAAGTATTTCCATTGCTCTTGTTTTCCCTATTCCATAGATATACCTTAAAGATATCCATAATTGTTTATTTTCTGGAATATTAACCCCTGATATACGAGGCATAAAAAATCCCCCTTCTAATTTTTAATTTTTATTTTTTATCCTTGTACTTGCTTATGTTTTTTATTTTTACAAATAACTCTAATTTTTCCTTTTCTTTTTATAACTTTACAATATGCACATATTTTTTTAACACTAGCTCTTACTTTCATAAAATTTTCCCTCCTAAAAAATATAAAAATTAATTAAATTAATAAAATTACTTACCTTTTGCACCTTTCTTACTTTCTTTTAAAACTAATTCTTCATCAGCATACCTAATTCCTTTACCTTTATAGGAATCAGGTTTTCTAAAACTTCTTATATTAGCAGCCACTTGACCTACTAATTCCTTATCTATTCCCTCTACAATTATTTTTTGATTTCCTTCTACCTTCAAAGCTATACCTTCTGGAGGGTAATAAATAACAGGATGAGAATACCCAACTAAAAGCTCAATTCCTTTATCTTTTTGATTAACTTTCCAACCTAAACCAACAACCAATAACTCCTTTCTAAATCCTTCATTCACTCCCTTAACCATAGAATTAATAATACTCCAAACAGTACCTAATAATTTATTAACAAATCTATCTATTTTTTTATTAGGAATACTTTCATTTTTCTTAGAAATATAAACGTTATTTTCTTTAATTTCTACATTAATATAATTTAGATTTAGTTTTTTAGATATTTTTCCTTTAGGTCCATTAACAATAACTTCATTATCTTTTATTTCTAAAGTAGTATTTTTAGGTAATAAGATGGGTTTTTTAATAAGTTTAGACATAATTAACCCTCCTTAATTAATAAATAAAAAATTAATAAATATAACCAATAACTTCCCCACCTAATTTTTGTTTATAAGCATCTTTATGGGATAAAACTCCCTTAGAAGTGGAAAGAATACTAATTCCTATACCTTTAAAAACAAGTGGAATATTATCATAAGGAGCATAAATCCTTCTTCCCGGCTTACTTATTCTGATCAAATCATTTATAACAGATTTTCCTTTATAATATTTCAAATAAACTACAAAATCATACATATAATCGTTAACAGGTTCAATTTTATAATCTAGAATATATCCTTCTTTTTTAAGTACATCTAATATTCTTCTTTTGAAATTAGATCCCGGGATTTTAACGAATTCTTTTTTTCTAGTAACAGCATTTTTAATTCTAGCAAACATATCAGCAATAGGATCAGTAAGCATTTTACATACCCTCCTTTTAATTACCAACTTGCTTTTTTAACACCAGGAAGTAATCCATTATAAGCCATTTTTCTAAGACACATTCTACAAATCCCAAAAAACCTGAAATATCCTCTAGGCCTTCCACAAACTTGACATCTATTTCTAAATCTTACTTTAAATTTAGGTTCTCTTTTCCATTTTTCTAATTGTCCTTTTCTTGGCATACAAACCCCCTTCTTCTTATCTATTTATTTTCTATTTTTTATATAAAAAACTATTTTTGAAAAGGAAAACCTAATAATCTAAGTAATTCATAAGCTTCCTTATCAGTTTTAGCAGTAGTAACTACTGTTATATCCATTCCCCTAACTTTATCAATATCATCATAAGATAATTCAGGAAATATTAATTGTTCTTTAATTCCAAGAGTATAATTCCCTTTACCGTCAAATTTCTTTGAAATCCCTTTAAAGTCTCTTATTCTAGGTAATACTATAGAAATTAATTTATCCAAAAATGCCCACATTCTAGCTTTCCTTAGAGTAACTTTTAATCCTATTTTCATACCTTTTCTTAATTTAAAATTAGAAATAGATTTCCTAGCAGAAATAACTAATGGAGTTTGGCCAGTTATTATTTGTAATTGTTTTTGTACCTTTTTTATTATATCTTGATTTTGAGTAGCATCACCTACTCCCATATTAACTACTACCTTCTCTATCCTAGGAATCTCCATTACATTCTTATAATTAAATATATTTTGTAACTCTTTAACTACTTCATCTTTATATTTTCTATACAATCTTAATTCATTTTGCTTAATCATATAAAATCTCCTCCAGTATTTAATTTATTTAATTTATTTATTTTTCTTGATTTTTTATTTCCTGATTACATTTTTTACAGATTCTAATTTTCTTAGTTTTTCCTTGATCTTGAATTATTTTAAAACCGACTCTAGTAGGCTTAGTACAGTTAGGACAAATAAGCATAACCTTAGAAACATCAATAGGCCTTTCTATTTTAACAATTTTTGGTTCCTTTTTAGGAGTATCTTCTAATGTAGGCACTTTTACATGCTTTTTAACAATATTAATCCCTTGTAATAAAACTGAATTATCTTTTCTAAAAACTTTAATAACCTTAGATACTTCTCCTTTATATTTTCCTTTAATAACAACTACTTTATCTCCCTTATGAATTTTCATAATTTATCACCTACCTTAAAACTATACTACTTCAGTAGCTAAGGATAAAATTTTAGTAAATCCTTTTTCTTTTAATTCCCTAGGGATAGGTCCAAAGATACGAGTTCCTTTCGGGTTCCCTTGTTCATCTATTAAAACAACTGCATTATCATCAAACCTAACATAACTTCCATCATTCCTTCTATATTTTCTTTTCATTCTAACAATAACTGCAGTAACGACATCTCCCTTTTCTACATTAGAATGAGGAATAGCATCTTTAACAGAAACTTTAACAATATCCCCAATATATGCATATTTTCTATACCAATTGTTATACATCCCAATAAGCTGTACAACTTTAGCTCCCGAATTATCTGCTACAACTAATTTAGTCATTCTTGGCAACATAATATATTCCCCCTTTATTATTTAATCTAATTTTTCTTATTAATTTTTAAATTTTTTGAGCTTTTTCTAATATCTTTATTACAACCCATCTCTTTAATTTACTTAAAGGCCTACTTTCCAATATCAAAACCTTATCACCTTCTTGACATTCATTGTTCTCATCATGAGCATAATATTTTTTATAAGTTTTAACAATCTTTTTATAAATAGGATGTTTTTTTAAATATTCCACTTTAACTACTACAGTTTTATCCATTTTATTACTAACTACAATACCTTCTAATTTCTTTTTATTAGTTCTCATACTTCAAAATCACTCCTTAACTTCTTTATTTTTTTTAATAGATAAGAAATACTTTATTCTTGCTATTTTTTTTCTTAATAATGAAAGTAAATGAGGCTTAAAATCTGGGGAAATATTCATTTTTAACTTATTATCAAAATACTCTTTTTTAGTTTTCCTTAATTCATTAACTAAATCCTGATATTCTAAAGATCTAAGGAATTCCAATTCTTTTTTAGATTTCATTATAAAATACACCTCCTTTGTAAAATCTATTCTTTTTCAACGATTTTTGTTTTAACTGGTAATTTATAAGAAGCTTGGGTTAATACTTCATAAGCATCTTCTCTTTTTAATCCAGTTAATTCAAACATAACAGTTCCTGGTCTAACTACTGCAACATATTTTTCAACATCAGCTTTTCCTCCACCCATCCTAGTTTCTGCAGGCTTTTTAGTAACTGGTTTATGTGGGAATATTCTAATCCATAATTTTCCACCCTTTTTAAGATTTTTAGAAATAACAATCCTTGCAGCCTCTATTTGATTAGCTGTAATCCAATTAGGTTCCAATGCCATTAATCCATAATCTCCAAATGCTACATAATTACACTTAGTAGCTTTTCTTTTCATTCTACCTCTTCTCTCTTTCCTAAATTTTCTTTTCTTTGGTGCTAACATATTTTATAACACCCCTTTTATTTAAAATTAAATTTTAGTTTAAATTAAATTACAAAAAACTAAATTTCTTTAGGCATAGACGCTAATTTAAGTTTTTCTAATACTTCAAATTGCTTTTTAGTTTCTTCATCCTTAAATGTCATTCCTTTATATATCCATACTTTAACTCCAATTACTCCCCATTTAGTCATTGCTTCATCTAAAGCATAATCTATATCAGCCATTAAAGTTTGTAAAGGTACCTTACCTAAGATTATTCTCTCTCTTCTAGCTAATTCAGCACCATCTAACCTACCTGCAACTTCTACTCTAACCCCTTGAGCACCTACTCTTATAACCCTTATAGCAGCAGCTCTCATAGCTCTCCTAAAACTAACTCTTTGTTCTAATTGTCTTGCTATACTATGAGCAACTAATTTTGCACTTAAATCAGGATGCTCTACTTCCTTAACTTCAATAACAACTTCTTTATTAAACTCTTTAAAAATAGCTTGCTTTAAAGCTTCTATATCACTACCCCTTTTTCCTATAACTATAGCAGGCTTAGATGTATATATAGTTATATGTAAATTATTAGATTTCCGTCCTATAATTATTTTTTCAATAGAAGCAGGATTAGGATCCTTAAATTTAGCACTACCTTCTTTTATTTTCAATCCCATCTTCTTTATTATACTTTTTCTAATATAAGTAAATATAAATTTTCTTATTTTATTATCTTCAATAACAGCAGCTTGATAATCTTTCTTTTTTGGGAAAAACCAAATACTATCCCAATATTTATTTATTCCTAATCTTAGAGCCTTAGGATGTACTTTCTGACCCAAAAAAAACACCTCCTTATTTAATTTTTATTTTGTTTTTACTTTCTTAGATTCTTTAGTTTCTTTAGGTTCTTTAATTTTCTTTTTTTTAATTTTTGTTCGCTCAGATACCTTAAGTGTAATATGAGAAATATGCTTTAAAATTCTAGTTCCACTTCCTCTAGCTTTAGTATCCCATCTTTTTATATATGGTCCCTTATTAGCAAATACCTCATATACAAATAAATTATTAATATCAACATCTTTATACTTATCAGATAAATATTCTGCATTAGCTTTAACAGATAGCAATAATTTTTCTATCATTCTAGCAGCTTTCCTTGGTATAAATGCTACTATATTAATAGCTTCATCTAAGCTTTTATTTCTTATTAAATCCAAAATAGGCTTCAATTTTTTATAAGAAGTTCTTAAATATCTTGCAAATCCATTAAAAGTGAAAGGAGAAACTTTAAAAGATTTCCATTTATTATCCCAAAATTTTTGGTGTGCAATCCTTCTAGCTTCTTTTAAATCCTTAGCTTTAATTAATTCGAAATTCTCATTATCATCTTTATCCTTATAAACTACTTTATAGGTATATAAATACATAATATAAGCCCCCTTTAGTAATTATTTTTTATCTTTTATTTTTTATTTTTTCTCTTTAGCTCCTTTCTTTTCAGGATGGCCTTTAAAAGTTCTAGTAGGAGCAAACTCACCAAGTTTATGACCTATCATTTGTTCAGTAACATATACAGGCACATGCCCTTTCCCATTATGAACTAAAAAAGTAAGCCCTACCATCTCAGGTATAATGGTACTCCTTCTAGACCAAGTTTTAATAGTTTTTTCTCCGGCTTGAATAGCTTTTAAAACTTTTTTATATAATTTTTCATCAACAAATGGCCCTTTTTTAGAACTTCTACCCATAAATCCCCTCCTTATTTATTCTTAGGTCTCCTGCTTATTATAAATCTAGTAGAGCTTTTCTTTTCTTTTCTGGTTTTATAACCAACAGTAGGTTTACCCCAAGGAGTAACACTAGGCCTACCCGGGTGAGTTCTACCTTCTCCACCACCATGTGGATGATCTACAACATTCATACAACTACCCCTAACATGAGGTCGTCTATCAAGATACCTCATTCTCCCAGCTTTACCAATAACTAGATTATGATGTTCTTGATTAGAAACTCTACCAATAGTAGCCCTACATTTTGAATTTATTTTTCTTATTTCCCCAGAAGGGAGCCTAACTATAACATAATCTTCTTCTTTACCTATTAATTGAGCTACACTTCCAGCTGATCTAGCTAATTGGCCACCTTTACCAGGATATAATTCAACATTATGTATAAAAGTACCAACTGGTATATTCTTTAAAGGCAAACAATTGCCTACTTTTATTTCAACATTCTCTCCCGATTCAATAACATCCCCAACTTTTAATCCTTCAGGAGTAATAATATATCTTTTTTCTCCATCTTCATATTCTACTAAAGATATCCAAGAACTTCTATTAGGATCATATTCTATAGTTTTAACTACTGCTTTGATATTATCTTTATTTCTTTTAAAATCAATTATTCTTATTCTTCTTTTATGTCCCCCACCTCTAAAGCGAATAGTAACCTTCCCTTGATTATTCCTTCCACCTTTTTTCTTTTTTATAATAGTTAATGGTTTATAAGGGGTATCTGTAGTTAATTCATTTTTAAAATCATAATAAACTACAAATCTTCTACCTGGAGAAGTTGGATTAACTTTTTTTAATCCCATAATTTTTCCTCCTTAATTTCATAATTTATTTTTTTTCTAATAAGTTCTCAACAAAATCTATTTTATATCCTTCTTTTAAGGTTATAATAGCTTTTTTATATGATTTAGTTTTATGTCTATAATATATATTTCTATTTGATTGAAATTTATACCTACTTCTATAATAAGTAGTTTTCTCTGGAATGTTAATTATATTGACTTTTTCAACCTTAACATTAAATAATTTTTCAACAGCATTTTTAACATCAACTTTAGAAGCATCTCTATTTATTTCAAATACATACTTTTTTTTATTATTTTGATTTAATAAAGCTAGCGCTTTTTCAGTTAATATTGGTCTTTTTAAAACTTGATAGATTGATAAATTAGGTTTTAAACTATTTGGATTAACTCTCATAAAAAATTACCTCCTTAAATTAACTCTCCACTTTTTCTTTAACTAAATTGTTATTAACATAACTAATAAATAATTCATTTAATCTATCCCAAGCTTTTTTATCTAAAATAACCTTTTTAGCACTTAGAATATCTTCAACATTTATATTATCAGCCTTAAGGACTTTCCTAGTGGATTTGTGATTCTTTACACTTTTTATCATATTTAATACTTTATCATCTTTTTCAGCATATAAATAAACTATCTTATCTAAATCTACATTTAAAGATTTCGCTAATTTTTCTACATTTTTTGTTTTAATTTCATCAAATGGATATTCCTCTAAGATAACAAAATCGTCTAACTTAATATTAATAAGAGAATATAAAGCTAATTTTCGTTGTTTTTTATTCATTTTAATAGAAAAATCTCTAGGTTGCGGTCCAAAAACAATCCCACCTTTTCTCCAAATAGGAGATCTAATACTACCGTGTCTAGCTCTACCAGTATGTTTTTGAGCCCAAGGTTTTCTACCTCCACCTCTTACTTCTCCTCTTCTTTTAGTTTTAACTGTACCTAACCTTCTATTAGCCCATTGCCTTACTAAATGCATATGAATTAATTCTTTTATAGGTTCCCTTTTAAAATCAACTTTTAATTCATAAGTTCCTTGATTATTAAAATTGCTATCAACTTTATAAACTTTTATTATTTTTTCCATAAATTCCCCACTCCTTTTTAATTAATTAGTTAGATAATTTGATTATTTTTAGTAAAGAATTATTAGCACCTGGTACTCCACCTTTTATAAGTAATAAATTTTTATCTTTAATAATATCAACTATTTCAAGGTTTCTAATAGTAACAGTTTCATCGCCATATTTTCCGGGTCTTCTTTTACCAGGTCTAGTAGGACCTATTCTAGAGGTAGCATTACTTCCAGCTTTTCTATGATGCTTACTACCATGAGACATAGGTCCTCTTGAAGCATTCCATCTTTTAATCATACCACTAAAACCTCTACCTTTTGTTCTACCTGTAACCTTAATTAAATCCCCAGCTTTAAAAATATCTATATCTATAACATCTCCTACTTTATATTTTTTAGCTAATTCTTCATTAACCCTAATTTCTCCAATTATTTTATAATATTCTTTTAATCCAGTTTTTTCAAAAACCCCCCTTAATGGTTTATTTAATTTTTTAGAATCAGTTTGAATAAATCCTAATTTTAAAGAATAATACCCATCTTTATCTTTATTTTTAATTTGTAATACTTTACAAGGCCCAGCTAAAACAACACTAACAGGTATCAATTTATCTCCTTTATATATTTCAGTCATACCTACTTTTAATCCAAATAATCCTAACATATTAACTACCTCCTTCTTTAAATTTTATATAATGTTAGTTTTCTATAATATAAAAAACTAAAAATAGCAAATAAAACAATTAATAAAGAAAATAGTTTATAAATAAAAATTAATCCAGTAAAATAAGCGATATTACCTAATATAAAAGCTCCTAAAAAACCTAAGGATATATTTAATAAAGAATATAAAGATATAACTCTGGCAACATAAAGAGAGTCTGTTACAATCTGAACCCTATTATTAGATATCCCAAAGACTAAAGATTGTAAAAGCCCAATAAAAGGCATTAAATAATAAATATATTTAGGGAAAAAAGAAATAATTAAAAATAAAACTCCATATAAAAATATAATAACTTCTTCAGAGAAATAAACAACAAAATTAGAACTAAGAGAGGCAACAAAAATAGCTCCAATAATTGCCCCTATACCCAATAAAGAAAGAATTAGAGAAAAATTAGAGATAGTTCCCTTTAAAATATCCTTAGTAAAAACTTGCAATAAAGCCAATAAAGATAACCCTAAGAAATTAATAGCAGCTATATTCATAAAACTTTTTAAAATTAATTTATTATCATATATATATTTTAAAACTTCTTTTATTTCTTTTATTATATTATTATTTTTAATTTGATTATTTTTATCAGAGTAAAAATCTGGGATATTTTTAGAAAAAATTAATAAAAAAATAAGGGGTAAAAAAGAAAAACAATTAAAAAGAAAACCAGCATAGATTCCATATTTTTTAGCTAAGAAAGCAGCAATAATAGGGCCAACTACCCTTGATAAATTGAAAGTCAATCCTTGTAAGCTAAAAGCACTTGTTAAATCTTTTTCTTTTATTATATTTTTTATTAATGCACTCCTAGCAGGGAAATAAAAACTCATAGTAATCCCACCAATAAACCCTAATATCAACAAATAAAAACCATTTATTTTATTAGCATATACTAAATAAGTTATTAAGCAAGCATTAAGAAAATCAATAATTTGAATAAAAATTAATACTTTTTTATAACCCCATCTATCAATAATACTTCCACTAATAAAAGAAAAAAACAAAGAAGGTAAAAATCTAATCAAATTAAAATTACCAGTAAATTGAGAAGCAACATTAGGATTAGAAAATATAATATTAATAATCCATTGTCTTAATGTATAATCAACCCAATTACCTATTAAAGATACTCCTTGAAAAAACCAAAAATAAAAATAAAACTGGTTTTTTAAAGCCCTAAACGGATTTAAAAAATTATTACCTTTATTATTTATTTCCATAACTACTTGATTAACCATAATAAATTAGCATTAAAATCATATTGTTTTAATAATAACTTCAACGCCTTCAGGTAAATCTATTTTTTTAATTTCTTCAATAGTTTTAGGAGTATAATCAGCTATTTCAAGTAATCTTTTATGAATCTTAATTTCAAAATGTTCTCCAGATCTTTTATCAACATGGGGTGATCTTGTAATACAAAATACTCTACGTTTAATAGGTAAATACACTGGCCCAATTACTTTAGCACCTGTACCCAAAGCCATATCTATTATCCTATTAACAGATTTATCTAATAACTTATGATCCCAACTAACTAACTTTATTCTTATCTTTGGTAATTTACTCATAAAAAATTAACCCCCATTCTTATTTTTATACTCTTGTAATTATTTTATTCAATATAAATCCATTTTTCCCTTTTTATAACTATAAAAAAAATATATATTAAATAAAAAAACTTTAATAAAAGCTACATAACTATATTTTTCCCCAATATTATCAATAAATTTCTTTTAATTTCATTTAAATTAATACTTTCTATTTTTTCTACATTATTATCTATAACTTTAAAATCTATTATATTTAAATTTATTTTATATAAATTATCTAAAAAGAAAGTATAAAAAAATAAATTATTGTCATCAGTAGTATAATAATTTAACACAGGATCATATAAAAAATTCTCTAAATTAAGATCATCTAAAAACACTTCTTCCTTACTAACACTGATTTTTAGTCTTAAATTTAAAGGAATCTCGTGTTTAGTTTCATTCTTATTTTTATCTTTGATAAAACTAACTAAATTTACATATACACTTTTATCTTCTATTTTTTCTATTTTTTCTATTTTTTCAATATTAATTTCATAGATCTCTTTAGAATTATCGATATATCTTTGTTGATTTAAATTAGATGCTATTAATTCTATCAGTTGAATATCTTGAATATTCCTTATTTTATTTTTGTAATATTTATAAAATAATTGGGATAATTTTTTATTATTTTTAGCTAAGTCAATTGGAGACAAATTAGAAATATTAGTAATATAAGGAGAAGCTCCTTTAGATAATAAGTAATTAGTTATAATTAAATTTTGGTTCATACAAGCATAATGTAAAGGAGTATTACCAAAATTATCTATAGAATTTATATCATAAAAATTTACCAATAACTTTAAAGCATTAAAATTATTTAATTTAGAAGCCCAATGTAAAGGAGTCAAATTATTATCATCCCTTAAATTTAAAGATATAAAATAATCACTCATAATTTTTAAAACATCTATCTTATTATACATTATAGCCCACATAACAGGAGTAAATCCATTATAATCCTTTCTAATTAAAATAAAATAATCATTTTCTAAGATATTCTTTATTTTTTCTATATCGTTGTTTAATATTAATTTCTTAAAATTTTTTAAATACTCATCTTCATAATAAGCAAATAAATTAATCTTGAAAATTAATAAAAAAGTAATTAAAAATAGCAGTATTTTTTTTATTTTTATTATTGTTATTTTCCTAATCATAACTTATTCACCTCCAAAAAATTCATTTAAAATCAATTATAAAAAATAATTTAATTTAAAAAAAACAGTAAAAATAAAAAAAGAAAAAACCAAGAAATACTCAAAAACTGAGCCTGTTTTTAATAATTTAAAAGAAATTCTAGGATAATAAGAAAAAAATAAAGGAACCCCATTTATTGTTAATAAATCAGCTAATAAATGTGAAAAATACCCTACACTTATAGGTAATAATATAAAGCTAAGGTTTTTATAAACAATAGATAAAATTAATAAAATAAGAGGTATAATAAAATGATGTGTAAATCCCCTATGAGAAAGCCAAAAATTATTCTTAAAATACTTACCCCATATTATATCTAAATCAGGAATCAATGCTCCAATTATACTCAATATAGGATTAACATTAAAAATTAAACCAAAACAAAAACCCACTAAAATATGAGATTTCTTTGTCATATTAACTGATTTACTTATTTATTTTTTATCCTAATCGATTTCTATAAATTCCACGATATCTTTAGCAAATATTTGATTTTTTAATCCTTTTGAATTAATAGCATCTTCAAACATCATTAAACAATATGGGCAAGAAGTAGCCACTACTTTAGCGTTTATATTTAAAACTTCTTCTAATCTTTCATGATTTATTTTTTTAGTAGTTTTATCTTCTTTAAAGTACATCCCCCCACCAGCCCCACAACAAAAAGAGTTATCCCTATTTCTTAATAACTCCCTATATTTTGATACATTCTTAACAACATCCCTAGGAAAATCATAAATATCATTATGCCTGCCTAAATAGCACGCATCATGATAAGTAACTAAATCACTTTCTTTGTTTATTTTTAATTTATTTTCTTTTAATAAATTACTTAATAAAATAGAATGATGAATAACTTGATAATTAAAATCTTTATCAACAAGATGATATTCATTTTTAAAAGTATTAAAACAATGAGCACAATTAACTAAAATTTTATTAAATTTATATTGCTTAAAATTATTAATATTATTGGTTGCTTGTAATTGAAAGAGGTATTCATTTCCAGTTCTTCTAGCGATATCGCCAGTACAAGTTTCACCAGAAAAAATAGCAAAATCTATATCTAATTTTTTTAAAATTTTTATTAATTTAATAGCAACATTTTGAGCTCTTTCATTATATATACTAGCACAGCCTATAAAATATAGATATTCCGCTTGCTTGACATCTTCTATAAAATTAACATTTAAATCTTCTTTTAATTTATTAAAAAATTGTTTTTTAGATATATTAGTACCTTTAAAAGGATGTTCTCTTGATTCAATAGAATTAAATATTTCTTGAATAGGAAGAGGAATCTCAGCTTTTTCCATAACTAAATTTTGCCTAAATCTTATTATCTTATCTAAGGGATTTATAAAAACAGGGCAAGCATTAACACAAGCAGCACAAGTAGTACAACTCCAAATAGCATCAAAAGAAATCGAATGATTTATAATACCGCTATTATTTTTATTTTGATAATGTTCTAAAAGGTTAACAATAATAGATTTGGGAGATAATGGTTTAGAAGTTAAAAAAGCAGGACATGCATCCTGACATCTCCCACATTCAGTACAACTAAAAACCTCTAATAAATCTCTGGTATTTAAATCTTTAATATTATCTATTCCAAATTTCTCAGTTTTTTCTAAATCAATTAATTCTATTTTATTAGTAGTTTTATAACCATAGGCATCATCTGAAGTAAAAACACTAACAGGTGCTAGAATCATATGAATCATCTTTGTTTTACTTAAACTATAAATAAAGCCAAAAATTAATAGATTATTAATAAACCATAAAAAATTATACAAAAATTTATAAATTATCAAATTCCCATTTATAACGTAATTTAAAATTGAATAAGATAAATCAGAAGTTAAATAAATATTAGTAAAAAATTCATTATTAAATAAAACGAACTTAGTCCCTTGAATAAAAAAAGAATTAATAGCTATAAAAAATAACAAAATTAAACTAATAAAATAATTATCTTTTATAGAATTTTTTATAATTCTTTCTACTTTTAGCAAGTACCTTCTAGCTAATGCTAAAATTACCCCAATTAGTAAAAATAAAATAAATATATCTAAAAGCAAATTATAAATTCTAAGATTAATAAAGAAAAAAATAATACTAAATAAAGAACCTAATACTCCAAAGAATACACTAGAATGCATTAACTTCGTCCTAAAATTAGAAATCCTTTTTTGATAAATAACATTTAAGAATAAATTTTTTATTAATCTAAAATATCCATATTTTTTAATATAACTTATAATCTGATTTTTTAAATCAGATATAACTAAAAATTTTTCTTTTGATTTCAAAAATAAAATATAAATAGAAATACATAATACAAATAAAATAATTAGAAATTTAAAACCAACAGCCATAAAATAAATCCTTTCTTAATAAACTACTTCACTTCCTTAATAAACTACCCACCTAATAGTATTTTTAGCTTCTTGTTTTATATTAGATAATCAGCCTTTTAATAATGTTAAAACTGTTCTATTTTTGGTACTTTTTCATTTAGAAATATCTTTAAATACTATATTTTTCTACTAATATTTTATAAAGATAAATTTATTTTCATCTTGCAGCAAATAGAAATTTATCTCTTTATTTTATTAAATTTTTGTTAATAAAGAATTATTATAATAAAATTCTAAATCTTGTTTTTTATCTATATTAAAAGCTAATTCAGGATAATTAGTTAATATAGCATGCGCTTTTATGTTAAATAAATCGCTAATTTTTTGTTCTAATTCTAAAACAGTTAAATTTTTGAAAATTAATTTAATAAAAATATCATATCCAAAAATTTCGGCTAATTTTAAAGGTTTTTTTCTATTTTCTAAGATAGTTTCTAATAAATTCATAAACTTAGGAGTAATATTTTTTTTAATAACAAACAAGGAAGCCGCACAAAAAGAATCGTTTTTAAACTTAACAAAAGTCCTTAATTTAGAAGCTTTACTAGAAAATTTAACTTCATAAACCTCTTTACTAACAATTGGTAAAAATACATCCCCATCTATATAATCTAATCTGAATAAAATATCGTTTATGCTTTCATAGGAAATAAAAGGTACATCAGTAGCTACAAATAAAAAATACTCATCATCTTCATTATTAATATTTCTCTTATCTTCATTTAACAACTTATTTAAAACATTTTTTATAGTATCTACTAATCTTTCCCCACTAAATACTATCTCATAATCTATTAAATATTTTTTTATATTCTCAAAATTACTAACTGGTAAATTATTTACATAATTTAAGTAATTTTCAGGTAAAGTGATAATTTTTTTTATTATTTTAGAATTATCATATTTAGAGAATATTTCGAATATTTTTTCAATAATGGTTAATTCAGAATCTTTTAATTTAAGTAGTGATTTTAATTGATCTTCTAAGATTCCACCACTAAGTAATACCAAATGATATCTTTTAGGATACAAAGGATTAAACATAAACTTTAAAATTTAATTTTCTAATATTTAAAAATTTTGATAATAAAATATATAAAAAATCAGGTAGTAACTTCTACCATCCATTTAAGATAATCCAAATTACCTGCTTTAATATCCATTACAATTACTTCTGGAACAGTATAAGAGTGATATTTTTTTATAGTTTCTTCTAATTGATCTAATCTTTCTTCAGTAGTTTTTATAATTAATAAAGATTCTTCATAAATTTCAACATTTTCTTTCCAGGTAAATATGGATTTTAAATTATTAATAATATTAACACAAGCAGCAAGTTTATTATTAATCAATATTCTCGCAATATTTTCAGCTTCAATAGTATTAGGACAAGTTACAAAAACTACTTTAAAAGGAGAACTTTGTAAATTATCCAATTTTTTCATAGTCAAATATAATCTAGATAAGCTGGGATATTTATATTCCGCTTAACCCAGCAAGCGGTATTTACATATAATTAATATTCTTATTTTAAATCTGGTAGATTCTGAATAAGGTTCTCTAATTTTTTAGCCATTTCTATTAATTCTTGCTTCATTACTCCTTTTAATTTATAATATTGATAAACTTTATTAGATAACTCAGAAATAAAATTTAATGTAGATAAAAACAATTGTTCTTCATTATCATCCCAAACCCTCTTAAAACTTTCCTTAGATAAACTTAACTCTAAATTAATATTAGATAATTTCACTAAATAATTATCTATTTCATTTAATAAATTTTCATCTTTAGTATTTATAAATTCTTTTAATTTTAAAAGAATAGCATTAACTTGAAGTTTATATTCATTAAATTTTGGATTATCTATATTTAGATTTTTAATATCATAATCTAATGCCAATAAATAACTTAATATTAATTGATTTAAAGAATGTACGTAAGAAGATATTAAATTAAAATTTTTAGCTTTAACAGCTTGTTGTAAGCTGGTAATAGTTTTCTGAATTTCCTGATTTACTTTATTTAATTCTTGTTCCATATTTTTTTCATTTGATTTTCATCTTTTTTATTTTTTTTATTTTAATAATTAATGTTTATGAAGGGGATTTAATTGATGATCAACAAAATGCTTAATAACTTCAACAAATTTATTTTCTGGTAAAGCACCTTCTATATCTTCCTCAAATACTTTATTATCCCTTGTTACTAATTTTAAAATAGTCTTAGGTACTCCCATTATATTATATTTAATAGCATAATCTTGAAACTCAGAAACTTCCACATTAACAGCTTTTATATTATCACTGACAATAGAAAAAGCAGTGGAATTAATTGTCATAATAGGACAATATGGACAAGTAGGAGTAACAAATACCCATAATTCTAATACTGCTTGATTATTTTTTAACATATTATCTACTTCTTTTAAAGTATCAACAGTTTTTTGACTTATTGGTAATTGATTATTAGATACCATAACAATAGAATTCAATAACCAAGTGAATTCATAACCAGCAGGGATCCCTAAAAATTTAAAATTATAATCTTTATCAGTTCTTAAAGTTATAGCAGGTAACTCCTTATTTACTCCATACTTATTAGCTAAATCAACATCAATTAACGGATTATAAATAACTAATTTAAGATTATCTAAAGTTTCTGTCAATTCTTTTAAGAGTTGTTCAGTATCAGTACAATATTCACAACCTATTTTTTGAGAAAATAAAACTAATTCAGTAGGTTTTAATAGATTTCCAACTTGTTTTTTTATTTCTTGTTTATCTTGCTCATTAATAAACATAATAAACCTCCTTTTAATGTTTTTTTAATAATTTAATATTAACATGCTGTAATTATTTATATTCCGCTATTACAGCAAAAGCGGATATTATTTTTATAATTATATTACTTTTATAATTATTAAAGTCTCCATATTACATTAGCCCAAGTAAATCCCGCACCAAATGCAGAAAATAATATCAAATCTCCTTCCTTAACTAATTTTTCTTTTAAAGCCTCATAAAAAGCAATAGGTACAGAAGCCGCAGAAGTATTAGCATATTTATCTATATTATTATAAACCCTATTAGGATCTATTTTTAGATTTTCTATAATTCCATTTATTATCCTGATATTAGCTTGATGGAAAATATATAATTTTATATCATCAGGATTTAAATTATTTTTCTCTAATAATTCTTTTATTTTAGAAGGTACTAAAGTGATAGCAATTTTAAATACCTCCCTACCTACCATTTTCAGATACCTATCAGAAAGGTTTTCACAAGTAGGAGGCTCTTTAACTCCACCAACAGGAACATATATTAAATCAAATTTAGTTCCATCACTACCAACATTAGCATCAATTATCCCTTTATCAATAGAGTTATCAGCAGATAAAATAAAACTACCTGCTCCATCACCTAATAAAATACATACAGTTCTATCTGTCCAATCAACTAACTTAGAAATAGATTCAGCACCAACTAATAATATGTTTTTATATATCCCAGCTTTAATTAAAGAACTTGCAGTAATTAAAGCATAAACAAAAGCAGTACATCCAGAAAATACATCCATTGAACCTGTATTATCAGTAATCAGATTAGTTTTAGTTTTTAATTTTCCATGTAATACAGAAGCAGTAGCAGGGATTATATAATCTGGGGAATTCGTTGCCAATACTATTAAATCAATTTTATCTATCTCATTATTTAAATTATTTATAGCATTTAAAGAAGCATATAAAGCTAAATCTGAAGTAGTAATAGAATCCTCAACAATATACCTATATTTTATACCTGTTCTTTGAGTAATCCACTCATCCGTAGTATCAATAATTTTTTCTAAATCGTAATTAGATACTCTTTTAGAAGGCAAATATATTCCTATTGAAGATATCTTAACTCCAAACATAATATTTTATTTAAACTTTATTAATAAACTACCCCTTACTTTTAATAAGTATGTTCCCTACTCAGAATCCAGCTTTATAGAATCTAGATTTAAACTTTCTCATTGTTAATACTAATAAATTGTTCAAGTATTATTTTCTAACAATTCATGTTATATAAGTATATATAATTCTTGTTGCAGTTTTTTAAAAGAAGTTTTTAAAAAATTCTGAGATTTTTTCAACTATTCCTTTAACTTTATTAGATTTAACTATACTTATTTCATATTTACTTCGTTTATAATCTTGATAAATTTTATCAACAAAAATTTCAATCATACCATATAAACTAGTTAATCTATAATCATCAAAATATTTTTTATTAACTTTAAAAGTATTTGTTCTAATTTCAAAGGTATTATATATTAGTTTATCAATTCCTTTAATATTAGCGCCGCCACCAATAAGAAGGATATTAGAAATTAAAGAATAACTAAAAGAGTTAGCTAACGCTGATTTAAGTAGTTTAAGAATTTCTTCTAATCTAGGGATTATAACAGTATCAATAATTGATTGAATCTGAACTTTTTCCTTTTGAATTACATTTGAATTATTATAAAAAACTGGATTAATTTCTATATATTCATCTTCTTTATGAATTTTAGAGATATCTATACCTAATAAAATATTATCTGCTTCTTCTAAATTTATACCCAAAGCAAAAGATATATCTTTTAATATATTTTTAAGTCCTCTTTTTATATACACTTTAACATAAGGAGTACCTTCTAATATTACAACTACTTCAGTTATACTATATCCTAAATCAATGATAGCTAAAGGTGGTAAATCTCTTATCTTTCTCAAATTATTACTATTACTAATAGCCTTATTATAGGACAAAACATTAGGTATAAAAAATAAAGAATTTTTAGAATTAAAATTAATATTATCATTTACTTCAAAACCTAATTTCTCAAAGGGTTTAGTTATATTTTTTTTATGATCAGATTTTATAGCAGAAATAAAAAGTTCTATTTCCAAACTATTTTTAGCAGTTAATCCAATAGGATTATAAGTTTTATCAACAGAATCAATAATAAACAATCTTGGTAAAATAGAAATAATATTTTCAAAATCTTCAGGTAAGGCTACTATAGTATCAGCATGTATTTTCCCTATCTTTGTTTTTTTAGATAAATAATCATCTAAAAAACTATGAGTTATTTCTTGATTATTAACTTCAATTTTGAGATTACTAACAATAGAATACAAATTAGGTCCACCAATTGACAATAGAATAATATCTATATTTTTGTTTGTTTCTTTTTTTATATCATTAACCAAAGAAGTAATAAACTCTTCATAAAGTGAGTAATCTACAACTCGTTGATAATTAATTCCTTCAGTATCGGCTAAACCTAATGCTAATATTTCGTAAAAACTATTTTTTTCAGAATTAATATTTCCATTATCTTGAATATTATTATTTTTTTCTTCTTTATAATTAATAGTCGGATTTTTAAAAAAATTCTCTAATAATTGAATGAGGCAGTACTTAGTAAATCTACTACCTATATCCAAAAACAAAACGTTAGCCATAAAAAATTTAATTTTTACTATTTACTAATATAAAATTATACTATTAATAAACAATTTCCTTTTTTTATAATTTAAATTTTAAAATTTTTATAATTTTAAATAGATACATATTGAATAGGTTCTTCAACAGTAGCTAATTCTATTAATTTTAATCCTTTAGAAATCAAAGCATTAGTAGTGGCAGAGTCATCTGGAAATGAAACTATAGATTCTAAAATAGTACCATAATCAAGTAAATTATTATACAATCTATTAGCTACAATAATAGCTTTGGATTTATCAGTATGAGGTAACATTAAAATAAATAATTTATTAGTTTTATCAAAAGTAGCTAAATCTATACCAAACCTTATATTTCTCCGTATATCAGCCCCTAATTTTGAAACAATACTATTTATAATATCACTATCAACAGCTTGAGTTAATATAATAGCTTTTAGAAAAATTAAAGACATAGGTAAAGAATATCTTCTACATCTTTTGATTTCTTTTTCTAAATCAAAAGTAAAATCATTATAAGTATATAAATTAGTAATAGGATCGATTCTAAGTTCCCTAGAAGAATCAGTGGATTTAGTTTCAGATTTAATTTCAGATTCTTCTATAGTAGCAATAGTTACTCTGTTTTTGCCATTTTTCTTAGAAATATAAGCAGCTTCGTCAGCTTTCTTAAATAGATCGTTTTTAGTTTTAGCATGAATAGGATAAGTAGCTAATCCAAAAGAAGCAGTTATTATATAATTTTCTGGTAATCCTGGATATTTATGACTAGAAATATTAGCTCTAATTCTTTCAGCGATTTTATAAGCGCCATCTACATCAGTAAAAGGTAAAACAATAACAAACTCTTCTCCTCCCCATCTCGCAGCAACATCTATTCCATCCCTTATATTATTTTTAATTATTTTAGCAGTTTCTCTTAAAACTTTATCACCTGTCAAGTGTCCAAACGTATCATTTATTTTCTTAAAATTATCCAAATCACAAACTATCAAAGATAAAGGTTGAGAATATCTTTCTGATCTCTTTAATTCATTTACAATAGTATTTTCAAAATATTTTCTATTATAAAGCATAGTTGTTTCATCAACTATACTAGATTCGTGGAAAATAAATGAATCAATATGATTAATTATCCTTGGAACTATCACACCTATTTTTTGATTAACCTCTATTAATTTAAGAAAATTTAAAGAATATGGGAATTTCATCAAAATAATTCCTTTTAAAATTTTTTTATCAATTATAGGAATAATATAATTAACTCCCTCTTTTAAAATTCTTTCTAAAAGACTAGGAAATATTTCATTAAACATATTTTGTAATCTAACTGATAAACTTTTAATAGGAATCAACTCAGTAGATATCAATTTTCTTTCAATTATTTCCCGAGAATCATAATTAACTAATATTTGAATTTTTTTTAATTCTTCAGGAACATTTCCATAATTAGAAATAGTATATAAAACATTAGAAGTAGAATTATATAGAAGAAAAGAAATGAATTCTGTATTAGGAATTAGCTTAGATAAATTACCAATTAAAAGGGAACATAAGTATTCTAAATTATCAGCTTCTTCTGCTGCTTTATCTATCTGTCTTTGCATCAATATTAATTCCCTTTGAGAATTATATAAATAAACTAGTACAGACAAAGCAGATACAAAAATTAATATTAATAATAAAAATATAATTTTTAATATAAAATCTTTTAACTCATTTTTCATTTTTTCTTTTACCTTATATTCTAAGATCTCTAAATTTTGATTATATTTTATTTTTTTAGCTTGATCTATATATTTTAAAGAATTTTTTAAATCATCATTGATATAATAAATATTAGCCAAATAGTAATACCCTTCAAATTTCACATTATCATCAGTATTAGAAATTAATTTTTGATTAATAATTTGTTTAGCTTGTTCATAATCCTTTAACTTAATAAGTACTTCAACAAACCTTGCGTAATTTAAATACAAATTAGGTTGTAATTTTATCATTTTTTCTAAAACCTCTTTTGCTTTTTCATATTGCTCAGCCTTATAGTATGCATTATATAATTGGTAAAGGTAATACCCTGAATTAGGTAATAAATTAACTATCTCTTGGTATTGCCGTATCCCATCATTATATCTTCTTAAATCTACATAGATTTGAGCTAAAACTCTTCTACCTATTACAAAAGTAGGTTCTATTTTAACACATTCTTCTAGATATTCTATTGCTTTATTATTATCCCCTAAAGTAAAATATAAATTACCTAAAATATAATAACTTATATAATTTTTATGGTTTTTGGATATACTTAACTCTAGATATTTTTTAGAATTTTCCATATCAGAAATATTGAAATAACAATATCCTAACAACATATAATAATCTGAAATTAATTTATCATCATTAGTAGCTAAATAATAATCTTCAAATTCCTTTAATTTATCGATAGCTTCATTATATTTTAATTTCAATATTAATTCATTATAAATTTTTGTTAAAGTAATATCTTTATTTAAAAAATTCAGATCAACGAATTTAGCTTCGTAAGTACCAATCAATGGATAATTACCAGCAATTATCGTTTCAAATATAAAACTATAACTTAACTTATAAAATACTAAAATAAAAAAAATTTTAAAAATAATTATTTTAATAAAATTACTTAAAAGACTAAAAATCTTTAATTTAACGGATTTAAAAGATACCATATTTATTTAATAATTTCCTAAATTCATAATAATATTCATTACTTGCTAAATGAAAATCATTAATATCTAAAGAAGAAATTTCTTCAAATAATTCTATAAATATTTCTAAAATATATTCTTTTTTTTCAAATTTATTTATATTCTCAAGTAGGATCTTTAAAATTTCATTGTAAGAAATATTATTTATTTCTTTTAGAAAATATAATTCTAAGATAAATAGGTTTTCACTTTTAGGAAATATTGATTTTAAAGTATAAATTAAATTGAATAAACTAAATTTATCAAAACTATTATAATATTTTAATAATGCATACTCTAATAAAACAATATCATCTAAAATTTTAGAAACAATACTAATAAATTTATCTTTAGCTAATTCTTTGTTTAGTTTTAATGTTTCGTTAATATCAATTAAAATTAGGACTAAATTAGCGGTATTTTTAAAACCTTTTACATAACTTAAATTAGCAAAATACCTTGCTTTGTTATAATTACCTTTCCTAAACTCTATTATTGAATATAAAAAATCCAGAATCCCTTTAAAGTACAAATCCTTATTTTCAAAAACTAAATTACTATAATTACTACAAATTTTTTCTAATACTAAATCAAAAGATTCATCATATTTTAGTAAAATATCTAATAAAAAATCGATATCATTTTTATCAATAGCTTTTTCAATAGCTCTTGTTAAAATCTGGAGCTCCATATTACTTTTTTATTTTTAAAAATTTTCTAAATAGATAACCCATATTAAATTATTCTATTATTAAATTATATAAAAATAAAAAAAAATCCTTTGATTTAATAATATTTAAATGTTTTTTAAGAGATAATCAATATACTTTTTTACTCCTTTATAAATCGTAGTAAATCTAAAGTTAATATTATATTTCTTAAAAATTTCAATTAAATTTTTATTATTTGCTTTAGTAAAGAATTGATATTTATTTTTAAGTTCATTTGGGAAAGGGATCTCTAATATATTTATATCCTTTTTATTTAATTTTTGTTGCATATAATTTTTTACTATATTAGCAACAGTTATAAAAGAGACAGGCTTAGATGTTCCACAATCGTATATTCCACTTAAGTTATCTAATTTTTCATTTTCCATTATAATTTTAAATAAAAATAAATTAATATGAACAATATCATCAATAAAAATGAAATCTCTAAAAAAATTTTGACTACCTTCAAAAACTTTAATAATATTTTCTTTTATAGCTTGATTAAAGAAATGGAAAACAACAGAAGCCATAAACCCTTTATGCTCTTCATAAAAACCATATACATTAAAATACCTTAATCCTATAACAATATTCCTTAATTCATTAGCATTTAAAGAATTAATTACATAATTATCAAATAAAAATTTAGATAAAGCATAGTAATTAAGCGGATTATATTCAATTCTTTTTCTATTTTTAAGGTTTCCATAAACAGAAGCAGAAGAAGCAAAAATTAATGGGATATTAAAAATTTTAGAAAAATTTAAAATTTCTTTACTATATTCAAAATTATTTTGTAATAAATAATTCAAATCTTGTTCTAAGGTATTAGTACAAGCTCCTTGATGAAAAATAAATCCTATCTTATTTAAATCATATTTACTTATCAATTTTTGATCTTTAATTAATTCTAGAAATTTTTCCTTCTGAAAATAATTTATAAATTTAATTTCTGATAATCTTTTTAACTTTATCTGATTAAGGAAATTATAATTATCATTATGATTAAAAATATTATCAACAATTATTAAATTAGTAAATCCAATAGAATTTAAAATTAAAGCTAAATTAAAACCAATAAACCCCAACCCTCCCGTTAATAATATATATTTATTTTTATTAAAATTATTAATAAAATCTTTATTAAGATTAAGATTATTTGTTTTTTTCATATGATTTGTTAATTATTTAAATTATTTAGCAGTTTGTACAGCGATTATTTTTCGTATAACAGTTACTCTAATTAAGCCTGGATATTTAAGATTATTTTCGATAGCTTTAGCAATATCCTTAGCTAATTTATATACTTCATTATCTAAGACCATATCGGGTTTAACAAAAACAATAACTTCCTTACCTCCTTGAAGCACATAAGCTTTTTCAACCCCATTAAAAGAC
Organism: uncultured bacterium; assembly: GCA_937139605.1. Lineage (GTDB taxonomy): Bacteria > DRYD01 > DRYD01 > DRYD01 > DRYD01 > CAKZQG01. The sequence goes on from CAKZQG010000038.1 coordinate 51,800, forward strand.
ATCGCTATTTCTTCCAGCTTTTGTAGTCTCTGAATATATAATTGATAAGTTTCTTTACGAGCACCAGGTCTAGAAGCAGAAATAGCATCAGCTATCTGAACTATCAAATCTTCTAAAGTTTCTTGTGGTACTTCATTATGATGGCTTGCAATTGCTCTAACTACTTCTTCTTTTTCCCCGTATATTTTAGCTATTTTAGCACCTGCTATAGCATGGGGCTCCCCATTAGTTTCTTCTAAAACCTTACCTATATCATGTAATAAAGCAGCTCTTCTACAAACTTCCACATCTGCTCCTAATTCTGTTGCTAATAACGTTGCTATCTGAGAAACTTGGATACTATGTTTTAATAAATTTTGTCCGTAGCTTGTTCTGTATTTCATCTTTCCCAATATAGTAATCAAATCAGGGTGTAAATCATAGACCTTAGCTTGGATAGCGGCATTCTCTCCTTCTTCTTGAATCTTTAGGTTTATTTCTTTCTCTATTTGATCATATACTTCTTGTATAGCAATTGGGTTTATTTTACCTATACTTATGAGTTTTTCTAAAGTTAATCTAGCTTTTTCTCTCCTTATAGGATCAAACGAAGAAACTAAAACAACCTCTGAATTATCATCTATAATTAAATCAACACCAGTTATTTCTTCAAAAGCTTTAATATTTCTTCCTTCTTTTCCTATTATTCTACCTTTTAGTTCTTCAGAAGGTAAAACGACAGAAGAAGTAGTATTTTCAGCTACACTATCAACAGTAATCCTACTTAAAGCATTTAAAAGAATTCTCTTAGCTTTAGCTTCTGCATTTTTTATATATTCTTGTTCTATTTTTTGAGATACTATAAGTAACTCGGTTTTCATATTTTCTTCTGTTTTTTTAATAACTATTTCCTTAGCAGCTTCAGGAGTTAGATTAGATATCTTTAATAATTCTTCCTCTGCCTTAGCTTTTAATTGATTAACATAATTCATTTTTTCTTCTATTTCCTTTTCTTTAGTTAATATTTCTTGTTGTTTTTGAGCTAATTCTTCCTTTTTAATATCTATTTCTTTTAGTTTAACAGATAGTTGTTTCTCTTTTTCCCAGAGTTCTAATTTAATAGCATCTATTTTATCCCATTCTTTATTAATTAATTCAAATTTTTCCATAGCTTTTTTAGTGATTTCTTCTGCATCTTTTTTAGCTTTCTCTATTAATTTCTCATTATCTGAAATTATTTTGTCTTTTTCATTTTGCAGCTTTTCTATTTCCTTATTAATTTTTTGTATCTCATTATTCAATTTTTCTATTTCTTTATTTTTAATATTTATCTCATTTTCTAAAGAATTTAATTGATTACTTAGTAATTCTCTTTGATTATTTAAATTAACGATAATATTTTTTAAGTTTTTTTCTTGATCAATTAATTCTTGGATTTTTTGTTTTAAATCTTTATACTCTTTTAAATCTTGAGATAATGAAATATCTTGATTATTTTTTGAATTTAAATTATTTTCTTCTTTAGGTAATTGTTGATAAGTATTATTTTTTTCTAACTTAGATAATTTATAAAAAATAAATCCTAATAAAACAAGTGATATTATTATAAAAATTATTAATAAGATTATTAATAAATTATACATAAAATTAAGCCTCCTTCTTATAAGATTCAATAATTTTTTGAATAATAGCTAAGTCTTTAAAGTGTTGAGAGAATTCCTTTGCAGGGTATCCCGCGTAGATTTTATTAGGTTCTAAGTTTTTAGTAGCCATAGTATTACCTGCTAAAATAGTATTAGGTCCTATTTTGATTCCATCTTTTATTCCACTCATAGCAGCTAAAATGCAATTATCATATATCCTAGCGCTTCCCGCTATCCCTACTTTGCTAACTATCCTACAGTTTCTCCCTATTTTAACATTATGTCCTATTTGTACTTGATTATCTATTTTTGTATTTTCAGATATAAAAGTATATCCTATAGTTGCTCTATCTATACTAACATTTGATCCTATTTCTACATTATTTTTTATTACCACTCCTCCTATCTGATATATTTTTTCTAATTTATTAGTATATCCAAACCCATCAGAACCTATCGTAGTATTTGAATGTATAATAACATTATCACCTATATACACATTATCGTATATACTAACATTTGGATAAATTTTAACATTATTACCTATATATACATTATTACCTATATAAACAAACGGATATATTTTAACGTTATTTCCAATTATTGTGCTATTTCCTAAAAAGTAATAATTAGTTCTTACATTTTTATTGGATACTTCTTGATTATTATTATAGAGAAAATCATTAAAAGTATTTAAAATTTTAACAAAAAATTCCTCAAAATTTAAATCCAAATTAGATTCTAATATTATTTCATTGTTATTTATTTTTTCTTTTAATAAATTAAATTTAGATATTTTATCAATAAACCAGTTATATAAGTCTTTTTGAATTATAAATAAGTTAGGATATGTATCGTTTGGTTCTAATAATTCATTATCTTCAAAAAAAATTCTTTTTTTAAAAACAAGTGATAAAAATAAATTTCTATTATTTAATAATTCTTCTTTATTTGAATAATAAAAAGATGATATTCCTTCAGGAGGAATTATTGTAAATTTATCATAAGATTTCAAAAATCCCAAAAAGCTATCAATTTTATTATTATTTATATTATTTTTTATGATACTAGTTAGTATATCAATATTCAAAAAATGTAGCTTCATAATTCTTAAGTTAATATTTCAACTAAGTTTTTAATTAATTATTGTTTTTAATTAATTATTTATGAGTTTTAATTTTTTTAATAAGTATTTTAGTTAAATCTATAACATTTTTTTTGTCATAGCTAACATAATTAGTAAAAACATAATCAACATTATATAATTCTGCTATCTCTTTTACATAAGGCTCTATATTCTTTAAAAATTGATAATTTAAATTATCTAATTTATCATTAAGTTTAGATAATCTATCATTTAAAGTAGTCAATTTATTAGTATATATTTGGGTATATTTTTTAGCTAATTTTTGTTGATATTGTTTAATTTTTTGATTAGCTATCTCTAATTCTTTATTGTAATTAGTGTATAATTCTTTTAAAGCTTCTTGATTTTGGGATTTCATGATAATATTTAAATTCTTATTATAATCCTGTTCTAATTTATTAACAAAACTATTATATTCTTCTATTATTTGTTGTTTTTTTACATTATATTCTTTGTGATATTTCTCTAAAATAGATTGAACTTCTTTTTTATATTCTTGTTCGTATTTATTAGTTATTTCTTGTTGCTTTTGATATAATTCATTTTCTATTTCTTTAGTTTTATTTTTATATAGTTCTTCTTGTTTAGCTTTTATTTGTTCTAATTTATTTAGTAATTCTTCTCTTTTTGGATCATATATTGAAGTATTAATTAATTTTAGATTTAAGTTAGTTATCTCATTTTTATAAATTTCATTCAATGAAATTTTATATTTGTCTAATTCATTTTTATATTTTTTATATAGATTATCTATTTCAGATTTTATTTTTTGATGGTAATTTTGCTGGATTTTAGAAACAGTTTGATTTAATTGAGAATATAATTCTTTTTCATACTGGTATATTATATTTTGAGTTTGATTCCTTTTCTTTAAAATTTCATTTTCAATTTTTTGTTTTAAACTAATTATTTTATTTTTTATTTCTTGGTTTAGATTTTGATTTTTAAGTAAATTTTCGGTTAGCTCCTTTTGTAATTCTTTTTGTTTAGCTAATATATTATTTGAATATATTTCCATTTCTTTTATAAATTGTAATTCTAAACTTTTATCTAAATTAGCTAATTCTTTATAAGTATCTTGAATATCTTTTTTAGTTTTAGTTAATTCAGAATATATATCCTTAAAAGAATAAATTACTTTGGAAATATCAATAATAGCATATTTTGGATTATTATTTAAATTAGTATTATTTGTTTTATCTTCTTTAGCTATATTATATAAAGAGAAAGTATATAAAAAAACAGTTATTAATAAAAAAAATGATAAAATAGTATATTTAAAAAAATCACTTAGACTTTGTCTTGGGATTTTTGGATATATATTTATTAATTTCATCAGTTAAATCTATACCTCCTAATAATACATTAGGTTTATCAAAAATGATGAGGATATCATTATTTTTATCTTTATATAATTTTTCAAAATCTATAGGATTTTTTAGTTTATTTAAATCCAAATATGCTATTTTAAGAGAGTAAGTTAAATCAGGATTAATATCTAAATTACTGGAATTAGAGTCTATTGTTTGTAATACTTGATTAGTAATATCTTTGTATCCATATAGTATAACATCACTATTTAAAACAATTCCTATTTTTTCTTTATTAGCAACAGTTATTATAGCTCTATTTAGTTTATTAAAAAACTCATCAAAATATTCTTGTTTCTTTTGCTCTAAAACATATGTTAATTTATTAGTAGTTTCTTTTAATTTTGTTTCATCTTTATAAAAAGATATTTTTTTTAATTGATTTTTATATTCCATTTCTATGTTATAAATTTTATTTTGAAGCTGCTTATAAGATTGGCTATCCTTTAACTTCCTTAAATCAATTCTCCCTATAACTACCTTTTCATTAACAGTATTAACATCATTTTTATTATTAGAAATTTTACAAGAATATAATAAAAAACTAAAAGAAAATAAATATAATGCCATTAAAATAAAATTAAATTCTTTAAAAGTGTAATCTCTTATGTTATTTTTAAAATTAATTTTAATCATACTTACTTTATATTATAATATTTCTTCATTTTAAACATCCTTACCTTTTGTAAAATAACCTAATATAAAATACCCCATAAGATTATAACAAGGAATTTTATAATAAATTAATAATAAAAATAATATGATAGGATTAATTTTATTAGGGTATGGAAAATCCGAAAGATTCCTAAAATCTTTAAAAGATAGTAATCTTTTAAATAGCTCTCTTATAATTAACACCAAAATATACAACTATTTACTTAATTCTTTAAAAAGTAATTTCAATAAAATATTACTTAAAATTACCGATGATAAAAATATAATGGATTTATCTATTGAAGTATTTAAAAGGATTAATAATTTAATAAAAACGGTAGTTTTTGTTATTGATTTAAATGTAGATATAAAGAAATATGAAGGGTATTTTAATGAAGTTTTAGTAACAGAAGGGGGTATATTAAGGCAAACAAGCTCTTATAAAGGGTTACAAAAATTAAAAGAATCCAAGTATTTTAACGAAATAGAATACGTAATTATCCACGATTTAGCTAGACCATTAATAAATTTAAAAATGATAAATAATATAATTGATTGTATAAAAGAATACGATGGTTGTACTTTATATATAAATCCCACAGATTCTATTGCGTTTGAATTTGATAGAAATTTAAGCTATGTTAATAGGGAGAAAACTTTACTAATCCAAACTCCACAGATCTTTAAAAAAGAAGCAATATTTAATGTTCATGAGTTATCTAAATCTGAAAAAGATGTTTTTACCGATGATTTATCATTACTTGAATTTTATACAACTTACAAAATAAATTACATCCAAGGACACAAATTTAATATTAAAATAACAGATCTTAATGACTATCTTATTGTATTTAATTTAGTTAATTTTTTAATTGAAAATAACTTGTATCAACATTATTTAGAAGGGAATATTTAAATATTAATAAATATTAAATAAAATTTAAAACTAATAACATTTTTTAATCTTTTTTTTACAAATTTAAAACAAAAATAACACTATTAAATTTATATTATAATAGCAAACAATATTAATATATTTAAATATATTTTAGTTTTTTTCATTAAAAATATTATCAAAAGCATAGAAAGGAAGATTAAATATGAAATTAATATCTTTAATCTTAGTTACAGTTATTATTGTACTATTAGTTTTTATTTTGATTAAGAAATATAAAAAAGACAAAAATAAAAATGAATTAAAAAGTGATAAAATAAACAAAGATGAAAAAAGCTTAGAAAAAGATCCATCAAAAGTAAAGAAAATTGGTAATTATGAGGTAATAAAATTTCTAGGGGAAGGAGCAACAAGCAAAGTTTTCTTAGTAAAAAAAGGGGATTCTTTATTTGCTTTAAAACAACTTAATATAGTAGATGATGAATTTAAAAAGCGCTTTCAAAGAGAAATAGCTATATTAAAAGAATTAAAGCATAAGAATATAGTTAGTATAATAGATAACGGGATATATGAGGAAAAGCCATTTATAGTTATAGATTATGTAGATGGGGATTCCCTAGATAGAATAGCAACTAAATTAAATATGATGCAAAAACTAGATATAGTTATCTCAGCAGCTAATGGTATAGCTTATCTACATTCTAAAGGAGTAATTCATAGAGATATAAAACCTGAAAATATATTAGTTAGTAAAGATTTAAATGTAGTAAAAATAGCGGATTTAGGTATTTCAAAGGTAGTATATTGGAGATCAATAACCCAAGAAGGTCAAATCTTAGGAACCCCTGCATATATGGCTCCCGAATTATTTGAAGGGAAATCAGATGACCCTAGGATAGATATCTACGCTTTTGGGATAACAATGTATGAAGTTTTTACTCATACAGTTCCTTTTGATGGAAAACCTTCAGAAATTATCTTAAAACATATCAAAGAAGAACCTAAGTATCCTTCTTTAATAAATCCATCCATCCCACAAGCTCTAGATAAAATCATAATGAAATGTATAGAAAAAAAACCAGAAAAAAGATATAAATCAATGATACTATTAATTGAAGATCTTATTAATATTAGAAAAAATTTTAAAAATTTAGATGTTAAACATTAAAATCATTAAAAAATCTAATATATCAAAGTTATTTATTTTATTAGTTATTTTATTTATTACTTTTTATAAAAATTTACAAGCTTTTGAAAATGATCTTAAAGAAATAACATATGATATTTATCAGATAAATGATACAAAAATTTACTATATAAGAAGTTATAATAAATTATTAAGTTCAGTAGGTATAATAAATAAAATTGGGGCATATTATGATGAATTAAGTGGTCAAGCCCATTTATGCGAACACATATTTTTTAAAAATAAATATAATGGGAAATATATAAAATATATTTTATCAAATTTTGGGGCATCTTATAATGCTGCAACTTTTAACGATTTTATTGTTTTTTATTTCACATCTAATAATTATACTATTTTAAAAAACATAAATATCTTTTTATATTCTGTTTTTAATCCATCATTTGATAATATTGATGTAGATACAGAAAAAAATGTGGTTATTACTGAGTTAAATACAACTTACCAAGATGAGAATATCTATAAAATTTTTTCAAAATACTATAAACCAACTGGCGGCACAATAAATGATGTCAAAAAAATAGATTATAATATTTTATATAACTACTGGAAAAAAAATTATACCCCTCAAAACCTAACTATAATTATTTACTCATCTTTACCTTTTAACTACTTTAAAGATTCCATTTTAAGTTATTTTAAAGGAAATCTAATATACATAAAATCCAATTCAATTAATCTAAAAGATTATAAACAAATTGAAAATAACCTAAAAACTAATTATGATAAATTTATTAATTTTATTAAAGATAGAAATTCTAATTTATTGAATTTTGAAATTTTAGAAAGTAAAGATTATATTTATTTTTATACAGAGGTCAAGGATAATATAATTTACTACGATTTACTCAGTGAAATTATTAATAAGAAATCTTCTGACTTAAATAAAAATAATGATAATAATAAAGATTTTACAATTGAATTATCTTCAAGTTTAATACCTACAAAATTATCCAATTTCTTTATTATTAAAATAAAAAAAATTAATAAAAAAGATAATGATTTTTACAAAAATTATATATCTAATCTCATAAACACTATTAACTATGAAGATTTTAAGTATGGATATCTAAAGGTTTATTCAGATTATGTTAGTTATTTTTCAGGGAATTTTGATTTTATACAATTTTTTTCTTTTTTAGTTGCATTAAATTTATTAGACATTATAAAAGATTTCTTTAATATATATTTTTAATCTATTATTTTGTTAAATCCGTTAGACATTTTCTTTTCTATAGATAATCTTTGAAGGATTAGATTAGTTGTATCGTTAAATTCCTGAAAGATTTCATAAGATTTCTGACTACTTGGCTTAATCAATTTTGATATACAAGAAATATTTAAAATAAAATTTAAACTATTTATGGAGTATTTATATATATTATTTTTTATTCTATTAATTATTTTTAGTGCCTTTTCTTTATCAACATCAATTAAAGCTAAAATAAATATATCCTGATAAAATCTTCCAACTATATCAATATTACTTCTAATAGAAGAATAAATTATATCTCCTACTTTTTTGGTTATAAACAATAACTCATTATAATTTAAATTCTTTATCAAATTATAAAAATTATCTACTTCAATTAATGATAATATAATATTCTTCTTAGTTCTATATAAATAAGAGTATATCTGTTCAAATTTTAGATAAAATCCATTTACATTTAATAGTCCTGTTTCATTATCAACATACCCTTCGGTTTTTATGGATAAAATCAAAACTAAAGAATCATTTATTTCTATTGTTCTTACTTGATAAATCCTGTTATCCAATATACAATTATCTTTATATACTAATTCTGTAAAATCTATTTTTATTTTTTTTAATAATTCTTCTACTACATTATTATAATATATGTACTCTTTCGTTCTCTTATCAAGTATAACAACCAAATCATTTATATTATTCAATATCTCTACATATATCTCGCTTAAATTAGTCATATTTTTTATAATATTAAATAATTTTATTTATTTGATTTTTCATTTAATAAAAAGAATGCTAAATTAGTATCATCAATAGTTTTAATTTTATCTATAAGGTTTTTAAATTGAGCTTCTTCTTCTACTTGTTCTTCTAAAAACCAACTTAAAAATTGAGCAGTAAGATAATCTTTCTTTTGAAGAGATAAATCATAAATATATGATATTTTTTTAGTTACCTCTTTTTCTGAATTTAAAGCAAATTCTATAGGTTCAATTAGGCTTTCAAAATTAGTTTTAGCAGGTTTTATTTCCATTAGTTCAATAGTTTGATCCCTATCTATTAAGTAGTTTTTGATTTTAATAGCATGTTCGTGTTCTTCTAAAGATTGCTCATAAAATAGCTTAGAAAAATAATCTAAGGATTTAGATTGATAATACACAGAAACACCTAAATAATTATAAAAAGCTTGTAATTCATTATTTACTTGCTTTTCTAATAATTCCTTTATTTCTTTATCCATAAAAACTCTCCCCTTAATATTTAATAATTTTATTACATTTTATTCCCTTAACTATATTTATTATTTTTAATTAAACCTTCTTATCCTTCTTTAAAATGATATACTTTAAAAATTAAAAAATAAAAAAATAAAAGGGTTTTTAAAAAAAATTTCTAATAATTATGATGTAAAAGCACAAATTAGCTATTTTACATTTACAATATCATTTTATGTTATCTAAGATAATAAATAACAAAGAAATACAGATAATAAAAGGGGATATAACAGAACAAGAGGATATTGAAGTAATAGTCAATTCAGCAAATGCATATTTAAGAGCAGGTGGTGGAGTTTCTGGAGCTATTCATAAGAAAGCTGGTTCTGATTTAGAAATAGAAGCAATTAATAACGCTAAAAACCTTAACAAATACCCCCTAAAAGTTTCCGAATGTATCATAACTAACGCTTATAATCTACCCAATAAAAAAGTTATTCACGTCTTAGGCCCAGTTTATAATCAAGATAAACCAGAAGAATTCTACTTACAACAAGCTTATATTAATTGTTTAAATTTAGCAGACAAAAACGGGTTAAAATCTATAGCATTTCCTTCAATATCTACAGGCATTTTCGGATACCCTGTAAATCAAGCATCTGAAATAGCTATTAAAGCTATCATAAAAACCCTTCCTAACTTAAAAAACATAGTTTTAATAAGATTTGTTCTATTTTCAGATACCGATTTTAATACCTACAAAGAATCCTTGACTAACATCCTAAAATAGAAAATACAAATAAAAATAAATATAAATTTCAAAAAGACTAATTAACAATAGAAAAAACTATCTATACTCCAACTGCTCTATTACTAATAATATCAATAATGTTAAGCTTATCAATAATTTCCTGTAATTCAGGAGGCTCTTCAGGAATAATAAATCCTCCTGGTGGAGTAGTTGGTGGAGGTGGAGGTGGAGGTGGAGGTGG
>CAKZQG010000039.1 GCA_937139605.1 uncultured bacterium
AAAATTATAATATAAAAATATGAAAGGAGGGAATTAAATGAAAAATAATAAAAAAAATCTAATAAATTTAAAAATCTTAATTACGATTTTGTTAATATTCTTAATGATAAATATAACATTTATTAATATAAGCTATTCAAATGAATTAAAGATAACTTTTTGGCATACTTTTAGTGAAAATTCTTCAAAAGGGAAAGCTATAAATAAATTAATAAATGATTTTAATAATTCTAATATATCAATTAATGGGGATAAAATAATAGTAGAAGGTATATATAAGGGTACTAAAAACAAATATTCTAATCCTTATATAGTTTTATTTAATGAATTAATAAAAAGTGGAGCTAAAAATGAGCTTCCTGATTTAAGTTTAGCTTATGAAAATTGGATACTACAATTTAATCAAGTTGGATTAGTTAATGATTTAACCCCATATGTTAATAATGATAAAGAATTAAAAGAATATATAGGAGATCTAATTCCTACATTTAAACAATCTGCTTACATAAATAATAAAATCTACAGTATCCCATATAATAAAAGTATATATGTTTTTTATTATAATAAAAAATACATAGATAATATGGATTTAAGCAATAATAATTTTAATGATTTTATTTCTTACTTAAAATTATTAAAGAATAAACTAAATAAAGCTCCTTTATATTTAGAGCCAAGTGAAGATACCTTTATTATAACATATTTATTAATTTCTAAGAAAGATTTTTTTAAAAATGAGAATAATGAAATAGATCCTATATTTTTACCAGATGAAGCTAAAAACATAATAAATACTTTAAAAAATTTAGAATCTCAAGGATTAATAAAATTTACAGATAACTCTTATAAAGATTTTTTATCAAATGAAGCACCTATAATTTTATCTACTTCAAGTAGATATGTAGATTTAATAAATAAAAAAGATAGTTTTGATTTTGGGATATCTTCTTTACCTGCTAAGGATGGGTATATCCATGTAGCTGGGACTAATTTAGTTGTGCTTTCTAAAGATAACAAAAAAGAAAAAGCTGCTATTGAATTTATAAAATTTTTAATTAATAAACCAAATTTCTCATATATGTTAATAAATACAGGTTATATTCCTACTACTAATTACTTATTAAGTTATAAAGAATATCAAGAGTATTTAAATAAAAATCTTGAATATAAAAATGTTTTAGAAAATAGTATAAATAAATTATATTTACAACCACCAGTATGGGCTTGGGAAAACATTAGATGGTACTTAAATGAAACTATGTTTAATATATTCAGTAATAACAATGATATTAATGAAGAAATTTTAAAACTTCATTCCAAAGTTATTCAGATATTATCTAATCAAAATTTAATAAAGAATTATCAATCTGTAAATTAAAAAAATTGCAAAGTTAATTTTCCTATAAAAAGGGGGGGGAATATTTATGCCTAAAAATATTCAAAAAAATAAAAAAGATAATAAAATAAATAAAAAATCTAAAAATACCCTTAAATTGGAAAATAAACTTAAAAAAAATAATACTAACATAGATTACGAAGATACTATCCATCAAATAGAATCTCTATCTGAAACAGAAATTTTAGAAAATGAAGATGAAAGTGAAAATTTAGCTAACTTAAGTATAGAAGATTTACTAAAAAAAGAATTTAAAAATATTATTAGGATATGTGATATTTGTGGAAATGAAATGAACTTAGATATAGATTTCAATAATTTTGAAGTTTTTATATGTAATAACTGTGGATACAAAATAAAAATAAATAATGAATTTTAACAAAACCAAGCAAAAAGTATATATCTTTTATATATGAATTGATATTGACAAAATATCAGTTTTCATGTATAATATTTAGAGAATAGGATGCTTACATTGTAAGAAGCAGAGATGAAACAATTTAAAATTCAAGTCTATAAAAGCGGTTATTTACGATGTAATTTACCATGATAAAGAAGAAAACTACTACTTTTATAGTAGGGGTTGTTTAGGTAGTTAAGTTCAGTATTATTTTTAAAGATTATTTTAAAAAAGGGGGTATTAGGTATGTCAAGAATAGTAAAATTAGATAAAAAAGAACCATATTTAATAGAAGTTGAAGGTAAAAAAATATGGGTATGTGCTTGCGGGTTATCTTCAAAAAAACCTTATTGCGATGGTAGCCATAAATTAACCAAAGATGAAGACGATTCTAATTTATATATTTACAATGAACAAAAAGAAAGAAAAATAGTAAAAGAAATAAAAACAGAAGAATAAATATTAAGGAGTAAATATGTTAATATTTGAGTTATTAGAAAATATGCATAATTTAGGAGCATCTGATTTACATTTGGGAGTAGGTTCTCCTCCAATTTTTAGGATACATGGGAAACTAAAGGCCCTTAATTTCCCTCCTCTTACTAATGATATAATTAGAAGTATGGTTTATACATTATTAACTTCAGAACAGATAGAAGAATTTGAAAAAAAAAGAGAATTAGATTTTTCATATACTCTAGAAAACATTGGTAGATTTAGGGGGAATTTATATTTTCAAAAGGGTACAATTGCAGCAGCTATACGTGCGATTCCTTTACAAGTTAAAACAATAGAAGAACTAAATTTACCAGAGATTTTAAAAGAATTTGCTTCTAATGAAAGGGGTTTTATATTAGTTACTGGGCCAACTGGTGTTGGAAAATCCACCACCCTAGCTGCCATGATTGATTATATTAATTCCAATTTTTCTAAACATATAATAACCATGGAAGATCCTATAGAATATGTTCATATAAACAAAAAATCGATAATACATCAAAGAGAAATTGGGATTGATTCTTTAAGTTTTAAAGAGGCATTAGTTCATGTACTTAGGCAAGATCCCGATGTTATATTAGTAGGAGAGATGAGAGATAATGAAAGTATTAGTTTAGCTTTAACAGCTGCTGAAACTGGACATTTGGTTATGTCAACTTTACATACCTTTGGAATAATTAGTACTATTGATAGAATAATAGATGTATTTCCTGCAGCTCAACAAAATCAAGTTAGAACACAATTAGCTAACATTTTAACTGGCTGTATCTCCCAGGTTTTAGTTCCTACAGTGGATAATAAATTAATAGTAGCTTATGAAGTAGTAGTAGCTACTCCCGCTGTTAGAAATCTAATAAGAAAAGGAGAACATCATCAACTACACAATGTTTTATATACAGGTAAAGAAAGTGGAATGATAAGCTTAGAATCAAGGTTAGCTGAACTTTATAGAAAAAACCTAATTACCAAAGAAGTAGCTTATAGATATGCCCTTAATAGAGAAGTTATTGCTAGATTAATTGAATAATTATATAATATTAATAATATAATTATGAAAGCAATAGCAAAAACAGAACCTAAAACAGGACTTTCTTTAATAGATATTGAAGAATTTGATAATATTTTTGATAATCTTGAAGATAATGAAGTAATTATTGAAATAGATAGGGTTTCCATTTGTGGAACTGATTTACATATATATCATTGGGATTCTTGGGCTCAAAATAGAATAAATATTCCTATAATTATAGGTCATGAAGGATGTGGCAAAATAATTAAACTCGGTAAAAATGTCAAAAATTTTAATATAAATGATAAAGTTTCATTTGAAAGCCATATTTACTGTAATGAATGTTATCAATGTAAAACAAATAAAAAACATATCTGTAGTAATTTAAAAGTCTTAGGTATTGATATCAATGGATTATTTAGTAAGTATGTTAAAGTGGATTTTAGAATCTTATGGAGATTAACAGATAATCAAAAATTAAATAGATATGCTCCGATTTTAGAGCCATTAGGTAATGCAGTACATACTGCTACTAAAGTTGATGTTAATTCAAAGTATGTAGCTATTTTTGGAGACGGTCCAATTGCTTTGTTTTTATTACAATTAGTAAAAATCTTTGGAGCATCTAAGATTTTCTTAATAGGTATAAGTGATTTCAGATTAAATATCGCTAAAAAATTAGCTCATAATTATAACAATGTCTTTATTCTTAATGATAAAGAACAAGATATAATAAGTTTTATTTATAAAGAAACTAAAGGGAGAAAGATAGATATAGTATTTGAAATGTCAGGTAGTGAAATAGCTATAAAAAAAGGGATAGAAATATTAACATATGGTGGAGAATTAGTAGCCTTTGGAATCTTAAGTAATGCTATTAATTTTGATTATAATGAATTAATATTTAAGTCTATTAATGTTATTTCAATAAACGGGAGGTTAATTTTTGAAACTTGGTTTAAATTACAAGATCTTATTGAAAATAATCTATTAAATATTGATGATATTATTACTCATGAATTTAATTTAAGTGAATATAATAAAGCCTTTGATATATTATTAAAGAGAGAAGGTTTAAAGATAATTTTACATAATGATTTATAATAGTTAATAAAATAGGGAGGGTTTTTTTTAGGTTTATAGAATTATTTTTATAGAGCGTTTAGAAAATACTTTTAAATTGGGCCTCTAGCTCAGGTGGTTAGAGCGTACCCCTGATAAGGGTAAGGTCTCTGGTTCGAGTCCAGAGAGGCCCATTTTTTTATGTATATATTCTTAATTCTTATATTTACAATATCCATATTTTCTATAGCTTTTTCTTATCAAAGAAGTGAATATTTAATTACATATGATAAATTAAATCCATATAAAAATTACGGAGAATATAAAACAATAACTTATAATTATTTTAATAGAATAAATGATACTACTACATATTTTGTTAGTAGTTCTTTATTTAGTAGAACAATAGATAAAGAGGGAGCACTAATTAACATAGGTGCTTACAAAGACTGGAACAAAAATTTATATACATATTCCTCTATTTCTTTTGGTACTAATTCTAACTATTTACCAAGATACAGATTAGATCATGAATTTTATTTTAAAACTTTAAAAGACAAGAATTTAGTTTTATCCTTAGGTAGTTCTTATATAAAATATTTTAATGTTCATAGTGATTTAATATTATCTGTGGGTTTTACTTACTATGGGGATGGTTATAATTTTACTTATAAATATTTAATAAATAACAATAATCCAGGTAGCTTTATTTCTTATACGAATATATATAGTTTAGGGATTGGTTATGAAAAAAAATATTGGCTATATTTAAATTATAATGTAGGCGATCAATCTTATTTAGCAACTTATTTAATCAATCCTATTGAGGTTAATAATAAATCATATTATTATTCTATTAACTATAGAAAATGGACAAAAGATAACTCAGGATTTATTATTGAATATAATTACTTAAATTTAAAAGATTCTTATACTAAGAATGGATTTGTTTTAGGCATATTTAAAGAATATTAATATGGATAAATCCTATAAAACCTTTTTATTTGGTTCTAATATAGATATTAATGAAAAATTAGCTAATTATCATAGATTTGGAAAAATCTTAAATTTTAATAAATATTACTTTATTATTCAATTTATATTCTTGTTTTTAGTTTTTATTTTTTTTATTTTTATTTATATAGAAAAAATAAATAATTTTTTTATAAGTAAATTTTACTTATTATTTAATGATGTAGAAATAAATAATTTTTATTTTCTCAATCCAAAATGGGGAATTAGTTTAAAATATATAGTAATTCCTGGCAAATATCCAACTACTAGTTTTGTATTATACAATTTAGTCCTTAGTATTTTACTTATTATTTTAATAAATATAAATCCAATAAAATCTAAAATTAACTTGGCTATAAGACTTTTTATATTTTTTTAATATTACCATTATTATCTTCTTGTATATACTTTTTAATAATGAATTCAACAAATATTTTTTATTTTCCATATACTATTAAGGATTTTTCTTTACTTTATTTAAGCTTACAAAATGGATTGTTTATATTTATTTCTATTATACTTTCATTAGCTATTTCTTTTTTATCTTTTAGTTTTAGAGTTATATTTTTGAATGTAATTTTTTATATTTTTGTTATTTTTTATACTATTCTATTTGGTTATTTAAGATATTTATTTTTTTTAATGATTTTAAACAAGTATTCGTATTTATATATGGCTTCGTTATTTTTTTCATTAGGTCCATTTATTGATTTTATTTACTTAACTTTTTTTTATGGATTATATCTATCATTTATAAATAAGACTTTTAATAACAATAAATATTATAAATTTATTCAATGAAATAATATGTTAGAAATATTAATATTTTTTTTAAAATCCTACTTAATAGTACTAATGGTAATATTAACAATATATGCTATAAGGCATTATTTTTTTACATTAAATAGACTTTTTGCGGAACAAAGATTATATTATCAAGATATTATTGATTCGGAATTACCTAAGGTTAGTGTATTAATTCCTATGCATAACGAAGAAAAAGTAGCTAATTTAGTATTAAATTCTATAATAAACGTATATTATCCAGAAGATAAAATAGAAATTATTCCAATAAATGATCATTCTACAGATAAAACCAAAGATATATTAGAAAAATATTCTAAAAATTATCCACAGATCAAACCTTTACATATATATGATAATAAAACAAAAGGTAAGCAAAATATAATAAACAAAGCAGTAGATATAGCAACAGGAGAGATCATAGTAATATATGATGCAGATTACATAATTCCTAAAGGTCAAATAAGAGATTTAGTTACTTTTTTTATAGATCCATCAGTTGGTGCAGTTATGGGAAAAGTTATTCCATTTAATGCTAATAAAAATTTATTAACATTATTTTTAACAATGGAAAGATCTGCAGGATACCAAATAGATCAGCAAGCAAGATATAATTTAGATTTAATTCCTCAATATGGTGGTACAGTTGCAGCTTTTAGAAGAGATCTATTTATTGAATTAGGAAAGTTTGATAGTAATATTTTAGCTGAAGATACAGAATTAACTTTTAAATTATATATAAATGGTTATAAGGTAGCATATGCTAATAGATTAGAAGCATATGAAGAGGTTCCAGAAACCTGGGAAGCAAGAGCCAAACAATTAAGAAGATGGTCTAGAGGACATAATCAAGTCATGTTTAAATACTTCTTTAAATTAATATTAACTGATAAATTAAAATTTTATCAAAAATTAGATGGGATACTTTTATTAATGATATATTTAGTTCCGTTTTTAACTTTATTAGGTTTTATTGATTCAATAATATTATTTTTCTTAGGGGAAATGCAGATAGTTAATTATTATTTATTTTTATTAGCAGTTTTTGGATATAATGTTTTTGGGAATTTTGCACCTTTTTACCAAATTGCTATGGCTAATTTCTTAGAAAATAATTCAGATTATTTAAAAATTTTACCACTATTTTTTATTTCTTTTGTATTTAATTTATTTTATTCATCTTTAGGGTTTATAGATAGTGTTTTAGATTTAATAACAAAAAGACAAATTAAATGGGATAAAACCGAACGATTCTTCCAAAAATAATAACTATGACAAATATATTAATAGATATATTTCTTTCAATTTTTGATTTTATTTTATTATCTGATACAAAATTCCTTTCGATTTTATTTTTATTAATGATTTTATTGCCAATATTAATTTCATTTATTTATTTAAATAAAATAAAATCGGAAAAATATAATGAATTAATTGAAGTAAATCTGAATTATATAAAAGATCCTGGTTATTTTGGTAAAAATTTTCTTAAAATAATAAACTGCACGTTTTTAGATTATTTTAAAAAATATGATTCTAAAATTTTTGATAAAATAGAAAACTTAATAATTGAAGCCAAATTATGTAAACAAAATAAAAAAGAAATTATTTTTATTACAAACAATTTTTATAATATTAATAAAATTAAATCAAAAGTTAATAAATTTAAAAATAATGAATGTAATATAATAATAATAAATAAAAATCCAATAGTAATGGATAATGAAATGAATTTTGAAAAAGAATATGTGAATTATGGGGATTTAAAAATTTTAAAAAAAGTTAATTTTTATTCTTTAATAGTCAAAGGAAATTTAATTATAGATTCTGAAGTAGAAATAAATAAGTATTTACATGTAGAAGGGAATATATATTTTAATAAGCCTTCAAAAATAGGATTAAATATATATTCTTCAAATAATATCTATATTAATTCATTGGTAAGTTTTAAAAGGATGTTTGCTAATGAAATAAAAACAGAAATAGGTTCCAATTTTGTTTTCATTGATCAAATTAATCAAGAAGATATAGATAAAAATAAAATATCAATTATAGGGAATTTAAGAGTAGAAGGTAAAATAGAATTAACTCCACAAAATAAATATATAATAATAGATGGTAATTTAGTAAGTGATAGTGATATAAAACTAAACGGGCAAATTTGGGTTAAAGGAAATATATTTTCCCAAAAAAATATATTAATTTCAAATGGGGTAGTAATAGGAGAAAAAGGGAAAATAAAATCAATTATAGCTAAAAAAACCCTAACAATAGGCCCAAATATTAAAATTTATGGCTATATCCATTCTGAATTAATTTCTAATACCTACTTACAAACTACTTTATAAAATAAAAAACTATTTTATAAAATGAAATCCATAAAAAATATGAAAAAAATTAAATATATCATTGTTTTACTATTTATTATTATATTTTTAAAAATTTATTCTTTTATAAAAAATACTATAATTCAAGAAAATTCTATAGTACAATTAGTTAATAATCAAAATGTTATATTATTAATTTATAATCCTTTTTATAATAAAAAGTTTCCTTACATTTTAAAAGCTTACAACTCTGTATTAAAAGAAGAAGGATTTAATTATTTAAATATATCTTATGATTTATTTTTAAGTAAATATAATAAAATGAAAATAGAGAACATAGCTGCCATAATATTTCCTGATAAAATTAATCAGTACTTACCATATGATATTTCCCTAATAATAAAAGATTATTTAGAAAAAGGGGGTAATATTTTTATCTCTTATGATGCTGGCATAAAAAATACCAAAGATAAATACTTAAAAGAATCTATTTTTACATCAATATTAGGAATAAATTATATAACTTATAATATATATAAAGATAAATCTTTTCTATTAGATAATGTAAAATTAATAGATCCTAATTTTATAGATTTTCCGTTATCGAGGATAGATGAAAAAAGTGAAATAATAAACTCATATAAATATGGCTCAACTTTTTATTACGCTAGTAATTTAGAAATAAAAAATAAAGATTATAAACTAATTGCAGAAACTCATATTTATTCTTTACCTTTTATAATTTTTAAAAAATACAAAAATGGGAACATATATTATGTTAATACCCCTTTAGGGTATTTAAAAGCATATTCAGATGATCTAATATTAAGAACTAATTTAAAAGCTTTTTTAAATAAAGTAGTAAAGCCTATTCATCTTTCAAAATTACCAAAGAATAAACCTATTTTAATTTTAAATTATCACGTTGATGCAAGCATAGATTGGAAATCAATAGAATATATGAAAAGAAATAATTTATTAGATAAAGAAATAAGAGCGTCATTTCATATAACAGCAGGTGACTTTAGGGATAAAGAAGGAGATAAATTAGGTTTTGATGCTTTAAATAAGGGGAGAAAATATGTAGAGATTTTAAGAGAATACGGAGAAATAGGTTCTCATGGGGGCTGGGCTCATAATTATTTTAGTAATTATATCCTCAATAACTTAAATAATCCTAATTTATATCACTTTATAAAAGAATATATAGAAAAAAATAACAAAGCATTAGAAGAAATAGTGGGCTATAAAATTGTGGAATATTCTGCACCAAATGGAGTATATCCTCAACCACTTAACACTAAAATATTAGAAGAACTAAATATGATATGTTATTATTATACGGGGGATATGGGGAGTTGTCCAAATTTAACATTTTATAATGGTAAAAAAGTTTCTGATAAAGTTTTAGCTTACCCCGTTTTCCCTTATAAAAGTTTAACTTCATTAGGGGAAATGAAAAAAAATAATATACCTAATCAGGAAGTAAAAAATTTTTTAAAATATATTATTGACTATATTATATCAAGTGAAAATGTTATACTTTATTATACTCATCCATACGATATATTTTATTACCCAAATGAATTTAAATTTTTCATAAATTATCTAAAGCAAAAAATAAAAGAAAATAAAATCCAAACCCTAACAATGAAAGAATATACTGAATTCCATTTTAGATTTATAAAAACAGTATATAATTATAGCATTAAAGAAAATAAAATATATATTGAAATTTATAATCCTGATAGTTTAAAAGATATATCTATAATAATACCAAAAAAATATACAAACAATGATTTTATAAAACTAAACAGAAAATATTTAAATAAAAAAGATATACAAATAAATGAAAATGATAATTATTATGAATTAATTTTTTTAAATTCTTGTAAGTATTCAAAATTATGGATAAAGTTAAAATAAAGGGAAAAAGAATATAAAAAAACAATATATAAATAGGAGGTGTTATATGGATTTTTTATCATTTAAAGATGAATTAATTAAAGTAATTAGAGAAACTATTTTAGGAGATTTAAAAGAAGAATTTAAAACTTTTAGAGCTGAAGTTACTTCGCAATTAGAAGGATTTAAAATTGCCATTGAATCCATTAATCATAGAATGAATTCTATTGATTCACGAGTTTCTTCTATTGAAAATAGATTATCTATTATAGAAAAACGGATTGATGAAACTAACAAACGTATTGATGAAACTAATAAACGGATTGATGAAAACAATAACAAAATAGAAAAACTCCAAGAGTTTTTATTAAACAAAATTGATGAAACCAATAAACGGATTGACGAAACTAATAACAAAATAGAAAAAGTCCAAGAGTTTTTATTAAACAAAATTGATGAAACCAATAAACGGATTGATGAAACTAATAACAAAATAGAAAAAGTTCAAGAGTTTTTATTAAACAAAATTGATGAAACCAATAAACGGATTGATGAAACTAATAACAAAATAGAAAAAGTTCAAGAGTTTTTATTAAACAAAATTGATGAAACCAATAAACGGATTGATGAAACTAATAAACGGATTGATGAAACTAATAAACGTATTGATGAAACTAATAAACGTATTGATGAAACTAATAAACGTATTGACGAAAACAATAACAAAATAGAAAAAGTCCAAGAGTTTTTATTAAACAAAATTGACGAAACTAACAAACGTATTGATGAAACTAATAAACGGATTGATGAAACTAACAAAAGAATTGATAACATTCAATTTCGTTTAGATGATCTATATACCAGATACACAGATTTAACTTTATTAGTTAATTCCATTCATAAGCAAATAGTTAACGATTTAATAATTAGAGTAGAAAATCTTGAAAGAAAAGTTGGTTAAATAATGAATAAAAAAGAAATTAATAAACTAAATTTAGTAGAGAATACAAACAAAATAAACCAAATAATAGTAATTAATCGGTTAAAGTTTTTGGAAATTTTAAATGAGTTTTCAAAAATTCAAGATATTCAAGAGTTAAAAATAAAATTAAAAGAATTAAAGTTAGTTATCAATTCTATAAATAAAGATCGAACTGAAATTTCTGATAATAATAGCAATACAGATAAAATTGAAATAGATTATAATTTTTTAATAAATGAAATAAATTTTATTGAAAATGTATTTAATTTAGAAAAGGCAAAATATTATATAAATAGATTAAAAAAAGTTTTAACTGAAATAAAAACAAATGGTATAAATGATATAAATTTAAACAGGTGGAAAGAATATAATGAAATAATAACAGATAGTCTGTGGATATTTGAAAAAAGAGATACATCAGGTGCTCACCTTGGTTGGTACTGGGGGAATTTTATTCCCCAAATTCCAAGGCAATTAATGTTAAGATATACAAAAAAAGGAGAATGGGTATTAGATCCATTTGTTGGAAGTGGAACTACTTTAATTGAATGTAGAAAGTTAGGAAGAAACGGCATAGGAATTGAATTAAACTCAGAAGTAGCTGAAAAAGCTAAAAATCTTATAAATAAAGAACCTAATAAATATAATATAAAAACAGATATAATTATAGGGGATAGTACGGAATTAAATTTTAATCAAATATTGGGAAAAATAGGGATAAAAAATGTGCAACTTTTAATAATGCACCCGCCGTACTACGATATCATAAAGTTTAGTAATAATCCAAAAGATTTATCAAATTGTAGATCTATTAATGAATTTCTAAAAATGTTCAAAAAAGTAGTAGAAAATACTTATGATATACTTGAAAATGGTCGGTACTTAGCTTTAGTTATAGGAGATAAATATTCTAAAGGAGAATGGATCCCATTAGGTTTTTATACAATGCAAGAAGTATTAAAAGTAGGATATAAATTAAAAAGTATAGTAGTTAAAAATTTCGAAGAAACTAGAGCTAAAAGAAATCAACAAAAACTTTGGAGATACAGAGCATTACTGGGGGGATTTTACATATTTAAACATGAATATATTTTTCTATTTACTAAAAATTCCTAAAAGATAATAACTATGTTAAGAGGGCATGTTTTCATAGTAAATGAAAATACACTTCCTATCCACTTAGAATACATGTTTGTTGGAACGAGTGCTGGTCAAAAAGACAACAATATAAGTCTTCTAGCAGATATGCTTAGAGTTAAGGAAAATGATTTTATATTTTTTTACATTGAAGGAAAAGAAAGTCAAAAAGGGAGGTTTTTCGGTATTTTTAAAGCACTTAACAATAAAGTTTATCATTTAGTTGAAAATAGTGCAAAACACCCTAACTTGAATATTAAATTAATCTATCGGAAAGAAATAAATCCATACAAAGCATACTCAAAAGGTGTATTAGAATGGATAGCTCTAGATAAATTACCTACTTACTCAAAAGAATTACTATGGTCATTAATTTATAGGAAAATGAAAGGGCATAGAGGAAATACAATGCTTTTTCCTTGGGAAATTGAAAAGCTTATTTCCCTTATAGAATACGAAAATGAAGGACACTATTTTTCAGACCAACACTTTACATTTGATAAAAATACATATCAAATAACTCCAGGAAATCAAACTTACTTTCATAAAATAGGAGAACCTATTCAATTGTCTTTAAACGATCTAAAAAAATCTGAAACTCATTTACAAGCATATATTCTACAAAACCTAAGTATAAGTAACAATACATTTTTACCAGAAGTTTTTGGTAAAAACATAGTATGGATAGGTAATGAAGTATTTGCCGGTAGTAGTATGCAAAAAATAGATATTTTTATAATAGAAAAAATTGATGAAGTAGAATACATTTATAGAATAATTGAACTAAAACATCCTAAATCTGGAACTGGTATAAACTCTGCACCTATACAATTAGAATATTATATAAATTGGGCTAGGGAAGATATAGGAGGACATATTATTGGTAGTAAAAAATTTAATATTAAACCTATCCTTTTTTCATTAACTAATCAATTTAATTCAGTTCCAAAATCTATTATTACACAAATAAAATCCTTAGAAAATATATCAAATTCCCCAGAAATCTGGGAAATAAATTATGATAATCAAATTAATAAGGTACTCTAAAAAACTTTCAAATTAATTTAAGTTTAAATTAGATAAATATGAAAACTAATAAATTTAGTAAAGATATAAACGGTAAACCAATAAATGAGTTAATTGAATTAGAGAAACAAATAAGGGGTTGTACTTTGTGTAATTTAAGTCAAACTAGGACAAATTCAGTACCTGGTAGTGGGAATTATCAGGCTAAATTAATGATAATAGGGGAAGCACCAGGAAGAAATGAAGATTTACAAGGGTTACCATTCGTTGGACAAGCAGGGAAACTATTAGAACAAATGCTTAACGAAATTAATATAAAAAGAAAAGATGTTTTTATAACTAATGTAGTAAAGTGTCGTCCCCCTGAAAACAGAGATCCCACAGAACAAGAAATAAACTTATGTAAACCCTATCTATTTAAACAAATAGAATTAATCAATCCTAAAGTTATACTATTATTAGGAAAATATTCCTTAAAAACAATTTTAAATCTAAACCTAAAGATAAGTTATTTAAAAGGAAGGGTTTTTATAAAAAATGATAAATATATATTTTGTACATATCACCCTGCATTTGTATTAAGAAATTATACTTCACATATTGAAGAATATAAATATCATTTTAGTATATTAAAATCAATCCTGGAAAAAATCAACCAATAAAAATTAATTAATTAAAATTAAATAATGTTTTATAATTTTAATAATAGATATTTTCTAATACAATCTAGTTATAAAAACTTTATAAAAAACTATGAGATAATTGATTTATATAGTTTAAAATTAATAATAAAAACAGAACAAAATAAAATTAACTTTATTAACCCCTTATCTTTATTATCAAGTATATCTATTTTTTTTATAAATTATCCAATAAATAAGAAAATAGATTTTTATTCATTTGAAAACAATCATTTATTTAATATTCACTTTAAATATATAAATGAAATATATATCAATAAAATTTTTAGGATAGAAGATAAAATAGATAAAAGTTTATCAAAAGAAATAGAAAAAACCATTTTTAAAATAAAACTACCACCCTTTTATAGTATTTTAAAAAATATTCCCTTTAATTTTAAAATTGAAATAACTAAAGAAAACGATACAAAGTTTATATTAGCTCAAGAGAAAATTGTAAATTACATTTTATATAAAGATAAAGAAGATCAAGAAAATATAATTTGTACTTATTATAAAACTAACGATATAAATAAGATAATAGAATTATTTTACTCAATACAAGAACTTAGAGATAGATATAAAAAAGATGATATACTAAAAAATATACTTATTAATAAAGTGTATTTTTTATTAACATTAAGTAGTGATATTAGTAGTTTAATAGAATTTTACAGTGATGATGTGATTTATTTGATTTTTGGATTACCAGTAATAATTGATATAATAACTTAAATAAAAAAATAAAAAATATTTAAAAATGTTTATAATAATAACATTATTGATAGGTTTATTAGGTGGGGTTTTAAGTGGTTTATTAGGGGTAGGTGGTGCTACTTTAACTATCCCAGCAATGGTATATCTTTTAAAATTAGATCAAAAAGTAGCTCAAGGCACATCATTAGCACTACTTATGATACCCGTTACTTTACTTGCTGTTATTAATTATTACAAAAACAATTTAATAGATAAAAACGTTTTATTGTTATTAGTTATATCTTTTCCTATAGGAGCATTTATAGGATCAGTTATTGCAATAAAACTCCCTTCTTTAATTTTAAAAAAAATCTTTGCTATATTTTTAATTATAGTAGCTATTAAAATGCTTTTTGATAAATAAAATTAAGGAAATACAAGAAATATAGGATAAAACTTAATTTTAGCTAATTTTATAATATGGATATTGATTTCCAAATATTAGAAGGAATAAGAAAAATATCAAATGTTACTGAAAATATATATAATAAACTATCTTTTAAAAATAATTTAACCTCTTTACAATTAAAAATCCTTTATTTTTTATATTTTAAAAAAAAAGAGAATATCAATATCAAAAGGATTTCTAAGGAAGCTAATCTAACATTAGCAACTATAAGTAAATCTGTAAAAAATTTAATTAAAAAAGGATTTTTAAAAACTTATCAAATAGATAACAATAAAAAAGAAAAATACCTTCAATTAACAGAAAAATCTGATAATATATTACAAACCTTACAAAAAGAAATTGATAAAATAATTAACATAATAAATAAATCCTATAAGAATAATACCGAGAAATATCAAACGATAGAATTTTTAATTAATATTATCAATAAATTATTAGAAAATGGATATATAGATAAAGTTAGCATGTGTAATTTATGTGTATTTTATGATGAAACCAGAAATTATTGTAAATTCTTATTAAAGGAATTAGATTATAAAAAAATAGAATGTTCTGATTTTATCTACAAAAAATATGCCCAAAAACCTTAAAAAAAAAATATTTTTTTACTAGTTATTATATTTTTAGCTATTGTTTTAATTTTAGCTATTTTCTTTAAAACATATATGAAAATAAAAAAAACAACCAACACAAAAATCATAAATTACTTTTACAATTTAAAAATAACAGATAAAAATTACCAGGATATTTATGTAATAATTAAATTAGGATATACAAACGATAATATTTTAAATGAAAATTCAAGAATATATTTTGAAGATCTTAATATAATATCAAAAGATCAAATTATAAAAATAAATAAAGGATACTATAGAAAAAATATAATATATGTTGATACTCCTATAGAAATATATCAAAATAGCACAAAAATTTCTATAAAAAAGGATATATATATATATATGGATAAATTACTTTTAGTAGGAAAAGATGTATATATAATAAATCAAAAAACTAAAACAGTAGCAAATCAAATAAATATAGATTTAAAAACATTAAACTATACTTTAAATAAAGTTTCTGGTACATTTTACAAACAATAAATAACAAATAATTTCAAATAAAATTATGAATACATTAAGCATAAAAGAAATAAGGGACTTAAAAGAAAAATTACAAAAGTTTACAAATTTAATAAGCAATTACAAAAATAAAATAATTGAAATAGAAAAACAGATTGAAAATTTAAATAAAAACCTAAAAAATAATTATGATTCTATAGATTATAAAAATCTAATAAAAAAAAAGAAAAACTTAGAAAAAATAGTAAAAAAATATGAAAAAACTATTCAAGAAATAAATGATTTAGAAGATGTATTTGATTTAGTTAATTTAGATGAGGAATTAAGAAAAGAAATATATAATAATTATAAGATTTTACAAAAAGAAGTAGATAACATAATAATAGAGTTACTATTAGATGAGGAGTATGACAGTAATGATTGTATATTAATAATAACGGCGGGTGCAGGTGGTACTGATGCTCAGGATTGGGCTAATATGCTTTATAGGATGTACTATAATTGGGCTAACAAAAATGGATTTAAGTTTAGTATAGTAGATATAACCACAGGTAATGAAGCAGGGATAAAAAGTGGAACATTTTTAATAAGTGGAGATAACGCTTATGGGTATTTAAAATCAGAGAAAGGGGTTCATAGGTTAGTTAGGAATTCTCCGTTTAATGCTCAAAATAAACGCCATACTTCTTTTGCCTTAGTTGAGGTTATCCCTAAAATAGAAGATGATATAAATATAGATTTAAAAGAAGAAGAATTAAAAATAGAGACATTTAAAGCAGGGGGAGCAGGAGGACAACATGTTAATAAAAATGAATCTGCAGTTAGAATAACTCACTTACCTACAGGTATAGTAGTAGTTAGTTCTAATGAAAGAAGCCAACATAAAAATAAAGAGATCGCTTTAAAGATACTTAAAAGCAGATTATATGAATTTGAATTACAAAAAAGAATAGAAAAAATAGAATCTTTTAAAACTAAACAACAAGCTGCGTGGGGTAATCAAATCCGCAACTACATTCTTCATCCCTATAAGTTAATTAAAGACTTAAGAACTAATTTAGAGGTATATAAAGTAGAAGAAGTATTAGATGGAGAATTAACTCCCTTTATTCTTTCTTTCCTTTTAAATAATAAACTTACAAATATCAATAATATTTAAAAAAATAGATAAAAAGGAAGGAGGGTTAAATATGGAAGATCCTAAAAAAATAATAGAAAATATGAAAAAAGAAATGGAAAACTCTTTAAATTATTTAATAAAAGAATATAAATCTTTAAGAACAGGTAGAGCTAGTCCTTCATTAGTAGAAGATATAAAAGTAGAGTATTACGGAAATATTAGTCCTTTAAAAGCATTAGCAGCGATATCTACACCAGACCCTAAAATTTTACTAATCCAGCCATTTGATAAAAATTCTATACCTTCTATTGAAAAAGCCATCTTAAAAGCAAACTTATCACTAACTCCACAAGTAGATGGAAATGTAATAAAAATAATAATTCCAAGATTAACAGAAGAAAATAGAAAACAATTATCTAAGACTGTAATGCAAAAAGCAGATGAAGTAAAAGTATCCATAAGGAATTCTCGAAGAGATGCAATTGAAAAAATTAAAGATTTATCAAAAAAGCAAAAAGTTATCTCAGAAGATGAAGCTAATAGATATCAAAAAGAAATAGAAAAAATAACAAAAGAATATTTAGATAAAATAGATAAATTAGCTAATGATAAAACTAAGGAAATAATGACCGTTTAATATTTTATATTTTAAATTAAATAATTTAGTAAAATCAAATAATTTTGATTAAAGAGGTGTATAAATTAATATGAAAGGGATTTTAAATATAATACCCAAAAATATAGATTTTTTTAAATATTTAAAAAATTGTGTAGAAATAATGGAGATCATTGCTAAAGAATTACTAAATTTTATAGATAATCCTACTGAGGAGAATTTTAATAAAATAAGAGAATTAGAGCATAAAGCAGATGAAATAGTACATGAATACAGACATAAACTTAATGAATCTTTTATAACTCCATTAGATAGAGAAGATTTACATCAAATAATAATGAAAATGGACGATGTAATAGATTTTATAAAATCTTCAGGTGAAAAATACTTTTTATATAAACCAAGTTTAAATAATGATTACATTTATCAGATGATAAAACTATTAATTCAATCTATTGAGTATTTAAAGCAAATAATAAATTTATTATCTAAGCCAAATGAAGAATTATTAAAGTTAGTTAGTAAAATATGTGATCTTGAAAGGGAGTGTGATATAATTAATAGGAAAGCTATAGCAGAGCTATTTAACAATGGGAAAGATGTACTAGAAGTGATAAAACAAAAGGAAATATTATCTCAAATAGAAGAAACTGTTGATAGAGCTCAATTATTAGCTATAACTATTGAAAATTCCATTTATAAACATATATAAAAATTGATATAATTAATATAACAATATAATAAAAGGCAATTAATAAAAGTGGATATTTTTAATATTTTAATAAATGACAAACGATTAGTTATAATTTTTGTGATAACATTTTTTATAAACTTTTTATCAGTAAGTTCAGCAAGTTTAAGATTTGCAGGAATAAAAACTAATTCAATAACCACTTCTTTATCTCTTTCTAATATCATTTTATTAATAACTAGATTAGCTAATTTATTTCAAACTCCGTTTTTAGGGTCCATGATAGACTTAGCTTTTAAATATAATCAAATTGATACTTTATTATTAAAATTGCATATAATAATTTTTTCTGCTACCTTAGGTACTTTTGTAGGAATTTTATTTTTTAATACTTTTGAAAATATTTTCATAAAATGGATTAATTTATTTAATAAAACTTTAAGTATTCCTAAGACTTTTTATTATTTAATATATCCTAAAACTTATTTAGTTATAATAAAATCAATAAGTAAAGTTAATTTTTATTTAGATAAAAATGTTTTAAAAGAGGTTCCGAAGATTATAATATTTAGTTCTTTATTTGTGTCAGCGTTTTGGACAACGGGGGTATTATCTGCTATGTATGCAAGTGTTTTAGTACCGGAATATGCTAGAACTGCTACAATCTTATCAGGCATTGTCAATGGAATCGCTACCATTTTATTTACCATTTTCTTAGATCCAATAATAGCCCATATAACTGATAAAGTTTATAATAATCAAAAGGATATAAAATTTCTATATAACTCAGTATTTTTGATGCTAATATTTACATTGCTGGGAACTATTTTAGCACAGTTTGTATTAAAACCTGGAGCTTATTTAATTGCTATTATCACTAAATTAGTTGCAACATTTTAATAATATTTATTAAGGGGATATAACAGTTATATCAGCAGGATTTATATCATTAGGTGGTAAGTTATTATTTATTGCTCTTATTTCGAGGTTAGTAGTAGATATTATACAAGAAGTTTCAGTTGTTCTAATGGTCCCTTTATGGGTATAAGATATTTTTACTTTTACTTCATATAAGGTATTAGAATTAGCATACTTAGAGTAGTTAATAGAATTAATAGAATAATCATAAGAATTCCCTATTTTATAGTTATAGTTTTTAAGTGTTTGTTCTAAAGTGGAAATAGCATCATTTCTTAAAACCAATTGGTTATTTATACTATCAATGTAAAAATATTTGGAAGTATTATTTTGAATTTCATAAGAAATAAGATTTAGAATATTAGAGATATCTATAAATTTTTGATTTATAGTACTTATATTTGAACCCCAATAAACTATAACTAACATAGCTAATAACAATACCAATGCTATACTAAATGAAATAACTACTTCTATTATAGTTAACCCTCTGCTTTTTTTTAGCTCTTTAATTTTTATTTCTTTAATTTTTATAAAGTTAAAAAAATTGATACTCTTCATAAACTTTACCTTCCTATTTATTATTTCATAAAAAATTTTATTATTTCCTTTTATTAATATTAAAAAAATTATAACAAACATAATAAGAATTTTCTAATAATTAATTAAGAAGGATAAAACAAATATATAAGTAATTATAAAATGAAAGGGGTTTAAATTTAATGGATTATATAAAATATGCTGTTCTTGGTATAGTTCAAGCTTTGACTGAGTTTTTACCAATAAGTAGTACAGCACATATTAAAATATTTGAGATTATTTTGAAACTCCCCTACTCTACTACTTTAGATATTTTTCTTCACTTAGGAACATTATTAGCTACTATAATTTATTTTAAAGATGTTATAATTAGCTATATTAGAAAATATTTTAATGAAATTATGTGGGTAGTCTTTTTCACTATTATTTTTGCCTTTATAATAGACAAAATATCATATTTTCAAAGACCAGAACTATTAAGTGTATTTTTATTTGTAAATGCTATATTTTTATTTATTATTGATAAAAATTTAAAAAAAGAGAATCATCTTAATAAAGATGTTAAAGCACTTAGTATAATTGATTTATTTTTAATAGGTTTTTTTCAGGGGCTAAGTGCAATCCCTAGTTTATCTAGAAGTGGTAGTACAATCTTTGCTTCTATTTTAGCTAAGCTTAACCCATATGAAGCTTTTAGATTCTCTTTTATTGTCTCTATCCCAACAATTGCTTTAGCTTTTATCTACGAATTAATAAAATTCTTTAAAGATAAAACATATTTAAATGAAGATATAAACCTAATAGGGGTTATAATAGCTATTATTTTTTCTTTTATTTTTGGTATAATTGCTCTTAAAATTTTAGATAATTTCATTAAACAACAAAAAGTATCATTTTTTGTAATATATAATATAGTTTTAGGAGTAATTTTAAGTTTTTATTTAGGATTTTTTATTAAATTTTTCTAATTTTTTAATTACATATATTTTTTTATAATATACATATAATAGAATAAACATCATTTAAATTAATTTCTTTTAAACTCTTTAAACAGTCTTGATATTTTTTTGGTGAATATAATTTATTAACTAAAGTTTTATATTCGTTATGTTTAGTTATATATCCTAAGATAACTGCATCGTAGGTATTTTTTATATATTCTATTAAGTCAAAAAGATTATTAACATCTTTTAGTTCATTTTGAGAAAAATTTTTAATATAGAATTCTTTAATTTTATATCCAACAGGGGTAAAGAAGTTAGAAATAAATAAAGAAGCAGAAGGTAAAAATATTTTCATATTTATTATTTTAGAAATAAGTTCATGTTGTCTAATAACATTAATTTCGTCAATATTAACAATATCTGTATTAGTAATAGCTATAACTTTAGTTTTAGAGAATTCTGTTCCTAAAGTTCTTACAATATTAGAAGCAATAAAGGCTGTATTGATATCTTGGTGATACTCATCAGATTCTCTTTCATCAGGTAATATAAATATTTTTTCTATTCTATCTTTTAGTTTTTCTAGTTCATTATAAAAAGAAGTTTCTAAGATATTTTTATTAACAATAAAAAAAAATTCTGTAAGATAATGTAAATGTTCTTTTTTTAAAGTACTATTCATCATTTCATTTAAATTATCTACATCATCAGTAGATAACTTAGATATTAATACTATTTTTGTGTTTATATTAGTACTATCTATAATAGCATAATATATTGTTTTTATGTATTCTTTAATAATAGAAGTAATCATTTCTTTATCATAGTTTATAATAATAACTAAGTTTCCATAGGATGGGATATTATCAAAAATATTTAAATTTTTATATCGTTCCATAATAAAAGATGCAATAGTACCGATAATACTAGCAAATAATATTCCATTAGCTATTATTAAGAATATACCTATTAAATATTTTTGGGTTTTATCGGGTAATCCTTCTGGAATTTCACCAGTAAAAACTACATAAAATGCCCATTTCAAAGCTTCAAAAATATCTATTTCTAATATCTGGTTAAGCATAACAGAGCCTACTAAAATTACTAAAACTGTTATAACAAAAATCTTTATTATATTTCTTAATAGAAAGTTAATTTCTTTTTCAATAATTCCAAATATTTTAAATATAGTAATTAATCTAATAATTCTAATTAATCTAAGTAAAGCTAAATCATGTAAATAAACTGCTTCATTAAATCCATAAAAAAAATGTAAAACAATATAATCAACAGGGATCCATCCAAGTAAAGCTACTATATCCCAAAAATATACTTTAAAAAACTTTCTAAAA
The DNA here is from genome assembly GCA_937139605.1 of uncultured bacterium. Taxonomy (GTDB): domain Bacteria; phylum DRYD01; class DRYD01; order DRYD01; family DRYD01; genus CAKZQG01. Next base: position 22,666 of record CAKZQG010000039.1, read on the forward strand.
TCCCCTATTGACCAATACCTTATTATCAACTCAATTGAAAATAAACTAAAAAATATAATATCTATAAAAAAGTAAATAACCGGATAACTTTTAAAAAAATTAAAATAAAAATCTCTTGTAGTTAAAAATAAAACATACACTATAGAAACTATTGTCAATACATTATAAAAAATATTAAATTTTTTATTGTAATTTAAATTAATTAATAGATTAGTTAATTTATCTTTTAGGTTCATTTTTAATTGTATTAAATTTTGAAAGTTTCTATTAAATCTATTTCTTCTTGGAGTTTATTAACTAAAAATGAATATATTACTTTCAGGTAATCTTTAAATATATCGGGGACAATCATGTTTTTGAGATTAGGGAAATTAAATGGGTAGAAAAATATAGCAATATCTTTTCTAGTATTTTTTTCTTTTAGCATTATAGGAAAATATGCACAAGGTACAAATCCAATATCTATTAATATATTATGATAGAAATAATTTTCAGCTTTAGAAACGACTTCTAAGTATCTTCCATCCAATTTATCAATAATAAATGGGATATTATAAAATAGATTATAAATTTTTTCTATATCGTTATCTACTTCTAACCCCATTATCGCGCAATGTTTATCAATATAATTAAAATGTAAAAAAACAGAACCTATAGGAGTTTTTATTTTAAAATTCGGTTTATGAAATGGCATGAATTTAAATCTCAAGGTATTTAATTTCTCTTTATATTCTCTTTCTACGTTATCTACAATTATGTTTATATTATCTAAGATAGTTGGTTTAATATTTATTTTTTGGTTTAATATTTTCTGATATTTTTCTTCTAATGTTAGAATATCTTGGATATTTTTTTTAATATTTTTAATATTTTTTATGTTATAGTGGAGTAATCTATGTAAGTATTTTTGGAGTACTTGATATATTTCATTAACGAGGATATTCATTTTAGTTATTTTTTCTCTTTTAATTAGTCCTTTATGTGTTAGGTAGATAAATAGAGCGTGGTTTTCATAAGTTAGTACTCTCCTAACGTTGGGGAATATTCCAGCAGGAATGAAGTTATTTTTTAATAAAACTTTTTGGGGACTTATTGTTAAAGTTCTTGCTAAAGCGTATATTACTTCTGATTTAATAATGGAATAATTAAATGCTAAATAAAATATTATTTCAAATAGTTTATTATTTCTGTATTTTTCTTTAACTACAGCAGCTAACGCTTTTGATAATGAATTCTTTTTATCAACTCTAAATAAAATTGAAGCACATACTTTATTTTCATTATCATATACTAACAACCATAAATTATCTTTATTTAATAGAATTTCAGTTAATAGTTCTTCATCAGTTACTTCAGGTAATGAGTAATTATATCCATAAATTTCTTTATATAGATTTTTTATATCATTTTTGTTATTTATATTGGCTTTTTTAATTTTGAAATTAAGGATTAAAGTGCTTATATCAAATTCAAAAAATTCTTTTAGATCTCCAATTAGTATATCTTTATTAGAATTTAGTTCTTTAAAAATCTGATTAATATGATTTATATTTTTATTATAAGTATTAGAACCTAAATTCATAAATTAAATGGTTATAGTAATTTATTTTTATTCTATTATTTATTTTAACAAAACCCAAAAAAACTCCTATTAAATATAACTAATTAAAATAGGGAAAAATAGAAAAAAATATAATATTTTAATAAAGGAGTAAATATGGGTTTTAGTGATTATGTAAAACTATTAAGGATTCATCAATGGGTAAAAAATTTATTAATTTTTGCTCCATTTTTTTTCTCCTTTAATTACAAAACAGATATTCTTTTAAATTTAATAATAGTTTTTTTTATTTTTAGTATTACTGCAAGTGCTATTTATGTAATAAATGATATTATAGATTTAGAGTACGATAAAAATCATCCCGATAAAAAAAATAGGCCCTTACCTTCAAACAAAATCACTATAAATAATGCCGTTATTCTAATTTTTGTTTTATTATCTTTATCATTATCCATTTCTTTTTTAATTAATAAATCTTTATTTTATCTAGTATTAATTTATATAATATTAAATCTAATATATAGCTTATTTATAAAGAAAATAATTATCTGGGATGTAACATTTTTAGCTTCAAACTATATTATAAGGTTGTTAATAGGATCTATTCCATTTAATATAGAGTTATCTAATTGGATAATAATAAATACATTTTTATTAGCTATTTTAATTGGTTTTACTAAGAGAAGAGAAGATCTCATTTTATTTTATAAAGGTAAAAATACTAGAAAAAATATAGAAAATTATTCCCTAGAGTTAATTAATATATCTATAGCAATAGTAGGCGGATTAGCTATAGTAGCTTACCTTATGTACACAACGAACTTAGAAATAATAAAAAAGCATGGGGAATATTTATATCTTACTTTTATTTTTGTTTTAGTAGGAGTAATAAGGTACCTTCAATTAGTATTTAATAAAGAAACAAGTGGTGATCCCGCAAAAATCTTTTTAAAAGATAATTTTTTAAAATTAACTATTTTACTATGGTTAATTTCATTTTATGCAATCCATTACCTAAGTAACAAATTTTAGAAATAATTAAAGCTTTAACATTATTGTCTATGTTTATTATAGTCTATGTTTAAAGAAAAAGAAATCTCAACTTGGATATTAAATCCTAAAATAAAAAGTACAGTATATTATCCTGATAATTTCCTGACCATAAAAGAATTAAATAACAATTTAAAAAATTTTTTAGCAATAGGTAAATTAAGGAGCTATTCAGATTCAATATACTCTACTGTTATTAAAACTACAAAATATAATTACATATTGGACTATAACAAAGAAGAAGGATATATTGAATGTACCTCAGGAATAACCTTAAAAGAAATAATAGATTTTGTAATAAAAGATAATTATTTTTTATTAATTACTCCAGGTACAAAATATATAACCTTAGGTGGAGCAATATCAAATGATGTACATGGTAAAAACCATCATATCCATGGTTCATTTAATGAATCTATCATTAATTTACAAGTTTTATTACCTAATAATGAAATAGTTACAATAAATGATAAAAATAATGAAATTTATAGAGCTATTGTAGGTGGAATTGGATTAATAGGAATTATTTTAAAATCTAAAATAAAGTTATTAAAAATTCCTAGCCCATTTATATTACAAAGAAATACAAAAACCCATACCTTCTATCAATTAATTGATAATATCTATAAGTATAATAATTGTACTTACAGCGTAGTATGGTTGGATTTATTTAACTTTAACGGAAATAAATTAAATGCAATACTCCAAACTGGAGAATTTATAAATCAAAACTATACAAATATAAATCATATTTTAAAAAGAATTAATAAAAAAATAACTATTCCCCATTTTTTAAGAATAGAAAATCTAATAGTTAAAATTTTTAATTATTTTTATTATTTATTTACTTTTGAAGAGAAAATAGTTGATTTTAATACTTTTTTTTATCCTTTAGATTTCATTTATAATTGGAATACTTTGTATAAACCTACTGGATTTTTACAATATCAATTAATAGTTAATTCAGAAGAAGCTTTAGAAAAAATAATATACACAATATATAAATCTAACATAAAGCCATATTTATCTATTTTAAAATTACATAAAGAAGGTAATAATAATTTTTTGTCATTTCCCATAAAAGGTTTTAGTTTAGCTTTAGATTTTAAATTACAAGCAGGATTATATGACTTATTGGATAAATTAGATAATATAGTTATAAAAAACAATGGTAGAATATATTTAGCTAAAGATAACAGGATGGATAAGGATAAATTTGAAAAAATGTATTCAAAAGTAAATGAATTCAAAAAAATCAGAAAAGAATTAGGAGCTAATAAAAAATATATCTCTTTACAATCTATAAGATTAAGTCTATAAAAACTATATAAAATAAAAATTATAAAATATTTGATTATATGGGTAATAAGTATTTATTAATAATAGGTGGTAATAGCGATATAGCTAAAGAATGTGCAATTGAGTTTGCTAAACACAATTTTAATCTAATATTAACAACAAGAAATAAAAACAAATTAGAAGAATTTTCTAAAGATCTTAAAAATCTCTATGATATAGACATAATTATAGAAGAATTAGATATACTTGATTTTTCATATCATTCAGAATTCTGGAATAAAGTTAAAAATTATAACATAGAGGTAGTTTTAATATCTGTTGGGTATTTAGGGAACCAAGAGTTAGCAGAACAAAATACCGAAGAAAGTTTAAAAATAATAAATACTAATTATACAGCTTTAGTAAATTTGATAAATATAATCTCAAATGACTTAAAGGAAAAAAGAAACAAAACCATCATAGGAATAAGCTCAGTAGCAGGTGATAGAGGCAGAAAAAGTAATTATATTTATGGAAGTGCAAAAGCAGGTTTCTCTTGCTACTTAGATGGATTAAGACACAAGCTATATAACTATAATATTCACGTTATTACAGTTAAACCAGGTCTAGTTTATACTAAAATGACAAGTCATTTAAAACTTCCGAAATTTCTAACTACTACTCCTAACAAAGTTGCTAAAGATATCTATAAAGCATATTTAAAAAAAATAAATACATTATATACTCCTTTTTTCTGGAAAATAATAATTAATATTATAAAATTAATTCCTGAAAATATTTTTAAAAAAATTAATTTATGATATATATACTAATTTATAATATAAATTTATAATATACTATGGGTAAAAAAATAGTGTTTTTTGACTTTGATAATACAATAACTAAGAAAGATACTCTACCAATTTTTTTAAGATATTTATATCCTTTTCATATTTTTATTTTTAAATCTTTGTTATTTTTTCCTTTTTATGTACTATTTAAGCTAAAAATAATATCTAATGATTTAGCCAAAAAAATATTAACAAATATTTTTTTTAGGAATTTAAGTTTAGAAATTTTTAATAAAAAAGTAGAAGAATTTAATTTAAAAATATTACCTAAGTTAATAAAAGATAAAGCAATAGAATTAATAGATAGATATAATAAAGAGGGCTATATAATAGCAGTAGTTACAGGTAACTTTGAGGAAATATTAAAGCTATGGGCTAAAAACAATAAAGTATATTTAATAGGTACAAAATTAGAAATAAGAAACAATAAATTTACGGGAAATTTAGCTACTGAAAACTGTACTTCTTACCAAAAAGTTATTAGAATCAAGGAAATTTTTAATCTTGAAGAATTTGAGGAGATTATAGCATATGGTGATAGTGAATCTGATTTACCAATGCTTAATTTAGCTAAAAAAAAAGTTTATAAAAAACTCTAATTTTTATTTTTCTTATAATATTTTTCCTTAGCTAAAATAATAAACAATATTAGTAAATAGAAAGCGATAGTAACAAAAGGTAGAAAGAAAAATTTGGCATACCAAGGCTCATATCTTAAAATAACTTCATATTCTCCTTTTGGTACTATAACTCCCATAACCATTCCATTAACTTTTAAAACAGGTACTTCAGTATTGTTTATGTAAGCTTTCCAGTATTTATAATATCCATGATTTATAACTATAAAGCTGTCTTTTAGAGTTTTAACTTTAAAACTTATTTCATTATATTTTTTAAATATATTTTCATCCATTATTTTAGCATTTCCAAAATTTAATTTATTTATATTTTCTTGATTTAAGTCTTTATAAATATTTTTATAGGTATAATTTAAATTAGATAAATTAGAATATTTTTTAATTTTTGCTATTTCAGTTTCTTCTATTTTGGCTTCTTTTAAAATATTAAAATCTAATAAATATAGTTTTTCTCTAAAATCTAATAATCCTTTAACTGTGTTTATTTTATTAACACTTCTTATTATATTTACGACATTATTATTATAAAAAATAGAGGTTACTCTAAGTATTTTTTTCTGAGAATCTTTACTTTTAATTATTTTCCTCAAATATTTATGTTCGACAAATTGATAAGAATAGATATTATCATTTTTAAATGAAGGAGCTAAGAAAGGAGGATATAATACTAATTTAATATTTTTCAAATAAATTTTTTGATCTTCATTAGTTAGTAATTTTATTTTAAAATCAATAAGCTTTGAATTACTGATATCAAAAACATCAAAATAGCTAAAAGGTATCATAACCTTTATATATTCACTATCCTTTTCTTTTAAAGCTTTTAAGTAATTTATATTTACATTACCTAAATAAACTTTAAATTTACTATTATCATAAAGTAATATATTTATATTTTTCTTTTTATCTAAAATAAGATTATTGTAATAATTATTCCAATAGTATCTAAATAAATCCAATTTAGGTAATTTAATATCTAAAATTAGTATTCCAATTATATCAGGGCTATTATAATTTTTTATTTTAAACTCTATTGGATTTTTACTATCAAAAAATATTTCTTTTTGAGAATATAAAATATCATAAGTTTTTATTAATTTTTTATAAATATTATAATTTACATTATAAATATATTTAAAATTATTGTATAAATTATCTAAAACTTCATTATTTTTATATTCGTTTTTTGTACAAAATAAATCAATCCTTTTGATAGAATAAAAAGATAAGGGGAGATTAAAATAAAAAGGGAATAAATTATTAAAAATTAATTCTTTCCTATCAAATGTAAGTATAGGGTCATAAGAATTAAAAAACATTTCCCTTGTAATAATAGAAATATAATTAACCATAGTTGTTCCGTACATAATTTGGTTATCATTGTAGTTTAATAATAAAACAGCATTATAGTTTTTGTTATTATTATTTTTAGTATCATTATAAATAAAATAAAAAAGCTTTTTAAATTCTTCATAATTATCTTCATTTTTAAACTTATAAATTCCATAAAAATAATATCTACCTTCTAATATAAAAGCTATTATAAAAAAGAGGATAAAAAACAAGAAAAATCTTTTAGCTACTTTATTATAAGCTATAAATAAAATTAAAAATATAATTAAAAAAAACAAAGGATAAAAAGTAGTAAATTTTAAAGAAATAATATATGGTATTAAATCAATAGAATTATAATACCAAAAATAAATTAGAGCTATAATAATAAATAAAACAAAAGATATTATAAAAAATTTTATAAAAATTAATATATTTTCTTTTATTTTTGATCTTATAAATAAAATTTCTTTAAGAAATACTCCAATAGAAGTAGCTAAAAGAAACTCAAATATAAACAGTTGTCTTACTGGAGATTTTATATCTAAATAAAAAGGAATCAAAGTAAAAATATAATGGAATATTGTATTTTTCCCCAAAGACAACAAAAGCGAAAGAAAACCAATAATCATTACAAAACCAATTTTTATAAACAGTAATCTATTTTCTTTTATTCTATTATAATATTTATAAATAAAAAATAATAAAGATGGTATAGCTAAAATTGATAAATAATGTACAATTTCAAAGTTAACTGTCTTTTCAAAAGTATAAAATAATAATTTATAATAATAATTATTATAAATAAATGGTAGAAAATAATTTATTAATAATTCAAAACTCAAAGAACCGTAATTAAAAATAATACTTTTAATATACTCTCTATCAGTTAATTGAGAATATTCTTTAAATATCATATATTGCAACCAAAAGATAGTTAAACTAATCCCTAAAGCTAAAAACCAATAAAATAATACTTTACCAAAATAATCCTTCTTTATAAACAATAATATTAAAATATATATAAAAGAGTAGATAAAAGTATAAACTATAATATTGGGATGTCCTATTAAGACTATTATACCAAAAGATATTCCATAAACTAAAATATTTTTTAAAAAATCTTCTTGCCTAGTTATATTTTTATATATAATTAAATGTAAATTATACAAAGACAAAAAGAAATAAGGGATAGAATTATCAAAAGTTAAAAAATCAACATATCCTATACTTGAACCACTAAACGTATATAAAATACTTACAATAAAAGAAATTATCCTATTTTTTAATAAAAAATTAATATAATAATATATAACAATTTCTAAAATATATAGATGTAATAATATTCCCAAATTATATGCTAAAAAAGGATTAAATTTATATAAAGGTAAAAATATATAGTTTAAGGGATAAAATACACTACTTTGTAAAACTTCTATAAAAGGGTATCCTAAATGAGTATAATGCCACCATAATGGCAAATAACCATTACTTATAGTTTCATATAAAAAATACCTATAAGGGAAATAGGTATTTAATCCATCTACTGAATATATTAATACATTATTAAATATATAAGGATAAAAAAAAATAAAAGGAAATATTAGCATTAAAAAAATATAAAAATAATTACTTCTCAAAAGGACAAAATTCTCTTTTCTTTTGAAAAACATTAGTAACTAAAAAATTAATATTGAATTACTACTCCTTCTTGAGGAGAAAAAAATACTTTACTAACAGTTCCCCTATTATTTTTGTGCTTAATTGAAGTATTATAAGTAGGACAGTAAATAAAGTATGATGTTCCATTATTTGATGTTTTATATTCATAAAATTCTTTAGCAACTGGACATTTATAATCTTTATCTATATATACATTTAAAGGGTTACCAGTTAAGGTTATTACAAAGTCATTAGCAGGGTATTTTCCTTCATAATCATTAGAATACATTTCCACAACAGAAGCTATATTTTTTAAAATAGCTTGGCAGGCAGTTAATTTAGCAGCATTTCTTGCATTAACAAAATTAGGGATTAAAACTACTGCTAATATTGAAATAATTGCTATTACTATCATTAATTCTAACAAAGTAAATCCCCTTTTTTTATTAATTTTCATAAGAAACCACCTCTATTGAAATAATAAGGAATAAATAAATAAAAAAGCAGGGCGGAGAGGATTTGAACCCCCGACCAATGGATTTGGAGTCCACCGCTCTACCAAACTGAGCTACCGCCCTTCATATAAAACCAAACAAATACTTTTTTAAAAATTATACTGATACTATTGGAAAGCTCTTGTATTATTATCAATAATTCCTTGTTGTGAATCTAAATATGGGCCTCCTTTTTTACCTCCTGCACTCGTATGAGCTGGTGTATTACCTATTGCTTTTGCTGCAGGACAATATATCCAATACATTACTGATTGACTTTGTTGAAATACGTAACTACCTTTTTGAACAGGACATTTTGTTTTCTTTCCAATATAATTTGTAGCAAGTGTATTAATAGCATCAGTAGTACTACCTGGATCCGGAAGAGTTGCTGTAGTTCCACCTGTACCACCAGGATATAACCCATCATAGTCATTAGAGTATGTTTCCACTGCAGTTGATATATTTTTTAGGTTAGATTTACAAGCGGTTAGCCTTGATGCTTCTCTTGCTCTCATAAAGTTAGGAACTAATACTGCAGCTAATATTGCAATTATTGCTATAACGATCATCAGCTCAATTAAGGTAAAACCCTTTCTCTTTTTTCTCATATACATTCACCTCCTTTTCCTCATTATTTTTATACCCAATTTTTTCCAAAATGTACCTTTTTTAGATAACATTTCACACTCAATTTTTATTGACTTTTGTCAATTATTTTTTATTTCTACAAAACTTCTTGTAGGCTTGATAAGTATCTTTTGGAATTCTAATTTTTGTAAATTTATAAGAATAAACAATATTTAATAGAAACTTTTTTAGAGTTAATTTTCCATGAATAGAATCCAATAAATCTCTTAAAACTCCACATTCCATAGCTTTTTTAGCATATAACTCTTTTTCATTAGTTATTTGACCTATCCTAGCATTGATCCACTCTATGGATAAGGTTTTTTCATGACCAGGCCTTCCTCTTTTATCCACTTTAAAACGAGCCCCAATAGGATCAGCTATACACCAAAGATCAAAAATATAATACTCACTTCCCAATAAGAATCCGGAAATCCCTATATTCGACAAAGCAACATACTTATCTACCTTTATTTTGTTTGTTATTTCATAATCAGTATATCTTTGTTTCAAATTAGCAGCTTGCAGATAAAGAAGAGAACCGCTATAATCTTCTAAAGTAACAGGATTTTTTTTATGAGATAATCTAATATAAAACTCTCTTTCATTAGCTATACCATATTCATTGATCCCGTTATATGAAACTCTTAAATAATTAATGCAAATAAAACACCAGATTAACAATAAAAGTAGCAAGATTTTTTTTAAAATACTTTCATTAATAATGATAGGTGGTAATACAACAAAGAATGCAAAAACAGAAGGTAATAAAAATCTAGCATGCATAAAATCCCCACCAATCAAGATAACATACAAAGCATATAATAAACTTGATATCAAAAAGGAAATAACAAAAAATATTAATTTATAATCAATTTCATTAATTTCAAGAGTTTTAAATTTTTCATAGATAAAATAAAAAATTAAAATAAATCCTAAAATTATAGGGAAATACAAAAAATAAGTATTAAAAAAATCAAGAAAATAAATTATACCTCTATCTATGTAAAAACTAAAAGCACTTTTAGCTATAGCAGTATTAGGTACAATACTTGCAAAATACCCCATCCTAAAGATCTGATAAACTAAAGGCAAAAAAACAAATAAAAATAATTTAAATAAAATTAACTTAATATTTATATACATTTTTTCATATTTAAACAAAATAAATAAATAAAGCAAAATAAAATTAATAAAAAAAATCCCTAAATCAGGTCTTATTAAAACTCCCAAACTTACAATAATTGGTAATATATTATCCTTGTAAAGATTAGAAATATTATATATAAAGATCCAAAAAACAAAACTTAAGTAAAAAAATACTAATCCAGTTTCTAAACCTGATGTAACAAAATCCCAAAAAACAGAAATACTAACTATTAAATAGCTACCTATAATAAAGAAATAATTTTTATCATATAGCTCTTTTTTGTATAAAATTTCCAAATATCTTTTCCAAGCTAAATTAATAAATAAAATACTTAAAGAAGAAAATAAGATTCCTAAAAAAACTGAGCTATACTCAATACTTTGAGTTATATAATAAAAAATAGTTAATAGAAAAAGCCACAAAGGATGAGTATAAACTTCCACTCTTTCTCCAACATTAAAAACAGGACCATATCCATTTAAAAGATTATCAGCAACTCTAAAAGTAATAAAAGCATCATCACAAACCCAACGATTAATATACCCTTTATACATTACAATAAAAACAGGAATTAATATAATAATCCACTGAAAAATCCATTTTTTGATTTCATTAAATTTATTGTAATTATAATTCACTATTTCTTTTTCTCCCTAATTTTAATACTTTTTTGTTTTATTTTTTTATTTTATTTCTTTAATAATCTTTTCTAATAATTTTATTATAAACGGATTTAAAAAAGAAGAAAATAAGTAATCCGATTGTTAAGGCCCAAAAAGTTCTTAATAATCCAAATAATACAGGGGTATGTACATGTAAAAAAGTATCTACAATATCACTAAAAGTTATAAATGAAATTAAAAATAAAAAAGGAATCATCTTAAATTCATAATCTTTCAACTTATTTGTATATTTTAGATAAACAAAATATAATAAAAATAATAGAGCAGGGTTACCTATTAGAAACTCTTTAAACCTTGGCCGAGCTATTAAAATATTTTCCAAAATATTCCTTAATTCAGTTTCAAACGGAAAAGTAAATCCCATATTCCCACTCCTTAATAAATATACCCCAATAACCCCAAAAATAAATAATATAACAACTATATCTATAACCCTAACTCTCTTTATTAAAAATAACCTTATTTCCTTATAATTAAATACTAAAAAGATACCTAAAAATATAGGCAAAATAAGCAACAATTTTATTCCACTAACTTTATTAATAGCTAAATATAAATTTTGATTAAATAAAACAGCCTGAACAAAAATCCCCAAAATAATAACCCATAAAATTAATTTAAAATAAAATAATACTATATTACTACTAAACTCTCTTAAAAATATTTCTCTATAAATAAAAACTACAATTAAAAAGGAAACAAAAAATAAAACCAAAACCTCAAAAATAAACTCTACTTTAAATACAAAACTAAGAATAAACAAAATAAATAAAAACAAATTAAACATAAAAAATAAACTCCCATTCAAATTATACCCATTTTCAACTAAAAAATTATAATAATAACTAGCAGAAGCAAACGAATAAACAATAAATAAAATTAAAGCAACAAGAGAAACTATTTTTATAAAAGTTAAATATTTATTTATTTCTTCTAAATTATAGTCTTTATTTATAGTATTAGATAGCTTTAATATATTATCATGAGTTTTTTTTAAAATATTAATATTATCATAGAAATTAAGGTTATCAGAGAATCTAAAAAGAATCAATCTACAATTCCTTTCATTAAAAGCTAAATCAATAGAATTCAATATTGCATTAGCACTTTTATCTTTAACAACATAGGTACTAAACAATTTTATTTTATTATTAAAAGGTAAATCATAAGCAAACTCTATAGAACCCCTTTGAATATTCTTAGAACTATAATATTCCACAAAACCGAAAATTAAATTCTTATTGATAAATAATTCTTTTAATTTTTTAATATAAAAAGGATAACCAGCTACAAAAGGTCCATTAAAGACTATTATATCCCCAGATTTTATATAATTTAGTTTTTCAAGATCATAAAAATATGAACTAACCCGCCAAATTATTTTTTTTCCTAAACTTCTATATTTCTCTACTTCTTTTAAAGGGAACACTTCCAAATTAGCTACATAATCATAATCTACATCTACTTTTATAACATTCCCTACTTTGCTAACTTTATTAGGAAATATATTAGCTAAGATACTATAAACAATATTTAAATAATCTAAATCATTGGTATATATAAAAGTTTTATTAATATCAGGATTAAGGTTAGTTTTAAAAGAATTAGAATCTAAAGTAGTTATCCAAAACTTAGGATTAATTTTTAACTCATTTAGAGAAACTACATCAACTATATTATAATTTTTTAGTTCTTTTAAGCTAAGCGTTTTAAAAGAAATAGCATTTACATTATTTAAAATTTTTTTTTCAAAATAATCTTTATAATTATAAACATAATTAGAAGAAAAATTAAGATAATCTAAATAATCAACAGCTAAATACTTAGGATTATAAGTTTTATCTAATAATATTCTAAGAATTAAAAATAAAAAAGATACAAAAAAAACAATCCATCTCATTATTAATAAAAAATTCTTTATCAAATAAAAATTCCCTTTAAATTTAAGGGAAAAAAAATAAAAGGGGCTTAGAAAACCCCTTAATTTGATTATTTTTTATTACAATATAATTATAATTTTTAAAATTATTTACCGCATTTACATTCTTTTCCACTTTCACATCCGCAATTACAACCACTTCCACAATTACAATTTTTCTCCTTCTTATTTGATTTACTTTCTTTCATTTGCTTATCTTCTTTCATTTCTTTTTATTCATATCCATAGAGCATTTATCTTTAGCTTTAGTTAGGTTACAATGATCACACCAACCTACTAATTGTTTTAAATGTCCTTGATCTAATTTATTTGTTGAACCCATTATAGTATTATTAACTATGTAATAAACAGTAGGATATTCTTTAACCCCTAAGGAAGAAACTAAATTAGCAGTAGGATACAAAGCCATACTTAATTTATTTTGTTTAACTAAATTAGTTAGCTCTGTTTTTTCAGTTTCTTTCCCATTAACAAAAACAACAAATTGAACATTATTATATCCTTTTTTACTAAGCCATTCTTGGAAATTCTTTATTTGAACATAGTCTCTAACAGTTTCTTTATTTAAGAAAAATACTAATGCTTCATTAGATAAACTTCAGTTATAATTTTTATTATCAACCAAGTTTAAAAAACTTTGATTAAACCAATTAGAAACATTTAAATTAGCAGCAGCTACTACAGTAGATTCATTAGAAGTATTCTTAGTTTGACAACATTGACAGTTTTCTGTTTTATTAGAAGAGTGCTTAGATTCCTTATCATGAGCCATAACACTTATGTTAATAAAAGCAAATATAAATAATATAGCAATGATTATAATACTTAAGATTCTATAGTCTTTTATTTTTTTCATTAACTAACACCTCCTTTTTAGATTTATAAATCATTTTTCAACTATCTCCTTCTGTAGCAATTCATCTCCATCTTTTTATTATTATCACCTCCTTTTTGGTTTTTATGTTTATTTTTTTATTTTTGTATTATTTACACTTCCATTTTTAATATTTTAGATTTTTTTTATTTCTCCTTTTTTGTTTTATGTTTATTTTTTATTTTTCAAGGATATATATTAAAATAAATCCGACAAACAGCATAATAAAATCGGCTAAAAATGCAGCCAAAAATGGGGGTAATATATTATTTTTACCTAACGCTACAAAAAATGAAAAACTGCTATAATAAAAGAAAATCAAAAACACACTTAAAAATAAGCCAATAAACCTTCCTTTTCTAGCAAACATAACAGCTAACGGCAAAGACAATATAATTAAAATTATATTAGATAATGGCAAACTAAATTTCAAATATAACTGGGTTCTTAAATAATTATCTTTTAATCCAATTTTTTCCATACTTTCTACCTTTTCTTTAAGTTCAGAGTATTTCATCTCCCATGGGGTTTTTAGTTCTTCCGTAATTTTATCTACTGATATATCCAAAGGAATTATAAGTTTTTCAAATTTAGTTTGAGATTTAACAAAACCTTTATAAGAAATATCTGTAATAAATCCATCATATAGAGTTATTTTAAAATCTTTAGCAAGGCCTTTAGTAGCTGTTATTATCCTTGGGTATATCCCAACAGTATTATCTATTAGGGTTATATATTTCATTTCCCCTTTGGCTTTATCTATTTCTTTAATGATAATTATTTTACCATCAGGTAATTTAAAAAATACGTTTGATTGTAAAAAAGCTAAGGGAGCTTTTATTATTTTTTCTTTAACAATTTTTTCAGAAGCACTCATAGATAAAGGAACTATGGTTTCATTTAAAATAAATGAAACAATACTCAAAAAAAAACCTATAATCAAAAACGGTAAAATTATTAAATAAAATCTTATTCCTAAGATCCTTAAAGAAGTTATCTCAAAATTTGATTCCAATTTAGTAATAGAGTTTATAATAGCAAATAAATTAGCTACAGGTATGGCTATAATCAAAAAGGCAGGAATCCTATAAGCTATTATTTTAAAAAAGCTAATTAAATCTAATCCTTTAGATATAACTTGATCTACTAAAATAAATAGCATTTCTGATATCATAAATATAATAAACCCAAATAATCCAATAAAAAAAGGTAAAATCATTTCCTTAGATAAATAAAAAAATAAAGTCTTTCTCATAAAAATATCCTCATATAAAATATATCATATAAAACAAAACCAAAAGGAAACTACTCCATTTATTAAGTGTTAAATTAATCATATAAAGATATTAAAATATTAACTTATATCCAAGTTTATTATCTCTTCTATATTCCATTTTTCATTTACATATATTCCAATTAAAGTTATTTTTTTTTCATTTTTATTAAAAAAATTCTTTGAAATTAAAAAATTATATAAATTATAAACGGAGCTAATAATATCATTTTTATGTTGTTCATAATCAACAGGGTTCCCTGCGCAATCATAATGCCCAGCTATTATAACATAATTAGAATCATGATTAACTAAAGAAATTCTTATTTTTGTTTCTAATTTTTCAATATTTTCTATATTAGTTAAAAATTTATCTATTCCAGGTTCAGTTATCATATCTACATACAGATTATCAATATTTAATTTAGTTTTAAAATAATTAAGGATAGGTTCAATAGTTCTTCCATCCATACAATTCAAAGCAGTAATAAATTTCATTTAAAAAACCTCCTTCCCATTTATAATTTATATTTTTATATTAAGGATGCAGGAAATATAAAATAGATATCATAATGTAGGTAATAACGAACACAACTCCTTCAAACCAATTAGTTTTTCCATCGACTAAAGCAGCAAAAGCAATAATAAAAGCGGAAAACATTGCAACTATCTCAAAAATATTAAAATTAAGAGCAACATCCATCCCTAAAAATTTCCCAATAATGATTAACAAAGGAGCAACAAGTAAGCCCACTTGATTACAAGAACTAATAGCTACTTGAAAACTAAGGGAGATTTTATTTTCTCTAGCTACCCAAATAGCGACAGCCCCTTCTGCAGCATTACCAACAATCGCCGCTATAATCCCCCCAATAAAAAACTTAGACCAACCTAAAATCTTATGAGTCTCTTCTATAGATTCAACAAACATATGACTACTAAAAGCAACAGCTATAGTAGATAAAAGCAAAACAATAATAGAAAATCCTAAAGGCCAATCTGGTTTTTCTGTTAGCTTCTCACCTTCTGGTATAAATATAGATTTATGTGTTTTTAATTGAAAAATCAACGCAAAAATATAAGTTATTAAAATAATAACAGAAAAATAAAAACTAATATCTATTAATATTTTATTAGCTAAATCGGGGCTAATAGCTTTATCAAATAACGGGGCTAATGGAATAATAGAAGGAATAGATAAGTAAATTAGAATAATAGCAAGTAGAGTAATATTAGATTGAGTAGCTTGATAGCCTATTTTTTGCTCAGGATACTTAGTTCCTCCTGCTATCATAGATAATCCTAATAACAAAAGTAGATTAGCTAACATAGAGCCAATAATAGAAGCTAAAGCTACCTCTATTTCCCTATTTATTAATGCAATAACACTTATTATAAGCTCTGTTATGTTCCCAAAAGTAGCATTAATAACTCCTGCGATAACAGGATTATAATACAATGAAATTTCTTCAGTAGCTTTACCTATAAGAACAACTATCCCTAAAATAGCTAATGCAGAAACAACAAATACTAATACCCCACTAACACCTAAAAATTTAAAAATAATTAAAATAAGCACTAACAAACTCAGTATAGAAATTTTAGGAGCTTTTCTTAAATAATCTATCATGTCTATAGCTAATTTAACAAAGGTGTATAAGAATATACACCTTTGGCAGACCTATTTTTATCCCGCCAATTTTAAGATTAGCCCTATAGTCTGCAAGCGGTATTAAGCTAATTATATTATTAAACTCCCTTAACACACTCTTAAATACTTTTTTAAATCTCCTGTGCTTTCATAATATTAAAAATATTTTTATAATTACCTAAAATATAAAAAACTAAAGCCAAAAAAGATAAAATAAAAGCAACAAAAAACATAAACTTATACCCTAAATTAAATAAAATAGTACCTAAAAAAGAACCAATTAAATTAGATAAAGACATAACAGAAGATAACAAGCTTAAAGCAGTAATTTTTTCTTTATTATTTAATATCAAATTTTCTATATTTCCTAAATACAATGAAGAAAATGATAAACCTAATAACACTTGTAAAATACATAATAAATGGAAATCTTTAACAAAATAAAACAATATAAAATACAAAGCAGATAAAAAGTATCCAAAAATAACCAATATAAAAGAAATTAATTTTTTATTTATTTTATAAACAAAAATAGCTAAAAGAGGGTTAGAAAAAGTTTGAACAACAATATTAATAGCATTTAAAATCCCGATAGCTTTTAAATCCAAGTGATAATAATTAAGCAAAATATAAGTAAAGAATAGCCAAATCATAGCAGCACCGCTATGTCTAAAAACTAAAGGCAAATAAATATTAATATTTTTAAAAAAAATCTTTATAGAATCATTATTATTATCAATAGCTTGAGTATAATTACTTTCATTTTTTTTCAAAATAAACAAAAACAATAAAATAAATCCTAAAATATATAAAAAGAATATAGAAATAAACATAAATTTATAGTTATTAACAATAGAGCCAATAAAATAGCCAATAAGAAAACCGAGAGAAGAAATAGAAACTGTTATTCCCCTATTATTAGATAAAGAGAAACAAGTACCAATATAAAAAGCCCCAGTTAATCCTATTGATAATAAAACAATAATATAATAATAGATATTATCAAAAAGTAAAAGAGAAAAAATTAAAATAGCTTGAAGTATTAAAGCAATTCTGATAAAAGTTATGGTATATTTTTTATATTTGTCAATAATTGGAGAAATAAAAAACCCTGATAAAACAGATCCTAAAGAATAAAAAGTTCCTAAAATCCCAATATAAGTTTTTTCAACGCTTAAATCTTTAACAATTAAAGGCAAATATAAATACAAAGTAGAAAAAAAAGAGAAATAAATCATAACAAGATATCCTAAAATAAAATCTCTTAATTTTAAAATATTTTTTACTAATTGATAATTAGGCATAAAATAAAATTCCTTTCCCTTAATTATCAATATAATTTTTTTCTTTTATAAGCTCAAGGAATACTGGTAGGATATTAGGATCAAATTGATTTTGGTTTTCTTTTATTAGATCAATAGCTTCTTGTATAGAATAAGCTTTTCTGTATGGTCTTTCACTAATTAAAGCAATAAATACATCGCAAATACGGATAATTCTTGATCCTAATGGGATTATATTAGATTGAAGTTTATCAGGATATCCAGTTCCATCCCAATTTTCATGATGATGTTTAACTATTAAAACTATATCCGAATAGGAATTTAGTTTTTCTAAGATATTAGCAGCAATAACAGGATGCTTTTGAATAATTTCTTTTTCATTATCATTTAAAGGAGTATTTTTAGAAAAAATATATTCAGGAATAGAAATATAACCAATATTCATTATTTTTGAAGCATGATAAATTTTATTTATTTCTTCATAACTTAGATTCAATTTTATAGCTAATTCTTTAGCTAATTCAGCTACTTTTAGGCTATGATTAACTCCATAAGGGTTCCTATTATCAACTATTTTTGAGATATTTTCTATAGTTAATTTAGCAGCACTTATTAGCCAATCATAGTTTCTTCCAATTAAAACAATTGGTAATAAAACTATTAACCAAACATAAGCCCACCAAATTAATTTTAAATCTATTAAAACCTTAAATAACAATAAATTAACTACTAAATTTAAAAATAAATTTCTAATACTAAAAAACAAAACAAATCTTTTGGTATCAATAAAAGATTTTACATTAAAAGAAATATTCATAAACTCTATAAATAGATGGTTAATCAAATAAAATAAAAAAATAAAAATAAACGATTGAGTTAATAAAAAAACAGTAGATTCGTTTTTTATAAAGAAAAGTTTAAATAATATAAAAAGTATAGCTATAGGAACAGTTTCTATAAATAATAAAAATTTAAAAATTTTTTGATTTTTTAGGTTTTTATATTCAATAAAAGAAAAAGAAATTTTTGAGATTATAATACCTAAGACAGATAAAAAGAAATTATTTAGATAAAAGAAATTAACGAAAGAATATAAATAGAAAGCTTCCGTTAATCTTAGGTTGTATATTTTATATGGAGTAAGTAAGTAAAAGAAGTTGGATAAAAAAACCAATAAAGTAAAGAGGATAAAATCAAGCATAATTAAAATTCATATGGAGTTATTGGCGGCACGAGGATTTGAACCTCGGACCCAGGGATTATGATTCCCTTGCTCTAACCACTGAGCTATGCCGCCTTACCTACTATCTATATTCTATCTACTACATTAAAACCCTCTAAAAATAATTATTAAAATAAGATAATTTAACTACTTATTAAACAATGACCTAAGATATACAATTCCTGTTGATACTTTATAAAGATAATTAATATATTAATATATATACTTTTTGCTGATGTTTATTAAAACCAAAGAATACCTATACCACAATTTTCTTGATTATAGTCTTTTATTATTTCTTGATATTTTTTATAGCCATATTTATTTTTGTTATTTTTTAATTCTTTCCAGAAAACGGAAGTCCCATCAGAATAATTAGGGGCTATATCGTGAAAAGCGATTACAGAGTTATTATTTATAAATTTAGAATAAAGTTCAAAGTCTTTTTTTACTGCTTCGTAGCTATGATCCCCATCTATAAATATAAAATCTATTTTCCTTCCTTGTAATAATTTTTCTAAATAAGATACTGTATTTTTATCTTGTGAGCTAGCTCTTATTAGATATAACTGCTGATTATCTTTTTTAAAACAATTAAATAACTGGATAATCAGATAATCATATTTATGATATTTTTTATTTCCCCAGAAAGGAAGATCTATACTTATAATAGTAGAATTATCAGCTGCTAATTTAGTAAAGCAAAACAAAGTCCCACCTCTATAACTTCCTATCTCCAAAATAATTTTTGGATTAATAGATCTAAATATTTTTAATAATTCCAAAAATTCTTCTTTAATCTGTATAGGAGTAATTAAGGAATCTTCAAAATTTTTAACAAATTGCCATAAATTATCTAAATCATTGAACTCTACATTACTTACATAATCTAGGAAATTTTTATCATTTAATAATATCATTAATTTTTTTATATAATTTTCATACTCATTATTTATTTTAGAAGAATAAATAAAACTATATAAATTTACTTTAATTTTATTAATAAATTTAGTGATTCCAAATTCTCTTAAAATAAAAACACCTTTTCTAATCTTTTTCAATAAATTACCCATAAAAACAAACTTAACACACTTTTGTTTTAACTAATTTATTTTCAATGAATTTATTTTCTAGTTAAAATACTTTCATACAATTTTTTAAATTGGGAAGAAATATTTTTATATGAATAATTTTCCTTAACAAAATCGGATATCCTTTTTCTATCAAAGTTTTGATAATTTTTACACATAAAGTAAAACGCATTAACTAACTGATCGATATTATTGTTATCAATAAGTATTCCATATTGGGGTTTAAGATATTCTTCAGGTCCTCCAGACTTGGTAGCAATAACAGGTAATCCACATAACATAGCTTCTAAAGTAGCAACCGAAAAAGTCTCTACTTTACTGAACATAACAAAAAAATCATAACTCGGCATTAATTCTTTTAGTTTCTTATTATCTATTGCTCCTTTAAAAAATACATTTTTATTTAACAAATCCAATTCATTAGCTAATTTTATTAATTTTTCTTTATCTTTTCCATCTCCATAAATATCAAGTATAATCTTATTATTTTTAAATTCTTCCTTATAAGTATTTAAAAATATCTTAAATCCATTAAGTAAATTAGAGATATTTTTAGTTTTATCAATCAAATTAGATACTGAAATAATCTTTATTTCATATTTGAATTTAATACTATTATAATTATTTATTTTTATATTTTCATTTTCTTCAAAAACTACATTAGGGATAATGTAAAATTTATTTTTAAATCCGATTTTTTGCATAGCATTTTTTAAAGATTCACTAACACATATTATCCCTTCAGAAAATAAAGAAAACCATTTTATGAATAAAAGCAAAATTTTTTTAATTATATCAAGTTTGTCTATTTTATTAACTATTCTTGGATAAAAAGTTGAATGTTCTAATATTATAAACTTTATTTTCTTAAAAAATTTAAAATACAGAGCTATAAATAGCATAAAAGAAGAGGTAATATTAACTTGAATCAAATCTATTTTTTTGTAATTTTTAGATAAAATAAAAATTCCAATTAATATAGATATAAGGTAAAAAAATACATCAAAAATAGGGTGTGTTTTTTTATAGTAAATTATAATAGTGTCAATATTTTCATCTAAGAAGTTATCTATTTTAAAAAGTTTTTTAATTTTTTTAGAAGGTGCTATATGAAAGGAAATCACATTAGCAAAAAGAGAAACAGCTTTAGCGTGTTTTCTAATAAAAATAGCAGAATTAGGATTATCTAAATTTGGATACCACTTGTTTAAAAACAAAATTAACATATTATAATTCCTTTATTAACCTTACTACATAATTATCAACAGATTCCCAAAAATTAGGAAAAGGAACTTTAAGAATTTTCGTTAATTCTAATAACTTATCAGTGGAAGGGTAAAATCCAATATTAATTTCACTATTTACATAATCATAATCCAAACCATACTTAGCTTTAAAATAATTTAAGATATCCTTAACCATAATATTATCTTTATAAGATAAATTAATTATCAAATTTTGGTTGAAATTCCAGTATAAAATGACTTTATATACAATTTCACAAATAAATTCTACCGGCAAAGGGTTAAGATAAGACTCAGGATATATATATATATTCATTTTTGATTTATTTTTAATATGAAAGGCTAAAGAAGGAATAAATCTATTTTTTTTTTCGTAAATTCCAAAAGCATAAGATAATCTAAAAATAATGCAATTTATACCAAATACTTCACAAAAAGATAATAATATTTTTTCAGTGATAAATTTCGATAAGCCATAATTAGTTGATGGAATAATATTATTTTCTTCAGTGACCAATCCTTGAGCTCCATGATAAACAGCAGTAGAAGAAAAATAAATGATTCTAATTCCATTTGTTTTATTATAATATTTCAATTTCTGGAAAATTTTTTTTAAATATTGAGAATCCAATAGAAAAAAAGAATTAAAATTATTAAACGCTTTAATACTAGAATTACCAGCAGTTACAATTAAATAATCTATATTAATATCATTTTTTATAAAATCATTAAAAGAGATTTCATTAGGTAATTGTAGCTTATTATTAAAAAAAACAGGGATTACAAAAAAATTATTTCTAGCAAAGAGAAAATTAAAAATATTTCTACCTATAAAACCTGATGAACCTATTACAATAATATTATATTTTTTATTATTTTTATTATTGGTTTTTATTGTATTTTCCATTCATCACTATTGTTAATTGATTTATGCCATTCTATAACTTTTAATAACCCCTGATCAATAGAAACTTTAGGTTTATATCCTAAAGATAGTATTTTATCTATAGAAAACCTTTTTTCTTTAGAAACAAACTTAGTTGGCATTTGGACTATTTTTATTAAATCTAAAGGTTTATTTAAAATATTTAATATCTTAATAGCAAGATCCTTGGTATAAATATATTCTTGAGTTCCGATATTATAGGCTTCAAATAAGCCTTCTTTAAATTCATGCTTAGTTAAAACTAAATAAACCCCTTCTATAAAATCATCTATATAACACCAAGCTCTTAAAGAATTTTCATGAACAATTAATGGCTTATTTTTTAAAGCATTATATATAAATTGATCAATAGCGGATTTATATTTATTAGGAAAAACCCCAGGGCCATAAATCATAAAAGGTCTTATACAAACAGCTTTTAAACCATAATTCTCTACATAATGATTAACTAAAACTTCTCCAAAAAATTTAGAAATAGAATATATGTTCGTTAACATAAAAGGAGATATATCTAAAGCATCATTCTCTGAAACCATTTTCTCATCAAATTTCCTACCATATATTTCAGAAGTACTAAAATAAATAAGTTTACTCCTATATTCCAAAGCTAACTTAATAATATTAATAGTACCAATAGCATTAACGTAAACCATTTTATGAGGATATTCTTCTCCCAAAATTCTACCCACTTCCCCTGCTAAATGAATAATAAAATCAATATCCGGATTTTCCTTAAAAACTTTCCATAAGTCATAAAATTCTGTTATATCTGCTCTAATATAATCCTCAGAATCTCTAATATGTAGATCCAAAGCAATTACTTTTATCCCCTTTTTAGTGAGGAAATTATAAAGATTTTGTCCAATAAATCCCAAAGCACCGGTAATAAGTATTTTCATAAATCAACTCCTTTCTTATTTATCCACAAAAATATTTTACTTATAAAAGAATTTTATCTATTAAAAGCCTCTAAAAATGTTCTAAAGGCTCTTGTTTCTAAATAAAAATCCACTAAATTTAAAAATTCCTGCCAAGTCTCAAAATCTATAAATTTATTAATATTAACATTAACTTTAAGATAACTACTAAAATTATAAAATAAATAAAAATAAAAAAATAAAATATTACTAAAATTAAGTAACCAATTAAAACCAAAAGGAAATTTATTACCAAATGGAAAAATAAAACGTTTTTTTATATTATCAATAAATAAAGCAAAATAATTAATAATAGAATCTAAATAATTAGTTTGTTGCAAAGCTTTTAGAATTCTTATTCGCGTTAAAGAAGTACCAAAAACCATTTTATGTAAGTTATAAGAAGTTTGATTACTATGTATTCTGTTAAAAATCTTAGTATTAGAAAAAAATATTTTAGAGTTTAAAAGTAACATTTTTACAAATAAATCCCAATCAGCATCAACATTCAATAAAAACTCATCAAATCCACCTACCTTATAATAGATTCCTTTATTAAAAACAACAGAACTACCATTAAGAAAATTATAAAAAAATAAAAAAGAAACTAACTTTAAATTATCATTAGAAACTTGATTAACATCATTAATATTGTTCCAGTAATAGTTATATTCCCTAATTAAACTATCCAAATTAATTTGTTGAGATTTTTTTAAATCCGATCCCAAAAAAATATATTTAGAAAAAACTAAATCAGCTTTTTTACTTACTATAACCTCATAGTCAATTTCTAATTTATTAGGAGATACATAAAAATCATCAACACTACACCAAGCTATAATATCAGAAGTTGCATTATCAACTGCAATTCTCAAAGAATAGGAAGCACCTAAATTCTTTGTATTTTTTAATATTATTAATCTAGCTACGTCCAAGTTTTCAGAAAGTTTTACTAAATAATCAACTGTACTATCTGAAGAACAATCATCTACAACAAGCCATTCAATATACTTAGCAATAGTTTGTTTCTGAAGAGCTAACAAAATATCTTTTATAAATTTTTCCCCATTAAAAACAGGAGTCACAACACTTATTTTGATATCATTTCCTTTATTATTTTTAGCAAAGAATAATTCTGTTAGATTTAATGAATTATTACTTTGACAAAAATCAGAAAATCTTTTTCTATAATAGCTAATTTCATTCTTTATATTAGATGAATTAAGAATTTTTTCTAATTTCTTTAGATTAAGTAATTTATTTTTGATTTTCTCTAAAATATTGATAACTTTCATTGATACTTAATTAAGCGTTTATTATTTTTTCAATAATACTAATTATATTAGCTAAAACTTTATTTTTATCAAATTTTTTAGCTGTTTCATGTATTTCCTCAGGTTTTGCAAATACCATCTCATCTATTAATATCTTTCTCAATTTATCTACAAAATCCTCTATATTTCCTTCTTTATACAAATACCCATTAACTCCTTCTATTACTATATCTTTAATACCCCCAGGACAATCAGGAGCTAAAAAAGGGATCCCCTTAGCGTTCGCTTCCACTAAAACCATTCCAAAACCCTCATACCTTGATGTTAATAATAAAACTTTTACTTCTTTCAAATTTTCATATGGGTTAATTTTAAATCCTTCAAAATCAATTCTTTCAGCTATTCCCAAAATATTAGCTAAGCTTATTAATTTATTTAAATCTTTTCCTTCCCCTATCACTTTTAATTTCCATTTGCAATCCTTTAATTTACTTAATCCTTTAAGCATAAAAGTTAAATTTTTTTCAAAGTCACTTATTCTACCTACATACAATAAAATATTATTTTCTCCCCTATCTATTAACTCAGTTTTAGGTTGTATTTCTACGGGATTATATACCAAATAAACCTCAGCTAAAGGATTTAATTTCAATATAAGATCTTTAATATATGTAGAAATACAAAAAAAATACTTTGTTTTTTTAATCCCTTTTATAACTTCATTTTTTCTAGTTTTTCTAAGGAATTTAAGAAATATATTTTTTACATTAACACTAAAAGATAATAAGTCTCCATGATCCCAATAAACTATTGGAATACTATAAGACAAATCATTAAAAACTTTATGAATACTATTCAAAAAAATTCCATTTAAAACTAAAATGATATCATAACTCCTTGATTTAAAAAAATCATATAATTCTTTATATCCGTAGAAAATATCTAAGCCTAAAATACCCTTCAAAGTATAAAATCCACCCCTAAGCCCCCAATAATTAAATCTAAATAACTTATAAATATTAAAATTTTTATAATCACCAACAAAATAGTAATCCTTTATTTTAGGATTACTTAAATACTTAATAGATAAAACTTCAACCTCATAAAACAAATTATTATTATTAATAAACTCCATTAGATTAAATATTACTCTATCCATACCTCCAAAAACTCTAAAATCATAACCTATTAAAATTAATATTTTCTTTCTTTTCATTATCTTAAATATTTTATGAATATTTTAAATTATCAATAATTTTTTTAGCAACATTTTCCCAACTATAATTACTCACAATCTTTAAAATATTTTTTCTTTTATTTATTATTTCTTGTTTATTATTTAATAAATGTAATAATAATTCCTTTAAAGCTAAGTAATTATAATCAATTACCCAACCTATGTCATATTCTTTTACGATTTTAGAAACAAATGCTTCTTTATAAGTAATAACTGGTTTTAAATTTTCCAGATATTCTAAAAACTTAACAGGTACTGCTAAAGATAAATAATCATTATTAAAAA
This sequence comes from uncultured bacterium, assembly GCA_937139605.1. Taxonomy (GTDB): domain Bacteria; phylum DRYD01; class DRYD01; order DRYD01; family DRYD01; genus CAKZQG01. Next base: position 49,231 of record CAKZQG010000039.1, read on the forward strand.
ATTGATAGCCCTTAATTTTTTTTAATACAAAACTCTTATAAAATAAAGAAGAAATATCAGATAATTGGTAATATTTTATTAAATCCTTTTTATTAGCTTCTAAAATTTTAATCAACGGAATACTAAAAAAATATTTATAATTTATTTTTATTTCATTTAAACGAGTTATAAAATATAAAAATACATTATTGACATTATTTATATGTAAATCTTGAAAACATTTAAACAATTCTATATTATCATATATCCCACCAACATAAATCAAATTTAACATATTTTCATAATAAAAATATTCAATATTATTAGGATTAATATTATTTAAAATTAATCCTGGCATTAATTCTATTAAATTTTGTTTATTAACTTTATAAAAAAAAGAAAAAATTTCAAGAAAAGCATTAGAAGGCCCAAAGAAAATATCAACAAAATTTTTTAAATAATTAATAGACAAATTTAAAAAAAACTGATATGCTACTTTTTTAAATAAATTCAAAGAATCTAAAGCACTAGTTAAATGATATAAATCCCTAACAAATAATCCAATCTTTATTTTTTTATTTTTTAAAAAATTAAAAAATTTTATATCATAATTATTAAAAATAATAGGGATTCTATTTTTTGAAGTTAATAAAAAAGGTAAATTAGGTAATTCTCCATAAACAAAATCAATCTTTTCTCCTTTTTCTATTAATTTCCAAATCTCTTTTATTTTTTTTATTCTATCTTCATAAAATCCATCTATAAAATAAACTATATATCCTAGATTCTCAAAAGCTTTCTTTAAATAAAAAATCCTTACATTATATGCCCTATTTAATTTAGACTCATCAAATGGAACAAAAGTATAAAAAATCATTTTACTCATAACAACAAAATCTTTACAAATATTCGCTGATTTTTATAATTTGCCCTTTAATAAGGGGGTTATTTAAATTAAGGATAAAAAAATTAACAATAAAATTAGCTAATTTTTCTCCTTTTATTTTAGTATTTAATCCAGGCATTAAAATCGTATTTACACTTATATCTTTATAGTCCTTTAATTCTTTTGTTAATATTTTAGATAGCATAATCTGAGAAGCCCCACTTATAGAAATAGAACCATAACCATCTAAAGGATCTTCTGCATGATACCCCGCTAAACTCAAATACACCCCCCTACTTAGCTTAACCATATACTTCAAAAACAATTTAGCTATAATAAAATGAGTAATAAATCTTTGCTTAAATACATCTAATAAAAACTCAACTTCAGTATCTAAAATTTTCTTAGCATCAAACCAAGAACCCACCGCAACTACTACCCCATCCAATCTCCCATAAACTTTATCTACATACTCTATAACCTTATAATTAACACTATTATCCGTTATATCTAAATTAAATATTTTAAGATTATCTCTATTACCAACAAAACTTTTTAATTTCTCATATTTCTCCCTATTTCTAGTAGAAGTTAAAACATTAGCATTATAATTTAAGAATTCTTTAACTATATAGGAACCGACATTCCCAGCCCCACCCGCAACAAATATAACCTTATCCCTTAAATCAATACTTTTCTCCATATTACTACACCCCTTTTATATCAATACTATAAAATAAATATTTAATCCTTAACAGAACTGTTAAAAATATTTTCGATCTCTTCAATAGATTGGATTAAAATTTTTCTAGGTTTGCTTCCCTCTTGAGGACCAACAATCCCAAATTTTTCTAAGGTATCCATAATCCTACCAGCCTTAGCAAAACCTATCCTTAACTTTCTTTGTAACAAAGTAGTAGAAGCTCTTTTATCTTCTAATATTATTTTAGCTGCAGCTTTTAATAACTCAGGATCTTCATCATCATCCAAATCTTTACTACCCATATTCAAATTAATGCTACTTAAATCTATCTTAATTAAATTATCAGGTTTAGGCTGAATAGACCAATACTTAACAATAGTTTCAATTTCTTTTAATCCAATAAAAGCACCCTGAGCTCTAATAGGCCTATTAGCTCCAATAGGTAAATACAACATATCCCCTCTACCTATCAAATTCTCTGCACCTGACATATCCAATATAACCCGCGAATCAATCTGACTAGCAACAGCAAAAGCGATCCTAGATGGCACATTAGCTTTAATAATCCCTGTAATAACGTTAGCCGAAGGCCTTTGAGTAGCTATAATCAAATGGATCCCTGCAGCACGCGCTAACTGAGTTAGCCTAGCTATATGAGTTTCCACTATATTAGAAGATGTCATCATTAGATCCGCTAATTCATCTATAACTATAACCACATAAGGTATCTTTTCTACATCCTCTAAATTATTATATTCTTGAATATTTCTAACTCTTCTTTCACTAAATAATTTATATCTTTCTTCCATTAATTTAACCATCTGTTGCAAAGCAGCTGGAGCTTTTTTTACATCTGTAACTATATCAATCACATGAGGTACTCCTTCATATAATATTAATTCAACCATCTTAGGATCTATTAATAATAACTGTAATTTAGTAGGAGCAAAATTAAATAATAAACTACAAATAATAGAATTAATACATACAGTTTTTCCACTTCCAGTAGAACCAGCTATCAATAAATGAGGCATCTTAACTAAATCACCTATTACAATATTTCCAGAAATATCTTTACCTAAAGCTAACGGTATTTCATTAGAAGCATTTAAAAACTCATCAGTTAGAAGTATATCAGAAAGATAAACAGGTACCGGTTTATCATTAGGTACTTCAATACCGATAGCAGATTTTCCTGGAATAGGTGCTTCTATTCTGACAGCAATAGCAGCTAACGCTAAAGCTATATCATTTTTTAATCTTAATACCTGAGAAACTTTTATCCCTTTTTCTATTTGTAATTCATAACGAGTAATAGAAGGCCCAGAAGTTACTTCAATTACTTTAGCCTTTATCCCAAAATTATTTAAGGCATCTTCTAAAATATCACTATAATCTTTTACAGTATTCCCCTTAGGACGAGGGTATATCTTTGAAACTAAGGTATGTAAAAACTTGGGAGAAGGAATATAATAATTATCAACCTGTCTTATACAGTTTTCCTTAATAAATTCTTCATCTATTTCTATATCTAAAGTTAATGAAACCTTATTTTTTTTCTGTTTATTTTCTTTTTCTATAGTATATTCCTTTCCTGATTCATTAATTTCTAAATTATTTTTAGATCCTTTCTTTTTTACATCATCTAAAATACTCTTTAATTCCACTTCTTTTATATTTTCTTTTTCTTTATTATTACCTATAATAATATTTCTAACAAATTGATAAGATCTAATAAAAACTGATCCTAAAAAATCTAAGAATTTTACAAAAAAATTAAAAAACTTAATAAATCCTAAATAAAAAATTATTATAATTTTGTTTATAAAAAATGGAATTTTATTATTAAATAAATCATCTAAAGAAATCTCAAAGAAATAAATAAAAGAAATAAAAAATAGAAATATATTAATAAAGTAATTTAGAGTAAAACCAACATAATTCTCAATAGTTTTTTTTAAAATAAAACTCTTGGAATTAATATCAGGGAATAAAACAATAAAAGGTAAAACTAAGAATAAACTACTAAAAAAATGGAATAAAAAATTTCTACTTTCAAAAAATAAGGATACAGAAATTAATATAATAAAAACAGGCAAAGCCCATTTATTAAATCCCAAAAGCCCATCCAAAAAATTCCTAATATAAGAAAATAATGGATCACTTGATAAATTAAAATAGCTAATAACAAAAATAAAACTTGCTAAAAACAAAAGTAAAAAAAATAAAATCTCCCTTAACTTAATCCCTTTACTCATATTTAATTTATATTAATTTAATTAAGTCAGATATCAAATGATTAATTTTATCTTTAGAACTATCATTTAATTCTTTAAATTCAGTTAAAGAAACTAGTAATGGAATAATTTTTTCAGCACTCTCTAAATTTTTATCTACAACAAATTGAATAAAATTAATAAAATCATTTATACTTAAATTAAAATCTAATAATTCATTTTCAATAAAATATTCTTTTAAGCTCATTTTATTTATTCCAACAGTGGAATATATAATATTAGCTAAAGTATTGAAATCATAGCCTAAAAGAATAGCAATTAAAGCTCTCAAAAATTTACTAAAATAAGTATTATCAATATTTTTCACAAAATTAAATAAAACATTTATATTATTAAGATCATTTTTAATATTATTTTCATTGAGTATATAGTCTTCTAATTTTACAAAAAAGTCCTCTTTAAAGTTTTGATCATTTATTAATTTGTTTTTTAAATTATCAACTAAATCTTTATCTAAATTAGAAAAATTTTTAATAATTTCATCTATATCAATTTTCTGCTCTTTTTGTTCTATCTCTTTTTGTGCCAATTGTTGTTGATTTAATGATATACTAGTAGATAAATCTTTATGTTCTTCAGATATAATCGATTCTGTTAATTGATTTTCTAATTCTTTTTGTTTTTCTTTAGATTCCTTATTTTCTTCTAATTCTTTTTTATTTTCACTAAAAACTATTTTTTCAATTTCTTGCTCTATTTCAGACATTATATCTTCATTATTTTTAGAATCTTGAATATCTTTAGTTTCTAAAGATTCTATTTGATTAACTTTTTCTGTAATAACAATATCTGTAACACTTTCAGCATATATATCAGTATCTTTATCAATAGTTTCCGTTACTTCTTTTTTTTCAATATCTTCTTTAGCTTTTATAGTTTCTTTAGTTTCTTCAATTACTGTTTCTTTAACTTTTAGTGTTTCTGGTACCTCGCTTGTTTTTATCATTTTTTCTATAGTTTCCTTAGTTTCTATAGGTTCTTGTGCTTCTATTTCTATATTTTGTTTTATTTCTGTATTTTCCTGTGATTCCTTAATTTGTTCTATTTCTTTTGTTTTCTCTACTTCTTGTTCTTGCTGAATATGAACTACCCCAACTGGTTTTTCCTCTTTTATTGTATCCATATTAACATCAGAATATTGAAAATCAAAATTGACTTCATTTAATTCAATGATAGCTTGTTCTTCTACAAAATACTCATTCTCTCCATTACTAATATCAAATCTATTGATTATATCTACCATATCCTCCTTAATAAAAGAATTAATCAGTCTTTTAAAAATTACTCCCCTATAATCAGTAAAGCTATTGATATAATCACTAAAATCCTCTATTAATTTCTTTGTAAAAATAAATCCTAAAAAGCTTAAAAATAAATTTCTATTTTTATTATACAATTCCTCAAAGTTTAAGAAATAATACAAAATTTTATTTTTAAAAAGCACTTCCCTTAAGTTATAAAAGAAAATATAAATAAAAGAATCTCTAAAATTATTTTCAATAAAACTTTCTAATTCCTTTAATAATGCTTTATCTTTAAAATAGAATAATAAAATATATAGTAAAATTATGTAATCAACTTTATATTCTTTAGTATAAGTATCAATAATAAAATTATATAGATTCTTAAGTCCATATAAATTAGCAAAAATATTATAATAAATTATTCTATTAAAAAAGTCAGGAGTATCATTTATTTTATTACTTAAAATAGAACTAACAATTTCAATATAATTAGGATTGTTTTTTATAATTGAAATTAGATTTAAAAAATCGATAGAATTATCAGCTAAGGTAATTTTATTTATTAATTCTTTTTTAAAATCTTCGTTTAAAAGATCAAAAGCCAATTTTATAAGATGAAACCTTTTATTAGAATTATAAGAATTATTATTAGCAACTTCCATTATAATATTAGACAGCTCATCTAATTTATTTAACTCTTTAAATTTTCTAGATAAACTAATATAATCAAATTCCTGTAATTCTTCGGTTAACAGTATATTTTTTAAAACTTGAATAACCTCATCTATAGTCAATTTATTTAGAGCCAAATAGCTTAAAGCTTCTAATCTATATTTTATATTTATTTCACTATTATTAAGGATATTAAAAAAAGTACTAAAAGCTAATTCCTTATTTTCAGTATTTAGCAACATCTTAGCTTTAGTCAATTCTATCTTAACATTTCTTTCCTTTTGTTCTTCTTTACTCATAATTATACCCCCCCCAATAATTAATTATATAATTAATTTCAATAATAGATAACACTATTTAAGTTATTTTTATAAAAGTACCTAATATCGGATACTTCATATTTAAGCATAGCAATTCTTTCAATGCCCATACCGAAAGCAAATCCAGTATAATCTTCTAATCCCAAATTATTTAAAATAATAGGATTAATCATCCCACATCCTAATATCTCTAAATATCCACTACCTTTACATATGCTACAATTATCATTCTTCCCTTTACATAGAAAACAACTAATAGAAACTTCTGCACTTGGTTCAGTAAATGGGAAATAACTTGGTACTAATTTAATATCTATATCATTTCCAAACATCAAATTAACAAAATCCTGTAAAGTTTTAATTAAATCTAAGAAGCTAATATCTTTATCAACAGCAAACCCTTCTAATTGATGAAATTGGAAACTATGAGTAGCATCTAAATTATCTCTTCTATAACATTTTCCATAAGTAATAACTTTAAAAGGGGGTTTTATTTTTTCCATTATCCTTACTTGCATATTAGAAGTATGAGTCCTTAAAAGTAAATTATTATTAGATATATAGAAAGTATCCCACATATCCCTTGCAGGATGATATTTATCAATATTTAAAGCCTCAAAATTATAATACTCATTATCTATTTCAATTCCATCAAATATACTAAACCCTAAACTTAGAAACACATCTTCTAATTCCTTTATAACCCTATCTATTATATGAGTTTTATTAATAAAATTATCTAAATAATCTACACTTAAATCTAAATCAACATAATATTTAGTTTTAATTTCAAATATATTTATTTCATTTAATTTTTCTTTTAAAACATTCTCTATATAATCTTTAAAGAGATTAACTAAGCTTCCATATTCTTTTTTGATAGAGTTATCAACTTTTGATATATTGGATAATAAATTATAAACAACCCCTTTTTTTGAAATATATTCTGATTTTAAATTATCAATAAACGCTTTAGCCTCAGATATCTTTTTTAATGAAATTAGTAAATCCAATTGCCTTATTTTTTGATTAAATTCCTCTTTTTTTAATTCTATCAATTTTTTTAGATTCTCAATGTCATTAAAATAAGAAGTATATAAATTATCCATAAAAATAATCCCCCTAAATTCAATTTATACTATAATTTTTATAAATTAATGAATTTTATTCTCTTAAATATTTTTTAATAAAAAAAATAAAAACCCTTTATAAAACTATTAGCTAATAAATTTATTAATTATATTAATTTTTGAGCCATTTTTATCTTTAATGACTTCAATAATATAGTTAAATTTTTCTTTAACTTCAGGAATATGAGTAATAATAGCTAAAACTTTATCAGAAATATTGTTAAAATAATTTTCTAAATATTCCATAACATCGTTTAAGGTATCAACATCTAAGGTACTAAACCCCTCATCTATAAACAAACTTTTAATAGGATATTTAGATTTAGAAGAAATTTCACTAATAGCTAAAGCTAAAGATAAAGATGTTAAGAACTTTTCTCCCCCAGATAAACTCCTTACTCCCCTATCTATACTATACCAATTATCTTTAATAAAAATCTCCATATTTTGATTAATAAACATATTATATCTACCCTCTGTTAATTTCTCTATAACTTTATTTGTATTAAAATACAAAAGATCAAAAAGCTTTTTAGATAAAAAAGTAATAACATCAACCCTAGACTTAGATACAAAATCATTATATAGTTCCTCTAATATTTCATATTCTTGTTTAATTTTATCTAAATTCTCATAAGTATTTTTTAAATCATTTAAATCAACAAAAATAATACTTAAATTAAAAATAAAATTATTAATATCTTTACTAAAAGAAATTAAAATTTCTTTTTTATTATTTAAACTATTTTCAATAACCTCTATTTCTTGCAATAAATTATTTTTAAAATTATTAATATTGTCATTAATAGTTTTAAAAAAACTAAAAACCTTTATAGAATCAGATTTTTCAATATCAAAAGAATAAAATCTATCATAAATCTCAGAAAAACTCAAAATAGAATTAATAGAATAATTAAAATTCTTATTAACATCTATTAATTTATTTATTTTTTTATCTAAAATCTCGTTTATTTTTTTTAAATTAATTTTCAAATTAACTAGATTGTTTAAACTATCTATATTTTTATCAAAATCTAAAATAAATTTATTAAAATCTTTTAAGATAAATTCAATTTTTTTAATAAATTCATCAGATTCAAAATCTATTTTATTTTTAATATCTCCTTGTTTAATAATATTTTCAATATAATTAATAAATTCATCTAAATAAAGTAAATATTTATTAAAATCTATATTATAATTGAAAGACCCAACAACATTTTTCATATTGATATTTTTCATATTATAATTTTCAAGAAATAAAATATCTTCTTTAAGATTCTTTAAATCTTTTATAACTTCATTAAAAATAAAAAGAATATTGTCAAAATTCTTTTTTAAATCTAAAAATTGATTATTTATTAACAAATTAAATATTGAATCTAAATTTATTCTTATTTTATTTAAAAAAGCTTGATTTAATTTAGAAAATAATTTAGAATATAAAGTTTCTAAAATCATAAAAACTTTATCGTTAAATAAATCTTGATTTTTTATAGATAAATCCTTAAATGAACTAAACTCTAATAACTCTTGTAATTTTAAATTTAACTTTTCTTCAATTTTAGATATTCTTAAAATTATTTCATTTATGAAAATATTATCAATTTTAAAAGCTTTAAATAAACTAACTATATTAGTATCATTTTGAATATAATTTATAAAATCTAATAAAATAATAACAGTACTCTTTAAATTATCCAAATTCTTAATGAAATTAGTTATCAAAGTGTTTATATCTTTATAAAGATTATCTATTTTTTTAGTAATTAAATTTAGTTCTTGTAATTTAGCATCATAAATCCCTTGAAATTTAGATAAATTAACATTAATTTTTTCCAATTGTTTTTCCTTTACTTTTATTTCTTTTTCTAAATAAATCTTTTCTTTTTCTTTATCAGATAAATTAATACTTTCTAATAAAGAAAAATCATTAATCTTATTTTTACAAACCAAACATTTGTCAATATTATTTTCTAAAATATATTTTCTTAAACTATTAACATAATCAGTTAATTCCATATATTTTTCTAAATATTCTTTTGATTTTTTAAGCTTTTCTAAATTCTCTAATAATTCATTATATTCTTTTTTTGTAATTTCAATCTTATAGTTTATTTCTTTGATATTTTTTTTAATATCATTAAAATTATTAAATAAATTAGAAAACTCTTGGTATTTTTTTATAAATTCATCAACCTCTAATTCTAATTTATTCAAGTAATTTAGAACTTTATTTAAGATATCAATAAAATTAATTTTATGAGTATTTTCAAATTCTTCTTTTAATGAAATAAATTTACTAACACTAAAAACAAACTCTTTAAAATCAATATCTCCTAATTCTCTTTCATAATTTAAATAAATCTTATATATTTTATCAAAATAATCATTAATATCATTTAAACTTTTATTAAAACCAAGCTTAAAAGCTTCTATTTTACTTATGATCCTATTAAATAAATCCCGATTATTAAGTAATAATTGTAAATAATTTTTCAGATAATCTTCTTCGAAATTTAGAAATTCTAAAAAATTTTCTTTATCAAAATTTACCAAAATTTGTTCTACTTCACTTAAAATATTATCAACATTAAAACTAATAAAAATTTGATTAACAAAGTTCCTTAATTCCTTAAATAAACTTAATTCCTTAGTATTTAAATCTAACTCTTGATTAAATTTATTCAAAACACTTTCTAAATTATCTTTAAATTCAACTAAATTACTATAAAATATATTCAATTTATCTGAATCATTCATTATATCTACACTTTCATTATTAAACAAATTAGTAAAATCATTAAAACTATTAAAAATAATTTCAAGACTTTTTAAATCACCAGATTTAATTTTATAAAAATTATCATTTATATTTTTAAAATTATCATAAAAATGGTTTACATTTTGAATAATTTTCTTTTTAATAAAATCAATATTATTAATATAATTTTCTATTTGATTTTTTAGGTTATTGAATTCCTTAGAAACTTTTTCTTTTATTTCATAATATAAATTAAGATTAAACAAATCTAATAAAATAGATTCTCTTTCTTTAGGGGTAGAAAGTAAAAAATTATCAAACTGATTTTGAGGTAAAAAAACAACTTTAATAAAATTATTATAAGCTTTTTTAATATCATCAAACCCTAAAATTCTTATTATTTCATATTCAACATCTTTTACTTTAACTTTTAAAGGTTCATTATTTTTATATATTTCAGCTACATGCTCTTTTACTCTATTATTTTTAAAATCATATTTCCACTCTCTTCTTATTTTATATAAATCATTATTAATAAAAAACTCTAATTCTATTAATGAATGAGATAATTTATTTTTATCAATAGATAATTTAAAAGGAAGTTCTTTTAAAGGTAAGGAATCATCAAAACCATACTTAGGAGTTCTTTTAAATAAAGCAAAAGAGATTGCTTCTAAGATTGTACTTTTACCACTACCAGTTTTGCCTGAAATTAAAAATACCCCTTTTAATGGAAACTCTATAAAAACATCCCTAAATGACCCAAAATTTTTTAACTTTAAACTCTTAACTAACATTTATTACTATAAATCACAGAAAATTACTATAAATAACATAACCAAAAATAACGATTAATAATAAGAAACTAAAAAAACAAAAAATAAAAAACATTTAGAAAGATAAAGTAATATTTTTAATATTCTCTAATTCTTTTAATATCACTGAATTAATATCATTAACAATAAGTTTATAGGTAAAATTGATGGAATTTTTAATAGCTCTATAATTAGCTCTGCCATGAGTTTTCACAGAAACCCCATTTAATCCAATCATTAAAGCCCCACCATATTCCGAATAATCAAAATAAGATTTAATTCTCCTAAATATCCTTCTGGATAACAACCCAATAGCTTTATTAAATATATTTAAAGAAAACTCTTTTCTAATAAAATTAAAAACATACTCCCCTAAACTTTCAAAAGATTTCAACATAATGTTTCCACTAAACCCATCAGCAACTACTATATCTACTTTAGAATTAACCACATCGTAAGGCTCTACAAAACCTACATACTCAAATAAATTATTATTAATATTAACATAATTACTAATTAATTTATTAGATTCTTTAGTTAAAAGGTTTCCTTTTACATCTTCTGTACCTATATTAAGCAGTCCTAATTTAGGTAAGGAATTAGAGATAATTTTTTTATAATAAATAGAGGCCATAACAGAGAATTGTAGTAAATATTCTGGTTTGCATTCAGCATTAGCTCCACTATCTAATAATAATACTGGTTTATTAAAAGGTAAAACAGTTAATAACGCTGGCCTTTTAACCCCATTTAATCTCCCAACAACTAAAATAGAAGTCTCTAAAAAAGCACCAGTATTCCCAGCGTATAAAACCCCATCCACTACTTTATCCCTTAACAACTCAAATACTTTAACCAATGTATTATCCCTATTTTTTAATATATTAACTGGTTTATCCGACATGGAAATATAATTACTACACGGAATAAATTCTATTCTCTTTAATATATCAGTTTCTAAATTTTTATTAAAATAATTATAAATTTTAGATCTTTTTGGTAATTTATTTATAAAATTGTGGATTAACTTTTGATAATCTATTTTATTATAAAATGTAATTTTTAAATGAAGATCCTTTAAATCATATAAAGCTAATAAAACACCTTCCATAGTAGAGACAGGCGCATAATCTCCCCCCATTAAGTCAATTCCTATTTTGACTATCTTATTATCTTCTCTCTTATTTATATTTTCTATTTTTTTCTTTCTTCTTAAAAAAAACATTTTTAATTACAAATTATCTTATAGTTTTTTTAGCTACTTAATTTTTATTTTTATTATTATTAAAATTCAAATTTTTCAGCTAAATCCATTAGGATTTTAGTATCTATTTTTAAAGAAGGGGACATTGTAGAAGAAAGGAAAGCAGATTCAATAAAAGTTCCCTTAGCAGTAGCAGGTTTTGCTTTAATTAAAGTTTTGACTGCTGCTAATAGATTTTCATATAATTTTTCCTTCCCAAAGGATAATTTTCCTAAAGGAATATGATAATTTCCTAATTTATCGTTTCTTATTTGAATTTTTCCTTTTTTTAATTCTTCAACAATCTGTTTAATATTATTTCCAACTGTTCCTGCTTTAGGGCTTGGCATTTTAGGTCCTAAAACTTTCCCTAACTGCTTACCAATAACAGGCATAACATCTAATGTAGCAACTGCTACATCAAATTTAACATTCCCTTTTTTAACTTCTTCTATTAAATCCTGAAAACCTACGTAATCAGCTCCAGCTTTCTTAGCTTCATCCGCTAAATCCCCTTGCGCAAATACTAAAACAACTGGAGATTTACCAGTACCATGCGGTAAAACCACATTAGTTCTAACTGTTTGATCACTTTTTGTAGGATCTATAGATAATTTCCCATGTAGTTCCAAAGTTTCATCAAATTTCTTAGGCCAATTATTTAAAATAAAATCAATTGCCTCTAATGGATGATATTTTTTGTTCAAATCTATTTTCTCTAAAACTGCTTGGTATCTTTTACTCATAGAATTTCCCCCTTATTTAATAAAATAATTTAAATTTTTAATTTATAATTCGACTTCGATACCCATATTTTTGGCTTGGCCTGCTATAATTTTAACAGCAGTTTCTAAGTTCCTTGTATTTAAATCAGGTAATTTAATTTTAGCTATTTCTAATAATTTATCTTTAGTTATTTTACCGACTTTAGTTTTATTAGGTTGAGGACTTCCGCTTTCTATATTTAATGCTTTTAATAGTAAAGAAGAAGTAGGTGGAGTTTTAGTAATGAATTTATAAGTTCTATCACTATAAACATAAACTATAGCAGGCACTATGTATCCCTGCATTTTAGCAGTTTGAGCGTTATAATTTTTACAAAACTCGGCAATATTCAGTCCGTATTGTCCCAATGCTGGGCCAACAGGAGGTGCAGGGGTAGCTTTCCCCGCTTCTAAATATAATGTTAAAGTAGCTACTAATACTTTTTGCCCTTTAGGCGCTCCTTTTGTAGCTAACGTAGCTTTATCTTTTGTTTTTGTTGCCATATCCTAATCACTCCCTCTTTTTCCATTATATGTATTCTATATTTACTCTCTTAGTTTATTATTTTAATTTATCCCCTTTAATTTATATAAAGTAAAATTCTTTATTTATGAAATATTTCTAAGTATAAGTTAGGTTTTTGTTTTTTATTTTATTTAATATGATTTCTTCTAAGTCAGGTTTTGTTATTTCTTCAAGATAATATTCTACAAAGACAGTAGGTTTATTTATATTGATTAAATTAGTTATATCAAATGGAGTAGCTAATATTACCACATCTGCTGGAGTTCTATTTATTGTTTCTTCTAAATCTTTGAGTTGTTTAGAAGAGTATCCCATAGCCGGTAAAACCTCTCTAACTTGAGTATATTTATCATAAGTATCTTTAATAGTATCTACTGCATAAGGATAAGGGGATATTATTTCACAGTTATATTTCTTAGCGATAACATAACCAGCACCGTATGCCATTTCCCCATGAGTTAAAGTAGGTCCATCCTCTACCACTATAACTTTTTTACCTTTTATTAATTCTGGGTTATTTACTTTTATAGGGGAATTAGCTTTAATTATAATAGCATTAGGGTTAATAGATTTTATATTATTTTCAACTAAATTAATATTTTCTGGTTTAGCAGTATCTATTTTGTTAATAACAGCTACATTACAAGATCTGGCATTAACTTCTCCTGGGAAATAAGTTAATTCATGGTTAGGTCTATGGGGATCAAAAACGGTTATCCAGATGTCAGGTTTAATAAATGGGAAGTCATTATTACCGCCATCCCAGATAATAACATCTGCTTCTTTTTCGGCTTCTTTTAGGATTTCTTTATAATCAACCCCAGCAAAAACCACATGTCCTTCTTTTATATGGGGTAAGTATTCTTCGCCTTCTTCAACTGTGCAATTATGTTTTTTAATATCTTCAACAGATGCGAATCTTTGGACTTTTTGTTTTTCAAGATCTCCATAAGGCATGGGGTGTCTTATTACGCTAACTTTATAGCCGTTTTTCTTTAATATAGATGCAACTTTTCTAGATGTTTGGCTTTTACCGCAGCCTGTTCTTACTGCAGTGATTGCGACAACAAATTTATTTGAGTATAAGAAAGTTTTATCTGGGGATAATAGTACAAAATTAGCGCCATTTTTTAGTGCTTTAGATGCTAAATTCATAACATATATATGACTAACGTCAGAGTATGAAAAAACTACTTCATCTATTTTATGTTCTTTGATAATATCCTCTAATTTTTCTTCTGGTAGGATAGGGATTCCTTTGGGGTATAGTTTTCCGGCTAATGATGCTGGGTAGATTCTATTTTCTATTCCTGGGATTTGTGTAGCAGTAAAAGCGATTACTTCATATTCTTCTTTGTCTTTATAATATACGTTAAAGTTATGGAAATCTCTACCACCTGCTCCTAAGATAACTACTCTTTTTCTCATATCTCATCTCTCCTATGCTATTATTTAAAATATCATTTTAAATATAAACTAATAAAAAATATAAAAAACAAGCAATATCAAAAATTATGCCTTATATTTATTTAATTAAATAAAAAACGAATATCTCCTTTTATAAAATCTATTAATCTATTATACTAATTTCAGATCTTTAGTTATTCTAATTCCAAAGTTTATTCTTACTCAGAATCGTCATTATATAAAAAATTTAACTTTTTATTTTTATCTTTTTTACTAATTTTTATCCATTCTTTTGCTTCTTCTATATCATATCCATACTTCATCCATTTTTTTGCTTCTTTTACATCACATCCAATTGCTTTCCATTCTTCTGCATCATACATACCACATCCAATAGATTTCCATTTTTTCACTTCTTTTATACCATATCCTTCTCCTATCCATTTTATTGCTTCATATAAATCACATCCAATATCCTTCCATTCCTTTGCTTCTTTTATATTAAATCCTTCTTTTTTCCATTCTTTTGCTTTATTTACATCACATTCAATATCTTTCCACTCTTTTGCTTCTTCTAGATCAATTCCATTTTCTTTCCATTCTTTTGCTTCCTTTGGACTAAATCCAGATTTTATCCATTGCTTAATCTCCTCCAAATCTCTAATAGAACATCTCACAAATGATAAATATGACTTCAAATCTACTATTTTAATTACCTCTTCTACTTTATCAATTTCTACCCCCAACTTAATACATTCTTTTAAATCCTCCAAAGAGATACCCAATTTTTTATTAAGATAAGCGATTCTTTTAGCCCCTATCCCATTATCCTCAAAAAATACAGCATCACTACAAGAATACCCCTAACTTCTCCATTGATATGCTACCTTAGCTGAAGCTATCCCAGAATTCACCCACTCCTTAGCCTCTAAAGGAGTAAATCCTAAATTCTTATAACCAGCAGCTACCTTAGGATCATCTATAACCTGATACCAAATCAACGCCCCTTTCTCAGTAAAACCATTACTCAACCACTCCCTTAAATTAAAATCTAAATTATTAACTTTATTACCCTCCATAACCCCTCTCCACCTACCAAAACTATTAAATATCTACATTTAAAATAAACAAATAAAAAAAATAAAAACAAAAAAACCTTCTATTTTTATTTTTATAATTTTTTTATAAAAATCCTATAATCGAAATTATAATGAAATTATAATAAAATTATAATGAAATTACAGTTCAAATTATAACTGAAATTACAGATATTTTTGTATTAAATAAGGGACGATTTTAGAGAAATAAGAGATAGTAATATCAGCTCCTGAACGTTTAATAGCTAATAAAACCTCTAAAATTAATCTTTCTTCATCTATGAAATTATTAGAATTCTTAATCATAGTGTATTCCCCACTTACATTATAAGCAGCTAAAGGGACATTAATTAACTGCTTAGCTTGATAAATCACATCTAAATAAGCTAAAGCAGGCTTAACCATTACAATATCCGCACCCTCCTCAATATCCTTTAAAATCCTATTTAAAGCCTGCTTAGAACTTAAATAACTTATCTGATAAGAAGATCTATCACCAAACTTAGGAGCAGAATTAGCAGCCTCCCTAAATGGCGAATAAAAAACCGAATTAAACTTAGCAGAATACGCCATTATCCCCACATTAACATACCCTAAACTATCCAAAACCTTCCTTATATAAGCTACCTGGAAATCCATATTAGAACTAGGAGCAACAAAATCTACCCCCGCCTGAGAATAAACAACCGCCACCTTACCCAATAAATTCAAAGTTAAATCATTATCAACATAATAATCATCATTAATTACCCCACAATGGCCAGTATCAGTATATTCACATAAACAAACATCCGCAAATAATAAAACATCATCCCTAAACTTCTCCTTTAATAAAGAAATAGCTTTAACTACAATACTATCCTCATAAGCATACCTAGCTAACTTATCTTTTCTATACTCCACTCCAAATAAAATAAAATTTCTTACACCTAACTTCAAACACTCCTCTACTTCATTTAATAAATTATTTAAAGAAATTCTATATATTCCCTTCATAGAAGGAATCTCTTCATTTTCTCCTTCTGCCTTAATAAACAAAGGATAAATAAAATTACTAACATTTAAACTAACTTCAGAAACTAATTTTATAATATTTTTATTTTTCCTTAATCTCCTATCCCTCCTAGTTCTATCTATAGAATCAATAATAGATTTATGATCAAATAAATCAAAATTATCCCTACTTTTAAAATTATTTTCATTATTTACAAAATCATATTTATTAGATTTCTTAAGATCACTCATATACACTCCCCTATCCCATATAATAATTTATAATTAAAATTAATTTATAATTAATTTACTACTTTAATAAAACTCAAAGAAGAAGTATAATAACTAAAAATAATATCAGATAAGGAATCCTTAACTAAATCCTCTGGAAAAATTTTTAAATATTCATAATAATCCTTTAAAATGAAATTTAAATTACTATCACTACTAACATTATTAACAACTAAATTAGAATATTTATTTTTTAATAGATTTAGATTATTAGAATTATTAGAATTTACTGGTATAGTTTCTAAGTTTTGTAAGAATGAAACAAATACCACTTGATTTAGTAAAAAAGAAGGATCATAAGAATTCCCAAAACCAGTGATTAGCCTACTTAAAACAGAATCTAAAGATTTAAAAAAGCTATCTACTGGATATATCGTATTAGATAAAATCTTAGAAAAAACTCTTTGATAAAAATAATTGGCATCAGGATATAACTTAAATAGCTCCAAAAATTTAGAAACTATATAATTCATATATTTTTGGTAATTAGGATCTGATTTATTTAATTTAGTTGAGATTTTAGTAAGTAAAGCTAATCTAAAATAAAAATCCCTAAGCTTTGAATCATTATTAAAAGTAGAGAAAAATACCCTAAAAGATATCCTATTTAAAGCATCTAATAAAGAAATAATTTGATTTTTATCATTAGAGAAAGTAGTATCAAAAATAGAAGAAAATAAAGGCTTATTCATCATAAAATTCCTTAAATTAGATAACATATAGCTAAAATCAGAATCAATTTTATTAGCATTAATAATATAATTATTCATAATAGAAGTTAAAATAAACAGATAAAGATAATCTAATGAATCACCATTAGTAGTTTGCCCATTTTTGATAGAATCTTTTAAATATAATGAAATAGAATTAACATAGATTGTAAATAAATTAGAAGCTAAATTCTTTTTTATTTGATCCTTATCAAAAGGAGCATTATTGACTATATTTTTTATTATATTTTCCTGATCAGAATTTATAATAGAATTATCTAATAAACTGGGATCAACTAACTTAGCTAAATTTAAATTATATGCTAACTTCATTAATTTAGGAGCTTCAATTTGATTAGTCTTATAAACCACACTAAAATAACTACTTAGTAAATCTATAAACACCCTGTAAAAATCTATATCCAATATCTGTTTATTATTAACATAAAAATCTTTAAAACTATCCTTTAACGGTTTAATTAACTCAAAACATTCATTAATAAAAGAATCAATATACAAATATAAATCTTTATCAATATAATTTACATTAGATAAAATAAAAACTAAAGTTTTAGCTTTAAAATATAAATCAAAAACTTTTGAATAATTATTTATATCAGAATTAACAGGATTTAGAGTAGATAATAAAGGTTTTATATTATTTAAGATAAAAGTATTAGCATCCTTAAAAATAGATAAATTAGAAGATTTATCATATTCTAATAATAGCTTATCATTATTTTCTTTCATAAGATCCTTAACTTTATTAACAACATTGTTATAGTTATAAGAATCTTCATTAGAAATTAGAAAAGCTATATACGATGAAATAGATACTAAATAATTAAAATTCTTTAATAATGATAAACTAAATAAACTATAAATAGGACTTAAAACATTAGCTATATCAATATTAGCCAATTTACTATCTTGGATAATATTTTCTAAATTTTGACCTATAGCTTTATATACATTAGTGTTATAAAATGAGTAATTATATTTATTTTTAGCAAATATAAAAGTAGAATATAAATCAGAAGAATTCAATGAAAAATTATCAATAGTTAATAAATTTTTATCTTCTTCTTTTTTAGGTTTAAATTTATTATATATTTTATTAAAGAAATCTTTTATATTTATTAAAGCTATTTTCATAAGCTTAAAACCATAATACCCCTTACTTTATAGTTAAATAAAATCCTTAAAATATAAAAATCTTCATTGTTAATTAATTGTAAAAAAATAAATAAAAGTTATAAAACAATTTTTATTGAATTATTATCATATGGAAGAGCTCATATTTTTTATAATATCAAAAAACTTTACTTTAAAAATAAAAAAAGAAATATCTAATGATATTTTCAATCATATTTATTTAATTAAACTAAAAAATCAATATTTATATGGTTTTTTTCTTAAAGATAAAGAATTAACAAATATTTATAAAAACTATAATCTCCCAGTAATAGAATTAAAAAAAATAAATATAATAGATCAAATAAAACTCCAATTCTTAGAGGAGCTACAAAATAATATATTAAATATCTTCAACACGACTAACTTTAATTATATAAAAATCTTAGAATCATTAATAAAAAAAATAATAAAATTTAATTTAATCTTAAACCTAAAAATAGATAGTAAAAAATATAATATCTTAAATATTGAAGCTTTAAGGAAAAAATATAATTATGAAGTATATAAAAGTGATATAAACAATGATATAATAAATTTAAAAATAGAGATAAAATCAAGCAGTAAAAAAGATATAGAAAAAGAAATAAAAAAAATCTCAAAAACCCTAAAAATCCCAAAAAAATATTTTAAAAATAATATAATAGATTACGATTTTAAACTTAATGAAAATTACAAAGAATTATATTCAACTTTTTTTACATTAAAAACGAATAAAAAAAATCTAAAATATAAATATGAACATAAAATCTTTCCAATATACAATTTCTTTGAATTTATAAACAATTTTGAAAATATTTTATCAAAAATTGATAAAAATTTCATAAATAAAAATATAAATAACAAAAAAATAATAGTTTTTATATTTGTAAAGAATGTAGAAAAAAAATTAAAAGAGAAGATATATTTTCTTTTAGAAACAAAAAATACTATATTTTTTATTACATCTTTTTTAGGTTTCCTAATGTATAATTACTTTGATTATATTTTAATTTTTGATAGCTATATGTTTGAAAAAGAAAATCTAATCAATAAAACCTTAAATCCAATTAAAAACATAAGCAAAATATATCTAAATTACAAACAAATAAACGATAATAAAAAATATATAGAACTAATTTATGAAAAATTAAATAACATAATAAAAAAACTTTTCTCTCACAATGATTTATTAGAACATATAAAAATAACAGAGATAAATAATAATTTCAATAATTTTGATAATTCAATTGAAGATATAAAAAAAGAATCTAATTGGTGGTATTTTACTCAACACACTAAATTTTATTATATCTATTGCAATAACTGCTTAAACAAACCATATTGTGAAAATTGTAATAATATCTTAAAAAGTGATACTCACAATGAAAAAATAAATCTAAAAATAAACAAACCAAATTTTAATAAACTATATATGAAACTAAAATATAAAAAAATCAGTTTCTTAGAATTGATAAATAACTTAATTTTAGAATGTAAAAATTGTAATTTAAAATATAATATATTTAATTGTCAATATTGTGGTTCATTTAATTGGAAAATAAAAATCTTTGATCCCCAAAAATATATAGACTATATCCAAAATAAACTAAATATAAAATTAATTAAAATAGATTATAAAAAATTATTTTCTTTTTATTATGATTTAAATTTAAAAATCTCAAACGATAAAATAAAGAATATAGTTATGTTTGATTATTACTTCTTAGAGTTCCCATTTATTATAAAAGAACTAAATATAATTATTAACTTATTAGAATTAGAGAGAATATTTAATCCAGTATATTTTTATTTTATAGAAAATAAAGAGCTCTCATTAATTGAATATCTTTTAAATTTAACCGAAGATTTTAATAATTTCTCAAACCACTTAAATAATTTATTTATCTTAGAAGAAAAAATTAGAAAAATAAATAATAAATAATAAACTTTACATAGTTAATACAAATTATTAAATAAAATAATTAAATAAAATATTTTAAATATTTTACATGCTTTTAGTATAATAGTCCCTGAATTCTAGGCAATAAAAAAATAAATTACATAAAGAAATAGTGAGGAATTTTAAAAGAAAAATTATAAATAATAAAAAAAGGGGGGGTATATGAAGTACAAAATACTAAAAAACTTAAAAAAAATAAAAAAACAGAAGGGAATACTTTTTGATTTTTTAATAAAAAATATAGTAATCTTTTCAGTAATTTTTATATTAGTTTTTAAAATATTTATGATGTATAGCCCATTATCAAGTGATAAAAAATATCAGGATTTCTATTTACAAGTAAAATATATAATAGATTTATCAAATAATTTTAAACTTGGTTTTGAAAACAAAGAGTACTTAAAAACCCCCACCCTTGAAAAAGAATTCATCCTAAAAAATACTAACTTAACTACTATTTTTAAACAATACTATATAAAAGATGACAAAATAATATTTACAAATTCTTTTAATACCCCCTCTTATTTTGAAAATACAAACTTTATTATTGAAACAATAAATGAAAATAATTATATTCCAATAAAGGTGATGATAGATATAGATAATAGTTTAGATGATGGGATCCCATCTACAGGAATCATAAAAAGCAATATCAATAACTACTCCATTGGTTGTAAAATAATTATTAATTTATTATAATTATTTTTATTAAAGTTATTTTTTATAAACAAAATAAGAGGAGAAAGTGGATAAATTTCTAGTTTGAATAAAAACTTTAGTAGGGCCATAAATTTTTAAAACTACGCCTTCCCCACCAAATAAAAAGGATTTCCAGGAACCAAATTTTTCTATACTGTACTCTGTACTTTCTTTCATAGCAACAAAGTGAAGATTATCTATTATAATAGTTTCGTTACCAACTTCAACTACCTTTATAGCACCAAAAGTATTAATAAATACTCCACCTGTGCCTTTAAAATTTAGCCAAACTAATTGCCGCCCGGCTATAAACCCCTTAAGTCCACGCCATTTAACAGATATTTCTACATTACCATGATGTGCTAAATAAGCTCCATCATAAACAATATAAGAATCGTTATTTAATGGGATATAAGCAATATCCCCTGGTAAAGAAGGAGCAAGATATACTTCACTTTTTTCTAAAGCAGTAAAAGTATTAAAGAAAATACTTTCTCCTCCAAACAATGAACGAGTTACGGTTTGAAAAACCCCACCCATAGTTTTAGTATCTATTTTAATATTCCCTTTATACATAGCTAAAGGCTAGCAAATAACTACTCATTAGCATCTAATTCAACATTTAATAAACTATAACCATGGAAAACTCCAATTCCACCCGAATTTAATCACCTCTTTACTATTCTACTACCTCTATCTTATTTTTTAAATTAAATCCCATATAACAATAAGTTTAGAATTAATTAATCAATAGGGATTAATTGAATCCAGCCTAAAGGAGTATAATCTTCTCTACCTTCGACAACTACCCTCCGAGTTTTAGGAAATAAAATATTCTTTTGATCTTTATTTCTTAATAAAAAAGTCTTAGATAATTTCCCCGTATTTTTTCCTAATCTTATTAATGGAGTCTCTTTGGTATTCAATTTTTCTAATTTTTCATATTTTATATAAACTGAATTCAAATGCTTTGATTTAAAATAATTTTTTTCATACTCTATCAAATCCTTAGAAAACTTATATAAAGATTCCATATAATTTCTTATTTCTTGAGTAATTGATTGATAATCATAATTAGTAATATTATTTTGTTTTAAGTAGCTTCCTAATTTATCTATATCTAAGCTTATAGATATTTCAAATTCTGTATTTTCTTTAATTAGTTCCATGAATTCATTTATTTTTCTTGAAGAGAAAAGAAGAGTAACATTTTTAACAAATAACACTTTTGAAGAATCTAATATATTAGAATCACTTACTTTTAAATAAGACAGCGATTTTATTCTATGATTTAAATTTCTATGATTTAAATTTAAATCCAACATTTCAGATTCAAATCTGGATACTTCTTTATATTTATAGTTTTTACCAGAAATAAATTGTTGATATTCTTGCTGTTTTTTCTCAATAATAGAATATAATATAGCAGTTCTTATAGCCCCCTTGATTGAAGAACCTGGTATATATACTCCCCATACCAATTCACCATTATGAGATATATAATTTTTTATATGTTCTGTAATTTCATTTACTGGCCGATTATCCAGTAAATTATAATAACCTATTGAATATTTTATTATCTCATTAGGTTCTGAAATAAATTGCTCTAAATTTAACTCATTAGGATTAGTTTCTAAATAACTAGTTATTGTATATAACTTTTCTTCAGATAATTTAGATAATAATTTATCAAAATTAATTACATTAATATTATTTTTATCTATAAAGAAATCAAAATTTTTTAATAATTTATTCCCGTTAGTTATAGCTAATGGAGTAATAACCTTTAATTTAAATTTTTGCATAATTCCACTTCCTAAAGTATATTTTTATTCATAAGAATTTATATAACTTCAATAGGGAATTCCAAACCATATTGCCTTATATTATTCCCTACATCTTTTAGATATCCAATAAATTTATAATTATTAATAAAACTTTGGTATTGTTTTATAGATATTATAGAACCTTCTTTAAGGTAAAGAACCTTGTTTTTTAAAACCCCCTTTTTATAGGCCGATTCACTATATGATTTATAAGTTTCTAATTCATAAAAACTTTCGCTAAAATCAATAAAATTAATTACTTCAGGATTTACTATTATAGGAGATAAAGTTATAAACTTTACTTTACTTTTAGAACTATTTTTATTAGAATTACTATTTTGTAAAATATTCAATACAGCTATTTTTTTAGTTATATTTTCATCAAATTTTATAGATATTTTCCCCCATCCTGTATTTTTATTCCCTCCTAAACCTAAATTAGAAGCTATATTCATAATATACTCAAATTCATTTATATAATTATCATCATAAAAATAAACTAAGAAATAATCATCTATTAATTTTAATAATGCCTCTTCAAAATATAAGTTCTGTGAATAATTATTTATTCTGTTAATAAAATTTTTTGTCAATATTATATCCATGTTTTTTATACGTTTTAATTTTCTAAAATCATCCTTTTCTTCTTTTTTTATTATTATATTATTAAAAAATCTTAATTCGTCTATTAATTTTAAATTTTCATTAGTTTCTATAATATTTTTAAAAACATCAACTGATACTAACTTACATTTATTATATTGTTTAATATTAAATTTTTCTTTTATATTTAGATTTAGTTGATATTTAAAAAAAGATTGTAAAGATGATAAAGGTTTAGGTAATAATGGGATATTGTTTATAACAGGAAAAGGAGAAGAAATAACAAAAAATGGAGATGAAGAATACTGTTGTAAAAATTCTAATAATTTTTGCTCACCTCTTATTAAGTAATATGCCCAACAAAATAAACCAAATAATGTATAACTCCTTACAGACGTTATATAAGAATAATACTTTATTCTATATACTTTTAACATAATCTTTAATTTAATTTTTATTTTTATTTTTACTTTTATTTTTATTAATTCCTTAATTTTATTAATTAGCAAAAATTGATTTTATATCATCTAGATTTTTAATCATTTTAGTAGAATATGGGTAATTATCAATAGGTTTATATTCAGAATAATTAAAAAGTAATTCTAATTTAACTTTTCCATATCCCCTTGATCCATTACCACCTAAGTAATCATCATTTAATAAATTAATTCCTTTTTCTAAAATCTGATATAATTCAAATTTATCATTTTCAAATATTCTAAAAGTAATAGTTCCTTGGAATTCAGAGAAGGGAATAACTCTTTCAATATGTCTAGGATGTTCAGCCGTACCTTTTATTCTATTTATTATATTTTCTGTTTTTATTTCAGTATATAATCCATCTAATGCTTCTTCCCATAAATTTATTGAATCTAAGGTAGGATAAAAATCACTAAATCTTAGTCTTATAGGGTCTTTTAAAGATTTACTCTTATGTGGGCCAAATAATTTACATATATTACATTCTCCACACTCACAAGGGTTCCCATCATAAACAAATGCTATAGGCTTACCTGGATTATTTATTGGTTTTTCTATATATTCTAATAACGCACGAATCTTACCCTTTAAAGAAGAACCAGGAATATACGGAACATTATACTTTATTTCATTATTCTCAAATATTAAAACCGGGATTTTAATAACAATATTATCTATTCCTCCAATCTCTATATTTTCTTTAGAACCACCTATATGTAAACCCGTTAATACAGTTAATTTATATTTTAACTTTAGAATTCCTTTCAATTTTAAACCCATACAAATCCCCCTTAATTATTATTAGCTTATTATTATAATTAATTTTCATGTTAGTTTTCTTTTGGATTATAATAAGTATGATAGGCTAAAATTGATTCCAATATTTTATCAAAAACTTCAAAATTTTCTTTATTTAATTTTTCTCTTAATTTTCCTATAATTACTTTCATAAATTTAAAGAAATTATTATCTATTAGTCCTCTTCCTTTAGAATATGCCAACTTAGGTATTAATGATATTATTTTAATAGCAATGCTAATTAACTCTGAAGTATCTTGTTCTTTATGTAATTTATTTATTTTTATTTTAATATTTTTTATTTCATTATAAAATTTTCTGAATTGTGATTTCTTAAAATCCATCCCTATAGCTATTCCTTCACATATCCCATTAGGTTTTACAAATTCCTCTAAATCCAATTCCTCCAAGGATCTTATATTATTTATTTTATCAGAAACTTGTTTTAATAAATCTCCATAATGTTTTTGTAAGTCATATCTATTTTTATTATAATATAATCTTATCATCTCTTTTATTTTATTTTCCAATTCAGGGTTTAAAATCTTTAATTTATTAAGATTTCTCATTCCTTAATCAACCCCTTTTTATTATTAATTTTTAATTATTATTAATTTTCAATTTCTTGTTAGCATCAAGGTTATATATAATATAGTATCTAAATTAGTTAAAATTTCTTCTTTTGATAATTCCTTATATCCTTTTTTAAGTAATAATTCTTCTAATTTCTCTTTTACTTCTTTATTCTTTATATTTCTTGCCATTTGATAATATATCTTAGGGTAAATCAATGGATTTATTTTATCATCTTTTATATATAACTTATAATATTCTAAAATCCTATATACTAAGCTACGAGATATTAAATTATTATTGATATATTCTGCTAATTCCTTAGAAATATCTAATATATTTTCAAAAGTTATATAGTTTTTAAATTTTTGGACTTGTTGAATATTTAACTCATTCATTAATATATTAAATGAGCTTATATAATTTAAAGAGTTAATCCATTTATAAGTTTTATTAAAAATACTTATAGAATCCTTATAAATTAGAAATGCTTTATTATTATAATTTATACTAAATACTGCTTGTTTAGATAATTCTTCTTGGTTTTTAGAGTATTTTGCTACTTTATTTACCGGTAAATTACTTTTAAATATAAATATTCCAGCAGATAACCCAAAATCATAATTTTCTGATACATACAGATGTAATTTTTCTCTTAATTTTAAAGAGAAATCCAATATAAAATTATACGGACCTATAAGAAACAAATCATCTCCTCCAGAATATACTGTATATATTAAATCTAATTCAAGATTATTATATGACTGCATATATTTTTTAGATTCTTGTTTTATTAGAGTATTAATATATCCTGAAAAGAATAGTTCTAACATTCTACTAAGTGTAGCAATTCTAGAAAAAGTATATTTATCTGAATCTTGAGAAGAATCTTTACTTCTTAAACCATCACTAAATATTAGGCCTAAATTATCTATATCTGCTCTTAAAGCAGCTAATTTTTTATCCCCTATACTAAATTCACTTAATATTCCAAATGACATTATTTTTTTTGAATCTAGTAAATTCATTTGTTTCAATTCTTTTTGCTGTTCTGGAAGTAAATCAAAATTACTTAAAACATAATCCCTTATATCTTTATCTAATAATGGCACAGTACTTGCTATGAACTTAAAACCATTAGAAATATTATCCATGCCAAATTCTAAATTATTTATATATAAAACTTCTTCTAATTCATTTAATATGGAATTTTCTCTTATTCTTTCATTTTTTTGGTTATTTATATCTATTACAAAATAAATATTTCCCCAGTTATCTAAATCTATTATACTTATATAATCATATTTATTTTCACCTATTTTTAGTTTTTTATTTAGATCAAAGGAGATATATTTCATATATATCGTTTCTTCTCCTATAGAATTAGATAATTCACATAATTTACATAAATCTTTACTATATATTGGTAATGATTTACAAGATTTACATATATCTTTGTGATCATCTTTAAAATCTACTGTCAAGTAGTTCTTAAATAACTGTTTTTTAGCTTTATCTATATTTATTTGTAATTTTTGGACAATATCTGAGAAATTTTGACTAATCCCTTTGAGAGTATTTATAGAGAACTCTTGATATGTCATTATTATTCTAAGCTCCATATGAAACTCATCACATAGATATTTATTTAATAGATTTTCTATATTATTTAAGATTTCAATATTTTTAGGGGTATTAGCTATTATTATTTGGAATTTTCCACCGCCTATATATAATATATTAGTTATTGGATAGTTTAGTTCTTTTAATAAGTTTCTACTAACTAATTCTGTTAATAAAGCAACAAGTAAAGATCTTCCTCTTAAGCTTTTAGATATAGAGAAATCTTCTATAGCTGGAGTCTTTGCTATATTATAAATAAAGTTTTGGATTCCCCCTATATTTCCTTCCACTATTAAAAATACATTCTCAGTATCATCTATCATTTTACTATAATTTAGAACTTCTAGATTACCATTACTACTTGAATTATTTTTTATTTGGTAATAATAATCTAAGAGACTAACACTTAGCATTGCGACTACTTTAGAATGATCAAATAAAGAGATATCTGAATAATGTCTAGATCTATTTTGGATATCATAAGTAGCAGAAGGTACTGACCATAAATATTTTGCTAATAAATAATACAAATAATTAAATGATTTTACCCCTTTAAAATTCTGAATATTTTTTATCTCATTATTAAATTCTAAAAACAAGTTTCTATATTGCTGGGAAATTATATTATGATTAGCATATAATTTATCAATATCTTTTACAGGGAATATATCATTTTCCAATAGAGATAATTTCGTTATTTTATGAAAATATGGGGGATTTATTGAGTTAGCTAAAAATGAGATCCTTTCAAATATTGAATGTAATAAATTTATATCACTTTGTTGAAATCTTTCTCTTTCAGTTGATGATAAATTATCTGCTAAAGTTAGGATATAGCTTTTTATGTTATTTGGTATAGGGTTATGATGTCTTGCCGATATCTCTTTTAATTCATTAAATTCCAATTCCGTTAAATTTAAACTCTCTTTTAGTATTTCTTGTAATTCTGTTAAGTATTGATAAGTAAAATATGCATGCTGATATTTATATATATTTTCTAGATTTTTTTTATCCCAAGTTGTATAGTAATTAGCTCTTTGGCAAAACTTCCCTATATCGTGTAGTAAAGCAGCTAATGCTATTAAATAAAAATCATTCATCTATTTATTAATCTTAATTTTTAAATGATTTTTTATAATTTTTCTCTATTTTTGTTTAATATCCTTTCAAAAATTTTAGATTATTAAATTTTTTAGATTATCTGGAACATTCCAAAACCTTGAGAATTTTTAGCTCCCAAACCTGCATCATATATTTTTTCTATTATTTCAGGTTTATCTGTTGCTAATTCTAATTCTCCCTCTATACCTTTTATTATAAAATTTTTATATTTTAGGATTTTATTTTTTATATTTATTGGGCTTATTTCTAATTGAAAATCTAAACTAATATTTTTATCTATTATCCCTTGGATTATTACATACTTCTTTTTTATATTTTCTTTTATTAAATAATTAAATTCATTATCGTTTGGAAAAATATAGTTGGTGTATTTCTTGTCATTTTTAATAATTGTTTTATATATAGTTATAGGTGATAATGTTTTTATTTTCATTATGTTATCAAACTTTGGATTAGGAACTGTTTTTATCTCATCCACCTTTAGTTTATTTACATTTAATTTTATTATCTCGTTTTTTAATAAATTTTCTCTTAGAATCTTTATTATTATTTCAATTGGAGAGGAAATAAATATTGAAATAGTATTTGAGAAAAATATATAATTTTTATAGAGTTTAATTTTATTGGAGAATATTTTAGAAAAAGTAAAGAGTTTTATTGGCTTATTATTATATCTAAATCCTATGTCATGTAAAAATGTTGATAATAATTTAGGTAAATTTTTGTATATAATTTTTTGAATTAATTCATTATAGTGTATTGGCAACATAATATCTTTATTATCTGTATTTTTTAGAATAACTTCTATTCGCATTACTTTTTATTAATTTTCTTATTTTCAAAAATTCTATACGTTTTAATTCCTTATAAAAAACCTATATAAATATACAATATAAAAACTATCAATATGAATACTATCATTTTTTTTATTTTTTTGATATTATTTTGATATATATATCTTGAATATTTTTTTTATTATCTAAATAGATTTTTAGCTTTTCCAAATTTTTAAGTTTTTGCATTTTTTTTAGCTTAGAAAAATAATTATTAATTCTTTTTTGGATTTTATTAATATCATTTTTAATAATACATTCAAAACAAAAATAAATACTTCTACTTTTACTTTTCATTAACTCCTTTCTCTTAGATAAAGTATTAACATCATTAAGTTCATTATTAGCTTCATTATTAGTACAATTAATTAAAATTATTTTATCCTTAAAAGTTATAACTAAAATATCATTTTTAGCAACAAATAATCGAATTAATTCTTCTTGAGTAAATTTATTAAAACATATTATACATGTTCTTACTTTAATATTTTTTACTTTAGTATTTTTCATTTTAGTATCAATTTTATGATTAGTTTTAATATTTTGATTTTCTTTCATTTTTATCACTTATAAAAAATAAATAAAAAATTTAATTTTTAATAATTTTGTTTTGTAGTTCCTTAGCTTTTAATAAATCATTATTTTTTAAAGCTTCTTTTATCTCCTCGAATATTGACTTATTATAAATATTTTTTAAAATATTTATAGAATAATCATATAAGCTTTGGTTATTAGTTTTTGAAATTATTTTTGCAATTATTTTTATCAATTCTTCTAATTTTAATTCATATAATAAATAAGAGTTAGGCAAAGTATTATCTTCTTTACATTTTATTAAATGCTCATATAATTTTTCCTCTACTTCATTTAGGTTTTTAAAAGCTTCAGTTATTAAATATTCTTTTTCTTTTAATATTTTTAAAAATAATTCAAATTTATAAAAAAAGAAACTCAAAATAAATAGTTTATCCCCATATTCTTTTATAACTATTTTTTCTAAATTATAAGTAGTATCAGTAAATTGAGTAACTTGAAGGGATTTACTTTGAGCTAATTTATTTTGAATATTTTTATTCTCTTTGATATAGTTTTTTATTAATTTTTTTAGATAAGGGATATCTATTTTAGATATATTGGAAAACTTTTTAAGATATTCTTCAAAAACTAATAAATTAGATATATAACTTAAATAAGGAATAATTATTTTTTCTAAGAAATTTTGTTTATCTTGAGTTTTTTGGAGTTTATATAAATTCGTAATAAATTCAAAAGAGTCTATCGCGTTAATAATTGATTCCTTTAATTCTTCAGGATTACTTACTAATAACTCATTTGGATCTTTATAACCTTTAAATAAACTTATTTCTACTAAGAAATTATTAGAAATAAAGAGAAGTAGTAATTTAATAGTTGCTTCTGTTCCTGATTTATCTTGATCTAAAATAAGTAAAACTTTATTACAATATTTTTTTAATAAATTTAATTGCTCTTGGGATATATTAGTTCCCATAATAGCTACCACATTTTTAAAACCTATTTTATATACAGATAACGCATCAAAATACCCCTCCGTTATTATCGCTTTATTCTCCGATTTTATATAATTCTTTGTAATATTTAGGCCATATAGTGTAGAATTTTTTTGTAAGCCTATTGTATTTATATATTTAGGTTCCATTTTGTCATCAATTGCTCTACCCGATATCCCTATAACCTTATTACCTTTAAATATAGGAAAAGTTATTCTACTATTCATTATTTCATAATATTTATCTTTACCTTTTTCTACTATCAATCCAGTATTTATTAAATCTTTTATATTTATATTTTTTTTACTTATAAAAGTTAAAGTGTTTTGGATATTCTTAGGACAATAACCTATTAAGAAAGTTTCTATTAATTCTTTATCAATTCCCCTTGATTCCAAATAATCTAATGCTTTTTTCCCTACTTTAGTTTTTAATAAAACTTTATTATAATACTCACTAAATAATTTTAATAAAGAATGTGATTTTTCTTTACTTATTGATTCTATTTTTAATTCATTTTCTTGATAATATTTTTTTAAATCAATATCTAAATTAAGGTAATCAATTAAATAATTAATTGATTCAATAAAATTAATATCTTCATATTCCATTATAAAATTAAATATATCTCCACCTTTATTACATCCAAAACAATACCATAACCCTTCATTTATATCTACAGATAAGGAAGGATTCGAATCCATATGAAATGGGCAAATAGCCATATACGTACTTCCTACTTTTTTTAGCTTCATAAAAACTGAATAAAACTCTAAATAATTTATTGTCTTTTTTATTTTAAATACTATATCATTTAAATCCATATATAGTTAAATTGTAAAATAAAGTTAAAAGATATAAATTATTTTCTTTAAATTATTGTTTTTATTGGCTTTCAAAATCTAAGAAACAAAAAATATATCTATTTTATTATTCTTTTTTATAAATTTTATAAATTATAAATATTTTCTAATAAGGACAGCGATAGCGGGGATCCCCATTGCTAAAGTAAATATCACTCCAAAACCTAATAATATTATTCCGCTTATAGCAAATAAAACAGTAAATATTAACTTGAAATAATTTTTAAAGAATATATTCAAAGCAGTTAAAAAAGTGTCTTGTAAAACCAAATTTATATCTTTTAATTCAAATTTTTTGATAATCTCTTCTTTATTAATGTTTTCAATATATTGATATTGGATTTTTTCATATTCTATTAAACTATTTATAAAA
>CAKZQG010000040.1 GCA_937139605.1 uncultured bacterium
CTTTATCATATACATATCAAAATTATTACGATTAGAGCTATATCCAGTGATATAAATTTTACCACTTCTATCTACATATATAGATTTTCCAGAATCTGAAGAATTCCTACCTGCAATGTTATTAACAACAACTTTGCCGTTAGTTGCAAACGTATTATCCAAACTACCACCACTGTTTAACCTTATTACATACATGCCTAAACTACTACCCTTCCAGCTACTCCCAGTGACATAAATTTTACCACTGCTATCTACATATATAGATTTTCCAAAATCTAAATAATTTCCCTCTGCGATGGAATTAAAAACAACTTTACCGTTAGTTCCAAACGTATTATCTACACTCCCATCACTGTTTATCCTTATTACATACATATCATAATCTCTGCCATTAGAGCTACTCCCAGTGACATAAATTTTACCACTTCTATCTACATACAAGGAATTTCCATAATCACCCCCATTTCCCCCTGCAATGTTATTGAGAACAACTTTACC
The DNA here is from genome assembly GCA_937139605.1 of uncultured bacterium. Lineage (GTDB taxonomy): Bacteria > DRYD01 > DRYD01 > DRYD01 > DRYD01 > CAKZQG01. Next base: position 499 of record CAKZQG010000040.1, read on the forward strand.
ATTAGCTCCAAAAAGGTTATCCAAACTCCCATCACTGTTTATCTTTATTACATACATATCCTCATTACTACCATTAGAGCTATACCCGGTGACATAAACTTTACCATTGCTATCTACATATATGGAATTTCCAGAATCCCAACCATTCCCGCCAGCGATGTTATTAACAACAACTTTACCATTAGTTCCAAACGAAGTATCTAAACTCCCATCATTGTTCATCCTTATTACATACATATCATAATTACTACCATTATAGCTATAACCAGTGACATAAATTTTACCCCTTCTATCTACATGCAGGGAATTTCCATAATCATCCTGATTCCCGCCTGCAATGTTATGAAATATAGAGACAACATCATTATCTCCGTCTTGATCTATATCTCTGTTTAGTAAAATTGTTTTTATGCCGCTACCTCCTCCAATTCCAAATAAATTACAACTTACTATAAAAACCATAACTAAACTTAATATAATTCCTTTTAATGTTAATAAAAGTAATGTTCTTTTCATTTATTATCACCCCCTTAACTTAATTATAATATTATTCAAAAAAAATCCTTTTTTTTTATTATTAAAAATTTTTCTATTTTATTGATAAAAAAAATTAAAAAATTAAATGCTTAAATATACCATAGCACCTGCAGCAAAACCAAGCCCTAATGAGATTGTGAATTTAATATAATGTCCGATAAGGTAAGCAGGTATAGCTGCTATAGGTTGAGATAAAGAAGATAAAATTGTATACCAAAAACATTTAAGTAAACTTAGGATACATATGTAAAGCGATAACTAATGTTATATAGAGCAATAGCAATAGTCATAATAATTCCGATTTTAAATTAACTTCCATTAAATGCCATCCCAATAGCTACCCCCTCAGGGAAACTATGAAGAAATAAAACTATGAAAGTTAAGAACGCAATTTTATCATATAAATTCTGATTCTTTTTTTACCTTATATTCCCTTAAAAAATAAGTAATATTTATTACTTCATAATCAATTCTTTTTAACTTGCAATTATTTATTATCAACTAAATTATTATCAATATTATTTATTTGTGTTATTTATATTTGAGTTTTATTCAATTGAGTTTTATCTATTTGAGTTTCATACATCTTATTTATATTATCCATAACTATTTATTGTACACCCCTATATGATATATCCTATTTTTTTTCTCTTATAAAAAAATAAATTCCTTGATTTTATATTAAATTTTTAAAGAATAAAAAATGAAAAAGATACAGGAATTTAATATTTTAAACAAAACTGAAATGAATTAAAGATAATATTATTAACATGCTTAATTTTGATGATAATCTTGTTCAGGTTTTTTGCTTTTAATAATAGCTTTCTTTTTATTTTCAATTTGTTTAGAATATAATTCCTTTATTTCCGTTGGTAAGGTACTAAAAGATACATATATAATATCAGGATTATCAGTAGGGTTTAAAATTTTTTCAGGTTCTAAATAAATATTGTTTTCCTTTAAATAATGTAATACTTTTTGGCAATCCTTACACCAATCTTTAACTAATTCAATATCTTTTTCTTTTTCACTATCACTTACTACATAATTATTTGGTATTATTTTAATAAATTTAATAGCTAATTTATCTTTAAGCATTCTTAACATTATCTTATATTCTATTCCTAAAGGAGAATCAAAAAACATAATACCATCCGATGTAGTGATTAAAGTACTATAACCTAAATCACTTAGAGATTTTACTAAATTAGCTATAATTTCCTGTTTTTCTCTTTCTTTATAAATAAATTCTTGTACTTTATTTATTACAAAATTATACCTATTATCAAAATCCTCCATAACATCTTGACTAACATTACTAGATTTAATCAAGTAATTAATTTCATCTTTTAAATATTATTTTTTTTATTTCCAAATAAGTAAATTCTGCTTTTTTATAAAATATTTCCAAATCATTTAAATTTTTCTTATTCTTAATCTATTTTATCATTATTTATAGAGTTTAACTTAGCTATTAGTTCTTCTTTATATTCATTTAATTTTTTTAATTTAGTTAGTAGAATTTCTTTTAAAGAGATATTAAGAAAATCAATGGTATAAAAAGAATCTCTTAGAATATCTATTTTTTACCAAATTAATAATTTTAGGTAAAAGTTTTTTAAAATTTTTAATACTATCTTTTAACTCCTTAGAATCAACTTTTAATTTGTTATTTTTAAATTTATCTTTATCTATATTAGTAATTTGGGTTTCTATTTTTTTATTTTAGTGTAATATAGATCTATTTGCTTATCATAAACTTCATTTTTGATATAATTTAAAAAATTAACAAATTTCAGATTATTTTTTTGGAAAAATTAAGAATATACTGATAAATTTCTTCTTTGTCATTTATAAATATTATTTCCTTTAAATCTTTTATAAAATTATCTAAAATATTAAATAAATTATGTACTGATTCTTCTTTTGTCTAAACCAAGTATTATGATAATTACTTTTAACTAGTTTAATATTATATTCACTTAATATTTGGTCAACAAATGAATCAAAAATATAAGATATATCTTTTTTTATGCACTCTAATAAATCATTTGAAGCATAAGATTCTATAGAGCTTATAGAGCCTAAAAGTTTTTCTATTTTAAAATTTTTAAGATAATAAAAAAAACTCTATTACTATCTAACACTGTCTTAGGATTAGAAGAATATATTGTAAAAACAACTAAGGAACTCAATTTATTTTGTAAAATTTTTATTTTGTAAAATTTTTAGCTTTTAAATTTAGCAAATTCTAATTTATAAAAATTTATCTTATAAAATATATATATCTCTTATTGATATTAGTTAAAAAGCTTTTTAATAGATATTTTTTTAAGTAAAGTCATTATAAAATTCATTATAAATAGATTCAACTGTTAGTTTAAGGTATTTAGAAGGGATTAGTAAGGAGATGCTTATATGGGAGTCAGCAGCTTGTAAAATAATTATTTTATTTTTTAATAGCGCTTTATTTATTCTATTCATTACTCCTGGTTTTCCTCGTATTCCATACCCTATAACACTTACCTTTGATACCTTATTTAAAATTTTATAATCTATTTTTTTGTCCTTAGATGTTAATTCATTGTTAAAGTTATCTATAATGTTAGAAATAATATCAGAATAAATCTGATCTACAACAAAAGAAGCTTTTCTATTAAAAATATCTAACATAATAAAATCTAAACTTATATTTTTTTGATGAATCTTATTTAGAATATAATCCAGATAAACTGGTAAATCTTTTTTTTCTTTTGGAAAAATTAACGAAAACTTGGAAATATTTTCTTTTACCGATATATTTGTTATTAATTTATTAGAATTATAATTATTGGTAACAATAGTTTGATTATTAGAATTAACAGAAGTAATAATTAATGGGATATCATTAGAATGTAGGATGCTAACGGCATCATTATGTACAACTTGAGAGCCATTATAAGTTATTTCTGATAATTCATCATAATTACAATAATTAATAGATATTGGATTATCAATAAGATTAGGTGGAGCTAATTTTAAAGAATCAATATCTTTAATTATATAAACTCCTTTTAAGTTAAAGTATGGTTTTAATTTTTTAGCTAAGAAAGCAGCAGTTATATCACTTCCTCCTCTTTTTAAGGTAGTTAAATATCCATTTTTACTAACCCCTTGAAAACCACAAATCACCGGAAGATAATTATTATCTATTAATTTTAATATATTTTCTTCTTTAATATCTAAGATATCAGAATCAATAAAATTATCAGTAGTAATGATATTAGCTTGGAAGGCATTTAAGGGAATAGCTTTTATATCTTTATTTAATAGATTTAAAGCAGCAGCTAATAAACCAGTAGAAATATTTTCCCCACAACTTATCACAAAAGATTTACATAACTCTAATAACTCATTGTTAATTAGAATATCCTTTGTAAAGTCATTTCTATTTAAATCTAAGATAGAATTAAAGTTTTTAATTAATTCATTAGTAGAATAGGGGTAAGGTGGTCTCCCTATAGCAGAAACTACAACAACTACTTTTGAATCTTTTGATTTATTTAATATAAAATTAGCAATATCAATTAAGTTATCTTTTAAAAAAACACTACCCCCTACCTTTAATATCACCAGATCTTTTAAATAATTTTTAATTTCCACATTTTCCTTGTTTAATAGCATATTATTTCTAGATTTAATTTAGTTTTATTTCTTAATATTTTATTCTTTATTTTTTTAGTTAAATCCTTTTAGGTTTTTAATTTATTAATGATTTTCTATTAAAGGAAAATGAGAAAAAAAATAAAAAAAATAAAAGAGAAAGGAATAAAAAAGAAGGTGATTAAAATGATACTTAATATAAACTCAAATAATGCTATAAAAGAGTATGGATTAACGAATATAATAGCGATGGTATTAGCAGGTGGAGAAGGAACAAGATTATTTCCATTAACAAAGGAACGTGCTAAACCTGCGGTTCCGTTTGGTGCAAGATATAGAATAATCGATTTTGTACTAAGTAACTTAGTAAATAGTGGAATATTGAAAATAAATGTATTAACTCAATATAAAGCACATTCCTTAATTAAACATTTACAAACTAACTGGGATATTAATTCTCGATTTGGGTTTTATGTTAATATAGTACCACCGCAGATGCGAATTGGGAAAATCTGGTTTAGGGGTACCGCAGATGCTATATACCAAAATTTAAACCTAATTTTTGATGAGCAACCAGAAATAGTTATCGTTTTTTCAGCAGATCATATATACTTAATGGATATAAAAAAGATGATAGAATACCATATTCAAAAGAAAGCAGATATAACCATAGCAACTTTTCCAATACCCATTGAAGAAGCCAATAGATTTGGATTAATGAAAATAGATAACGATAATAGAATAATAGATTTTGCAGAAAAACCTAAAGATCCAGAAATTATTGAAAACTTTAAGATAAACGATAACTTTGTATTAGCTTCCATGGGAAATTATATATTTAATAGGGATGTATTAATAAAGATGTTAGAAAATGATGCCTTAAGAGATACAAGCCATGACTTTGGAAAAGATATTATCCCAGAAAGTATAAAATTATATAAAGTTTATAGCTATAATTTTGAAGAAAATACTATTCCAGGGTCAAACAATAAACCCTATTGGAGAGATGTTGGAACTATAGGCTCATATTACGAAGCTTCTATGGAATTATTACTGCCTAATCCACCATTAGATCTATATAACCCATATTGGCCTGTTTATACAGCTTACTCTAATTTACCACCAACTAAAATATTAGGAAAAAATGTTAATATCCAAGATTCCATTATATCCGAAGGATGTATAATAAATGATAACGTTTATATAAAAAACTCTATTATCTTCCCTAAATGTATAATAAATGATAACGTCAAAATAGAAAATTCCATTATAATGGACGGATGTATATTAAACGAAAATGTAAGTATTATCAATACAATCTTAGATAAAGGAGTAATAATAGAAAAAAATATATCAATAGGATACAATTTAGAAGAAGATAAAGAAAAATTCTTCAGTTTTGATAATATAATTGTTATAAATAAAGGTTTAAAAATAGATAAAGAAACAATTGCTAAATTAATTCAAAAACCCATTTATTTTTAGTTTATTTTAATTTTATTTTAATTTTAATATTAAAAAAATATTGCGTTAGAGCTAATATTTTCTTATTTTCATTAATTACTAAATATTCTTTTTAGGTTAATAATATTAAATTTAGCAATATTAAATAAAAGGAAAATTATAAAAAATAATGAATATAAGAATAGGTAAATGGATAAAGGGGGTTAAAAAGTTATGACAATTCATCAAAAAACTACGGTAAAGGATTGGCAAACAGAAATAAAACCACAATGGTGCCCGGGATGTACTTACTTTGCAGATTTACAAGCAATATATAAAGTAATAATAGACTTAAATTTTGATCCTACTAATTTTGTTTTAATAGGTGGTATAGGATGTACTGGTAGAATAACAAGCTATGTTAATACCTATACTATTCATACCCTTCATGGAAGGCCACTACCAGTAGCTTTAGGTTTTAAATTAGCAAACCCTAAAATGAATGTAATAGTAGTTAGTGGAGATGGAGATCTCTTTGCTATAGGAGGTACCCATTTTATACATACTGCAAGAAAAAATATAGATATAACAGTTATAATGTTTGATAATTTTGTATATGGCTTAACAAAGGGACAAGCATCTCCAACATCTCCTTTAAATCTACAAACTCCAACAACTCCTACAGGAGTAAAAGAAACTCCTATAAACCCCCTGGTAATTGCTATCTCAAGTGGTGCTACTTTTGTAGCCCAAGCCTTCGCTTTAGATGTTAATGATACATTTAATATAATTAAACAAGCAATTAACCATAAAGGCTTTTCTTTTGTAAATATCTTATCCCCTTGTATAACATATTACAGAATGGAAGACCTTAAATCCTTCAAATCCAAAATTAAAAAATTAGAAAATCATGATTTTAATGATATAAATTTAGCTTTAAGCAGAGCATTCAGTGATCACTTTTCTGTAGGAATATTCTATAAAAAAGAAGATAAAACTTATGAAGAGCAAATCTTAAATGGAAATGTTCCCATAGATGTAGATATAAAAGTTTTACCTAAAGAAAAAATTCAAAAAATGATAGACTCTTATAGTTAATTTTTAAAACTTTATTATACAAAATATAAGGAGTAAGAGAAATGTTTAAAAAGGTTTTAATAGCTAATAGAGGAGAAATAGCGGTAAGGGTAATAAAAGCATTAAAAGAATTAGGGATAAAAGCAGTTAGTATATATTCAGAAGCTGACAAAAATGCTTTACATGTAAAATTATCAGATGAAGCTTATAATATTGGAGATCCTTTACCTATCAATAGCTATTTAAATATAGATAAAATTATAGAGGTAGCTAAGAAAGCAAAAGTGGATGCAATACATCCAGGGTATGGATTTTTATCAGAAAACTCTATATTTGCAAAGGAAGTTGAAAATAACAATATAAAATTTATTGGTCCTAATTACAAAGTAATAGAATTATTAGGAGATAAAATAGAAGCAAGAAATGTAGCAAATAAAGCTGGAGTTAAAGTACCTATTGGTCTAAATATAGTTGATTATAATGAAGATTTATTGAAAGAAATAGAAGAAAAAATAGGCTTTCCTGTTATGATAAAAGCTGCCAAAGGAGGCGGAGGTAAAGGAATTAGAATTGTTAGAGATAAAAACTTACTAAAAGATTCCTTAGATGCTGCCCAAAGAGAAGCTCTTAATGCCTTTGGAGATAAAACAGTTTATATTGAAAAATACTTTGATAACCCCAGGCATATAGAAGTACAAATAATAGGAGATGAACATAACAACATCGTTCATTTATTTGAAAGAGAATGCTCAATACAGCGAAGATTTCAAAAAATAATAGAGGAAACTCCATCACCTACTATAGATAGTAAAACCCGAGAAAATATAACCCAAGCAGCTAAGAAAATAGCCCAGAAAGTAGGATATTATAATGCAGGTACTGTAGAATTTATTGTAGATAAAGATAATAATTTTTATTTTTTAGAAGTTAATACTAGATTACAAGTAGAACATCCAATAACCGAAATATGTACTAACATTGATATAGTAAAAACTCAAATATTAATAGCTATGGGTAATAAATTACCATTTAATCAAGAAGATATAAAGCAGAATTTACATGTAATAGAAGTTAGAATTAATGCAGAAGATCCTGAAAATAATTTTATTCCTTCTCCAGGACAAGTAAAAATATTAAAATTCCCACAAATAATTAAGGATATAAGAATAGATACATATTTAGAAGAAGGATCTATTATACCGCCCTATTATGATTCCTTAGTTGCAAAAGTAATAACTTGGGATAAAGATAGAATAAATGCTATTAATAAAATGATACTGGCATTGAAAAATTTTATCATCTTACCAATTAAAACCAATAAAGAATATTTAATAGATATTTTATCTCATAATGAATTTATTAAAGGGAATATACATACAAATTTTATAACAGAATATATGAAAAACTGGAAGCTAAATAATTATTTAGATGAATCTAGATTAAATGACTTTTTAGCTGCTTATTTAATTAATAAAACAATTAAGAATCAAGAAAAAGAAAAAGTATCTTTAAAATCATCAAATAAAAAACAGATTACTACTAAAACTTATTCTCCTTGGTATGTATAAAAATTAATTATTAATTTTTCAAGGAGGTTTTTGTTTAAATGAGTATATTAAACAAATTAAAAGAAGGGTTAAAAAAAACAAAAGAATTATTATTTACCGATATAAGGGATTTAATAAAAACGAAGGAAGTAGAAAAAATAACTCCAGAATTTTGGGAGAATTTAGAAGAAAAATTAATAAAAGCAGATGTAGGAGTTAATATCGCAAACTCCATTGTTAATAATTTAAAAAACATTGTAAAAAAAATTAAAGATGATAGCAAAGCTATTCAGGAAATAGAAAAAGATTTAATAATGCTATTAAGCATTCCATATGATAGTGATGATGATTATTATCCGTTAGTCAATAGAGTAAATGGTTATCCGTTAGTTATTTTAGTAGTAGGTGTAAATGGGACAGGAAAAACTAGTTTTATAGCGAAGTTGGCGAATTATTATTTATTAAAATCAAAGAGTGTAATAATAGGTGCAGGCGACACTTACAGAGCTGCGGCAATTGAACAATTAGAAATTTGGGCAAAGAGATTGGATATACCGATTGTAAAGCAAAGTTTAGGAGCAGATAGTGCGGCTGTAGCATATGATACTATTAATAGTGCAATTGCAAAGAATATTAACATAGCAATAATAGATACAGCAGGTAGAATGCATAATAAACATAATCTTATTCAAGAACTACAAAAAATAGAAAAAGTAATAAAAAAACATCACTTAGAATTACCTCAAGAAAAGATTTTAATATTAGATTCTACATATGGGCAAAATAGTATCCAACAAACCAAGGTATTTACTGAAGCAATAAGATTAACAGGAGTAGCTATAACTAAATTAGATACTTCAAGTAAAGCAGGATTCATTTTTTCTATTACTACTAACTTAGGAATCCCTATAAAATTTATTACTTTTGGAGAAAACTTAGAAGATATCCAACCTTTTGAACCCTCTCAGTTTGTTAAAAACCTACTATATGATTAATAAAAGTAAAATTAGTAATTTAATTATATATAATATTACTGTGGGTTGCTAAATTTAAGAGCAGTAAATATGGAATATTGCGAATTAAAAGCTGCGGATATTACCCAGACTCTAAGCAAGAAGTTTTCATTTCACAGGCTAGGTAGTTACCTAAAAAATAAAATGATGTTTTTATTTTATGTTTAAAAAGAGTAAAAACTGGATATAATATAAAATAGGAATTAATTAAAAACTTTGGTTTAATTTATATGTTAAGAGATATAAAAAACATAAATAATATAATAGTTTTAAAAATACCATCTAAAGAGAATTTTTTAATAATTCCTCGGTTAACAATTTCTGGATTACTATCAGAGTATGATATAAATATAGAAAAAATAGAGGATATAAAGTTAATTTTAAATGAAGCAGCATCGTTGTTATTAACTACTCCAACAAATGACATAGAAATTATATTAAAATGGGAAGAATTAGGTAAAAATCTAAAATTGATTATACAAATAATTTCAAAAGATATTGATAAAATAATTCTTAATAACTTAATGAAAAGTGGCTTAAGAATCCACATTTTAAATTATTTATGTGATAAATTTTCTATTGATAATAAAGAAAATATATTTTTTATTAATCTAGAAAAAGTAATTGAGCTAGATGAGCTAGAAAAAGATAGTTCTTAAATTCGTTTAATCATAAAAATTTCTTTAATTATTTAGTTTTTTAATTTTAAAGCAATTCATTTTAATATTATTTTTTAACACTTTTTTTACAGAATTTATAAAAGCTTTCAAATTAAAAAATAAATTAATAATTAAAGCTATATAAAATCAAGAAGAGGGGTATTAAAATATGAATAAAGTTGAAATATCTTCAACCCAAATTATTGAATATAATTTCAAAAAAGAAAATAATCAAAATTCAACAAATAAAGAGATAAAACACGAAGTAAAAAATTTTAAAAGATCAAGGAATAATTATATTAAAAGGATATCAATAGGAGGAATTTTAATATACTCATTTTCTAAAGCCTTAGGTAAATATGAATAATTTTTTAATATAATAAAAAAATAATAAAAAATAAGTAGGATAAATTCTAAAAAAAGTATAACTAAAAAATAGAGGTAGATAAGAAATGTTTTTTTTTAAAAAGCAAAAAGAAGCTTCAAAATTAACAGAAAAAGAATTTTGGAAATTTAGAGGAAAGAATTGCCCATTTGCAAAAAAAGTAAAAAAAGTAAAAGATAATAAAGTCGTAGATATTTACATGTGTTATGGATATTTAGAAAAATTTGAGTTAGATTCCAATTTTGAAACATGTAAGAAATGTACAGTTCCAGAAGTAATAACTACAAACAAAACAGCTTGTAAAAATTTAGCTGCATTAGATATGAAAGGTAAAAATGGAGCTACGAGATACTATTGCTTGGTTTTAAAATTAAAAGATTTACAAGTAAATAGATGTTTACCTCAATATTGTAATTATTATGAACTTAGACCCCAAGATCAACAATTTATATAATCTTATAATCTCAAAAGTAGATAATAATAAGGAGATAGTAGAAAAAGCTTTTAAAATTGCTTATAATTCTCATTTAGGCCAATATAGAGCTTCCTCAGAGCCTTATATAATACATCCTTTAGAAGTTGCTCTTATATTAACCGATTATTTTAATGATCACATAACAATAAGTTCTGCAATATTACATGATATTGTAGAAGATACCAATACTACTTTAGAAGATATATACGAATTATTTGGCAATGAAATTGGATTTATAGTAGAAAGTTTGACAAAACTTCAAAAGTTATTTCCTAAAATAAAGCAGATAATTTATGAAGAAAATACAGATATTCAAAAAAAAGAATTAAATTTAGCTAATTTAAGAAGATTATTTATAAGTACAGCAAAAGATATAAGAGTAATAGCAATAAAATTAGCAGATAGATTACATAATTTAAGAACACTAAATTATTTGGATAAGGATAAACAAAAGCGAATTGCTCAAGAAAGTCTAGATTTTTATGTACCTATTGCCCAAAAGTTAGGGATATGGAAAATAAAATCAGAAATGGAAGATTTAGCATTTTATTATCTTAATCCTGAAGAATATAAAAAAATTGAAAATTATATTCAAAATACTAAAAAACTTATAGTAGAAAATCATGAAAAAGTAATAAATATAATTCAAGAAAAATTAAAAAAAGAAAATATAAATGCAGTAATAAAGAGTAGAATAAAAACAGTTTATAGTATTTATAATAAAATGATAAAAAGAAAAGTACCATTAAATGAAATAATGGATATAGGAGCTATTAGGATAATAGTAGAAGATGTAAAAGAGTGTTATTTAGTTTTAGGAATATTACATTCTTTATGGATGCCTATACAAGATAGAATAAAAGATTATATAGCGAAACCTAAACCTAATGGTTATCAATCTTTACATACTGTTGTATATAACGGATATCCTATAGAAATTCAGATAAGAACAAAAGAGATGGATTATATTGCAGAATATGGAGTAGCTTCGCATTGGAAATATAAAGGTTTTAAAGATTTTGCAGAATATGAAAAAATAATAGAAAATTGGAAAAAAAATATAGAAGGAATTGAAGAGCTAAAAGAAGAAGGAATAAAAGAAGAAATTTTAAATACAACAGTATTTGTTTTTACTCCGAAAGGAGATTGTATAGATTTACCTGAAGGCTCTACTCCAATAGATCTAGCTTATAGAATTCATACAGAAGTAGGAAATAAATGTATAGGTGCAAAAGTTAACGGAAGAATAGTTAATTTAAGTTATAAACTTAAAAGTGGAGATATAGTAGAAATAATTACTTCAAAGAATGCTACACCTAACATAGAGTGGCTAAAAATTACAAAAACTAATTATGCTAAATCTAGAATAAAACAATTCCTTAAAAAGAAAAATAAACAAGAATATATTAAAACAGCTAATGATATATTTTCTGAAACTATTAAAACTTTATATAAATCCCTAAATTTAGAAGAAATAAAAGATTTGCCTAAAGAAATTAAAGAGTTTTTAGAAACTGATAAAGTTATTTCCTTAATTTATGAAAATTATTATAAGAATGCATTTCAAGATATTGAAGATTTTTTAATAGCTATTGGATTTGGGGATATTAAAAGAGTATCCATTGAAAATAGAATAAAAGAATTTTTTATTTCATTACTTGAAAAAAATAATATAAATTCTAATAAATTAAATGAAAATAATACAAAAATTAATTTAGCAACAGTAAATTTAAATACTTTAAAAGAAGGGGTTTTATATAAGTTTGCTAAATGTTGTAGTCCTGTACTTCCAGATGAAATAATTGGCTTCATAACAAGAGGAAACGGAATATCCATCCATAAAAAAAATTGTAAAAACATAATGTACTATATTAAAAATAACAAACTTGATAATATTATTAGCTTAAACTGGGATGATATTAAAAGTAATATAAAAGTTGAAATAAATATATTAGCTAAAGATAGAAAGGGGCTTTTACAAGATGTCCTTAAGTCTATATCTGATAAAACTGTAAATTTATTAACCTGCCAAGCACAAGTTAATAATAACTCACTTGCTAATATCCAATTAATTTTAGAAGTACCTAAAAATTTTAATATTAAAAATATAGAATCTACTATTAAATCTAAATTTAATAATGAAATAGTATCTTTAGACTATAAATCTATTTAAAAATATCTTTATTTATGTTTAAAAAAAACAAAAATAATTTAATTTATAATTCTATATTTTTTATTTTAATACTAATTTTTATATTTATTTTAATAAACAAGCAAAATGGAGGGAATAATAATTTATTAGAAGATAATGAATTTATCGTTAATAAAATATTTTATAGTATAAAAAAAGATGATGTAATAACTTTTAAAGAACTATTAAATAAATATCCTACAGAAATTTATAAAATAAAAAATAAAAATAATCAAAATATAATTCATTTAATATGCTTACATAACTCTATTAATATTTTAAGAGAAATAATAGATAAAATTGATAAGAAATATTTAATAGAATATGATAGTTTTGGGAATTATCCATTGAAATATGCAATAATAAAAAACAATATAGAAATTGTTAATTTATTAATATCAAAAGTTGATAGGGAGCAAAGGGATAAATTTTTAGGGTTTACTCCATTTTTAGTAGCTGCTTTTTCCAATAAATTAGAAATACTAAAAATATTATATAAAAATGGCTGCGATATAAACTCTAAGGATTTAAGATTTAATAATAATGCACTTTTTTGGGCGGTTAGAAAGTATAATTTAGATATAATTAAATATTTAATAGATGATTTAAAAATGGATTATAAGCAAAGAGATAACGAGGGAAACACTATATTTTATGAAGCTTGTAGTTCTTTTATAAACGATCAATTAAAATGTAATTCTACATTAGAATACCTTTACTCTTTAGATAATAATTTTATTAATATACCTAATAATGATGGGGTTTATCCTATTTTAATAGCTACTTTTAATTATAATATATTTCCACTAATTTTTATAATTAATAAAAGTAAAGAAACAGTATTTATAAAAGATAACCAAGAATATAATATTATAGACTATCTAATGTTAACTGAAAACCCAGAAAATATAAAAATTATTATAAAAATTTTAAAAGAATATTATTCAAAAAATGAATTAAAAGAATTACTAACCAGCTCATTTTTTTATAATTTGAATAAAAATATTAATTATCAAAAACAAAAGTTAAATAATGATATAAATTATAAGAAATATATAAACTTAATAAATGAAGAAATTTATAATTAAGTATAAAATATTTAGTGAATATGGAAAGTGTATTTATATTTAAAGATACGATAATATCAATTTTTATAATAAGTTTAGTAATAGGATTAATAGGGAGTATAGTAGTATTAAAAAATGTTACCTCAGTAGCGGGAAGCATATCACATGCTATTTTAGGTTCAATTGGACTAGCAAGTTTTTTTAATTTAAATCCTTGGATAGTTAATATTCCCTTTGCATTAGCTATTGGATTAGCATTCTTTTATATAAAAATAATATTAAATAATAAAGACGATTATATAACTTCAATAATATGGTCTTTAGGAGCTTCAATAGGCATAATTTTATTATATCTATCCAAAAACAAATCCTTAGCTATATCAACTTATTTATTTGGAAATATTTTATTAGTTAGTCCTATTGATAATCTAATTAATTTCGGTTTATTGATATTAGTTTTATTATTTTTTTTATTTTTCGGAGAAGAAATAAAGATAAGTATATTAGATGAAGAATATGCTAAAACTTTAAACTTAAATACTAACTTAATAACTTTTTTAGCGTATTTATTAATATCATTAAGTGTTGTTATATTAGTAAAAAGCTTAGGGATTATTTTATTAATAGCATTATTTTCAATTCCTTCATTAATAGCCCTTAAATTATCTAAAAATTTTTATACTATGATTTTACTATCTATTGTTATTTCTTTAATAAGTTTTATTTTAGGGTTTTTATTATCTTTTAAATTTGATTTACCATTATCTTCTTTAATAACTTTAATACTAATTGTTTTCTTCATTTTTAGTAATTATATTATTATTTATTTTAGAAATTATCGAAAAAACTAATCCTTCTAGTATAGTTATATTAGTTATGTATATATTAGCAGGTTTTAGAATATTTAAAAAGGAAAGGATAAATATCAAAGCATTTTTAATAGAATCTCCTCTATTCTTTAAGTCCCAAAAAATTTCTTCTATCCTATTTTCATCTAAATTCTTTATAAATGTATAAAATTCAATAATATCATTAGAATTAATTTCCTTAAAAAAAATATAATCTTTAGAATAATAAAATTTTAATAAAAAATTATCTATTAAATTATATAAATAATCATCAACTTTAAAAACCAGGTACATAATTACTCCAATAAACACGATTATTAAAGACAAAATAAAAATTAAAAGAATTATATAAAATTTTAAATTAATTTTTAAAATTAAAAAAACTATAAAGCATAAACTAAGAAAAATAAAAATAATAAATAACAAAACATATAACATTTTTTTAGAAAATTTAAATATTTTTTCAATTAATAAAACTCTTCTTAAAATATTAAAGAGTAGCAATTTAAATAAATTAATAAAGGTATAACTACTATTGTAAAGTAAAATATTAAATAAATATAATAAATTATTATTATTAAGTATATTAAATTTTTTAAATATTTTATATTTTTGGATAGAAAAAAACAAGCTAACAAAACTTCCACCAACTAATATAACATTATCTATATTTCTTATATTTTCTGAATAATCATTAATAACAGAATTAAGATCAATTTGATTATTAAAATATACTGCTCCGGTATTTAAGAGGATTTTATTTATGTAATTATTTTTTTTAATAGTTAGTTCAGTACTAGCCCCTCCTAAATCTACCAATATAAAATTATCTATATTGTTTATTAAGTTGTTTAATCCTATAAATACTAGTTCTGATTCCTTTTCTTGAGATATTATTTCAAGGGGATAAAGCACAACTTTCTTTTTATACTTTTTTTCTAAAAATGATTTTAGATTATTTAATTCAGTATTATTTAATTTAATGATTTCTTTTATGTAATATTTATCGTTTTTTCTATAAAATTCAGTACCTACTGAAATTATGTAAATATAATTAAAATCCAGTTTTTTAAATTTTTCTAAATTATTTTTGATTTTCTGAAAAAATTTTTGAAGAAGATTTTTATAATCTGAAATAACATTCATTATTTCTATTTCTTGAGTTTTATTAAATATAGAAGAAACTTTATGAACAACAAAATCTTTAAAAAAGAATACTAGCTTATTATTAATATCTAATTTAGAAAATAGGTACTTATTAGAATTACTTCCAAAATCTATTGCAATAATTAAAAATACATTATTCATATTAGCTAATTATAATTAATAAAAAAACAATTTAATTTAATTTAATTCAAGATCTTTAGCAGTATCAAGGAATTTAGAAATTTTTAAAATAATTTCTTCATAATAATTTTCTAAGTTATTAAAATTTTCTATTTGCATTTCAATAAAACTGTATAGCTCTTGTAATACTTGAGTAACTTTTTTTATTAGAAAGTAATTATTTTTTAGTTCTTCATCGTTAATATTGGAGATATTAATATTATTCAAAAAATTAGAGAAATTATCAATAGAATTATAAAGTAAATCTAGAGTTAATTCTTTATCTTTTTTATAAAAAATAGAATCAACTAAATTTAAAACATATCCCCAAACTAAAGGCTTAGCATTAATTATATTATTTATTAATAGTTTATTAGGATTAAATGGAAAAGTAAAGCCACAATTAATACATTTTAAATTTAAGTAATCATTATCTACAAAGCATTTTGGGCACTTAAATTTGGTATTGATTAACTCATAAAATGAAACTAATAAATCTCTTAATAAATAAATAATTTCATAAATTAAATAAGTTAATTCAAAAATAAATTTATAATAGTCTATTTTTGAATTATAAAAATTTACATAAAAATTATAAAAAATACTTTCATAATTAATTAAATCATATAAATAATTAAATTTTTCTTCTAAAGTATTTATTGTATTTAAATTATTATCTATTAGATAATTTAAAGAAAAAACTTTATATAAATTAATAAAAGAAAAAATGTTTTTAAAAAGATTAAAAAATGTAGTAAATGTTATATTATGATTTATAAATAAGCTATATATAACAAGGATTTCTGAAATATTTTTTAAAATATCATTATTTTCTTTATTTTCAAGTTTAAAAAAATCTTTTTTAACATAGATTTTTTTATAATATTCAATAAATTCTATTATTTCATTTAATTTATTTTCATTAATTTGCTTAACATCAAGGAAAAAATAATTATCAACATAAAAAATAAGTTTTTCATAAATAATTTTATATTCTTCATTATTAAAATTATAATATATTAAAGGATTAGTAAAAAATGACAAAACAAAGTTATTAAATTCGATTAAAATATTTTGTATTATCTCTTCTTTGGCTTCATTTTTATATTCTTTAATAGATTTTAAAAATAGTAAATATAAATCGAATGGAGTTTGAAATGTATTATTAATAAAATTTTGAATTTCTGTTTGTTTTTGAAATATTCCGTTAGAAGCTTGATTTATTTGAATAAATAGAAGTTCTACTTCTTTTTTATCTAGTTTTTCAATATTACCAGTAATTATTTGATATACTCCACCTATTGCATATCTTATAGCATTCACAAAATCTAATAACTCTTCATAATGAGTAATCAATGTACCTAAATTTTGATCTTTGATATTTTCATTTTGTAAGTATAATTTTATTAAATCTACCATATAAGAATAATTTTTTTCTAAAGTATTAATAAATGATACGTTTTTTAAGGTTAAATTTAATAAAATATCAATAGGGTAATTAGATAAATCTTGAATATTTTGAATATATGTAAAGAACATTTTTAAGAATTTATCTATAAATGGAAATGGGCTTAATTTTTTTTGAATATTTAGGATTTTATTTACATTATTATAAAAATCAATTAATTTTACTATATTTTTTAACAGTGTATCAATTTTAAGAGATAATTCTTGTCTTAAGGTATCATTTTTTTTATCAAATTCATTTACATTAAAACTATTTATTAATTCTTTAATTGAGTTAGAATCCTCTATAATTTTATTATACATGTTATTTAGTACATTTTTAGAAATAAGTTCATCTAGTTTTACAATTGAGTTATAATAAATATTATTATTATTTTTAAGACTTTCTAAATCGATTGTAGTTTTTAAAAATTTATAATCATCATATATTGAATCAAGAAAATTATTAATACCCTTAAAATAAACATCACTGTAAAAATTAAAAGTGTTTATATAATCTTGATTAAAAAATTGATAAAATAAAGGAAATTCTAATAAAGAGAAAAAATTATTAATAAAATAAGGAAAAATTATTATCATTTTTTTTATTCCTCCTTTTTAGCAAAAAAACTATTATTCTCTTTGATTTAAAATTTTTTTCATAAAAATTTAAATGAAATTAATTAAATAAGCAAGTAATTTTTTAAAGCTTCTTTTATTTTATTTTTTAAAAGATCTATATTAATTTTTTCTTTAGCAGAAATAAAAAGGTAATCTTTATATTCATTTTTTAAATTATCCAAAATTTTAGAATCCTTTACATTATCTATTTTATTAAAAACCCCAATATAAGGGATATAATTAAGATTCATTTTAGTAATAATATCAAAAGTTTGCTTAATATGCTCTTTTACGTTTTCATTAGAAGCATCAAATAATAATATAAATAAATCGCTGTATTTTAATTCTTCAAAAGTAGCTTTAAAAGCATTTAATAGTTCCTTAGGTAAATCCCTAACAAAACCAACAGTGTCATTTAATATTATATAAAAATCCTTATCAATAAAAGCTTTAGAAGATATAGGATCTAAAGTAGCAAATACTTTTTCATCTACTAATACATTTTCTTTAGTTAGTAAATTAAATAAAGTAGATTTTCCTGCATTAGTATAACCTATTATACTAACAATAGGTAAGTTAGATTTAATTCTATTTTTTCTTTGATTTTCTCTATTTTTTTCAACTTCTTTTAATTTTTGTTTTATTGAATTTATTCTTTTAAGTATTTTTCTTTTTTCTATAGTTAGCTTCATTTCCCCAGGACCTCTAGTACCAATCCCACCTGCTAATCTTGATAAAATCCTTCCATACCCTGTAATTCTAGGTAATAAGTAATTAAGCCTAGCCAATTCTACTTGAAGTTTTCCTTCTAGAGTTCTAGCTCTTTTAGCAAAGATCTCTAAAATTATTCCTACCCTATCTATAATTTCTATTTCTTTAAAATAGTTTTCTAAATTTCTAAATTGAGTTGGGGTTAAATGATTTACAAAAACTAACAAATCAGGTTTTAAATAATTAGCCAGATTTTTTATTTCTTCTAATTTTCCTTTGTTTATTAAAGTAGCTGGATTTATTGATTTAAGATTTTGAATCACAGTAAATGCTTCCTTATAATTTAAAAAAGCTAATAAATCTCTTATTTCTTGAATTAATTCATTAATATAATCTTTATTTATTTTAGTTTTTCCTGCAATTATTATTGCTTTTTTCATTTATACTTAGCATATTTATGCTCTATTTTTGATACAAAATTAATTACTTGAACTATTACATCATACATATAAGGCGGCAAATTAGTGTTTATATCAAATTTTATAAGTTCTTGTGTTAAATCTTTATCTTTGTATATAGGGACATTATGTTTAATAGCTTCTTGTTGAATTAAATCTGCATACTCCCCTACTCCTATAGCCAATAATTCCACTTCCTTAGATTCTTCATCTATTTTAAAAGCGGCAGCTTTCTCTAAATTCTCATCAATTAATTTATCTTTATCTTTTATTTTTGAGCTATCATAAATACTAGAAATCTCTTTTATTTTTTTTTCTCTTTTTATAGATATATCTTTATTTTCCATTTTTTGTTTTATTTTTTTTGTTTTTTTAATTAATTTTTTTTATTTTTTTATCTTACAGTTATCGGTAAATTTTAGGGGTAAATTAGAAATGAAATTTTCTAAAATAATTCTTCCGATATCAATTTTATCACCATTAAAACTAAAATAATACATATCTTCTATTTCTTTTATATCTGTTTTACAGTTTTTAGAATGTATCTCTTGAGTAGTAAATTCAAAATTGTATATAAATTCATTTCCACATAAATCACAATCTAAATCAATATCAGCTCTTAAATTTATATTAATAAAAAAACTATTTTCGATTTTTTTTATAATGTATTCAGCTTTTAAAAAAAAATCTTTTTTATTATAAAGTCCGATTATACTAAGTATATCAAAATAAAACAAAACTATCCCCGTTATTTCTTCTACTTTTTCTTTTATTAAATCATCTAATTTTATAGTAAATACTTCAGGATAGGTTAGATTTATTTCAGAATAATCAATTACTTTAGCATATGGATACTCTTTTCTTATTTGTTTTATTTTTAATTCTTTTTCATTCATATTATTTATATTTATTTCTTAACTTGGATAGAATCTAAATATTTTTGTAATACTTCTACTTCTCTTTCTATGTCTTTTAATTCTTTTATTTCGTCATTATTAAGAGTTCGTTTATTATTCAAATAATAAGCTCTTTTAGCTTTTTTATCTATATTATCTTTCAATATAAGAGCTAATGATTCGTTAGTATAATTACTTAAAGTTTTATCCACTAAATTATTAAACTTAATATAGAAATCAGGATTACCCGAGTTTTTCTTTATGTATTCAATAGCTTCAATTTTATCTTTTCCTAAGATATGTTCAACTCCTTCTAAATTAATAACATAATTTAAATCTTTTTTAGTTATTAAATCTAATAAAAAGGCCATATAGATTTTATAATACATTTGTAATTCTTTTTCAGATAGTTCTTCTTGTATAGTAGGATCTTCAACTTTATGATAAAATGGATCAATATGAGGAGATAGAGAAGTATTAATAACTTCATTATATGCTTTTTTCATATTTTCTATTAAAACAAAAGAGTATAATGGTAATCCATGCCTAACTTGCAACATGGAGATTCTATAAGGATTATAACTTTCAACTACTTCTATATCTCTAATTTTAGCTACATTATAAAATCTAGTAGAACTAACATCTTTAACACCTAATACTTCATATTTTTTTACTAATGAATCATCAAATAATTGCGATTTATATCTAAATAAAATAGAAGAAGCCCTTTCTAAATTATTAACAACATTATCTTCTGTTTTAAATAAATTAATAGCTAAATCTTCTAAATCAATATTTAAATAATCTTTATAACCTTCTTCTATCCAATTTAATAATTTAATATTATATTCCTTTAATTTAGAGTATTCAAATTTTTCAAAATAATCAAATACTCTAAATAATTCTTCATAAATTTTATTATTATTTACTATATTCTCAACGATTGTATCAATTTTTTCTTTATCTGCTAAATAAAAATTAATTCTATTACCCCAACTACTTAATTTACTTTCGAATTTAATGCTTAAATAAGGGCTAATAAAATCTCTTCTAAAACTATTCCAAGCATCGTATATTTTATCTATTCTTTCGTTTCTATATTTAGATAACATTAATGCTAATTTTTGATAAAAATTAATAGCAGCTTCTTTTAAAATAATATTTGTTAAAGAATTATTTAAATTATCAACAGCTTTTGAAATTTTTTCAATTAAATCTCTGTTTTTCTTATTTAATAATTTATTAAGAAATTTTTTAGAATCCTTTTCTAAATTTTGAGAATATATTTTAAGATCTTCATTTAATTTATTTAGACTCAACTGATGCTGTTCTATTTCATTTTTTAAAGATTCTTTGGTTTTATCTATATATTTAAATATATTCATGTTTTCATTAGTAAATAAATCATAAACTATTTTTAAACCATATGAGGGATTTTTTATATACTCTTCTATTAAATTAACAAACTCCTGATACTTAGTTTTTATTAATTCTTCTACTCTTTGATTAACATTTTCTTGATTAATTTGAGTATATCCATTTTTTATAATTTCTTGTAGTTTTATACTAATTTCATCATTACTAATTTGATTTATTCTTTCATAAATTTCTGAATATATACTTGTATTAGAAATATTATAAATGCTATTAATTAGATCATCTTTAGTAAGTTCTTCAATTTTTAAAAGACTAAATATATCATAAATAATTTTAGTATAATCCTGGTCTTTAGATAATTGTTTATCAAAATAATCCAATAGCTTTCCTAAAATATATCTTTTAACTTTTTCATATGGATAAATTATACTAGATGTACCAAAAGAAGAGTATAAATAGTTTTTATCAGAGTATGGTTGGTTTTTTTGATTAGTAGTTAAAATAGTATAGAGATTATCTTCAGCTGATTTAATAGAGGTTCCAATCCCGGCAGTTAATAAAACTGTTAGTGATTCAGCTATAGCATCTAATGTATCATCTAATCCTCCAATAGGGAACTCTTCATTTTCATCATCAATCAAGTAGCATACATCAAATGGAGCTTTATTAGAAACTATCTCTTTATTTTCAGTATATTTTACTGTATAACTACTTTCAACATTAGGGTTCATATAATAATCTATCTCTTTTAGAGTTGCAAAGCCATTAGCAAATATATTTTTCCTTTCACTTTCATCAGAAATGGGGAAAGGATGGAAAGCAGTAGGTAAAACTAAAATCCCTTTAATTAAGCAAGGATTAGCATTTTCTTGTTCTATTATATGTCTAACTAAATAAGCAGTATCTAAAAGTATTCCACTCCCTGTACCTCCACAAGTAGAAGAAACTAAAAATACGTTAATAGTTTTAGAGACATTAGGAATGTTAGCAAACCTTGCTCTTAAAGATTTTACAGTTCTATCTATTATATTAAAAATTTTATCAATATTTTTAAATAGGTATAATCTTCCCATAGCTCTAAATTGTTTTGCTCCCTCATCTCCAGAAACTACTTTAAAGGGTAAGTTAGATGGAAACCATGGTCTTATAAACTTTGCAGCTTCGCTATCCAAATTCGTAACAATAGAAGCAACCCCCGGTACTCCTATATTAACATATTCATCTGCCTCTAATTCATTTATCATAGGATCATTTTTATCAGAATCTATTACTAGAAATTTCAATAATCCTTTTTCTAATAGCTCAATAGGGATATTATTTTTTAATCTATAAATAACTTTTAAGCCCGTTCCTCCTAAACCTATAACAATTGTAGGAATTGTAAATTCCATAAACTACACCCCCTATAATTAAATTAATAACCTTAAGGATATATATATTATATTTTTTATAAAAAATCCCTTTTATTTTTTTATATTTTTTATATTTTTTTTAATACTTTTTTAAATTTTTTTATAAATAATTCATTATGGGATTTAAATGGAGAGATAGTAACTCTTATATAATCTCCTAAGTTCATATCACTTGCAGGTCTAACTATTATACCTTCTAATAATAATTCATTAAAAACTTTATTAGCATCTTTTACTCTTATAGCTATAAAATTTGAATAAGTTTTAATATAATCTATATTGAATTCTTTTTTTAATTGATCCAGTTTAGAATATAGAAAATATTTCTGATTTATGATTAATTTAATTTTATCTACAAATGTGTTATAATTTTTAAGAGCTAAGATAGTAGCCTTTTGAGCTAAAGTATTTACATTAAAGGGTAATCTTATATTATTTAAAGCTTTAGAGATATATTGATTAGTAAAAGCTATCCCAATTCTTAATCCTGCTAAAGCAAAAACTTTTGAAAAAGTCCTTAATACTATCAGATTAGGGTACTCTTTTAGTAATTCTAATCCATTATGATAATTCTCATTATCAACAAACTCAAAATAAGCTTCATCTAATATAACAATTATATTTCTATTTAAAGCGTAATTTAGTACTTTTTCTAGATCACTTTTAAAAATTATACTCCCTGTAGGATTATTAGGACTACAGATAATTAGTAATTTAATAGGATCATCTATTTTATCTAAATTATTTTTGATATCTTCATATTTTATCTGAAAATCGGGAGGCATTAAATTATAAGTTATTAATTGAGCCTCAAATAGATTAGCATCAATATAATAGATAGCAAATGAAGGGTGTGGGATAAAAATTTTATCCCCTTTTTTTACTAATATCTGATAAATATATCTTATCAGCTCTACTGCACCATTACCTACTACTAT
This sequence comes from uncultured bacterium, assembly GCA_937139605.1. Classification (GTDB taxonomy): domain Bacteria; phylum DRYD01; class DRYD01; order DRYD01; family DRYD01; genus CAKZQG01. The sequence goes on from CAKZQG010000040.1 coordinate 24,568, forward strand.
ATTCTCTTTCTTTATTTTATAAAAACCCTCTAATTCATTTAATAAATAATATAAACTATCATCAGGATAATAGTATATATTTTTTAATTCTTTTTGTAGTTGTTTTAAGATTGTTTTATCAACACCTGTTAAATTCTCATTGGATGCTAATTTAAGGATTTTTACTTTTTTATTTTTAAAAATTTCTCTCTTGATTTCTTCTATTGGTTTACCTGCTTTATATCTATTTAAGCTAATAAATTTATCTTCTATTGTATTTTTTAAATATTCTTCAAAATTATTTAATTTAGTATTCATTTTTATAAATTATTTATTTTCATTTAATTTATTTATTAAAATTTTATCATTATTGTATATAAAAACAAAATTAGAAGGTAGATAAAGATGAGTTTTTATAACTTTTTGAATGTAATCTTTAGAATAATAAGTTGTTAATTTAGAAGAAAATATTTTATAATTTAAAGTTATTTCTTGTAATTCATTAATTAATTTAGAATATTTTTTAGATAATGAGTAATTATAAGAAATTAAATATATAAAAATAATAAGAATAAAAAAATTAAATATAACAATACTTATCATGGTTAATTTATTATAAATAAGATTAATTTGTTTTTTAGTTTTTTCTGCTTCTTCTTTTAGAGATTTTTCATTTATTTCAAAGAATATCATTTATTGTTGTTATTTTATCATTTTTAATAATTCTGCTTGTAAAACGCTACTTGCTTCAGGGCCAACTTTACTATACTTTAGATTTCCATCCTTATCTATTATAAACAATGATGGAATATATTTAACTCCAAAATTTTTTCCAATATAATAATTATTATCTAATAACACAGGATAATTTATTCCATTTTGTTTTATAAAATTAACTATATCATTATTACTTCCGCTACTATTACTTAAAAAACTAAAGAATACTACATTATTTTTTAGTTTATTTAAATTAGAATAGCTTTCATTAAATTTAATTAATTCAGGGATAGATTTTTTACAAGCAGGACACCAAGTCTCCCATACCTCTAATACCATATATTTTCCTACGTAATCTCCTAATTTAACTGTTTTATTGTTAGTTAGATCTAACATAGGTGGGGCATTTTTTATAACTTCTATGTAATTTGAAGCTACTATTTTATTTTGATCTATTTTTAAAAATATTATTACAAATATTCCTATTAAGATACCTACAATTAAAAAAGAAAATTTTTTTATCATAAAAATCTCCTCCTTTTTTAATAATACATTTTTACCCCTTACATTTTATTATTATATAAAAAAACACATATATCCTTTAATGAATTAAGAATATAAATAAATATTATCTGAATAGATCTTATTGCTTTTAAATCAATATTAAATTATTACATAAAGAATTTTTATATATAATAAAAATTTTTAAAAATTTAAATTTATTCTATGTTCAAATTTATACCAATAATCAAAATCTGTATACTTTATTATTATTATTTATTAAAAGTATTATTACCAAATACAGGTCCTCTACCAAAATAACCTAAAAACTGAATGTTAACAGTATCTCCTTGATGAAAGTTTAAATTCTGGACTACTGAAATATTAGTATTATTTAAATCATTATTACCTCTATGATTATTTCTATCATTTTGAGTAGCTTGAGAGCTTTGTGTATTATTATTATCTACATTATTATTGCTATTTGTATTATTATCTTTATTACTATTATTAGCATTATTACCTACGTTAGTACTTTCATTAGAATTATTTCTTTGATTAGTATTATTATTTTCATTAGCATTTAATAGCCATTTAGATTCTTCATCTCTTCTTCTTACCAAACCTGCTAATACTTGTCCATTAGAATCATGAACATATTTTTTCATTTCTTCAGCAGCCTGTTCTATTTTTCCATCTCTAACTAATTCCAATATTTTCTGTGATCCTCCTACTCCTAGATTATAAGCCAAACTAACCAAAGCAGATTTCTGGCTATAACTTAATTGATTCCATCTATCTTCTCCAATTATACTCTTTATACCAGGTAATACATAGTTATTTATATGATCTCTCATTCTTCTTTCTGCTTCCGCCTGATCTATAACTTCATTAGGAGAATTTGCTCTCGTTCCATAACCTATAGAATGTCTATTTGGGCCATCAGGATAAGCACGAGGACTAAATCCTTCAAATTGCTTTATTAAATCTAAACTATATTCTTCTTGCTGATTACCAGAATTATTATTACCAGGAATAGCAGCAGGAGAATTATTAAGAGTACTTATTGAATTACTAAAAGTGCTTACAGGATTACCAAAACCACCTACAGGATTACCAAAACCACCTACAGGATTACCAAAACCACCTACAGGATTACCAAAACCACCTACAGGA
>CAKZQG010000041.1 GCA_937139605.1 uncultured bacterium
TAATGTTGGTGTAAGCGATTTTGTATTTAGGGGTGTTATTTGGTGGAGGTGTTATTGGAGGGATTATTGGGGTATCGCTTCCTCCTCCTCCAAAGAATGGTAGCTGACAACTTACCACCACCATCGCCACCACTATAAATAATGCTATTATTAAACTTAGCAATTTGGATTGAGTTTTATTCTTTTTAATCATTTATGTTTCCCTCCTTTTGGTTTTATTTTTAAAGAGGATCCTTATTAAAAAATTTAATTAATAACTTTTAAATTCCTTTTTAAAGCTTTATTTATTTTGTTAAAAATTTTTTAAATTTTTTTTAAATTTTTATTAATTTTTTTTTGGGGTTTTTTGTTTTCTTTTAGGTTTGGAATTTTTTTGTTATCAGATTTAGATTTTTATATTATGCGTAGATTTTTTTATGCTTATTTTTTAGTTAAGCTCAGCTTTTTAGTTAGCTTTAAATTTTTCCTAGAGTTCCGGTTTTTTTGAAGTTCAGTTTTCTCCTTAGGATCAGTTTTTTAATTGGCGTGTTTTTTTTCCATTTTAGGATCAGTTTTTTTTCATTAGGTTAAGATTTTTTCCTTAGTATGGTTTTTTCCTTTTAGGTTCAATTTTTTCTTCTCAGGATCAAATTTTTTCATTAGACTTAGATTTTTCATTAGGTTTAGATTTTTCAGTTAGAGGCAGGTTTTTCATTAGGTTCAGTTTTTTCTCTTAGGCTTAGTTTTTTTGGTTTGTTCATTAGGTTTATTTTTTTCTCCTCAAGCTTATTTTTTAGGTAGGTGTTTTTTATTTTAGGCTTAGGTTTTTTCTTTTAGGCTCAAATTTTTTTCCTTAGACTAGTTTTTTCCATTTGAGGTTTGGTTTTTATCTTAGGAACAAATTTTTTAGACTTAGACTAAAATTTCTCGTTAGTTTTAGATTTTTTACCTTAAGCTAAGATTTTTTAGTTAGAGTTAGTTTTTTTCATTAGATTCATTTTTCCCCTTAGGCTTATTTTTTTAGGTAGGTGTTTTTTGTCTTAGAATTAGTTTTTTCTTTTAGATTCAGTTTTTCACTTAGGTTTGGAATTTTTCTTTTGAGATTTTTCTCTTGAGATTTTTCTCTTAGATAGAGATTTTACCTTTAAGGCTCAGATTTTTATCTATGCTTTTGATTTTTTTACGGTTTTTTCTGCACTTTTTCTTTACAATTTTTTTTCTCTATAGTTTAGCTTTCTATTTTTTATCTATCCTTTTATTATTTTATATAGCTCTTTATAAGGGATGTCTTCTTCTAATATTTCCTTTAACTTTATCAATTGGTATCCATAGTTAATTTTCTCTATTGTAGTTATAAATTCTACCCATTATTTTTTTAATTTTACCTTTAGTAATGAATATACTGTCTCTTTTAAAGCATTTATTTTTAGCTGTTTTAATTGTTCATCTTTTTGTTCTAATTTTTCTTAGTATTTTTTCATTTCTTCTTTGTGTGTTTCCAACTCCTCTTGGTATCTTTTCTTTTTATCTTCAAAGATTGATTTAGCTATATATTGTATTAACAGATTATCTTTATACATCCTCTTTATTTTTTCTTTTTTGTCTACCCTTATTTTACACATTGCTTAAAAGTTAAACAAAATTTAAAATAATTAAAATTTAAATAAATTGATTAATTTGGTTTAAGTATTCTTCTTTTGGTAATTCTAATTCTAATATTTTTCTTATTTTATTCAATGTAGAGATGTCTTCTATTTTCTGTATTTTTTAAAATTATATGATCTATATTTTTTCTTATCTTTATCCTTAATAATATCTCTATTATTTCTCTCTCTTTTCTATTTCCTTTTGTTTTAATTGTTCTTGGTATTTTTTTAATTCATCTTCAAATATTGTTTCTGCTATATATTGTATTAACGGATTATCTTTGTACATCCTCTTTATCTTTTCTTTATCTTTTCTTTCTCTTTTTTATCTATCCTTAACATCTTTAAAACTTCACCATTGATACTTTAGATCTCTTTAAATACATTAACTACTTATCATTTTCAACAATATCTCCTCTTTTTCCTTATATATCCCTTTCTTTGTCTTCTCTTCTACTAAGTCTATCATTTCTTTGAGTTTATTTAAATTATAATTGCTTGTATAACTTTTTATTAGCTCTATTAACCCTAAATAATCTCTTTTTCTTATTATTTCCCTTATCTCTTCATTTAATAAATTTATTACCATTACCTCTACTTTTATAAAATCTATTCCCTTTTTATTCTCTTTCTTCATCCCTTCTTTTACCTTGTAATAAAATACCCCTTTACTTCTCGAATACCTTTTATCTATACTTAATATCATACTTAATACCGGTAAATTGTATTCTTTTTTTATTAAAATATTATACATCACAGCTTTTAATATGCTCTCTTTATTAAGTTTTGTCTGAAACTCTATGTTTAATAAGTAATATTGATTTTTAATTTTTAATTTGATAACAAAATCTGGAATAATTATTTTCGGATGTTGCTCTTTTATTTTTATCACTTTTATATCTGTTATATTTTGTATTTTAAATAAATCAGACAATAGTTTAGCTGGGGTTTAAAAACGTTCGTAAAATATGTTTTTTAAATAATAATCTATATCCTGTTAAATTTTTATTCTCTAATGTTTTTTTTGAATTTTGTCTTTTTGAGATTTTTATTTATTTTTTAGTTTTTCCCTTTTGATCAAAAATAGTAAAAAAGTAAGCATTAATAAAAAAATGAGTTCTAAGGGAAAAGCTAAACTTTAGAAAAAAAACTGAGTATGCAAAAAACTAAACTTGTGAGAAAAACTAAGCCTGAGATAAAAACCTAAGTTTTACAAAAAAATCTAAATCTATAGAAAATCTTAGCTTCAGAAAAAAAATGATAGAAAATCTGAATCTAAGAGAAAAATTCCAAATCTAGGATAAAATCTAAACCTAATAAAAAATCTGGATCCCTGAGAAAAATCAAAACCTGATAGAAAATTTGAATCTAAAAAGAAAAATCTAACCTAAGAGAAAAGTGTAACCTAAAATAAAAAGCTAAACGCAAGAGAAAACCTGAACCTAATAAAAAAAACAAACTCAAGAGAAAAATCTAAACCTCAAGAGGAAAAACTTAAACTCAAGAGAAAAATCTAAACTCAAAAGAAAAATCTAAACTCAAAAAAAATTAAACTCAAAAAAAATCAGACCCAAGGGAAATACAAATTCAGGAGAAAAATTCCAAACCCAACGGAAGAACTCAAACGAGATGAAAATCTGAACCTGAAAGAGAAATTACAAATCCAACTGAAAAATTTGAACCCAAGAGAAAAATAAAATCTGAAAAAAACTAAACTTTAGATAAAAAAATAATAAATAATAGAAATAAAAGAATTTTTTTAATTTATTTTTATAGTTATTTTTTTTTATCAATGAGTTTTACTTCTATTTTTGTGATTTTTTTTTGTTTTTTAGTTTTTAGGGGGTTTTTTGAGTTTTTTGTCATATTTCCCTTTTAAATTACTTTTTAGCAAATTTATTTTACTTTTTCTTTTGTTTTTCCTTTCTTTTGCTTTTCTTTTTCCTTTATGAAGCTATTTTTTGTTAATATTTTTATTTTCCGTTTGGACTTATTTTTTTAGAGTTATTTTTTGTCAATTGGTTTTAGTTTTTTAAACTACTGTATTTTTTCAATTTAGAATTTGTTTTTTAACATTTTTTTTATTTTTTTCTTTGGGCACTTTCTTTTCTTTTAGAGTTAGTTTTTTATAAATTGGATTTAATTTTTTTACTCGGTAGTTATTTTTTATTTAGAGTGTATTCTTTGCAATTAGTTTTATTTTTTCTTTAATAAGATTTTACTTTTAGATTTATTTCTTTATCAATATTTAATCTTTTATACTGGGGGGTGTTGTTTTTATTTTAGAAAATTTTGTTTTTCATTTAGAATTGTTTTTTAGTAATTATGTTACATTTTTTAGGTATTCTTTTTTTCTTAAATTTACTTTTTAAAATAATCACTTTCATTTTTTTATTGATTTTATTTTTTTTGTTATTTATTTTTTTCTTTTTTTCATTTTTTTTCTAGTTGGTTTGTTTCTTTATTTTTGTTTTATTTACTGTTGATTTGACAGTTTTCTTTGTGTTTATTTTTTCTTTTGATTTAATTTTGCTCTATGTTTTATTTTTTCCTGTTTGTTCCAATTTTTTCTTCTTGGTTTTATTTTCCTTTTTATTTCATTCTTTTCTATTTTTTTATCTTTATTCTTTTTGTGTTTGTTTTTTTGTTTATTTTATTTTTTCTTTTATATTATTTTTTTATGTTTTGTTTATAGGATAACAAAAAAATATGTAGAATAATAATAAGAGAAAAATAAAATAAAGATGATAATAAGAATGTAATTACCGCTAAGTGGAAGCGGAATATAAATATCCACAAGTAAAAAATAAAGAGGAAATATGGTTGCAACTATAAAAGATTTATTAGAAAATGGTTGTCATTTTGGACACCCTACTAAGAAATGGCACCCTAATATGAAAAAGTTTATATTTACTAAACGTGGGGGAATATATATAATTGACTTAGCTAAAACCTTAAATCAATTACAAAAAGCATATAACTATTTAAAAGAGCAAGCTGCTAATGGAGCAGAATTCCTAATAGTAGGTACTAAAAGACATACCAGAGATATCATTAGAAATGAGGCTAAAAGAGCTAATATTCATTATATAGTTGAGCGTTGGATTGGTGGCTTATTTACTAATTTCAGTATAATTAGAAGTAGAATAGATTATATGCTACAACTCGAAAAAATGGCAAATGAAGGAATCCTAGAACAATTACCTAAAAAAACCGCTAAAAAATACTATAAAGAACTCCAATACTTACAAAACCAATATGAAGGACTTAGAAATATGTATAAAATCCCCGATGTTTTGATAGTAGTAGATGTAAGAAGAGAAGATATTGCAATAGCAGAAGCTAATAAAATGGGGATCCCTATATTGGGGATAGTAGATACAGACGGGAACCCCGATATAGTTAGCTTACCTATCCCAGCTAATGATGATGCACTAAAATCTGTCCAATTTTTAACAGCTAAAATAGCAGACGCTATATTTGAAGGTAAGAACGCTTACCAAAGTACTGTCGCCGTATAATATATAAAAATTAAATAATATTTAATACCTAAAATAATGTAATTTAAAAAGAAAAACTTTATTTTTATTAAAAAAACGTTTTTTATTAAGGTTTTTTATATCATATGGATGATAGGATATTCTGGATAAGTCTTATTATCTCAGTTGTTAGTGGCTTAATAATTGGTATAATTGTGGGATTATTTTTGCCATTAACTGCAGGAGTTTTTATAACTGCTCTTATCGGAGCTTTCTTAGGAATGATAATAGGCATTATTATCGGCACTATTTTGAAATTAAAAAATTCCCAATCTAAAAAAGATAAATATAAATTATAAATTAAATTATAACAAATTTATAAAAATTAAAATTAAAAGGTTTATTTTTTATGACTTTGGTAAATAAGAAAATAACTGATAGCTATAGCGGAAAAGATATAAAGGTATTAAAAGGGCTGGAGGCTGTAAGACAGCGCCCAGCTATGTATATAGGATCCACTGATAAAAAAGGATTACATCATCTAATAAATGAAGTAGTAGATAATAGCATAGATGAAGCGGTAGCTGGATATTGCAATTATATCAAAGTAATTATTACAAAAAACGGGGAATGTATAGTAGAAGACAACGGAAGAGGAATCCCTGTTGATATTGTTGAATCCGAGGGGAAACCAGCTTTAGAAGTAGTTCTTACTACTCTCCATTCTGGTGCTAAATTCTCTAATAAAGTTTATAAAATATCTGGCGGATTACACGGGGTAGGAGTATCTGTTGTTAATGCCTTATCTTCTTATTTGAAAGCAGAAGTTCATAGAAATGGCTATATCTATTATCAAGAATATGTAAAAGGAAACCCAATTAATCCTGTTACTAAAAAAGGAAAAACTAATAAAACAGGAACTATAATAACCTTTAAACCAGACCCAGAAATATTTAAAACTACTGAATTCGATGATGAATATATATTAGAAAGACTAGAAGAATTAGCTTTCCTTAATCCATTTATTACCATAGAGTTTATTGATGAAAGAAAAAATATAAAAAAAATAATAAATTACCCCGGCGGTCTAATAGATTTCGTTAAAACTATACTGCAACATAATAACTTAAATGAATTATATGAAATAGTTTATATAAAATCCAGTAACCAAGATTTAATTCTTGAAGCTTCTTTTGTACATACTGATTCTGAGATAGAATTAATAAAATCATTTGCAAATAATATTAACACAGTAGATGGTGGGGTTCATGTTAGTGCGTTTAGGCAAGCTTTTACTAAAGCTGTTAATAATTATTTACCCTATTTTTTAGAAAAACTAAAAGAAAAAGATATAAACTTATCTGGGGATGATATTAGGAATTCAATGGTATATGTTATTTCAGTAAAAGTACCTAACCCACAATTCGAAGGCCAAACCAAGGCAAAATTAGTTAATACTGAAATAAAATCTGTCTTAGAGAATCTAATTTATAATGAAATAAAGAAAGTATTTGATACTAAACCTGAAGTAATAGAAAAAATTATAAATAAAGCTATAATAAGTTATAAAGCGCGCTTAGCAGCTAAAAGAGCTAAACAGATAGTTTTAACTAAAACTAAAACAGAGTTATTATATACTGTTGCGGGCAAATTAGCTGATTGTATATCCAAAGAATTTGAAAAAAGGGAATTATTTATAGTAGAAGGAGATAGTGCAGGGGGATCTGCTAAAGCTGGCAGAGATAGAAATACCCAAGCAGTGCTGCCATTAAAAGGTAAAATTATAAACGTAGAAAAATCTAATATAGACAAAATATTACAGAATAATGAAATAAGGAGTATAATAGCTGCTTTGGGTTGTGGGATTGATTATGAAGATAAACATTTGGATATTTCTAAACTAAGATATTCTAAAATAATAATAGCAACAGATGCTGATATTGACGGTTACCATATCAGAACACTCTTATTAGCTTTTTTCTTTAAATATATGAAGCAATTAATATATAAAGGGCATATTTATTTAGCTCAACCCCCGCTATTTAGAATCATGACTAATAATCAATCTTTTTATGTATATAACGATAAAGAATTAAATAAAGTTATAAAAAATTTAAAAGAAAATAGTTATAAAATCCAGAGATTTAAAGGGTTAGGTGAAATGAACCCTAATCAGCTCTGGGAAACTGTTATGAATCCAAAAACTAGAATATTAAAGAAAGTATCTTTATTAGATGCTGAAAAAGCTCATAATATCATTAATATACTTATGGGAATTGAAGTAGAAAATAGAAAGAAAATTATTCTGGAAAACGCTAATCAATTCTCTATTGAAGAACTTGATTTATAAAAAATCTTATTTAATCTTTTAATTAATTTAAATTAATGATAAATAAAGTAGTAAATAAAGTAAGTAGTGAATTTTATAGTGAGAAATTCTATAATTTAATCCAAGAAATAAAGGATGTTTTTCAAGCAGATGAAGTTTATATTCTGGAATTTGATGATTTCAGTATTACCTGTGTTATCCATTTAGGATTAGATTCTAATTGTGTTAGTTATCATAAATATATTTCAGATAGCATAGAGAGAGTAGCTTTTGAAGAAAATATCCCAATAGTTATTTGGGATTCTACTAAGGATCCTAGAATCTTATCTACCCCGTTTTCTATGGAATATTATACTCTATTAGCTATGCCTATTTCTTTTAAAGACAAAACCTTAGGTACTATTACTATTAAAAGAAAAAAAGAAATAAATAACAATGATATTAATTTGTTAAAAAAATATATAGATAAATTGGTGTTATTATTAAATGAATTTGATGATAAAGATCAAACAAAGAATATTTATAATATAATTTCTCAGTTTTTTATTAATTTTAAAGAGTACAGTAATTATGATATTGTTAATTTTATAGAATTAATAAAAGAAGTATTTGCTAAAAATGGGTATGAATTAACAGATTTATCTATTTTATCTCAAAGCGGAAAATATTATGGGAATTTACCTTGTTATATAGATAATTGGAATAATTTAAGTAAAGTTTGCCCAGCCTTTTATAAGGATTCTCCTTATAGTAGTACTTTGTGTAAGCACGCTAAAATTAGAAACTACTACTGTAAATTAATGAAACTTAAAAAAAATAATATCATTTTCTCCTTTGTAGATTATAATAATAAGTATAATAATATTTCATTTTTATTAGAAAGAATATTAGAGCTTTACGAACTCTATAAAAATCAATTATCTTTTGTAATTTATTCCAAATTCTTTGAAATTATATCTAATCTACTAAATAAAGAATATATTACTTTAGATAATGTATTTAATAATTTTGCGGAATTATTTTTTGAATTGTATAATTCTTCTGCTATTGTTTTTAAAACTATAGATCTTGATAAAAATGAAATTCTTTCTGAGTATGTTATTATTAATCCGAACTTTTCTATCTATTCTAATTTGATACATAATTTCCAAAATTTATCTAAAGAATACTTTTATAATAAAAATCTTAAATTAGATAAAAATTGGTTTAATAGTTTTAGTAGTACTTTTTCAATTACTTTTAAAAATAAAAATTTTCTTTATTTATTAGACGTAATTTTTATAAATAGAAATGTTAAGATAATAATAGAGGAGATTTTTAAACTAAAACACGTCTTAGCATCTATTATATTTATTGTGGATTATCTTAATTCTATCTATACTGAAATTAATAACCTAAAATTGGAAACAAAAAATTTGTACTTAACTAAAAAGAAATTAGAAGATAATCTAAGGAATTATGAAAACAAAATAATGGATTTAGAATTGAAGATTGTTTTTGAATTATTTGTTGAAAAAGTTTTAAAGGATATTGATGAATGTAATAATTATAACGAATTAGAGCAAAAATTAGTAAAGATTTTAGAAGAATTAGATAATATAACAGATTTTAAAATAAATTCTGCTTTGATTATTATCTGGAATAAAGTACTTCAAAGACTAGATAAATTAATTACTTTTAATATATCTGAGCATTCTAAAAGTCATATCACTGAAATAATTGATAAAATCTCAGATAGCGATAACTTTATAAAATATTTTGAAATCTTTAGTGAATTTAAATTAATAAAATCTAACTCAAATGAATTTTATTTTATAAAAGACTTAGTTAAAGGTAGAGTTAATACTATTATTAATATTCCTATTTATTTTAATAACGAAGTATTAGGTACTATTTTAATAAATTCTATTAACAAAATAGAAGAACTCAATAGTAGCGAACTAAATATTTTAAAAATATTAGCAAGTGAAATAGCCAAATTCATTTACCGATTTAAAAATGAGAAATCCTTAGTTAAATTTAGAAATGTCCAAGGAGTTATTATTGAGTTATTTAATTATATCTCTAAATTCGAAAAGAAATTAAATATATTTGAAGATATTTATTCATTCTTAGATTTAATTTTTAAGAATACTGGATTTAGATATAGTTTTATTTATTATAGTTATAAACGTGATAATTCTAATGTATATTTTAAATTGAATCAAAATTTACTAGAAAATTCTTCTGTTTTTAACTTAATTGATAATTTCTCTTTATCTCTTAGAGATTTAGAAAAATTAGCTGATAAAAGTAATATTATAATCCAAAGGAAAGATATCCATAAATTATCTGATGATTCTTTATCTTTATTTATAAAGAAAATATTTTATGATAACCACGAAATCCAAAATATCCTTATTCTTCCTATAAGTAGCTATGCACTCTTTAATAGCCATTATGAATATAAATATGTTTTTATTGTATTCTTATCTAAAGATATAACAATCTTAGATACTGATATCTTACATTTTGTTTACAGAATACCATCTATAATTTATAATAATACTTTTTTAAGATATATTAATGTTAGAGATAAAGAGATTCTTCAGGAAATGTTTGAAATAATGAAAGAAGGAATTATAGCATTTGATTTAGAAAAAAATATCATTTTAATTAATAAAAGCGCTCTTGAAATATTAGGATTTAATATAAATGATTATACTCAAATAAACTATAAATACAAAATTGATGATTTAATTTTAGACAGAAATTCTGCTCTTTATTTCGATTTAAATCAAATAGATAAAATACTCTATAATTACCTTAATCCTAATAATAAAAATTTATCTGATAACATAATAAATAAGGAAACTTCCTATGAGATAGGTAATAATTTTAAATATCTTGAATATTTTATTTCTTACATAACTATAGAAGAAAGCGATATTATAGGATACCTTTTAGTTATTAGAGATATAACTGAAAAAAAAGAAATAGAAAAAGAAAAAGACGATTTTATTGCATCTATTTCTCATGATATTAAAACACCCTTAACTACTATGAAAGGATATATAACTGCTTTGCTTAGATATTCTGATAAAATAGCTGATGAGCAACGTGATTCTTATCTTAGAGTTATTAATTCTGAAATAGATAGAATTAATAGGATGCTTAATAACTTAATGGATCTAAGAAGATTAGAAGGTAATGTTCTTAAAGTTAATCTATCTAAATTTGATTTAATTAAAGTTATTAAAAAAGTAGTTAATATTTTTGAACTAAGTTATGTTAGGTATGAATTTGAATTAATTTCTGATGAAGAAAGTGTCATAGTTAATGCTGATAAAGATAAAATTGAACAAGTTTTACATAATCTATTATCAAACGCTGTAAAGTATTCCCCTACTGGTGGAAAAATTACCATTTCTGTTAAAAAAACTAAAAAGGAAGTTATTGTGGGGATTTCTGACCAAGGGATGGGGATCCCTGAAGAAGAAATTTCCAAAATCTTTGATAAATATTATAGAACTACTGAGGCTACTAAACATAAAAAAATATCCGGTAAAGGCTTAGGACTATATATAACAAAAAAATTAATAGAATTACATAATGGAAAAATCTGGGTCGAAAGTGAATTAAATAAAGGATCTACCTTCTTCTTCTCTTTGAAACTATGATTATTTCTTTATCCCAACTAAAATTCTCTAACGCTAATATTAATCATAATTTTAATAAAATTATTCAAAATCTCGAAAAATTTTATCAATCTGATATTATAATTTTTCCTGAGCTATTTTTGATAGGGTATTTACCAGCTGACTTGTTATTCCAATATAAACACACCGTTAATTTGAAAATAAATGAACTAAAAAGTATCATAAAGAAAAAAAAACTAACTGACAAAATCTTTATCCTTGGAGCACCATTATATAAAGATAATAAAATCTATAACTCCGCTTTCATTTTCTTTAATAACAAAATTTATAATTATAACAAGATTTTTTTACCTAATTATGGAGTATTTGATGAAAAAAGATATTTTCATCAAGGTGATAATTTTATTATTATTAAAGTTTGTAATCAAAAAAGACTAAATAAATTTAAACTAAAAGATTTTAATATAGCTGTTTTAATATGTGAAGATATTTGGGATGATTTTTCTCCCGTATATTTTCTTAAATATAAATATAATATTTTAGTTTTTATAGTTATAAACGCTTCGCCTTTTGAAATTGATAAACAAAGTAAAAGATTAAATATCCTTAAAACTAAAGCTAACCAAACTAATTCGTTTTTTATTTATGTAAATAATTTAGGTCTATTTGATGATGTGATATTTGATGGGAACTCCCTTGTTATTGATAATAAAGGAAATATAATAAATAATTTAACCCCCTTTAAAGAAGAAATCTTTCATTTTGATTTATCTTATTACCTTATTAATTCAAACCATAATTATTATAACAGTAAGTTTAGCCAATCTGATCTGAAAAAAATCTTTAAAAATAAAACCAAAGATTACTTAAATTTTTATAAAAATTTTACTACAAAATTTGTTGATTTTGAAATTAAAATAGATTCTAATGAATTAAAAATTAAAATAAACAACGCCTACAGCATAAATAATAGAATAAAAGATAGTCCTAATGATGATAATTATTTTAATAGTAATCATTTAGAAGATCAAAAATATGAAATCATATATAATGCATTAGTTTTTTCAATAAGAGAGTATTTTAGAAATAGTGGTTTTAATAAGGCAGTTATAGGCCTTAGTGGGGGAATCGATTCTGCTGTTTGTCTAGTTTTAGCTAAAAAAGCTGTTGATAATGTAATCCCTATTATAATGCCTACTAAATTTAATAAGCAATCATCTATAGATGATGCTATTAAGCTTTGTAATAACTTAAATATAAATTACTTTATAATTAATATTAACGATTTTTATTTTAATTTAAGAAATATTTTATTAAAAGGCTTTAATTTTAGTGATGATTTTGATTTAGCTGATGAAAATTTACAAGCAAGAATTAGAGCTATCATTTTAATGTATTATGCTAATAAAAATAATGCTTTGGTTGTTGCTACTTCTAATAAAAGTGAAGTTAGTATGGGATATTTTACATTATATGGAGATTCTATTGGTTCTATTGCTCCTTTGAAAGATTTATATAAATTCCAAGTATATGGATTAGCTAATTATATTAATAAAAAATATGATAATGTTATCCCTATTGAAATAATCCAAAAAGAACCATCAGCTGAATTACGAGAAAACCAAAAAGATGAAGATGATATCCCTAAGTATTATGTCCTTGATAAAGTCCTATACTATCACTTGGAAAAAAAATTGGATTATAATCAAATTAAAAATATCTTAAAAAATCAAAATATAGATTTAACAAAAGATTTATATTTAAATATAATGAATAGAATTTATAAAAACGAGTATAAAAGGTATCAAACGCCGTTAGGTTTTAAAATCTCTGAGCTTTCATTTACCAAAGAACGAAGAGTTCCTATCCTTAATTCTTTTACTAACGATTTATTAGTCAATTGATTTATTAATTATTTGATTTATTAGTTATTTAAAAATTTGGAATGCAAAGAATTTTAAGTATTTAGTTTCTTCCATAGCAAAATTTATTGGATGATCAAAAGATTGCTGACCTTTGTATATTAGTTTCCCTTTTATGTTTAGTTTTTCAAATAATTGTAAGAATATCTCATAGAAATTGTTTTCTTTTATTTTTTGGGAACATGAAGAAGTTAATAAATAACCCCCATTTTTTACTAATTTTAATCCATGCAAATTAACATCTTTATATGCTTTTATTGCGTTATCTATTTTATCTTTAGTCTTTGTAAAAGATGGCGGATCTATTATAACTATATCAAATTCTTTATTTAAATTAGTAAATTCTCTTAACTTAGAAAAAGCATTATCTTTATGAAAAATGAATTTATTCTCAAAATTATTTAATTTCGATTGTAGTTGAATAATATTTTTAGCGAATTCTGATTCATCTACAAACTCTACAAACTTTGCTTTATATTTTAATGCATACATCCCAAAAGCCCCAGTATAACTAAAACAATCTAATACAGTTTTGTCTTTAGAAATATTCTTTAAAAATCTTCTATTTAAATATTGATCATAATAAAAACCAGTTTTTTGCCCATTTAATGGATCTATTAAAAATATTATTTCATCTATTAAAACTTTAAAAGGTAAATCTATTTTGGAATATATAAAACCCCTTGTTAAATCTAAACCTTCTAATTTCCTTAAATTACTATCTCCTCTTTCTATTATTACATTAACATTCAATTCATTTATTAAAACTTTTATTATTTCATTTTTTAATGTGTTAATACCTTTAGTTAAGAACATACAAACTGCTATTAATTTATTATGTTCTAAATCTTGAAAAAGATCTATTATTAATCCTGGTAAAAAATCTCCTTCTGAATAAACTAATCTAAAATTATTATTACTAAAAAATAATCTCTTTTGATTATATAATTCTATTAATTTGTTTTTAAAGAAGTTGTAATCTATGTTAGTATCTTCAAATGATAGAATTCTTAATTTAATTTTTGATTTGGAGTTGAAATAGGCTTTAGCTGCGAACTGATTATCTAAATAAAGGCTAACAATGTCTCCATCTTGGATAGTAGGGTCTATTGATTTGATATCTTCTGAAAAAGCCCATAAATACCCTATCTTTAATTTTTGATAAAACTTTGGTTTTATTTTTATCTTTTTTGTATTTATCATATTATTATCCTTTTATTTTTTTAGCTAATAAATACCCAATAAACGTTGATATTAAACATAAAGAAATATTTAAAAATACATTTATTCCAGCTTTAAAATATTGTTTTTTTATAATAAAAACAAGTGTTTCATAGCTAAGAGAAGACATTGTAGTAAAACTTCCAGAAAATCCTATTGCAATAAAAATTTTTCTTAAAGATGTAGGTGGTAATTTTTCTAAAATTAATCCCATAAAAAATCCTAATATAAAAGACCCTATAATATTTACTATTAATGTACCAATAGGAAAATAATTTCCAAATAGTTTAGAAAAATAAATACTTACTAAGTATCTTAATATTGCTCCTAATGCTCCACCAATTGCTAAGATAATATAACTCATTAGCATTACATACTCTTTGAAATTAAACTACGAGCTTAAACTAGACTTTAAATACATTTGGATAACTTTTTTTTATTAGGTTTCTTGTATCTATTACTAATTTAGAATTTTTTGCAATGAAATCTGGATCATATACACTATGATCAGTTATAATCATTACGATATCGTATTTCATTAGATTTTCTTTAGTTAGCTCTATTGATTCTTTTTTAAGATTATATTTTCTAAATTTAGGGGATTTAGGGATATAAGGATCATTATAATCTACAAAACAATTGTAATCATTTTCTAAGATGTCAATAATTTTTAAGGCAGGGGATTCTCTTGCATCATCTACATCTTTCTTATACGCTAATCCCAAAATTAAGACTTTAATACCGTATATAGATTTATTAAATCTATTTGAGATATCAATAGTTTTTTGGATAACATAGTAAGGCATATGGGTATTAATTTCTCCAGCTAACTCTATGAATTTAGTATTAATATCATATTCTTTAGCTTTCCATGTTAAATAAAAAGGATCAATGGGGATACAATGTCCTCCTAAGCCAGGGCCTGGATAAAATGCTTGGAACCCAAACGGCTTTGTTTTTGCTGCCTCTATTACTTCCCATATATCTATCCCCATTTTATCAAATACCATTTTTAGTTCATTTACTAACGCTATATTAACTGATCTATAAATATTTTCTAATAGTTTTGCAGCTTCTGCTACTTTCGGAGAAGATACTTCTACTACTTTATCTACTACTAAACTATATAACTTTGATATTAAATCTAAAGATTCTTTGTTTATTCCACTTACTACTTTCGGAACTTCTCTAAAACTAAATTTCTTATTACCAGGGTCTTCTCTTTCTGGAGAAAATCCTAAATAAAAATCAACACCAGCTTTTAATCCACTTTCTTCTAAAATATTTTTTAAATCTACTTCTGTGGTTAATGGATAAGTAGTAGATTCTAAGATTACTATATGGTTTTTTCTTAAATATTTTGAAATTGTTTTTGCAGTATTAAAAACATAGGTCATATCTGGGTTCCTATGTTTATCTAATGGAGTAGGCACACAAATTATTATAAAATCCACTTCCTTAAGCAAACTAAAATCATCTGTAGCTCTAAAATAATTAGATATCTCTTTTATTATTTCATCTTTTATATATTTTATATAACTTTGTTTATTATTTAGTAGTTCTATTTTAGTTTTATCTATATCAAAACCAATAACGTTTATATTATTTTTACAAAAATTAATAGCTAAAGGTAATCCTACATACCCTAAGCCTATAATCCCTACTATTATTTCTTTATTTTCTATTTTTTTTATTAACTCTTTTATATCTTTTTGTTGCATATTTGTTCTCTAATTTACTATCCAGTTTATATAAAACTATTTATTATAACTTTTGAATCTATAACTTTTAAATTTATAATGCACATCATAATTGATTATTTCAACTTTTATTTTCCTATCCCTTTCAAAAATACTAAACACAGATATTTTGCTATAAGCTTAATTACATTAAGCTTAATTACATTTTTTCTTTGATTGTTATCCTTATTAGAGTATATATTTTTTCTTAATGATATCAATAAGGGAAGTTCAAGTTCAAAAACTCTAAGAGCCAAAATAATCTTATTTTCTTATTATTGCTTACAAAAGCGGTATTTTAAAAATTCATCTTACTTTAGTAATGCGTTTTATTTCCACACTTATTAAATTTTTAACTTGATTTTAACATAAGTGGAATTAATTAAGCAATTTCCTATTCTTATTTTTTTATGGTAGTTTTTTTATATATTTTTTTATGATAGTAATTCTCTGTAATCTACGAAATGGCCGTATATGGCTGTAGCAGCAGCCATAGCAGGACTAACTAAATGTGTTCTTCCTCCTTTTCCTTGTCTATTTTCATAGTTTCTATTAGAAGTGGATGCACATCTTTTACCGGGTTCTAATATGTCAGGGTTCATTCCTAAGCACATAGAACACCCACTTTCTCGCCATTCAAAACCCGCTTCTTTGAATATTTTATCTAACCCTTCTTTTTCTGCTAATAATTTAACTTGGGTAGAGCCAGGAACAACCATTGCTCTAACATGTTTATTAACTTTTTTACCTTTAACAATTTCAGCAGCTACTCTTAAGTCTTCTATTCTTGCATTGGTACAAGAACCAATAAAAACTCTATCTATTTTTATATCTGTTATTTTAGTACCTGGTTTAAGATCCATATACTCTAAAGCTTTAATAGCAGCTTTTTTTTGATTTTCATCTTTAAATTCATCAGGATCAGGAACAACTCCATTTACACTTACTACTTGTGAGGGGTTAGTACCCCAAGTTACTTGCGGATCTAAATTAGAGACATCTATTTCAATAGATTTATCATACTTAGCGTTTTCATCTGTTTTTAAAGATTGCCAATAATTTAAAGCTTTTTCCCATTTTTTCCCTTTTGGAGCAAACGGTTTATCCTCTAAGTATTTAAAAGTTGTATCATCAGGGGCTATTAATCCCGCTCTTCCTCCTGCTTCTATACTCATATTGCTTATAGTTAATCTCCCTTCTATGCTTAATTCTTTTATAACATTTCCTGTGTATTCTATTACATATCCGCTTGCTCCATTAGTTCCTATTTTCCCTATTATATATAAGATTATATCTTTAGGATAGATAAATTTAGGTAAATTCCCAGTTATTTTTAGTTCCATAGTTTTAGGTTTTCTAAGTTTTATTGTTTGAGTAGCTAATACTAATTCCACTTCGGATGTACCTATTCCGAAAGCTAAGGCACCTAAAGCACCATGTGTTGAAGTATGGGAATCCCCACATACTATTACCATCCCTGGTTGTGTTAATCCTAATTCTGGTGCTATCACATGTACTATCCCTTGATATATGCTATCTATTCCAAAAAATAAAATATTATTTTCTTTACAGTTTTTTTCTAAAGTTTCTATTTGTTTTTTAGCTATTGGGTCTTCTATTGGCAAGTGTTTTGGGGTAGTAGGAACATTATGATCACATGTTGCAACTGTTAGATCTGGGCGTCTAACTTTTCTACCTTTTAATCTTAAGTTCTCAAAAGCTTGAGGTGAAGTAACTTCGTGTATCAAATGTAAATCAACATATAATCCATAAAACCCATCTATTTCATAAATAACATGATTTTCCCAGATTTTTTCAAATAATGTTTTCATAAATTTTCCCTCCAGTTAATAATATTCTACATTTATTGATGTTTATATTAATTTTTATTTTTTATAATTTCATAAATTAATGTTAAATAATCTTTTAAGTGTCTGGTGATTAAAAATCGGTGTTTAACGATATTATAAGCGTTTTGTCCCATTTTTAGTCTTAGTTCTTTATCGGCTAGTAGTTGTCGTGCTCTAAATGCTGCTCCTTGATATGTATTTACTAAGTATCCATTTATCCCATCTATTATTTGTCTTTTAATTCCTCCAGTGTTTCCTCCTATTACTGGTTTTAGTTTAAACATAGCTTCTGATACTACTAATCCAAATCCTTCTCTTATTGATTTTTGAAATACTACTGTTGCTGCTCTTTGGAAAGCATTTATTTCTAAATGACTATCAGGAGGTAAATTTAATATAAATACATTTTTATCTTCTGCAGTTTGGTTTAGTACTTCTTTATATACTTCTTCTCCTTCGGGATCATCTGCTGCAAATGACCCCACTAAAATTAATTGACAATCATATTTTTTCCTTATTAGCTTATAAGCATTATATACTCCTATTGGATCCTTTAATCTATCAAACCGTGATACTTGTAAAAGTATTGGTTTTTCAGGATCTACTGAAAATTTATTTAGGGTTTGAAAAATAAAATCTTCTTCTAAAGATATATTCTTAGGATGTAAAGGGTCTATGGATGGAGGAATTATATAGGTTGGGATTTTTATGCCTTTATATATAAATTCTGGCATATGAAAGATTGCGGCATCGTATGAATTTATAAATAATTCTATTAGATTCCAAGCTTTGGGACTTGGAGTAGATGTATCTATATGGCATCTCCATATCCATTTTTGATTTTCTTGTTTTTTTACTATTAAAGCTAAAGGTTGGGGATCATGAATAAATACTATATCATAGTCTTCTGTATTTATTTCATTAAGGTTTTCATAAGTGGTTCTTAAATATAGATTTATTTCTTCGCTTTCTATATCTTCATCGGACGGTAAGTGTAGTAAGTTATGAAGTTTTTTGGTGAATTTAAAAAAATTATAGCTCCCTTTAAATATTTTCCAATCAGTTTTTATTCCTAAGCTGTTCATTAAGGGGATTAATCTAGAAAGTATTTCAGCTACTCCTCCTCCTTTGTTTGTACTATTTACATGTAAAACTCTTATATTTTTTAATTGTTTTGCTATTATTTCTAATTCAATTAGAGTTTCTTTACCTATGAATTGTTCGTAGTCTTTTAAGTTTATCATTTTGTTAGCACCTCCAGAATTAATTCTTTTATTTCGTATAGGTTTAGCGCATATACATCTATTTTATTGATTAGTTCTGCTTTGTTATACTGTCCGATTAAATTCAAGAATTCTGAGTAATCATTAATTGCTTTTTTATTATCTACTTTTGAAGTTATTAAATGGTAAAATATGGAGTTTATACTAGATTTTTTTATACCATCTATTAGTTCCTCTAAGTTAGTAGCTTTTAAATTAGTATGAAATATATTCCTTTGAATGCTAAGAAAGAGAAAAGGTTCTGATAATGTTTTTGTATCTTGTTCTTGGTATCTGCTTATTATATCTATTAAATCTTGTCTTAGTTTTTCTATATCAAAGTAATCTGTAGGATCTATTGAAGATATTTCTTCCCCTATTTGGTAATATCCATTTTTATAAAACCAATATGCAAAACTATTTGTGTATATAGATGGAACTGAATG
This sequence comes from uncultured bacterium, assembly GCA_937139605.1. Taxonomy (GTDB): domain Bacteria; phylum DRYD01; class DRYD01; order DRYD01; family DRYD01; genus CAKZQG01. Next base: position 19,512 of record CAKZQG010000041.1, read on the forward strand.
ATAATTAAATATATTAATATAAAAGTGATATAATAAAGAATTTGGAGGTATAATTTTTAGTCCTATTCTAAAGTCGTAAATAGTGGTAGCAGATATTTTGGTATATGTAGGGATCCAAAATTCTGTTTTAAATTTGAAAACTGTTTTCATTTTTTCTCCCCTTTTTTATATTTTAAGTTCTTATATTTTTAACTTTTCCTAAAATAGGATTTATATTTTATTTTTTATTATCCTTTTTAAAATATAAAAAAATAAATATTAAATAAAACATTAAAAGGAGTTATTTAAAAGATATTAAAATAATTTAATGAGTAAAGTATTATTTATAAAGTTATGGGATTATTAAGAGATGAGATAAAAGGTTTTCCGGAGTTACCGGGGGTTTATTTTTTCATTGATAATAAAAACAATATAATATATATAGGAAAAGCTAAGAATATAAAACAAAGATTACTTCAGCATTTAAATCAATCTAAGGAACTGTTGAAAAAGGTATCTAGGATAGAATATAAAGTATTAAATTCGGAATTAGAGGCACTAATAACTGAAGCTATTTTAATTTATAAATATAAACCGTTTTATAATATTCAATTTAAATATCAAAAGCCTTTGAAGTATATAGTTTTGATTAATAAAGATGGGGTTCCTTATTTTGATGTTGCTTCAACTTTAAATGAAGATATCTCTTTCTTTGTTGGCCCATTCTTAAATATATACAACTTTGAAAGTATAAAAAAAACCTTAGGAAATTTATTCGGAATTAGACTTTGTAAATATAATTTTAATAGATATAAGCCTAATTTATGTATGTATTATTATTCTAATTACTGTAGTGGGATTTGTCAAAATAAGATAGATCTTAAGCAATATTTTGAAAATCTTGAGTTTGCTATTAAATTTTTATCTAAAGATAAGCATTCTATACAAAACTATATAACTGAGCTCTATAGACAATTAGAAATTCTAAAAGAAAATTTGGAATATGAGAAAGCTATTGTTTTAAGAAATAAAATAAAAACACTAGAAAGATACTTATCAAATTATATTGAGGATGTAGAGAGATATTATATATACTTTTCAAGTTTTTCTGATGATATTATTTTTGTTGCTTTATCTAAGCTATATTCTAATGGATTAACTAATATTTTAAAAGATACTCAGATTTTTGAATTGAAAAACATTAAAGATCTTTCTAAAGAACAGATCCTATTAACTACTATTTTAGAATATATTCCTAATACTAATAATCTTAAGGAAATTAAGACAAATTTTTATAGCGAAAATTTAGTTAAGATTTTGGAAAATTTTAATAATAATGAATCTAAATTTTTGGAATATTTTAAATTTTTAGAAAATTCTCAAAAATCTTATGATTTAAATAATATTAATTTTAAAATAATTGGTTTAAAATTAGCTGCTTTAGATCAAAAAGAAGATAAAGAAACAATTGATTATTTAGAAAATTTAATTAGGAATGTGTATTTAAAAAACCAAAAATTTAATAAAGAAAATATAATAAGGGATTTAGCAAAAATCTTAAATTTAAAATCAATAAATAGGATAGAGGCTATAGATGTTAGTCATTTTTATGGAGAAAATGTTTATGGCGCTTTGATAGTTTTTGAAAAAAATAAACTTAAAAAAGAAAAATATAGGATTTTTAAATTAAATAATAAATTCGACGATATCTCTAATATCAAAGAACTACTTGAAAGAAGAATTAAATATTTAATTAATTTTGAACAATATAAAGATAAGAGTTTGAATTTATTTCCACAAGTTATATTGATAGATGGGGGGAGAAACCAGTTAGTTGCTGCATATCAAGTACTTTCTAATTACCCCCAACTACTGCCTATTAAATTATTATCAATTGTTAAACCCGATGATAAAATTCTACTTTTAGATCTTAATTATAATCACTTAAAATACGATATTCTTGAATTAGATTTAAAAAGAACTAATATTAACTTGTGGAATTTTTTAAGAATGTTAAGAGATCAAGCTCATAATTACGCTAACTCTAAAAGAATCAAATACTCTAAACTATTTTCTCTATAATTAATTTATTATTTTTTATTTCCTTATTTTATTTCTCTATTTATATTTATCTCTTTATTTTTTAGTAAAAAGGATTTTATTTTTAGCAATTTTAAATATATATTGTAGAAAATAAAAAATAGTTTAAGAAATTAGAATACTAACAAAGATAAATATTAGTATCCTTAGAGTAATTGGGGGTATTAAATCTATGAAGAGATTGCCAATAGGGATAAGCGACTTTAAAGAATTAATAACAAATAATTACATATATGTAGATAAAACCAAATATATATATGAATTATTAAGTAGTTGTAAATATGTGTTTTTAAGTAGGCCAAGACGTTTCGGAAAATCACTGTTATTATCTACAATAGAATATTTACATGAAGGTCAAAGAGAATTATTTAATGGATTGTATATAGAGAATAAATGGAACTGGAGTGAAAAATATCCAGTAATAAAAATAAACTTTGCAATAGATATAAAAACAAGTAGTGAAATATATGAGGTAATAAGGAACGAGATAAGGTTGAATTATAAGAGAATGGAAATAGGGAAGGAAAGGGAAGAGAAGCATGTAGGGTTAATGTTACAGAATTTAATAATAGAAGTAAGTGAAAGATATAATAAGCAGGTAGTAGTGTTAATAGATGAATATGACAAGCCGATATTAGATTTAATAGAAGATAAGAATCAAGCCGAAGAGGTGAGGAAGACATTAAAGAGTTTCTATTCAGTATTAAAGGTGTTAGATAAATATATAAGATTTGTGTTAGTAACGGGAGTAAGTAAATTTGCAAAAGTATCATTGTTTAGTGGGTTAAATCAGTTAGAGGATATTTCATTAAGCAAGGAATACGGAGATATATGTGGATATACGCAGCAAGAGTTAGAATATTATTTTAAAGAGTATTTAAAAGGAATAAATATAGAAGAGGTAAAGGAATGGTATAATGGGTATAATTTTTTAGGTAGTAGGGTATATAATCCGTTTGATGTGTTATTATATTTAAAGAAGAGGGAGGTAAGGAATTATTGGTATGAGACGGGAAGAACGGAGTTCTTATTTAAAATAATAAAACAAAAGAACTTTGATTTACCATATTTACATAAGAAATATTATACAAGCGAGATATTGGAGAAGTTTGACATAGAGTATATAAGTATAGAAGCATTAATGTTTCAAACAGGGTATTTAACTATAAAGGAGGAGTATAAGTATGAAAATGAAGAGGTTTTGTATTCATTAGATTACCCGAATAAGGAAGTAAGAAAATCATTTAATAGTGAGATATTATTTTATATAACGGGGGATTATCAAATAGATAGGACAACATTAATAAATATAGCATTTAAAAAAGAAAATCTACAAGAGATAAAAAAACAGATAGAGGTGTTTATAAGTACAATAAGTTATGAAGTATTAAAAAATGAGTATGTATATGCAGCAGCGATATATGGATTAGTATATGCAACGGGATATAATGTAATAATAGAAGATAATACATCAAAAGGGAGGATAGATTTAACAATAGTAGTGGATAAAAAAGTAGTGTATATAATAGAGTTTAAAGTGCTAGAGAATGAAAGAGAAAAAGGGAAGGCGTTAAAACAGATAAAAGAAAAAGAGTATCATAAGAAGTACTTAAATTGCGAGAAGATATATTTAGTGGGGATAGAGTTTGATAAGGTAAAAAAGGAGTTAATTAATTTTGAGTATGAGATAATAGGTGGTGTTGGAAAATGAAGAGATTGCCAATAGGGATAAGTGATTTTAGAGAGTTAATAAAGGGAAATTATGTGTATGTAGATAAGACGAAGTATATATATGAGTTAGTAAGTAGTTCGAAGTATGTATTTTTAAGTAGGCCAAGACGCTTTGGCAAGTCGTTATTATTATCTACAATAGAATATTTATATGAATCTAAAAGAGAATTATTTAATGGATTGTATATAGAGAATAAATGGAACTGGGATGAAAAATATCCGGTAATAAGAGTGGATTTTTCAGTGGATATAAGAGAGTATAAGGGAGTATATAATAGGATAGAAGATGAACTAGAGATTAACTATAAGAAATATAAGATAAAAGAAGATAAAAAGAAAGATGGAATAAGGAGATTTAGAAAATTAATAATGGATTTAAGTGAGAAGTATAATAAGCAGGTAGTGGTATTAATAGATGAGTATGATAAGCCGATATTAGATCTAATAGAAGATAAGAAACAAGCAGAAGAAGTAAGAAAAATATTAAAGGAATTTTATTCAGTGTTAAAAGGGTTGGATAAATATCTAAGATTTGTGCTAGTAACGGGGGTAAGCAAATTTGCAAAAGTATCATTATTTAGTGGATTAAATCAATTAAAGGATATCTCATTAGATAAAAGGTATGGGGATATATGTGGATATACTCAAAGTGAATTAGAGAATTATTTTAAAGAATATTTAAGAGATGTAAATATAGAAGAAGTAAGAGAATGGTATAACGGATATAATTTTTTAAGCGATAAAGTATATAATCCATTTGATGTGTTGTTATATTTGGATAAAAAGGAGATAAGGAATTATTGGTACGAAACGGGAAGAACAGAGTTTTTATTTAAAATAATAAAACAAAGGAACTTTGATTTACCATATTTGTATAAGAGATATTATACGGAAGAGATATTAGAGAAATTTGACATAGAGTATATAAGTATAGAAGCAATAATGTTTCAAACGGGGTATTTAACAATAAAAGAGATAGAAAAGTTAGGGGCAAGAGAAGTATATACATTAGATTATCCAAATAGGGAAGTAAGAGAAGCATTTAACAATGAGTTATTATTTTATATAACGAGAGATTATAAACAATATATAACAAAACCATTAGAATTGGCATTAATAAAAGAAAATCTGGAAGAAATAAGAAAGCAAATAGAAGTGTTTATAAATTCAATAAGTTATGAAGTATTAAAAAATGAGTATGTATATGCAGCAGCAATATATGGATTAGTATATGCAACGGGATATAATGTAATAATAGAAGATAATACAAGTAAAGGGAGAATTGATTTAACAATAATAGTAAATAAAAAAGTAGTGTATATAATAGAGTTTAAAGTGCTAGAGAATAAAAGAGAAAAAGGGAGGGCACTAAAACAGATAAAAAATAAAGAGTACTTTAAAAAATATCTAAATTATGAAAGGATATATTTAGTGGGGATAGAATTTGAGAAGATAAATAAAAATTTGGTTAATTTTGAGTATGAAGTAATAGGAGGTAAAAAGTAAGTGAAGAAATTACCAATAGGAATAAGTGATTTTAGAGAACTAATAGAGGGTAATTATGTGTATGTAGATAAAACGAGATATATATATGAATTGTTAAGTAGTTCGAAATATATATTTTTAAGTAGGCCAAGAAGGTTTGGAAAGTCGTTATTGTTATCAACAATAGAATATTTATATGAAGGGAAAAGAGAATTATATAAGGGATTGTACATAGAGGATAAATGGGATTGGAGTGAAAAATATCCAGTAATAAGAGTAAACTTTGCAATAGATATAAAAACAAGTGGTGAAATATATGAAGTAATAAAGAATGAAGTAAGGTTAAATTATAAGAGAATGGAAATAGAGAAGGAAAAGGAAGAAAATCATGTAGGGTTAATGTTACAGAATTTAATAATAGAAGTAAGTGAAAGATATAATAAGCAGGTAGTAGTGTTAATAGATGAATATGACAAGCCAATATTAGATGTAATAGAGGATAGAAAACATGCAGAAGAGATAAGAAAAACATTAAAGAGTTTCTATTCAGTATTGAAGGCATTAGATAAATATATAAGATTTGTGTTGGTAACGGGGGTGAGTAAATTTGCGAAAGTATCTCTTTTTAGTGGGTTAAATCAGTTAAAGGATATATCATTAGATAAAAGGTATGGAGACATATGCGGATATACGCAAGAAGAATTAGAGAATTATTTTAAAGAGTATCTGGATAATGTAAATATAGAAGAAGTAAAGGAATGGTATAATGGATATAATTTTTTAGGTAGTAAGGTATATAATCCCTTTGATGTGTTGTTATATTTAGATAAGAAAGAGATAAGGAGTTATTGGTATGAGACGGGAACCCCAAGTTTTTTAATAAAGTTAATAAAACAAAAGGAGTATAATATAGTGGAATTAGAAGGAATAAAAGCGGATGAGAGTTTATTAAATAAATTTGATGTAGAAGAAATAGAAATAGAAGCGATAATGTTTCAAAGTGGATATTTAACCATAAAGGATTATAAGGTAAGTGAAAATGGGATATTGTTTGAGTTAGGATTTCCGAATAAAGAGGTAAGAGTATCATTTAATAGAGATATATTGTATAATTTAGTAAAACAGAAATCAAAGGTAAATGTAATAGCAGAAAAAATAATAGAGATATTAAAAACAGAAAAAATAGAGGAGTTAAAGGAACAAATAGAGATATTAATAAGTGCAATAAGTTATATGTATTTAAAGGAAGAATATAGTTATGTAATAGCAGTATATAGTATGTTATATACAACGGGATTGAATGTAATAATAGAGGATAACACATCAAAAGGGCGGATAGATATGAGTGTGATAGTAGATAAAAAATTAGTGTATATAATAGAGTTTAAAGTGCTAGAGAGTAAAAGAGAAAAAGGGAGGGCATTAAAACAAATTAAAGAAAAAGAATACTTTAAAAAATATTTAAATTATGAAAAAATTTATCTATTAGGGGTAGAGTTTGATAAAAATAATAAAGGATTAGCTAATTTTGAATATGAATTAATAAATAGAGATTAATATTTAATATTAAAATAATAATCAGGATAATAATCAGGGGGATAAGTAAAATATGAAAAATGTAAAGCCTATTAAATTTATTAAATTAAAAAGTCTTTATTTTTTTAAAGATGGATTAAGTTTAAACGGATTGAGTTTATTAGAAATGATTGTAGCTATATCTATTATGTTAATATTTTTTGCGATTAGTGTTGGATCTTTTATGTTTTTTTATTATAATTTCCCTGTTTCAGGAAAATATAAAGAAACGTCTATATTTAGGACGGTTTATTTCGAATTATCTCGAGCTATTAGAGAAGCTACTACAGTTAAACAAATCTATAACACATACCCTAATAAAGCTATATACTTAACAGTTGATAATTATATATATGCTTATAAATTGGATACTAATACTAAAAAGCTTTACAAATCAATAGATGGAGGACATACCTTTTATCCTTTACCTAACGCATATAACATTAAAGATATTAATTTTAAAAATAAATCTTCAATAGTTTATGTTTATTTTTATACAGAATTTAATAATATAAAAAAAGAGCACGCATTTTTAGCTAAAATCAGAAAAGAAATTAAAAATAACGCCTATTTTATTATCTCAGGGATAAACCCTACTACTAATTTAATTGAATATTCAATTAGTAACTCTGAAAATTTATTCCCTAATTTTACTAATTTAAATGCTTCTAATACTAATAATGCTTTTAATATTGATACTAAATTAGGGTCTTATAATATAGTTTTTTCTAAAATAAGACCTGCTACTTCTTATTATTATCTTTTTAAATCTTATAAAAATACATTTACTTCTAACTGGAATTATAAAGACTTAGATAATACTAACCCTTATTCTTATTCTGTTCCTTCTACTGCTAACTCTTTAGGAAGTAGAACTAAAATTTTAACAGTTGGAAACTATTTATATACTTGTTATGTTAATAACACAGAGTTTCTTTATGATCCTGCTGATGGACAGTTTAAACGGTATAGTGTTTTGTATTTTGCTTATAGGAAATTGGATAGCGTTTATAAAGGAAACTGGGTTAAACTAGAAGTTTTCAGATTCCCTTTTATTTATACTTTTAATGGAAGAAATTATAATGTAGTAATAAGGTATCCGAGATTAACTTATTCTTTATCTGTTTCTAATAGATTCTTTATTGTTTTTGCCACTGAAAGAACAGGGGGATCTAATAATAGTATAAATTCAGTTAATGATATGTATTTAGCTTATAGTTCTGATGCAATTAACTGGAGTGTTATTAACTTGGATAAAAAATTAATGGGAGCTACTGAAAATAATTTATATCCAAGAATCCCTATAGTTTTAATAGGTAATATAGCTAATACACCTAATACTATACATTTTATTTTTTATAATAATACTACTTCTGCTCCTTATGCAAACGATATTTGTTATTTTTCTACTAATGATTTAGTTAATTTTTCTGCCATTCAATCCTTAAATGATCAAGCTTATTATCAGAATAATTCAAGACCAATAACAATAAATACATTTAGAGACTTAGATGCTTACTTTTATAATAACTCTATTAATATTGTAGTTAGTATAAGAGGTCAAGCTAATGGAGCCTGGAACGGTAATAGAGATAAATTAGTTTATCTTAGGAAATCTACTTTTAATAATAGAACTGATTACAATTTTTATCCTACAGGTAATAATGATAATACTTTTAATAGTTGTTCAATTTTATTAACTCCAAAAACTTATTCTACTGATAATTTAGGAGAAGTTCATATAGTTGCTTATTCTTCTACTGATGGGAGGATAATTTACTTAAGAAGTACCTTTACTGATTCTTTAAATCCTACTATTGGTTTTACTGCTTTTACAAATACTTTAACTACAAATACTTTCCCATTTTTAGATATAATTTATTCTATTCCTGCAATTGCTAATACTGTTTATATACATGTTTTAGGGTATAATATAACTTTAAGTGATTTAGATTATTTTAGAATAACTTCTAATTCTGCTGGAGTTTCTTTTAGTAGAGTAAATAATAATACTATTGATGATAATATAAATGTAGCAAGTAGTAGTGTTGATAATCAAAGGATATTTACTGAAAATAAGAATAATGGAAGAATACCTGGGATTACTGTGGATTTAAATAATAATTTACATATGATAACTTATGATTTAACTGATTCTTCCTTAGGTGAAGTTATATATTTAAATGCTAACGGAACTCTAACTAATACTGGCAGATTTGATACATTGTTAATAGATGATGGGTTTCCTTATTTTAAAAGCATTAATTATGACAAAGATAACACTAATGAAGTAGTTAGTTATTATGATTATGATACTAATAGTACTCCTGGGTTACCTCCCACTGGAAGATTAGCTGATTTGAAATTAAATATAAATGGATGGATAACAAGGATAGATGGACATAGAAGATTTGATACTAATACTGCTAATAATAATATGTTTTCTACTGTTGGTGCTTATCCTTGTGGATTTTATAACGATGTTAAATTAGTTAATAACTATATTTATGTAGCATATTCTGAAAGACAAACAACCAATAGATTAAGGTTAAAATTAGCTATTTCAAAGGACTTAGGACAAACATGGGAATACCAGTATACCGATACTTCTACTGCTAATCATGCAAGAAATATTAACTTGGAAATAACTAACAATGGAATATACATAATTCATACTACCAATACTAATACTAATAATTTAAGAATAACTTATAAAAATTTTGGTTCATTATTATGGAATACAATACCTTTTAATACAGTATCTGCTAATTATTTAAGAAATTTTAAAGATAAAAATAATAATATCCATATTTTAGCTATTAACTCCACAACTAATACAGCTAATTATATTTTTTATAATACTTCTACTAATACGATAAATAATGAAATTTTAAATACTCAATATTTATCATCAGGGATAACGGGATTTGGAAGTTATGGAGATATAAAAGTAGATGATAATTTAAATGTTTATATAGCTATAAATACAAGGAGAGGATTAACTAATGGGAATGATTTATTAATAAAAAAAGGTAATGCTTGGCAACCCCCTATAAGATTACCTAATAATACCAACCCTATTAACTATTTTCTTAATTCTATTAGATTAGATATTGGTAGTTTTTAATTTTTAATATTTATATAATATTTTTTTAATTTTATGTATTTTTTATATACTTTAAAATCTATCAATTTAGTTTTAGATAAACTTAAAAACTGTAAAACAATTAAAAATTATAAAAATAAAAATATTTCTGTTAATGAAATTGTTAATAAAAATGGGGTATGTGAGGATTTTTTTATTTTAGTTTTTTCTAATGAAATCCTTGTCCAAAATTATTATAACTTTATTAATTTTTTAGAAAATAAAATAGAAAACAAAATTAATAGTAATTTATTTTTGAATTATCTAAGGAGATTTTTTGATTTATCAGAATTTTATATTAATAAAGATTTTTTTAGGGATTTACCTGTTTTAACTTATCATAACTTAAATAATTTAATTTATATTTTACAAAATCTATATGATACTAAAAATAAGGAGTTATTAAAAAAAGTTGTAAGTGTTAAAGATAGATATGGAATTTATGATTTTATTAAAATTTTAGAGGAGTATGGTTATAAAAGGGTGGGGCTTATTAGCCAATATTTTGAATATAATACAAGAGGCAATATAATTGATGTTTTCCCTTATTTAAGCGAGTATCCTGTTAGAATTGAATTTGAAGATGATTATATTGAATCTATTAGATATTTTGATAAAGATGAATTTATTAGTATAAAAAAGATTAACAGCTTCGTTTTATTACCAAAAAATCAAGAAAATATTTTAGATAATTATAAAATATTTGATTATTTTACTAGAAAGCTAAATTTTATTACAGATTTATCTCAAGAATCATTTGGAAATAGATTATATTTTATTTTAAAAAATGAATATAATTTATCTCATGAATTTACCAAAGATTTTTTAAGTAATGTTAAGATTTTTCATATAGATGAGTTTATAAAACAAGAGTTTAGTAATTTACCTGACTTATCTTTAAAACAAAGTATATTAAATGAATATATCTATAAAAAATTTAAGGGATATAAGATTATTTTATTTTCTAAAACTTTACAAGATTTTATAAAAATTGATAGTAATTATGTAGATATTAGCATTGAATTAATAGAAAATGATGAGTTTGTTGGTGGATTTGTGGATAATAATTATAAGATTATTATCATAACTGATGCTGATGTTAATGGATTAAGTAATAATTGGATTACAAAAGATTTAAAAAGAGATTTTGTTATAGATATAGATAAATTTGAAGAAGGGGATTTGGTTGTAGTAGATAACTTAGGGATCGGGATTTATTTAGGGATAAAAAATATAGAGATAAAACCAGGATATCATAAAGATATGGCTTTAGTTTTATTTAAAAATAATAAAAAAGTATATCTTAACATAGAAAACGTTTATATCCATAGATATATAGCTTCTAAAGAAATAACGGAGAAATTAAAGGAAAAAATTCTATCAAGACCTTCTTTATCTGAATGGAATAAAAAAATAAGGGAATTATATATTCAAACAAAAGATTTAGCTGAGACTATTTTAAAGATAAACGCTAATAGGTTAAATACTAAAGCAATTAGTTTTTTTAAGACTGATTTAGAAGATTTTATCTCTAAGGATTTTGTTTATAAAGAAACTCCGGATCAATTAAAAGCTATAAATGAAGTGTTAAAAGACTTGGAATCAGAGATTCCAGCTAATAGGTTAATAATAGGTGATACGGGATATGGAAAAACAGAAGTTTTGATAAGAGCGATAGCTCGTGTTATCTCTAATAAATATAAAGTCTTATTTATTGTACCTTCTACCGTTTTAGCTTATCAACACTATATTACCTTATATAATAGGTTTAATAAATATTTACCAGATTCAATTAGATTATATTGTTCTATTGAAAAGGACTCTAACAAAAACTTAAAAGATTTTATAGAAAAAGAAAATGTATTGGTTTTAGTTTCTACTAATTTAGATTTAGATAAATTAAGAGATATAGCTAATAGAGTTGGCTTAGTTATAATAGATGAAGAGCATCTTTTAGGGGTATTATTTAAAGAAAAAGTGAAAGAAATATTTGTAAAATCTCATATATTAATGGTAAGTGCAACTCCTATCCCCAGAACTTTATTTTTATCTCTAAATTCTTTAATAGATACGACTGTAATTTCTACTCCGCCTGTTAATTATAAACAACCTTTTGTATTTTTATTTTATTTTAGTGATAGAAGAAATGCTTATGAGATTTTATTATCTCTTATTTACAGACATTTATTTAATGATTCTAATTTACCCAATTCTAAGCAGCAGATTTATTACATTAATAATAATATAGATGAACTTTATTTAATTTATCGGTATCTTTTAGAGCATTTTGATAAGAATAATATTAAAATAAGGATGAATATTTTACATTCTAAGTTATCTCGGAATTTAATTGAAAAAATTTTTATAGATTTTATTAATAAGAAGTATGATATAATTTTATCTACTACATTAATGCAATCGGGGTTAGATAACCCTAATGTTAATGTAATGATAATAGATAATTCTCATTTGTTGGGTTTAAGTCAGATCTATCAGTTAAGGGGTAGGGTTTCAAGACAAGGTACTCAAGGATATTGTTATATATTATTTCCTCAAGATTTAGTTAATACCAAGACATTTGAACGGATAAGTTTCTTTGAAAAAGAGAACTTAACTAATTATGATGTAGTTTTAAAGGACTTAGAATTGAGAGGTCCTGGGACTTTATTATCTAAAAAACAATCGGGTTATATCGATAAAATCGGAGTTATACAGTATCTAAAATTATTAAGTAGTTATATTAATAATAGTAATCAAGATGGTTCTAATTTCCCTGAAGTAATTACTGATTTACCAATGTTTTTAGATGAAAGCCCGTATAAAAATATCTTATATAGAAAACTAATTTTAGCTAATACTTTAGAACAATTTGAATCAATTAAAAATCAGATAATAGATATCTATGGTAAAAAATTATCAAAGAATACTAAAAACCTATTGTTTGCTATATATAATAGAATAAAGTATAAAGGTAAAGCTAAAAAAATTTTTATTAAGCTAAAAAATAATAATAAAAATAATTATAATGATGATGAGTATGAAGTATATTTTGAATGAAGGAACTACTTTAAAAAATAAAAAACTTTTAAAAGATGATCATATTTTATTAAAAAAAATAAAATTTGAAATAAATTATTTTATAAAAAATCAAAAAAATTATTTGCTAAATATCTATTTAGCTAAGTTATATAAATTTTATAAAGATAATAATCAACAAAATAAGTTTTTTAAATATATTAATAAAAAATTAAAAGCTTTAGAAAATTTAAATTCTTTAACTAAGTTAGTTTTTTATAAATATAAGTTAATTTTTTATTTGTTTTATAAAGAAGTTTTTAATATTAAAGGAATTTCAGAAAGAAAAAGAATTTTGGAAAGAAATTTTTATAAAGATTTAAAAAATATTTTTTCTTTGATTATTAATTATATTTTAAATTTATTAAAAGAGGTGGTTATAATTTCATATGATCTTAAGGCTTATGAGTTTATTTTTTCTTTTAAGTTAAATAATGGTTTGGTTGATTTTGAAGAAAGAGCTTGTGAAAAATTGGCTAAGAAAAATGATTTTAATATAACTAAATTAAAAAAATTGCTATACCTTATTTTTTTAGTTTATAGGGAATTACATTTTTTAGATAAAATAGATTTACAAGATTTTAAAAATATTACAAATCTTAAATTATTTTTATTTTATATAGGTTTTTTTAAAGAGTATCTTTATTATTTAAATTATCAAAATAATAATAACTATAATGATTATAATGTTGATTCTTATGAAAATGTTTATCAAAATCTTATTAATAGTTTTATATCTATCATAGATGAAATAATTAAGTGATTTAGTATTAGTTATTTAGAATATTTAGAATATTTAAAAGTAGGAAATTAATATAAAAGTATATAATAAAATAATATAAAAGGGGATAGGTTATTAAATGAATTAAAAAGCAAATTAAAAATGAGGGTATTGAAACTATTATTTATTTATATTTTTATTTTGGTGTGTTTTGTTATTTTTTCTTTAATAGAAGTTTTAGCAGGAGTTGATTTAATTGAAAAAAAAGAAGGAAATTTTATAGTTTATTATTCTAAAATAAATAAAACTCTTAATAAGGTTTTTTATATTCATAAAAATTATTATTCAAAAGATATTATTGATGTTTTAGATTATTTTAGTAAAAATGTAGATAATTATCAGGATATTAAATATGTTTATGATGATTATAGGGGTGTTTATACTATATTTTTAAAAGGGAAAAGGTTAGTATCTATTGATAAGAGATTATCTTTTTTAAGTGGGTATTCTTCTAAAGAAGGATTATTAAATAGTTATTTAATTTTATTAAGGAATTATGTTGATTTAATTCCACCTGTATTTTTTGAAAAGAATTACTTGTTAGCTTTGGTTAATAAAGAGTATTATATAAAAATAGCTAATAGGAAGGGTGTGTCTTATAATGTGTTTGCTGATGATAATTTAGCTGTTAGTTTAATTAATAATAATTTATTAAAAATAACTCCTATGAAAGTTGGAAATTATTCTTTAAAAATAGTTGCTAATAATAATAATAGTGTTTTTGAAGATGAATTAATAATAGATTCTAAAATCCCTGTTTTTGATGTATTATTTAGTAATTATTTTATTTCTTATTCTACTGATTTTAATTATTTAAAAAAGGTTAATTGGTTTGATTCTCTTATTTTACCTAATATAAAATTTAATTATCTAAATAAAGTTGATAATAACAATAACGATAATAATAATAATTTTATTAAATTAGATTATAGCTATGATTTTAAAAATAATAAATTAGTATATAGGATATTTCCTAAAAAACAAAATTTTAATAAAGATTTTTATTATTTGAATACTGAGAAAGTTGTTTTAAATTTTGAAAAGAGGGATATATATAATCCTATTGGGTTTGATTATTTAATAATAACGAATAATCCTGAGAAAATAAAAGATGAGGGGTTATTATATGAGAATTATTTACAAGCTGATTCTGATTATTTTATTTGGTTTCATCATTTATTCTTAAATAATAAATATTTTATTATACAGCTTGATAATGAAAATAATTTTAAAGTAGATATAAATTATTACTTAGATTATGAAATATCTTTTAATGAAATACAAAGTGGGATTAATGCTTCTTATTATTTTTTTGATTTTTTGAATAATAATAGATTTATTAGATTAAGTATGAGTCCTAAATCTAGCATGTTTTTATTTTGTAATAATCTTAAAAAAGATAATATATTATCTGGTTTTGCTTATTTGAAAGCTAATAATCCTTTAAAAATTAAAATATATGCTATTAATAATAAGTATCAATTTAATAAGGAATTACCATATCTGGATAATGATAATTCTTTAAGATCTACTGGAAAATTTGATAAACCTTTTATTCAAAAGGATATTACTTTTTATTTATCTAATCAATTTTATTCTCTTAGGATTCCTATAAAAGAGGAGGAATTGAAGTTAGCTAATTTTAATAATGCTAATAATGTTAGTAGTTTAAATTATTCTAATTATGGGGTGGTTTATAAGATAAGACTAAATATTATAAATAATACTGCATTTAAGCAGAAGGTATTTTTATATGGTTCTAGTGTATCTGGTTATACTCCTTTTGTCTTTTTATATAAAGGAAATATTTTTAGAGCTGATTCTGGGATGTATAAAAATTTACTTACTTTTTATTTAGAACCTAATGAAGAAATTAATGAAAATATCTATTTTCTTATAACTCCTGGTCTATTTTATCCTATTGAATTAGAATTAACTACTAATAAATTATAAACTATTTTAAATATTATTTCTTTGTTATTTTTGATTTATTTTATTTTAATTTTATTTCAATTTTATTTTAGAATTTTTTTATTATTCTTTTGTTAAAATTTTTTAGTTTTTTTATTTTTTAAGAAAATATTTTTGAAGTTGTATATTAGAATTTTTGAAGTTATATAAAAGAATGT
>CAKZQG010000042.1 GCA_937139605.1 uncultured bacterium
TTTTTAGCTAATAAAGTGTATAATCCATTTGATGTGTTGTTATATTTAGATAAGAAGGAGATAAGGAATTATTGGTACGAAACAGGAAGGACCGAGTTTTTATTTAAAATAATAAAACAAAAAAACTTTGATCTACCTTATTTACATAAGAAATACTATACAAGTGAAATATTAGAGAAGTTTGATATAGAGTATATAAGTATAGAAGCGTTAATGTTTCAAACAGGGTATTTAACAATAAAAGAAGAATATAAGTATGAAAATGAGGAAGTATTGTATTCATTAGATTATCCGAATAAAGAGGTAAGAAAATCATTTAATAGTGAGATATTATTTTATATAACAGGAGATTACCAAATAGATAAAACGACATTAATAAATATAGCATTTAAAAGAGAAGATCTACAAGAGATAAAAAAACAAATAGAAGTGTTTATAAATACAATAAGCTATGAAGTATTAAAAAATGAGTATGTATATTCTGCAGCGATATATGGATTAGTATATGCAACGGGATATAATGTAATAATAGAAGATAACACATCAAAAGGGAGAATAGATTTAACAATAATAGTGAATAACAAATTAGTATATATAATAGAGTTCAAAGTAATATTAACATATAACTCAGATAACTCAAATAAGGCAAATATAGAATTTTTCGTTATAGAGAAGAAAGAAGAAAAAGGGAAAGCGTTAAAACAAATCAAAGAAAAAGAGTATCACAAAAAATATCTAAATTATGAAAAAATTTATCTTGTAGGAATAGAGTTTGATAAAATAAATAAAAATTTAGTTAATTTTGAGTATGAGATAGTTAGGTAGTTTTTTTTAACTAAGTAATGTTTTTAAGTGATGGTATTTAAAATAGTACATTTAAGATTTCTGGATTTTTTGAGTTGTATAGACCTCTTATTTTCTAGTAGCTCATACGGGATAAGAGAATCTTATTATTAATTGGTAATGGGTAATCTCTTTGAGAAATTACCATATTCCCTGGTTTTTAATATTATTACTCTTTTCTTTAGTTTATCATTTAGAAACGAATAATAGCTTTTAGATATTTTGTCGGATCTTCAACCCACTTTTATCGCATAATTAGATAGTATTCTGTTTTCTACTAATGATGCAGTTTGCTGATCTCCTATTAGTATTATTCCTAAACTTCTCTACCACGCTCTGAAATATCTATTAGTATATCCTTTATTGGAGTATCTACATTACCTGGAGCATATTTATTTAATTCATCTATTACAAAGAAATATTTATTTAAATCCTGTTCTTCTTCTTTTTTTTGATATATTAAATATGAAATGGCGGATACTACAAAGCTTTAGGCTTTTTCCGGTAGACTATGGACATCTATTACTGTTAAGCTGCTATTAATTATTTTTTCCATTATATTAATTTTATCGTTAGTAATTGAGGAAACTAAGAAATTGCAATCTTTTTTGATTTTCCTAAATCTTCTTAGGAAAGCAAAAATGGTTCCTGGGGCTTCATTTATTTCACTCCTATTTATTTTTAAATATTTTTCTAAATAATTATACAAATCTTCTAAGTTTTCTAATTGAATTTTCTTGTCTTTTATTTTAACAATTAAAATTTCTTTATTATATAGTTCTTTATCATTTTGGATAATATAACCTAATAATATAGCTTAAATGTTTTTCTATATAAAAAATTATTTCTTCTAAATTTCAGTCATCTTTTATTTCATTAGTAAAGAAGAATTTAAATAAATTATTTTTAGCTATTTCTGATAAAGTAAAATAATATAAATATGAAATGATGGGGATTATTTAGAGTATCTTTTTCTTTTAATATTGAATTTTCTAGAGAGACTAATATTGATACGTTTTTTGAATTCTTTAGACTTAAGTAGCTCATATTCTTTTATTATTTGCTCTTTGATATAATAAAAATGTAGATTTAACAATTAAACATAATAGCTTTATATGTATGTGCTTGGAAAGATTTTTAGAACAATGAGAATAATAGGAAGATAGAAATAGTTATTTGTTAGCAATCCTGAATATAGTGCTAATTCAATGTGATTTAGATTAGCTTTATATACTTCATTAGTTAGGTTTGATGGAATATAAATTTCTAGTTTTATCCTTGTTGTTATCACTTTTGTAACTGAGATATTTAAAACTGAGATATTTAAATATGGTCTTTAATTATTATAGGTTAATATATCTACTACTATCCCAATAATGATAGATTTCTATATCTTTTATTATAGTTTTTGGATATGCTATATCATCTAATTGTATTAATTTATCTAAAAGCAAAATCCATTTTGTTTGTTTTATGTTTTTTTTACTTTTAGGATTTTTTAAGGAGTGTTTTTTAGATATTTTAATTCTTAATTATTTTTTATAGAAAGTATACTTTTTATTTTGTAGTTTTTGAAGGAAGATATGATAAAGTTTTTAATATAATTAATATAAGGAATGGGGAATATAGCATTTATTGGTGGTGGGATAACTGCATTATCTGCAGCTTTTTTAATAAAAAAATACTATTCAAATAATTATGATATTTACATTATAGACAAAGACATTGGCGGAAAGATCAAGACTAAATTATTAGAGTTTAATGGTAATAAATATTTTATAGAGCTTGGACCTGATTCATTAGTATATAATGAAAAATTTAATAAAATTAATAATGAATTTCAATTATCTACTTTACAACCTATTTTTTCTAATAATAACCCTAATTATGTATTTTTTAGTAATAAAATATATAAAATTCCAAACAACATAATAGATTTTTTACTTTCTAATCTGGTTTCTTTTAAATCTAAACTAAATTTTATATTTAATCTATATAAAAAAATAGAGTATGATCTAAATGATACTTTATTAACTTTTTGTCAAAAAAATTTTAATAAGGAGTTTAATGAAAATATTTTATTTCCTATTTTTTCTAATGTTTTTTCTACTGATATTGATAAATTAAGTATTATTCCATTACTACCTTATTTAAAAAATATAAAAAAAAATTTATTAAAAAGTAAAGCTACTATTTTTTTTAACTTTAAAAATGGTTTGCAATCTTTAGTTAATTATTTTTATCAATTTTTAATAAATAATGGTGTAAAATTTGTAAATGATTACTTAGTTAATTTTAAATCCGATAAAGAAAAATACATATTAAAAACAGAAAAAACAGAGTTAATTGTTAATAAAATATTTTTTTGTATCCCTGCTTTTAATTTAAATGATGTAATTAATAATTCATTAAATGATTGTAATAATGAAAATTTTTTAGAGTTATTAAAAGAATTAACTGAGCTTTTAAAAAATATTTCTTATCATAGCTCCTTTATTTATATATTAATTTTAAATAATTTTTTTGACTTAAAAATAAATGGATTGCTTTTTAAAAATCATGAAATCTTTAAAGCTATTTCGTTTTTTAACAAAAAATGGAATAATTTAATATCAAATTATAAGTTTAATAATAACTCTATAGAATTTTTAAGGGTTTTTTTAAAAGATGATTTTAATCTTGATCTAAAAGATCTTATAAATGAATTAAACAAAATTACTTTATTTAAAAATGTTAAAATAGAGGATATACTTTATGGTGAATACGTAGAGTGGCAACACGCAATCTTAACTAATAATGTAAATTTATTTAAAGTTTTAAAAAATATTGAAACAGTATCTGAAAAATTAAAGGATTATAATATTTATATTTTGGCTAACTTTATAAAAGGAAGTTCCATTATAGATAGACTTTATAATTCCATTGAATTTGTTAATACTAATTTAAAATATTTTAAATAACTAAATAAATCAAAAAATAAAGATAGGGGGAATTTATATGATTATAAAAAGAAGTAGTGGAATACTTTTCCCAATTTTTTCTTTTCCATCTTGTGATGATTATGATATATTTATAGGGGATTTTACTACTATATATAAGACTAACTTTATTAATTTAATAAAAAGTTTAGGGTTTTCTAAAATCCAAATATTACCAATTAATCCAGTTTGTAATTTATCTTTTTCTCCTTACAGTAGTTATTCTGCTTTTGCTGGTAATCCTTATTTTATTAGCATTTATAAACTAATTCAAGATGGATTAATTTCTCCTAACGAAGTAAATAATATTTTAAATGAAATTATTAATAAATACTCCCTAGTAGAATTACCTTTAGATAAAGTACATTATAACTTAGCATTTGAATTTAAAGATAAAATCTTAAGATTAGTTTTTAACAATTTTAAAAATTCTAAAAATAATACTAAAATTGAGCTAGAATTAGAGATATTTAAAAACCAAAACAATTATTGGATTAATGATTATGCTGTTTTTAAATATTTAAAAAAGATTAATAACAATCAAAGTTGGAACAACTGGAATTTAAAATTTAAAGAACATATTAATTTAAATGATTTAGATAGAAATGAAGTAGAATTTTATATTTTTGAACAGTATTTATTTTATAAACAGTATTTTGAAATAAAAGAGATCTTAAATAATGAAGGAATAGAAATTATAGGGGATATTCCGATATATGTTTCATATGATAGTGTAGATGTATGGGCTAATAGAGAATTATTTAAATTAGATAATGAAGGGAATATGTTAGCAGTTGCAGGAGTCCCACCTGATTATTTCTCTGAAACTGGTCAGCTCTGGGGAAACCCTATTTATAATTGGGAGGTATTAGCTAAAACTGGCTTTAAGTGGTGGATTAAGAAATTACTGCATTCATTTAAAGTATATGACTTAGTTAGGATAGATCATTTTAGAGGGTTAGTAGCATTTTGGGAGGTACCTGCTTATGAAAAAACTGCCATCAATGGGAAATGGACTAATGCTAAACCTTATGAACTGTTTAATACTTTATTAAACTATAAATCAATATTGCCTATTATTGCGGAAGATTTAGGGGTTATAACTGAAGATGTTGAACTTTTTAGACAACATTTTTATATACCTACTATGAGGGTTCTACAATTCGCTTGGGATAATATTGATACTAACCCACATATCCCCCATAATTACCCTTCTAATAGTGTGGTATATACTGCTACCCATGATAATAATACTACTAAAGGCTGGTTTTTAAATGAAGCTTCTTCTTATCAAAAAGAATTAATTAATAAATATTTTGCTAAAGAAATAACTGAACATAATATTTCTATCGAATTTATTAGATTAATATTATCATCTAATTCTAATTTAGCTATTATTCCTATTTTTGATTTATTAAATTTAGATCAAAATTATAGGATTAATAAACCAGGAAGTATTGAAAACAATTGGGTATATCGTGATAACTTATTCTTTAACATCAATAATGATTATAAAAATTATATTTATGAGCTAAATAAAATTTATAGATAATAATTTATAAAAGTTTTAATTATTTTGCTTTAAAGACTCTGATTATTTTGGTTGTATTATAAGTTTAAAATTTAAAAGGAATAAAAGCAATTTAGGTAATTTTAGGAAGCTATTTTATATCCAAAAGATTGGAATATTTTCAATAGGATCTAAAGCTATATTTTCATTTACTTCTAATATTTGATCTTTTAAAACAAACATAGTTCTTATGTAATCATAAGTTTTTATAATATTAGGTTTTTTAGATATATATTCTGTTGTTTTGTTATAATAATAAGGAATGCTATAAATAGGATTTATTATTTTGTCTTTTATTACATTTTTAGAAAAGTACTTTTCAAAAGGGATGTAGTGATTATACTCTAGTTTTATAAGACTAACATTTTCAATAGTTTCTTCTATTTCTTGAATATTTAAGTAGTTTATAATATCTTCATATCTTCCTAAGTATAGAAAATATGGGGGATTTTTAAAGCTTTTTATTAATTCGTTATTTAAATTTTTATCAGGTAGCTTTATATAAATTATGCTTTTTAAGTTTAATAAAGATGATACTAAAATGGGATAATTTTTTGATTCGTTTTTAGAAATCTTTTTATAAACTACTGTTTCTCTTATAATGCTTTCATATTCCCCACATATTGATAAGTTTATATTCCATATAGTTTCTTTTAGATTTAATACATTATGTAATAGTCCTAAAATAGAGGAAAAAGGGGGTAGTGGATATGTTTCTACAAATTCAAAAGAATACGGGATTCTAAAGCTAACTTTCTCCTGAAATATTTCCAATTTTATTATTTTATTGCTCATATTTTTCCCCCTTAGGAATATGTATCTTTTTAATGATTAAGTATATATATAAATAAAGTGAAAAATATAATTAAAATATTTGTTCTAGATCTGATTTAATTTTATCTATTACTTGGGTAGGGGATAAAGATATATTTATTTCATTATTATCTATGTTTAGTTTATTATTTAATATACCGATGTGGGTAAAATCTTTTATGAAGAATTTTTGAGAATTAATTTCATATTGAGAATTCAGGATCTGATTAATAGGGTCAAATTTTATTGTAGGCTTTTCTAATGAAAAATCTATTTCAATAGAATTAGAAAAGAAAGGAGATTTTATATGGTATATTCCACCTATTACGAATAGTGGGCTTAAGTTTTCTCTTCTTCCCCTTATATCTCTATATAAATATTTGGTAGCTTCTAAGATTAGATTTATTCTTTTTATTTTTTCTTCTCTGCTTAGGTTTATGTTAAAGTTCTCATCTACTCCTATTTTATCTAAATCTATTGTTAGAGTATATTTATATAAATTTAAAGCTGTTTCTATGTTAGCTAAGTTAGGGTTATCATTAACTCTATCTGCAAAGTTTTTGTTATTAAGTAATTCATAATCTCCGTAGTATTTTTCTAGTGATATTAGATGACTTAATCTAACGGGAGCTGTTCTTGTTAGTGCTTTTTCTCCTTTAATTGTTATCATATACCCAAATAAATCGGCTTCTTCGTAGTAATATTTTTTTAATTCATCTTCTTTATATTGGATTACTCCTTTTTCTTTAGTTAATGGAGCTTCATTAATTAGGTTATGTTCTAATAGGTAGTTAATTAAAGAATATCTAAGGGATTGTCTGGAGGAAAATAAATAAGCTTCTCCGTTCGCTCTGTGAATTTTTTTAGCTACAGATATATTCCCATATCCTTCATCGTAATTGGTAGGGAACGCCTCTATTATATATGTCAATGTTAATCCATACCTTTTATCCATAATTTTATATCCTCCTTTTTTGTCATTTTTTTATTAATTATTTTTTTTTATTAATTATTATTTTAATTGTTTTCAGGGATATTTTCTAAGGAAATATTTTCGGGAGAAATATTTTCTTGGGAAATATTTTCTGGATAGTTTTTTATGTAGGAATTATCTGTGGGATTAATGAAGCCTGTTATAAATGCTAATGCCTTTTCCTGGAATGTTAAATAATTACTTTCATATAGTATATTTTTGATAGCTTCTGGGATTGGTTTATTATATACTACATATAGTCTAAGTAATTCATTATAAAAATCTTCTTTTTTATTGCCCTTTACTAGGTTAAGGAATCTAAAAGCGATGGAAGTTCTTTTATTTTGATTTATTTCGGATATTGTGAAACTATTGGCTGCTTCTCTTTCTATTGATTTTATTATCCCGTATATTTTATTAATATCCATAAGATTATCACCTCTTTCAGATTTTTTGTTTTTTTCTATTATTTTATTACTTACTAAAAAGTTTAGGTAAATTAAATTCTTTATGGATAGTAAATAATAGAATTCTTTTTGAAGAAATTGTTTTAGTAAATGTATTATTAATGGAATGATATTATTTTGGTAGGTAAGGTTTTTTATAGTTTCATTTGCTAAATTTATCCTTTCGTTTTTGTAATTAATAGTTATATTTAAACTTTCTATTAATGATTTAATTAGGTTTTGGTTTTCTTGATATAGTTCTATTAGGATTGGATTTATGTAGAAAAAAGTAAATTTATGATTTTTCTCAAGTTTTCTACCAGGATTTATTTCTACTATATAGACATTGTTTATGTAGTAATTTAGTTTATTTAATATTTCAGTGTTTTGAGTTAGGTTTTCTAATATTTTTATAAATGTTTTATTTTGGAGATCTTGGTTTAATTTTATTATATCAGTTAATAAGGGGGCAGATAGGAATATATAATTAGTTTTGCTAGTATCTTTATCTTCTTTTTTGGTGAATCCTGCAAATGAACATAGTAATATTAATTCACATATTTTACATTTTAGGTTATAATGTTTGTTATTATCTTTATAAAAGTAAAAGTAGTTTATAAATTCTTTTGAACTTACTCCTAAAATTGAGAAATCTGATTCTATAAATTCACATAAGAATTCTCTATTCTTATATTTCTTATTACATATAACACATGTATAGTATTTATTAGTTTCGTATTTATTTTGGGCTATATTGTTTAGAATTTCTGTTTCTATTGGTTTTATATATTCCTGGTAGAATTTTTGGATTTTATCTTTTATAGGTAATTTTTGGGTTGATGGAATTGCTAATAGTGATTTATTAAAATATAATCCTTGGAAGTAGCTTAATAAATTTAGAGTGTTTATTTTTTCTATTTTTTGAGATAGTAGTTCTTTTATTTTTAATTTTTGTAGTATTGATTCTATTTCATTTTTAAATTGGATTTTTAATAAATTTTCTATGTTAGTTATAGTATTTTCTATATTTACTAAATATTCTTCAATATTGGGGTTAAATTTTATTTCATTTTCTAGGAAGTTTGTTATGCTTGATTTTATTTCTTTTAGATCGATATTTTTAGTTTTTTGTTTTTTAAATATTTCAGAGGTTATTTCGTTTGGGATTTTTTCTATTATGTATTTTTTTATATAATATTCAAAGAATGCTATGGGGATTATTTGTAAATCTTTTATGTTTATATTTAGATAATGTTCGGTGCAATTTGGATTGATATTAGAGAAATTAAGGATTCTATATAATCCTAATATTCCGCTATTATATAGCCAGTTAGATAGGTAAAGGTTTAGTTCTTGTAAGTTAATTTCATTTTGGTTTAAAATTATGTTATTCATTGTTTTCCCTCTTGATTTTATTTTTATTATTTTTATTATTTTTTAAATTACATCTACCATTCCAAATCCTTCACCTGTTCTGTTTCCTATACCTTTTTTGTATAGAATTTTTAGGATAGTTTTGTCTCCAGTTATTTCTAAGATAGCGTCAAATGCTGTTATGTACATTATATTTTTGTTTGTTTTTTCTTGGAATTCTGAGAAAGTATTTTTTATTACTCGTTTTTTCCAGGAGATTATATTTATTTTTAGATCTTTGTAATTGTATCCAAGGGAGTTTATTATTTTTTGGTGGATTTTATTGAATTCGTAATTAAAGTTAGGGTTATCGGGTAGGATTGGTTTATTATCTTTTGTTTCTAATAATATTGGGGATAGGGTTTTAAATTTTATTTTATTAGTTTTTATTTTTTTTTCTGATATGAAACCACAGTATTTTAGGGTAATGAATAGATCTTCTTGTAGGTAGAATTTATTTATTCTTATTAATCCGTTATATATTTTTATAGTTGTTTCGTAGTAGTAGTATGGAAGGTTTAGGACATTTATGTCGTAATTTTCAAGGAAACTGAACAGTAATGTGATTTTATTTTCGTTGAGGTATATTTTGTCATTATTAATTTTTCCGTTGAATTTTAAGGAAAATGTAAAGGGTTTAGTTATTTTTTAGAGTATATTTTATCTACATCGCTTCCTAAGGATGCTTTTATTAATGAAATTATTTTTGGTCTATATATTAATGGGATGTAGTTTTTATTTACTTCATATTTTAATTTTATTCTCATTTTTTCCTCTTTTTTTATTTTATTTTTTATTTTACCTATAGGATATCTATATTATTATATTTTTATGTTATGAAATCCTTCTTTTTTGGAAGTTAATTTTTTTGTTTTTTTATAAAATTTTTTATATTATTTTTTGTGAATTTAGGATGTTAAAATTGTAAAAAATATATTAAAAATATGTTAAAAAATTGTAAAATAAAAATTGGGGGTTTTTATTATAATAGTGTTTTTATTAGTATTATCAAGGGTTTAATTATATTTATTGTATATTATATTAGATAAATTATGGTATATTTTATAAAAAATTTTG
>CAKZQG010000043.1 GCA_937139605.1 uncultured bacterium
ATTACTTAGAACTATACAAAACAAATCCAATTATAAAAGATATCGCTGATACAGCTTATGAAGAAATATTAAAACAATATGAAGAAACCCTAAAACAATATAAAGAAACCCTAAAGCAAAAGGAAAAAGAAAAAGAAAAGGAAATAATAGAAATGATGATAAAGATAAAATTAAAAGAAGAAGGGATAAACTTATTATTAGAAATAGAAAAAGAAGAAGATATAGATAAGCTAAAAAAAATAAAAAAAATATTAGAATTAGATTTAACCAAAGAAGAATATATAAAACTAATAAATGAAACAATATCTAAAAAGTAAAGTTCATTAATTTTAATATTAATATTTATATTAGTTTGTTTATTTTAAAAATAAAAAAAACAAAAGGATATAAGAGTAGAAACTTAAATTTTAAGAGTCAGCACGGTTAATAAAATGAACTTATTGGTAATTAGAAAAGGCATCCTTCATTAAAGTTTTTATTTCTATAAATAATGTGGTTTAATTATTATCCTTCTTAAATCTCTCAATATAATATTTATAAAAATAAACTCCTATAAAAATCAAAACTAAAAAAATAAAAATTTTTATAAACCATTGTTTCCCAAAATCTAATATGTAATAATAATAGATTTCTTGTAAAGCAGATTTTCCATAATATTTACTATAAAGAATAACTTTATATAATACTCCGATTATTAAAATAGCTAAAGTAGGAATCCCATAAAAACTAAGTAATAAATTTCTTTCTTTTATATTATAATCTTTCTTATTTAAAAAATAAAAAATAAAATTAAAAGTAAAATAAACAGGAAATGCTAATAACATAATAAAAAAAATAAAAAATGGGAAACAAGTAGGAGCAGCTAAAAAAAATATCCCCAACAATGACCATAACCAAAAATATTCCTTTTTTAAAATTTTAACAACATTTTCCCCTATCTCCCCCTTCTTTTCTAAATTACTAGCTTTCCTTAAAAAATTATCAACAAGGGGAAAATATATAACAAAAATTGTAATAAACACAACAAAAGGGGCAATAAAATCAGAAGGATAAATAGGAGTACATAAAAATATCATTTCCATTCCCCCCCCTATTTTTAAATTATTTAAAAATATTTATTAAATTACTTTTTAATAGCATTATTATTTTTTAATAGCATTAACTAAAGAACCATCGACTAAAAAATATTGTCCATCTATAACAACAAGATCCCCTTCCTCTAAATTATCAACTAAAACATTTTTTCCACTAGTCAATAAAATATGTACTTCTTTTTTATAAGCAATATTATTTTTTACAATAAAAACATAGTTTCTATCTTCACTAAATACAATAGCTTGTCTAGGAATAATAAATCCTTCCTTAGTTAAAGTAATTATCTGTAAATTTACATAATCATTTTGCTTTAAATTATTAGGTTCTAAGAATTTTGCTTGTAAGATATAAGTACTATTAGAACTTAAAGAAGGATAAATAGCAGTTATTTTAACAGTATATTTCCGGTTATTAAAATAAGCAAAAGCTAAAGTGTTAATTGAAATTTTCTTAGAATCAGTATCAGAAATATTAGCTTGAATAATTTTAGATTTTTCATCTCCAATAATATAAGCAACAAAAGAAGGACTAACAACATTACCTACTTCAATATTTTTCTTAAGAACTACTCCGTCTATCGGACTAACTAATTTAGAATCATTTAAATAAGTTAAAGCTAATTGATAAGCATTATAAAGGTTATTCATATTATAATAAGCAGATTTAACTTGATTTTCTATAGCTTTTAACCTGTCTTTTTTTAGTTTAAGTACATTATAATTTTCGTTAGCTTGCTCTAAAGAATATAATGCATTATAATAATTAGTTAAGCTATTTTGATATTGGACTTTTATATTTTCATAATTAGAAGCAGAAATGGCACCATTATTATACAAAATCGTATATCTTTCAAAATCCTTTTTAGTTTGATATAAAACTGTTTTAGTTAATTCCACATTAGCTTTAGCTTGATTAATAGAAATAATAGCCTTATTTAAATCAGAATCAATCTGTACTTTTTGAATATTATAATTACTAAGGATCTGTTCATAATTAGATTTAGCACTATTATAAGCATCGTATGCCTGCTTTATTTGATAATTAATAGACTCTATATCTAACTCAGCTAAGATTTGTCCTTTCTTAACATAATCCCCTTCATTAACATAAACTTTACTAACTTTCCCATTTATCTTAAAAGCTAAATTAGATACTACATTATAAACCACTTTAGCATCTATATCCAAAAAATTAGATAAACTTCCCTTCTTAGCTTCAATAACTAAAACAGGAGTCCTACTCTCATCTTTCGCCTTACTACCTTTAGAAATATCCCTATTAGAACTACAAGAAAAAATATTAAATAAACTCACAAAAATTAATACCAAAATAAATAAAAACCTAAAACTAAAACCATAAAAAGAATTAAAAAAATTTAAAGAATTTAAAAAATTTACCATAAATCTTACCCTCCTATCTCAATAAATACTTAGTTTATTTTTTATTTTCATTTTACTATTTTAAAGAAGTAATTTAAAAAATTATTTAAACTTAAATCAATGTCATTGTAATAAAGTAGATAAACATAATTTAAAAGTAAATCAGATTTAATATTATTTAAATTTAATTCAGATTGTAGCAAACTATTTTGAGCATCTAAATATTCTAAATAAGTAGATAATCCATTTTCATACCTTAACTTATTTATCCTAAATAACTCTCTTTGATAATTTAAAGTCTTATAAGAAGAAATTAAAGTATTATAATTATTAATAAATTTAGTTTTATAATTACTTTTAGCTAAATCTAAGTTAATAATTAATCGTTTATAATCTTCATACAAAGAGGAAATATTTTGTAAAACCAATTGCTTACTATAATAAGAATTATTAGAATCAAATAGCTTCCAAGATAAAGATAAATTAATGTTAAAAGTATAGTCTCGAGAGAATCCTGTAGGCCTATGTTTATCATAAGTAGCCGTTAATAAAAGTTTAGGTGCATTTTGATAATCCAAAGATTTAGCTTGATATTTCAAAACTTCAATAGAAGAATACAAAATTTTAGCAACCAATAACTCCTTTGATTCCTTATTTAATTTATTAATAAAATCCAAATCAATATTAATATATTGATCTTTTAAATAAATTTTATCTTGGTAATTAGCTTTATAGATATTGGATATAAAATTATCTATATTAAAGGAGGTTTCATCAGTATCTAAAAAAGCTAATAAAGACTGTTTAGCTAATTTATAATTATCTTGTGCTAAAACATTTTGGGTTATAGAATCTTGATAAACAGACTGCGCTTTAATATAATCTAGCTTAGGAATAATCCCAACAGAATATAAATTATAACTAGTCTTTAAAAATTCGTTAGTATAATTAATTAAATTGTTAGTATAATCTAAGAAATCTTTAGCTTTAACTGCTGCTGCCATTAATTCATAAAATTTTAAATAATTATCATTTAAACTTTGCCTAAATTTTAAATACTTTGAATAATAGTTTATCTGTTTTGAAATAATAATATTTTCAACAAAATTAAAAGAATATAATAACTTGGTTAATTTCAAGCCATAATTATAAGGGAAATCATTAGAAATATTAATAGTATTAGGTCCAATATTGATTTTAACAGTAGGCTGATTATAACCATAATTATAATAAGCATCTAAATTTATCCCGTATTGTGAATACGCTAATTTTAAATCATAATAAGCTTCATACAACTCATTATTTACTTTCCTAACTTCAGGGATATTATATATCAATCTAAAAACAAGATTACTATAATAATTATAATCATTATCATTAGTACCATCATCACTAGCAAATGAGAAATTAACAAAAATTATATTAAAAATTATTAAAATAAATAATAAGAATCTTAAATTCATACCAAAACCCCCATTAAATCATTTTAAATTATTATAGAACAAAAATAGACTTAAAATAAAATCTTTTAGAATTAGAACTCTAAAATTAATTATAGAAGAATTAATACTCAATTTGTTATTAAAAATTTTTAAATAAATTGGAAGAAAGAATAAAGAGTAAAAATGAAATGATAAAAAATAGAATAGCTAATCTAGTAGCCCAGGTAATAATTATTTCTTGTTTAGTCATTTTTTTAATCCCTTTATCAGCTAAATTTTGAGCCCCCATTATACCACTTAACCCGCTTTTTTCTGTAACATAACTACCAACTAAAATAGTAAAAACAATTACTACGACTATATACAATACTTTTAAAACATTATAAATATTTTCCATTTTTTCTCCTTTCCCCTTACTTAGCAAAAATTTAATAACAATATAATACTATTTTTTCCTCCAATCCCCCAAAAATTTTTACTATCTACTATAATTATCCTTATACTTAAAATACTATTATTTTTATATTTTTTTATATTTTATGAAATCCCGATATGCTGTTTATATTGTTCAGGAGTAAGTAAATTATCTTTAAAAGAGAAATCCGTTATTTTAGCTTTAAAAATATAATTAGTATAGGGATCTTCATTAAGTAATTCAGGTTTATCAACTAATTTAGAATTAACTTCAATAACTTCACCATTAACAGGACTATATATATCAGAAACGGATTTAACTGATTCAATAGATCCACAAACTTTAGAAAATTCTAATTTCTGGCCAATATTAGGCATCTCAACAAAAACAATATCCCCAAGTTCTTTTTGGGCATAATCGGTTATCCCAACAACCGCTATATCATTAATTAATTGTACCCACTCATGCTCTTTACTATATAAAAGATTATCTAATACTTTATACATTATTATACTCCCCTTTCTAAAAACTAAAATTTATTAATTTAAAATTTAAATTATTCATATTGTTTAATAAAAGCTCTGATAATATCACCTACATTAATATCATTAAAATCTTTTATTTTGATTCCACATTCATAACCCTGATTAACTTCTTTAACATCCTCCTGAAATCTCTTTAATGATTCAATATAGCCTTCAAATATTTTTTCGTTATTTCTTTCGATAATTACTTTAGAATCCCTACTAATTTTTCCATTAATAACATAACAACCTGCAACTTTTCCATTTTTAATTTTAAATACTTGTTTTACTTGCGCTTGCCCTATTTCTATTTCTACTTCTTCAGGTTTTATCATACCTTCAACTAATTTTTTCAAATTGTCAATTAAATCGTAGATTATATTATATATATAGCATTGAACATCTTCTTTTTCTAAGATTTTTTTGGCGGTAGCTTCTATTTTAATATTAAATCCTAAAATAACTGCATTAGAAGCTTTTGCTAATAACACATCACTATCTACAATATTCCCAACCGCAGCATGTAATATATTAAACCTAATATTCTCTATATTCATTCTCTCTATAATAGATTTAATAGCTTCAAGGCTTCCTTGAGTATCTGTTTTTAAAATAATATTGAAATTCTGAGTTTCTTCTGAGGAAAACTTAGATAAAATATCATTAATAGAAAAAACTTTCTTAGATTGCTTTTTAGATATTTCTTCTAGTTTTTGATTTTCAAGAGCCAAGTTTTTAGCGATTTTCTCATTTTCAACAACAATTAATTTTTCTCCAGCTTCAGGAACTTGAGAGATCCCCATAATCTCAACAGGAGTAGAAGGGATAGCTTCCTTAACAACTTGTCCCCTTTCATTATACATTGCTCTAATTTTTCCCCAAGTTTTTCCAATAACAAAAGCCATCCCCGGTTTTAAAATCCCTTTTTGAACAAGTATAGTAGCAATTGGCCCTTTATTTTTATCTAATTTAGATTCAATAACAACCCCCTCAGGATTTCCCGCTATATTAGCTTTCAAATCCATTAATTCTGCTACCAATAAAACAACTTCTAATAAATAATCTATATTTTTACCGGTTTTAGCAGAAACTTCAACAACAGGAGTATGACCTCCCCATTCCTCAGGAATTAACCCATAGGTAACTAATTGATTTTTAACTCTATCAACATTAGCATTAGGTTTATCTATTTTATTAATAGCAACGATAATAGGAACCCCAGCAGCTTTAGCATGATTAATAGCCTCTATAGTTTGAGGCATAATCCCATCATCCGCTGCAACTACTAAAATCACAATATCCGTTACTTTAGCTCCTCTTGCTCTTAAAGAAGTAAAAGCTTCATGACCTGGAGTATCTATAAACGTTATTTTCTTACCGTTATATTCAACTTGATAAGCTCCAATATGTTGAGTAATACCACCCGCTTCCTTTGCTACAACATTAGTTTTTCTTATGGTATCAAGTAAAGTAGTTTTTCCATGATCAACATGCCCCATAACAGTAACTACCGGAGCCCGAGAAACCCAAATCTCTTTTTCTTCTAATTCCAAAGATACAAATTCTTTCTTTTCTTTTTCCTTTGTTTTTATTAAAATATTATATTCCAAAGCTATATCTTCAGCTAAGGTAGGTTCAATAAAACTATTTTTGTTTAATATCTGACCTTTAGATAACAATTTTTGAATTAATTCAGTTAAATTTATATTCAAAGCTTGAGCAAATTTTTCAACAGTTATAGGAAACTCTATTTCTATTTCTTTTATAAGCTCTTCCAAATAATCCCTAGCTACTTCTGATTTTTCTAAACTTTCTTCTTTTTTTGCACTCTTTTCTACGCCTTCTTCTACATATTCTATTAATTTCTTATTGTTAATACTCTTTTGCAAATCTTCTTTTTTATCAATAATTTCTATTTTTTTATCTATTATTTCTTCATTTTTTAAATCTTTTTGTTGTAATACTTCTTTTTGTAAGATTTCTTGATTTTCTTTAATTTTATTTTCATTTTTTTGTAAATCTTTTAAATTATTTTTTAAAGTAGTTAAATTATTTATATTTTTTTCTATTAAAGAGATTTGTTCATCAGACAATTTTTGATTAGGAGAGTTTACAGAAATTGATAAATTACCAGCTATTTCCTTTAGCTCTTTAAATGTTATTCCCAATACCTTAGATACTTCATGAGCTTTCATAGGTAATTCCTTCTTCCTTAATTTATTATTTAATGTTATTTCCAATAGAATAATATTCAAAGCCAATTTCTTTTATTTCTAAGGGGTTAAGTATATTTCTACCATCAATTATGATAGGAGTTTCCATAAGTTCATAAATATTATAATAATTAGCTTTTTTATATTCATCCCAATCATTAGTTATTAAGATTGCACTTGAATTAACAGTACTTTCATATATATTTTCTATTAATTTTATATTATTAGAAAAATGGGGATAATTTTTTTGGATATAATTTTGGAAATTATGTAATCCTTTGGGATCATAAACATTAATAATAGCTCCTTCTTGAGAAAGCCTAGGGATTATCTTTAAAGCTGGAGATTCTCTAATATCATCAGTATTAGCTTTAAAAGATACCCCCCAAACTGTTAGAATCTTATTCTTTATATTCCATAAAGCATTTTTAACTTTATTTATAAAAATTTCTATCCTTTCTTCATTGATAATTTTTACAGCTTCAAATAAAATAGGATTTATCTGGTAGTTATTAAAGACAGAGATAAGAGCAGTTAAGTCCTTAGGCAAACAAGATCCTCCAAATCCTATACCTGCTTTTAAGAAGTCCATCCCAATCCTTGGATCAAGGCCTATACCTAATCTAATATTTTCAATATTAGCTTCAAAAGCTTCAGACAAATTAGCAATACTATTAATAAAAGAAATCTTAGTAGCTAAAAACGCATTAGAAGCTAATTTTATTATTTCAGCTTCTTCTAAACTAACTATTAAAATAGGAGAATTAAAATCACTATATAATTCACTTACTTCCTTAGCTATATCATAATTATCAGAGCCTATAATTATTCTACTGGGATTAAAAAAATCATAAATAGCATTACCCTCTCTTAAAAACTCTGGCATAGAAACTACTTCAAAATTAGCCTTTAATCCCCTTCGATATCTTATTATAGCTTTTTTAAACCATCTACCAGTGCCTGGAGGCACCGTACTCCTTATTGTAATAACTTTAAAATCATTTTTTAAACTATTTGCTATCTCTTTCGCTACTATATCTAAATAATACATATCATAAGTTCCATCATCTTTAATTGGAGTCCCAACACATACAAATATATACCTACACTCATTAACTAAATCAAAAATATTCTCTCTAAAGGATAACCTATTTAATTCAATAGAATCTAAAAGGTATTTTTGCAAATCAGGTTCATAAAATGGACAAATTCCTTGCTTTATTTTTTTTAATTTCTCTTTGTCTTTTTCTACAATCAATACATTATAACCTTTATAAGCTAACCCTGCAGCAGTAACTAATCCTACATAACCCGCACCTATTATCCCTATCTTTACATCCTTTTTTATATCATCTATATCTATTTTTTCTAATTTTTCTTTCAATAAAACCATAGCTATATATAATATTTTATACTCTTTAAACTTTACCTTTTATTTTTTATTTCATAAATAAATGTAATCATAATAAAAAGGATAAAAATATATTTAAGTAAAATTTAAAAATATAGCAAAATAAAAAATCAATAAAAGGGGGAGTAAAATAATGCATGACGTAAATCTAATAAGTAAAGATCCAGCTAAATATAAGTATTATTTAAAAATAAGAAATGAAAACGAGAACATAATAGATAATGTTTTAAATATAAATAGAGAAAGAAAAGAACTTATATCTAAAATAAATGACCTAAGATCTGCTAAAAATAATATCTCCAGATTAATAGGACATAAGAAATATACAACCGAAGAAGAAAAACAAAAACTAATATCAGAATCTCTTAAAATAGATCAAGAACTCCAAACCCTAGAGCCTATATTAAACGAATTAGAAAATAATTTAAAACATTTACTTATGATGATCCCAAACGTTGTAGATGAAGACGTACCAATTGGTAAAGACAATACTGATAATATTATAATCTATCAAGAAGGAGAAATCCAAGATATTGAAGCACTTCCACATTGGGAAATAGGGGAAAAACTCAATATAATAGATTTTGAAAGAGGAGTAAAGCTATCAGGGTCTAGATTTTATATCCTAAAAGGATACGCTGCTAAACTCCAACGAGCTCTTATTAATTTCTTCTTAGATTTTCACACTACTCATCATAACTATAAAGAAGTATATCTCCCATTTGTTGTAAAAAAACATTGCTTAGAAGGAGCAGGACAATTACCTAAATTTGAAGATAACCTCTACCATGACTGGGAAGATGATATCTGGCTAGTACCTACCGCTGAAGTACCCTTAACTAACATATACAAAGACGAAATATTACCTATTGATGTATTACCATTATATTATGTAGCATATACTCCTTGTTTTAGAAAAGAGAAAATAGCAGCAGGTAAGGATGTAAGAGGAATAAAAAGAGGACACCAATTCGATAAAGTTGAACTATATAAATTTACTACTCCAGAAAATAGTGATTACGAGTTAGAAAAATTAGTCCAAGACGCAGCAGATATACTAAGAGCACTAGGCTTACCCTTTAGGATAGTTAAATTATGTAGTGGGGACTTAGGTTTTGCTGCATCTAAAACTTACGATATAGAAGTATGGGCTGCAGGTTCTAAAGAATGGTTAGAAGTTAGCTCATGTAGTAATACTAGAGATTTCCAAGCAAGACGCGCTAATATCCGTTTCAAAAGAACACCTAACTCCAAACCTGAATATGTACATACCTTAAATGGTTCAGGTTTAGCACTCCCTAGAGTAGTTATCGCTATCTTAGAAAATTATCAACAAAAAGACGGAACCATTTTAATCCCTAAGGTTCTTCAAAAATATACCGGATTTGATAAAATTGACATAAACTGGAAATACTAATTTATTAGTAAAATAACTTGCTTTATTAATAAATATAAAAAACTAAAAAGGGGTGAGAATTTCTTCCCCTCCTTAAAAGAGAATTACCCCCTTATTAAGTGTAGCTTCAGCACTGCCTTCCTTACATAACAGACCGAAGTTCGTTTTAGTAAAATTTTCACCTTTATATGAGTTCTAAATTTTCCTATTCTTAATGCTCATAGATTCAGCACATCCTTTTCGGTAGCAAAATCTCCATCTAATATATATTCTGCTGTTTGTAAAAAAAATAGTTATTATAATTTATTAAGTTCTAATAGCATCTTTAACTACATTATAAACACCGCCTATAACAAGAGCTAACAATACTCCAAAAGGCCCCATAACAGCTACAGCACCTGCTGTTAATCAACCTATTACCATACTATCTAATACTCCATGTAATGTTCCTTTTACTACACCTAAAAGTGCCCCTTTTAAACTAGTTTTTGTAACAGTCCATTCATTCTTTTCTTGCATATCTTTTGTTGCAGCATTATTTATATCAGTATAAAATGAATAAGCTTTTAAAGCGCCTGTTAACAAAGGATATGCACCACCTGTTACTACTACACCTGCACCTTTTAGCAATCCTTCTACAAATGAATAACTAGGAGTATTTTCTACTTTATCACCTTCTATTCTTACAAACTCCTTCTTATCACCTTCTTTAATAGAACACCATCCCAATACATTTTTGTTTGTAATTTATCATTTATTTCCATGTTTTAAACAGCCCATACTTTTTGTTCTTTCTTTGTAAAAATTTTATCTTTCATTTCTTATATTAATATTTTTATTAATTTTTATATTATTTAAATATAAAAAAATGTTAATTTTTTGTTTTATATTAAAATCTTAATACTTTTCCGTTTTTAGATATTATTTCTTTATCCTTCAATACTAATTTACCATTAACAAATACGTAATTAATTCCATCAGGATATTGATGTGGATTTAAATAAGTTGAATTATCTCTTAAATTGTTTAAATCAAAAATAACAATATCAGCAAAATATCCTTTTTCAATTATTCCTCTTTTATAGATATTAAATTTCTTAGCTGGGAACTCAGATAATTTATATACTGCTTCCTTTAAAGTTAATAATTTTTTTTGTTTTACATATTTATTAATAAATTTAATAAAAGTGCCGTAAGTTCTTGGATGTGGATGAGATTTAGATAATATTCCATATGGGCATCTTATAGCACTATCACTTGCAACCATAACGTATTCTTTTGTAGCTATATAATCCACTTCTTCTTCATCCATTAGAAAATAGATTGCTCCTAAATCATAGCCTTCTGTTTTTAATAAGTATATAACAGTTTTAGCAGGAGATATTTTTAAATCTTTTGAAATATCTTGAATAGTTAATCCAATATATTTTGATAACTTAGGATTATAAGCTTCAGATATTATTATTTTATCCCAAGGAGTATGAGGAGTATTTTCTATATCTTTTTCTACTTGTTCCTCATTTAAAGATATTTTAGATATAATATCTTCAATAGAGCCTTCTAAGTATTTATCAGGTAGCACTTGAGATAAGCCGGTATTAGAAGCTTCATAAGGGTATTGATCAGCATCTATATTAATATTATTTTTTTTAGCTTGTTCAATTAGAAGACAAGCTTCTTTAGCTTTGCCCTTAGCAACACCTGCTGCTTTTAAATGAGAAATCTCGAAATTAACCCCACTTTCCTTAGATATTTCTATACTTTCATTTATTGCTTCAAGTAATTTAGAGCTTTCTGATCTCATATGATTCGTTAAAATTTTATTTTTAGATTTAACTACCTTAGCTAATTCTATTAATTCTTTGGAATCTGAAAATTTACCAGGTATATAAATAAGTCCTAAGGATAACCCAATTGCTCCTTCATCTAACACTTTTGATAATTCATTTTTAAAGACATTGATATCATTATCATTAAGTTTAATATTATTATATCCGAATAATCCTGCACGGATTTGCCCATGCCCCGCAAGATAGGCATAATTAATAGAAATATTAAGTGATTCAATATAATCTAAGTATTCCTTTAAAGAGCTCCAATTTAGTTTATGTATATTATAGCTTTGAGCTTCTGTTTTAATAGAATTAAAAGTATTAGGATAAAGAGGACTAACAGCGAATCCACAATTCCCAGAAACAATAGTAGTAACCCCTTGATAAAGAGCGCTACAAGCTTCAGGATTAGCTATTATCGTTAAATCACTATGACTATGAACATCAATAAACCCAGAAGAAACACATAACTCCTCAGCATCAATTACTTCATAACCATTTGATTTTAAATTATTTATATCATCTTCATTAAGTAAGTCATAATTTATTTCTTCTATTATTTCGTTATTTATAAATACGTTTCCTTTTTTTTCTTTTTGGATTATAAATCCATTAATAATAGCTGTTTTCATTTATTTTCTCCTTTCCATTAATTTTTTAATTAAATTTTCTATTTCTTGCCTAGCTTTATATCTTCTTAAATAAAATATAATAGAGTGATTAGAATAATTGGATAGATTAAGTAAATACTTTTTGTTATTATATTTTTTACTATTATTATTTACAAATACCAAAGAAGGTTTTCCTTCAAAATTAGTAAAAAATAATTCAAATTCATTTTTACCATTATTTTTAGTATTTTTAATAATAGGTTTTAAATTTTGAATTTTTAACACTTTTATTAAGTAATAAAAAAATCTTTCATTACAATATTTTAACATACTAATTTTAAACAATCCCTTCCATTTAAAATTAAAATTAAAAAACTTTTAGTTTATCTATTTATTTTATTATTTTTTTTATCTATAAATTCCTCTAATTCATTATAATTTTATAGGTTTATTTATTTAATTTTTTAGAGGTAGGAGTTTTTGTTATGTAGAATAATTATATTAACTAAAGATATTTGTATTAAAGATATTATGTGATAAAAAAATAAAGGGGTGTTAGTAAAAATGATAAAAAAAATAAGCCGAAATGAATTAAGAAAAATTAGACATAAAAGGATAAGAAAAAAAATAAAAGGTACTTCTTTAAGGCCAAGATGTAGTATTTTTAAAAGTAATAAACACATATATTTACAAGTAATAGACGACACTAAAGGAATAACTTTAACTTATGCTAATTCATTAGAAAAAGATTTAAGAGAGAAAAGATTAAAATTTAAAGAAATAGTGGAAGAAGTAGCAAATAAGTTAGCTTCAAGATGTAAAGAAAAAAATATAAATAAATTAGTTTTTGATAGAGGCGGGTATAAATATCATGGTAATGTTAAAAAAGTAGCAGATATTTTAAGACAACATGGAATAGAATTATAAAATAATTATAAAATAATAAATAATAAAAGGGGGTAAAATTTAAGATGACTTTAGTAGAAAAAGGAGAATATGATAGCATATTAGTTTCATTAAGAAGAGTTACGCGGGTAATGAAAGGTGGAAAAAGGTTTAGATTTAGTGCATTAGTAGTAGTAGGAGATGGGAATGGGAAAGTAGGTGCAGCATTAGCTAAAGCTCCAGAAGCTATGTTAGCCATAAGAAAAGCTGAAGAAAAAGCTAAAAAAAGTATGTTTAATGTCCCAATTGTTAATGAAACTATCCCACATGAAATATTAGGAATAAACACAACCTCAAAAGTACTTTT
Source organism: uncultured bacterium (assembly GCA_937139605.1). Taxonomy (GTDB): domain Bacteria; phylum DRYD01; class DRYD01; order DRYD01; family DRYD01; genus CAKZQG01. The sequence goes on from CAKZQG010000043.1 coordinate 13,571, forward strand.
AAAACCAGCAGGTAAAGGAACAGGAATAATCGCATCTATGCCAGTTAGAAGTGTTTTAGAAAAAGCTGGATATAAAAATATTTTAACCAAATCCTTAGGGAGTAATAATCATATAAATTTAGTATGGGCTACCATAGACGCACTTAAAAAACTTAAAACTAAAGAAGAACAATTAGAAATATTACAATCTACTGAATCTAAAGACCAATTCGAAAAATATTTAAAACCAACTGATAACTATACAACTTCTCAAGAAAAATTAAAGCAAACATCAAAACCAACAACAGAAGAACAATCTAAAATAGAAAACCAATCAAAACCTACTGAACAATATAGATCTAATCCTAAACAAAAAGATAACTTTAGAAATAAATTTAATAAACCCAATTACAAAAAATTTAATAAACAAACTAATGAATCTTTAAAAGATAACAATGAAAATAATAACGAATAAAAAACAAGAGGGGTGTAATTTATGTATTTACAAGAATTAAAACCGTATAAAGGGAGTAAGAAAAAAAGAAAAAGAATAGGAAGAGGTTTAGGTAGTGGTCATGGAGTAACAGCTACAAGAGGAACAAAGGGGCAAAAAGCAAGAAGTGGAGGAGCTAAACCCCCATTTTTTGAAGGTGGTCAAAATCCTTTATACTTAAGGGTTCCTTCTAAGGGATTTACTAACATCTTTAAAAAAGAATATCATATCTTAAAAATCTCAGATTTAAATATCTTTGATGATAATACAGTAGTTACTCCCGATTTACTTAACAAAGTAGGATTAATAAAATATAAAGATAAATTAGATAAAGAAATAAAAATCTTAGGAAATGGGGAGTTAAATAAAACTTTAGAAATCCATGCTCATAAAATAACAAAAAAGGCTCTACAAAAATTAGAAAAAACTAATTCAAAATTTGTAAAATTACCCCCATTAAAAACTAAATTTAAAAAAACCATCAGGAGAAAATCCCATCCTCTATAATAAGATAAAGATAAATCGATCTTTATAAAATATTAGCAAGAAGTATATATTATATAAAAATATTAATAAGGCTTACTAAATTAAGAAGCATTAATGGATAGTTTAAAAAAACCAAGAAAACAAAAAAAATAAATAATTATAATTAGCTACTTTAGTGTTAAAAATAGATAATGATTATATTTTAAAATTCAAAAAAGATATAAATTTATCGAATTTAACAACTTATAAAATTGGTGGCAAAAGTTTAGGAGTATTTGTCTTTAATAATTCTTTTGATTTAATAAAATCGTTATTATATTTTTCAGATAAAGGGATTCCTTATAAAATAATAGGGAAAGGGAGTAATTTACTAATAACAGACGAGTACTTAATAGAGCAAGTTTTCATAATAAACAAAGAAAGGTTTTTCTTAAATTACGGTAATAAGGTTTTAGTAAATGCAGGCTTGGAATTACAATATTTTATTAAAAAATTAATAGATTTAAATTTTGATTCTTATCAAGAGTTAGCAGGGATTCCCGCAAGTGTAGGGGGCTGCGTATTTAATAATGCTGGCATCCCCTCAATTGAAATAGCTCAGTATATTAAAACAATATACTATTTTAACCGAAAAAAAAGAAAAATAGAAAATATAAAAATCACAGACAAAAACAGATCTAATTTCTTTTCCTATAGAGATTCCTTTTTTAAAGAAGAAGCTAAAAATAATAATTTCTACGATATACTATATATAGAATTTGAACTTAAAAATAAGAAAAATAAAACTGAGTTATTAGAAATATATAATAAAACTTGGGAAAAGAGGATACTAACTCAACCGTTAAATTCTCCATCATGCGGTAGTGTTTTTAAAAATATTCATTTAAATTTAAAAAACGAAAAAAAATTTATAAGAGCTTGGGAAATTATTGATAGATTAGGTTTTAGGGGATATATATTTAACGGTGCTAAAGTTTCTGAAAAACATCCTAACTTTATCCTTAATTTTAATAATGCTAAATTTAGAGATGTTTATAATTTAATTCAATTAATTCTTTCAAAAGCTAAAGAGCAAAATTATCACTTAGATCTAGAAGTAGAAATAATTAAATAAACAAATAAATAAAAAAATTAATGAGGATAAAAACAATTTAAAAACTATTAAAAAGCGTATATTTAAAAATATATTAACAAACTAAAAACCCTAAAATGGAAGCAAACTATTTAAAGGAAAAATAGTATTTAAGATACTTTTTAAAGAGTTGCCAAGTAATTTTTGCTATTGATATAATTAGCCTAATCCCGCCTGCAGACCATAGGGATAACGTGGCGGAATATAAATAGGTCTGCCAAGAGTGTATATTATTATACACTTTTGTTAATCAGAATAAAATTAATGAGTAATTTATTAGAAAATACTGATTTAAAACTTCACTTTTATTCTATGGATGATTTAGTATATGTTATACCTGATAACACTATACCTATTACTTATTTAAGTATTTATTTTTTAAGTGGTAGTTATTTAGAAAATATTAGTAAATTGGGATTAAATTATATAACTTTTAAAACTTTAGTAAGATCAACTAAAAAATTTAAATATGAAGATCTAAATTATTATCTAGACAAATATTCAATAAGTTTAGGTAGTTTTGCTGGATATTTTAATAGTGGAATCTCAATATCTTTTCCTTTCTATAATTACAAAGAAGCTTTATACGTTTTAAACTCTATATTATATGATTATATTTTTAAATCAATTGACTTAGAGGAAGTAAAAAGGGATTCAATCAATAGTATAAAAATCTTAAGAGACGATGTATTTGCATATTTAAGTGCATACGCAGATAAAGCATTTTACAACTCATTTCTAGCTAATGATATTAAAGGAAGTATTAAAAATATAAAAAAATTCGATAGAAAGTCCTTAATTAATTGGTATGAGTATATAATTAATTCAAAAGATATAAAAAAGATAGCAATAATTTCAGGCTATACTAATAATAAATTTGAACAACAAGTATTTAAAAACCTAAAAAAAATATTAAATAAAACTAATAATTACCTACAAAAGATGATGGATTTTGAAATAATTCCCAAAAGAATAACTCATAAATTAAAGAAAGTAGAAACAGGGATATCTATAATTTATCCTGCTCCAAGTTATTCTTTAGATTTCTTTGATTATAAAGTCATTTCTTCTATTTTAGGTTCAATGTCAGGCAGATTATTTACAAATATAAGAGAAAAACAAGAATTAGCATATGCTATTACTTCTTATTATGAACCACTCCCTATAAAATCTGGAAATATTAAATTCCTTATGCTTACTTCTAAAGAAAATAAAAACAAAGCATTAAATGCTTTATTTAATGAAGTTAATAATATAATAGCTAATGGATTTAATGAAGAAGAAATAAATACTGCCAAAAATTACATCATAGGAAACTATATTGATTCATTTATAAGACGTTCTTTTAAAGCTTCTTCTTTAGCTAAACATGTTTTATTCGATATTCCCTTAGAATTTATTAACAATTATATAGATTACATTAATTCAGTTACCCAAGAAAGTATAAACCAAAAAATATACTACTTTAAAAACAAACCTGGCATATTTATAGTAGATTAACATTTATTTTATAGCAGATTACATTATTTATAATAGATTAATAAGCTAAAATCAAAATAATGATTTTATATTTTAATTTTAAAATCTATTCTAGTAATATTCAAGATCTAGATCAAAAAAGAATAATAAACAGAATTAAATTAATAAAAAATAAAATTAATAAACTAAATGTAATTTTACCTATCCAAAAGCATACTAACAAAATTTTAAATTTATCCGAATTATTTTATAAGGATTTGAATTATTTAGACAAGTTAAAGATTTTAGAAACAGGATTTGATGGAATATATTTTGATAAAAATGATCTTTATTTATTAGAGTATTTTGGTTTAGGAGTATTAACAGCAGATTGCTTACCTATTATAATTTTTATTTTTCAAGATAATCTAAATAATGAAATTTATATAAATAACAATTGGTTATCCAATTTTATTATGGGTGGTATATTACATGCAGGTTGGAAAGGGATTTTCTATGGAATTATCTATAATTTTTTTAAAATATTAAATAACTATATTAAAAATTCACATGTTTTAAGGATATTCGTATATATAGGTCCAAGCATAAGGAGTTGTTGCTATGAAGTAAAACCAGATTTTATCAATCAAAACAATATCTCTAAAGAATTCTATTACCTTAAAAATAACAAAATATATTTAAATCTAATTGATATAGCTAAAAAACAAATAGATAATTCTATAAAAAATATAAAAGCTAATATACAAAAAACAGAATTAATAGATAAAAATGAATGTACTTATTGTAGTAATAAATATTTTTCTTATAGAAAAGGGCATAAAACTGAAAGAAATATAACTGTTTTATATCTATAATTGCTTTTATCTAAAGGTAGGAAACTAAAATTATTTAATAAATATAATATGTACATATCAGTAAGTTCAGGTGGAAATATTTTAAGTTCTATAGATACTAAAAACTGGAGTTTTCAAAACTTAAAACTACCTATAAATGATATCTTTTTTAAAAATGATACTTTAGTAGCTGTAAGTCAAAACGGGAAAATACTAATATCTAATGACTCTATAAATTGGGAATTAATAGATCCGGGGATAAACTGCTGGTTAAAGTCAATAGTATATGGTAATGGCTTATGGGTAGCAGTTGGATGGGATGGAGTAATTTTAACCTCAAAAGATCTAATAAACTGGCAAAAACAGAAATCCAATACTTCTATTCTTTTAACTTCTATAACTTTTGGGAATGATTTATTTATAGCTACTGGATATAACGGAAAAATTTTAATATCCAATGATGGGATAAACTGGAATATATTAAACTTATCCTCAGATTTATCATTTGAAGGGATAGTTTATATTAATAATAAGTTTGTAGCGTTAGGTAAAAATGGCAAGATTTTAGTTTCAGAAAACGGGATAAATTGGTTCCCTAAAAACAGTAATACTACTTATTCTTTAAATTCTTGTGCTTTTGGAAAAGATCAAAATAATAAAGATATTTATATTATAGTTGGAAAAAATGGGAAAATTTTATTATCTTATGATCTAGACACTTTTGAAAACATAGATTTAAATTTTAAACACGATATATTTAAAGTTATATATGAGAATAATTTATTTTTAGCAAGTAGCAGTAAAGGGAATATATTAATTTCTAAAGATGGTAGAAAATGGGAAATAATACAAACCAATATTAATGACGATTTAGTATCAATAGTTTTTGCAAAATTTGAAAAAAATCCATTCTTAAAAAAAGACTCAGAAACAAAAGTAGATTTAAGTAATACTTTTGTAGGAGTTAAAGTAGAAAAAAAGAAAAAATTTAATTTAGATAAATGGGTTTTATCAAAGACTCCTACTAAAAATGATCTTTTTGATATAGTTTTTTACAAAGAGATTTTTATAATAGCAGGTAAAAATGGAGATATTATTTTATCTTATCCCTTAACTAACTTGGAAAATGAAAATATAACAAAATTAATATCTTGGGAACTAATAAATCTAAATATTAACAATCATTTAAGAAGTATAGCATTTAACGAAAATAACATAGTTATTGTAGGAGACAATGGAGTAATCCTAAAAAATAATATTTCCGATACTCCTAATTTATTTGATCCTTTAAAGTGGGAAAAATATTCTATTAATAATTTATTTTTAAATTCAATAACTTTTGGTAATGATTTATGGATAGCAGTTGGAATGAATGGGAAAATTTTAATCTCAGAAGATTTAAACAATTGGGAAACAATAACGCATGATTTTATTGCTCACTTTACAAGTGTTATTCCATTTCAAGATTATTTTATAATTTCTGGTTTAATGGGGGTTATTCTCATATTAGAAAAAGATATAGGATTACATAAATCCTATACAAACATAGATAATCATATATATAGTTTAGCTTATAATAATGACTTAATGGTAGCAGTAGGTTCTAATGGGCTTATTTTAAGAAGTTATGACTTAAAAAAGTGGTATAAAGCTAATTCCCCTACTAATGAAGATTTATTAAAAGTAATTTATTCTAATAATGTTTTCATAGCAGTAGGTGAAAAGGGTAGCTTGTTAATTTCTGAAGACGGTAATAACTGGTATAAAAAAAGTACTCCTATTGAGAAAACGTTATACTCTGTCGCTTACGGTATTAACGATTTAGTTATAGCAGTATCAGAAAAAGGTAATATTATTCATAACGAAATATAATCTAAATTTTTTATTATCTTTACTTTTTATTAGGATATTGTGTATAGTAGTTATAGAATATGCTAAGCAAACTTAAACTCCAAAGTTGAATAATATTAGATTCTGTTTTAGAATAAGCGCTTCCAAAATCTTTACAAACCATTTTATTATTTTTTATTTCATATGAAAACAGTTCCTTAAGATAAAAATCGGAGTTGCTAATAATTATATTAGTTAAATTATTGTATAGATTAAAACAGTATTTATTATTTATATAATTTTGAAGTCCCAAAGTAATCATATAATTTTGGAATGCCCAGATGTTAGTTCCATGATAAGAATCCTTAGTTAAAACAGGATATAAGTCTTCAACTAAAACGGGGTTAGCCGTTAATATCCCTATATCAGTTTTCAAGCCTATAGGATACGGTAAATCCAAGATTTTTAAATTACCCGATAAATCATTATTATCTATTGTTTTAAAAAATAGCATAAAACCAATATCACTATTTATAACTTCAATAGGTTTCATATCTTTATCTAAGGATAAAGCATAAAAATCTAATTCAATATCTGTTTTACCTTTTATAAAATCTCTAATAGTAAAATTAGGATTTATTTTTTGGTTTAAATAAAATTCCCTTTCATTTTCATTAAAAACAGATAAATACTTTAATAATTTCTTTCTCAATTCCTCAGAAGAAATATGAACTTTAAATTTAGGATATATTTGAATTTTCCATTTTAATATTAAATCATCTATTAACTCAGGGTTATCTATATATTTCATTATATTATACTTTTTATCTTTTATATATTCATAAAAATTAGGATAAATTGATTTAAAGGTATATATATTTTGTTTAATAGAATACAAAGAAGCAACAACTAAACCTAAATTGATGCTATTGGGGTAAATTCCATAACCTAGCCCTTCAGGAGAATCTCGCCAATCTCCTACTAAGTGGTTTTCATCTACTTTTATAGGTTCATCCTTATATAAGCATTCTTGAACTTTATTTAATACATATTCCATATTAGCTACAGTTTTACTAAGAAACATATTGTTACCTAAAAACTCCTTTATTTCTTTTTCTTTTTTTTCTTCTTTTAGTTTTAGGAAATACTTATTAAGGAGGATAGAGAACATAAAATCGTCATCTTTCATTTTATAATCATAAACAGGGGTATTTAAGGTATTTATATTTTCTATTTTATTTGGAGTTCCTAAAATTTTAATAAGGTGATCATATTGAGCTTGAAATCCTAAATCCTCTTCATGTGCCACATCCCCGTTATTATCCATTCTATTTAACACACTATCAACTGCTATTTTATATAAATAACTATTTGATATATCATTTAATAAAACAGTGGTTATAATAGTATCCCTACCGAAGTAAGTTAGATATCTCCAAGAGCCAGCTAACATTTTTTCATTAGTTATTAAAAAATCCATTGCATACAAACTTTTTCTAATTAATATTTGGTTAGGATTATCCTTATCTTTTAGTATCTTATCAAAAAATGATTTAGCATTAATATTCAAAAATTTTTCATATCCTTTTATATAATTACTAGAAATATTCTTATTTAAAGGGATTTTAAATTTTATTTTTATTATTTTATTTGATGGTTTTACAGAATAAATAATATAAGCTTTAGATAGTTTTAATTTGACAGGGTATATAGAAAATTCAAATTCGTTTCCCATTATATCTTTTCTATTAATAATTAAGGTTTTAGAACTACTATTAAATAAATGATTATAAAATAATTGATTATCAAAATTAGAGTATATATCAAAAATTTTAAAGAACTCTAATTGTCTTTTAAAATAGGTATAAACAGGTAGGATATTAGCTAAATGAGCTCCTCTAAAATCTCTTATTGCTCTTATTGAATCAAGTATAACTATAAAATTAAATTCTTTATCATTAGAGTTATTATTTTTTAATTCTAATGTTAATAAATAATGATTATTTTCTTTAAGAACAGATAAATTTGATATTTCTAATTTTTTTATATGGTCTGATTGAAAATATATGCCACTATTTTGGAAATCACTTGCTAAAATTATAAATGGGATTTCCCCCTTATTTATCTCTAAATGTAATCTATTACTATTATCTAATATAAAATAATTTAAAGAATAAGAGTTAGATATACTAAAATAGTAAATATTAATTTGTGAATTAAGGTTATTTTGTAAATTTTTCATTGGGTTTATTGAAAATTTATTAGAATAAAAATTATTACCAAATGATGGATTATAAGAAACAATTATAAAACTAAGAATAAACAAAAAAATTTTAATAGGATATTTAAAGTTATTTATATTTTTATTCATTTCAATACCTCCCTCATTTTAAAATAAACATTAATTAAATTTAAATATAAAAAAATATAAAAAAAAAATATTTTGAATCTATTCAACTAACTAATTATCAATTACTTAATTATATTAAAAAGGTAAAATTCCTTTTATTAAAATAAGAGAATAAGAAAAAAATTAATAAAAAATTCTCCTAATTTTTGAGAAATCTATTACATCCACTTTTTTATTATTTATATCATTTTTTATAACTTTAAAAATTAAAAAATTATAATCAGGGATTATTTTATAAAAAATTTCCTCAACCTCTTTATTAACATTATTTTGAGTCTCTATATATTTTACTTTAATATTTTTTAAATAAGGAGTATAGTCAAAATCAACTAAATCATTTAACAAACTCTTTATAATTTCTTCGCTAAAATTGATAAGGTAAAAAACCAAAAAATTATAAATAAAACTACCTAAAATACTTATTACTTTTTCTAAATTTTTCAAACTAAAAAAATCTATTATATCTTTAATATCTTCATTATATTTTATATCATTAAATTTTTTTAAAATAAATGTCTTTAAAGAAATAGGATAATGATCAAAAATATTTTTATTTTGTTCAAAATAATCTTCTATTTCATTAAGTAAATTAATTCCTATGCCTATAATTAGGTTATCTTTAAAAGTTTCTATTAAAATCCCCCCTAACTTATAAATATTATCATTTTCAACTAAAACTATATCGTTAGGAAAAATAACCCTTAAATAATTTTTTAAATCATCTTGTAAATTTAAAATTTCATTAAAATTAAAAATAGAACTTAAGTACTTAGAAAAAGATAAAATAGACTTTAAAACAATAGTACCGATAAATACAGATATTAAATTAAAATACTTTTTAGGAATTTTTTCAGAAAGGATAGATAAAGGGAAATTAACTGATAAATACAATCCTCCTCTAAGGGATACCCAACTTCTATTATTGCTTCCCTTACCTTTATATTGGATAAAAGCATTTACCACGATTATTTTTAATTGATTTTGATTTAAATAATTAATTTGTATTTCTTTTTTTAAGTATTCTTGTGTAGAATCTACTGAATTTAGGATTATTTTTGATATTTTAATTGGTTTTACCATTAAGAGATTAAAGCATTTTCAAATTTAGAAGATATAATATTTTGAAGATTAAGTTTAATACTAACTGCTCTATGATCACTAGCAACAGTAGCTAACGGATTATCATATTTACCTGTTATATCAAAACTACCTTGAACAACATTTAATTTTTCTTTTGCTTTATCATTAAGAAAGATATAATCTAATATATGAGCTCCATATTTAGGGTTATTGCTGTAATGGGTTGGTAAATTAGTTTCCTTAGATAAATTATCTAAATTCCTAGTATCAGTAAAATTAGCATTTTTAATAGTAGAAATGGTAGCAGAATCAGGGGAATCATTGAAATCACCCATTAAAATAGCAGGCATATTACCTTTTTTAGCATACTCTATGAGTTTAGCTGCTTCTTTTTGACGTTGAATATCAGACTCTGGGCCACCCCTCTTAGATTTAAGATGTACTGAAAATATTTTAACATTAAAACCTGGAGCTAATTCTACTATAGCTTCAACAGGCGGTCTTTTAAAGGTTGTATCATTTTCATGGATATTTACTTTCTTTATAGGAAATTTTTTACTTATCAGCAAAGCTGCAGCTATACCCCTATTATCACTTTTACCTACAATAATATTATATTTATCTTTTAAACCTGCTATTCCTAATAACTCTTGTAGTGCTTCTTTATTTTCTACCTCTTGTAAAGCAACTATATCACTATTATTTTGTTTTAATATTTCTGCTAACGCTTTTAACTCTTTCTCACGTTTCGGAGGGCCATCATCCTTATTAGGATCATCTACTTTATCAAACAAATTCTCAACATTATACGTTGTTAATTTTACCTCATTATTTAAGCTATTATTTAAATTATTATTAGTTTTCTTAGAATTCAGCAAATTTATAACATTAGAATTATAATTATTAATAATCATAAAAATATACCTCACTAAAATTATTTTTCTTAATATTAATATAATCATTTTTAAAAAAAAATCAAATAAAAAATCATAAAAATTAACATTTTTTTTACATATTTTTAGCTAATTTTATCACTATTTTAGGGATATCCATTCTTTCAAAGTTATTTCTCGTCCTAAAATTTTTGATACTTCACGCAACATAATACGTAATTGAGGAACAGAATACTCTTCATTAGAAGGAATAGCTAAACGATATTCATTATAAACCATATATTGGTGCCTTGTACCAGAAAAAGGTCCATCAAAACCTAATTGCCGTAGTTTTTTAATAAAATCTCTACGCTTACAAGGAGTCCAACGATTCATAAACTGGCTCCTTGTTTAAATCAATCCCATCAATTACTGGCAATTTGTGTTTCATTTTTAATCCTAACCATATCCATTCTTCTAAAGTAGATCTTAAATTGTTTTCACACTCCATTAACGTAGAACCAAAAGCTACAACACCTGTACAAATAGGAATATACCCTACAAATGTCCCATCTTCCAATTTATCATAAACAGCTTTTTCCATCGCTTGTCTAACATAATCACTAAATAAAAATTGAAAACTCATTCACTATAACACCTCAATTTAATTACCAATACTTATAAATTATTCTTCTTAATATTAATATAATCATTTTTAAAAAAATCAAACAAAAAATCATAAAAATTAACATTTTTTTTACATATAAAAAAATAAAAACAAGCTAAAAACTATAGAATTTAAATAATTAAAAAGGAGAATGTCTAAAAATTTTTGAAATAAAAAATAGAGTGGTAGAAAAAGGGGGTAGATAAATATGTCAATAAATCCAATTGAATCAAACAACATAAAACCAATATCAGATACCAAAATACCAGATACCAAAATAAATACTGCAAATAATAATCCTACAACTACTAATAGTGCTATTTCTCCAACAGATACTATAAATACAAATCAAAGTTCTCCACAAAATTTATCAGAAAATGTTCAAAATGAAAATACCCAAACTACACAAGAGCCACCTTTAGAAATGAAGCTCCAACAAGCTTTAACAGACAATAACTTACCCCTTGAAGAAAAAATAAAACTAATAGATCAATTAATATCCCAAAAAAAACAAGAACTACAAAATATAGATAATGAAATAAATAATTTAAGAAATAATCCAATGAATACCCCAAATGATCCTGTTGCTCAAAATATTTTAAATATATCAAATCAAAATAAAATATTATCTTTAGAAAATCAAAGAAGTGCAATAAATAATCAGATATCAATGTTAGAAGCTACCAAAAATAATCTAATAAATCTAAACAACCAAACCAGAAATTTAGCTTCCCAATTGGATAGTATTAATTCTGCTTATGATACAAGCCTTAATCATCTTAAAATACTAAAAGAACAATTACAACAATATCATCAATCAATGGCAGCCAATTACACTAAACAAATAGAGATACTAAATAACCAAATTAATCAAATAGAAAAGGAGATCCAAGATCTACTAAATACTCAGCCATCTAACCCTGATGAAGCAAATCAGATAGCACAGCAAATAGCTCAGAAAAGATCATTACAAGATGTTCTAAAAAACCAACTAGAAGGTACAAAACAACAATTATTTTCATTAAATCAAAATGTTCAACAACAGATAAAAGACTTAGATGATCAAATAGCTAATACAATAAAAGAAAAACAATTAAATTATTATCAAAAATGGGCTTTAGATCAATCAATAAGAAGAGAAATAGAAAACATAGTATGGGGAGAAATGTTAGCTGAAAAAAACCATGTACTTCAGATGTGGAAAATGTATTATGATTATACTCAAAAAGTAAGACAAATGTGGCAAGATATATACACAAAACAATTAGCAAATGAAACCTCATTTGTTCAAGCCTGGTCAGCAGTACTAGGAAAATAATAAATATATAAAAAACTAAAAATTAAAAAAATTTCTTTAAAATGCTTATTATATTATTTACTAAATAAAAATCTTAGCTTATAAAAAAATATGAAAACTTCTAAACTATTTTTTACATCCTTAATTATTATTCTATTATTACTTACTAAATATACAAAAATAAACTATTACTTAGATTTTCTAAATATAGACACCATTACAATAAATAAAATTAATGTCATAGATATTGAATCAGATTTAATTTGTAAATGTAGTAGCTGTATAAACCTAAATAAGCTTATTAATAATAATTGTTGTAAATCTTGTAAATGCTCAATAAAAAATATATTAAGACATAACTTATATTACATTTCTCCTAATCAAATTAAACAAAATTTATTTTCTTATATTAATAAAATTCTTTATTCTTTTTTTCACTATATTATCAATATTTACTTTTTCAGGTTCTTTTTAGAAGCTTTTATAATATTTTTATATGATACATTCATATTAATATTAAATAAATATTCTTTATTTTTGTTTTCCATTAAACTTACGTGCTAGTTCTTTATTTTTAATTCTATTTCTTATTCCTTAATTTTAAGATTATTCTTTAGTTATTTTTTACATTTGTTTTAAAAGGCAGGTGTTTAAATAAATGAAAAGAAAATTAAGCATATTTTTAATTATCCTTTTAATTATAATTACAAAATCATTTAGCAATAATAATTTAGATACTAATAATTTAAAAGGAAACATTAACTATTTTATTAATCTTTTTTATCTGTATAATCCATATATTAGTAAATATGATTATTTAATTAAAGCAAATACTTACAATGCTAATAGCTTTTTATATTCCAATTCCTTTGAATACGGTTTTTCTTTATCTAATATACCTTATAAATACATATTACCTAATAAAGCTGAACCTATGACATCATATACCTTGATGTATTCTATTACAAATACCAACAAAAATAAAATAAATTCTAATATTAATTATATTTTAAAACAGAACGATATTATCCAATATGATAAATCAATATACATACTTGAATCTACTTATCAAATAAAAAAGAACTTAATAAACATATATTTCCTAAATAATAAAAAAGAAATACTAAATAATATTTTAGATGAATTCTTAAAAATAAAAGAACTAACTTCCTTAGATTATACTTATAATAAATCAAAGTTATCGGATATATTAATAATCGATAAAGAAATAACATCCTTAAATACTGAAATAAATTCAATAAACTTAGAACTAAATAATAATATTCAAACAATATATTCTTTTATACCTTTAAACGATTTAGAAAACAAAATAAACAAAATCCTAAATAAATTTTATAATAACATAGATTTAAATTTAATAGATAATATCATTAATAACTACAATCCAAATAATTTAGATGAAATATATAATAATCCCTATCTAATTAAATTCCAAAAAGAAAAAGAGTTAATTTATTATGAAATATATAAAGAATCAAGCGCTAAATTACCGGATAATAAATTCTCTATAGAGTACTCTATAAGACCTCACTTAGATCATATGTTTATGCTAAAATATTCAATAATGTTTGAAAATAAAAACATCTCTATAAATAAAATTAGAGCTCTTTATGAAAAAATAAATTCAATAAACTCAGAATACACAAACCAATCCCTTAAATTCAAAATATACTATAACTACATTATACTACAATTAAAAGATTCTAAAATATTATTATCAAATTTAACAAATGAAGAAAAAAAACAAGAAAAATATATTGAATCTCTAAAACTTGAATATATTTACAATAAATCAAAAATATTAGAAATTTATTTAGCTTATAAAGAATTACTTAATATTAAATTAAAAAGAAACGAATTAGAAAATAAGATCTTTGATTTCTTAGTAGATTTACAGTACCTAAAAGGAGTGATAAATTATGAATAATAATAAAAACCAAAAATTATTTCCTTTAATAATAATCATTTTAACAATAATAATTGTTTTTATAATATTTTTTTCAAGCTGTAAAGCAGATAAAAACAATTTAAAAGAAAATCCAAAAAAAGAAAATTCCATTAAAAATGTAATATACACTTGTCCTATGCATCCTGATATTAAACAAGATAAACCAGGTGATTGCCCCATATGTGGTATGAAATTAGTTCCTATCAATCAATCTGATAAAAACACTTATAAACATAAAGATAATACTACCAGCATAATATATACCTGTCCTATGCATCCTGATATTAAACAAGATAAACCAGGTGATTGCCCCATATGTGGTATGAAATTAGTTCCTATTAGCAACAAAACTACTACTACTTTAGCAACTTCAAATAATTTAACTGATTCAAACAATTTAACAACTTCAACTAATTTAACTTCTCCCACTCATACTGGACATTCTAATTTAACTGATACTAAATTTAATAATAAACTATCTTTTGATAATACAATAAAAATTAATTATGATATCAAGCTATACAAGGCAAAATATTTAACATTAAAAAATGAAATAAAATTTAATGGATACACCGCAATAAATGAGTCTAATAAGAAGTCATTATCATTAAATACAGATGTATGGATAAAAGACACATATAATTTATTTAAAGGCAAATATATAAGAAAAGGTGAGCCTATTTTAAAAATTTATAGCCTAGAAATAGAACAAACTAAAAAAGAATTAGAATTAGTAAAAGATAATCCTAAATTAAAAGAAATTGTTTTAAAAAAATTAAATTATTTAAGAATAAGTTCTTACGGGGATATAGATTCTGATAATATAATAAGATCCCCTTATGATTGTATATTAATAGAAAAACAAGCAAATGAAGGAGATTTAATTAAAGCTAATCAAAGTATTTATACTTTTATAATAAACCCTGAAACTTGGATAATAGCAGAGATACCAGTAAGTTATCTAAAAGATATTTACATAGGCAAAAGAGTTTTAGTAAAAACATACAATGGGGATTCTTTTTATTCTAAAATAGATTACATCTTTCCCAATTCGGATTTTGAGAGTAAAACTATAAAAGTAAGAATAAAATATTCGTTAAAAGATAGCCAAATAATATTACCCTGGAACTTACCATTAGAAATATCAATACTAAAAACAAAAACAGCTATCTTTGTTCCAATAGATAGCATAATAAACAAGGGAGATAAAAAAATAGTGTTTAAGAAAATTGATAATAACGTTTTCAAGCCTGTATATATAAAAGTTAATGAATATTTTGTTTATAATGATGAGGGATATTATGAAGTAGTAGAGGGATTAAAAGAAGGTGATGAAATAGCATATAGTGGCGTATTCTTATTAGATAGTGAAGCAAGAATAAAAGGAATCTACTAAATTTATTAAATTTCACTAAATAATTTACCCAAATAAAGTGAGGTGTGTTTATGATAAAATTCTTAGTTAATAATTCCTTCGTTTTTGTATTTATATCCATCATTCTGTTTTTTTATTCCATTATTGATTTATTTATCTTAAAGAATTTAAGAATAGATGTTATCCCTGATTTAAGTGATAAGCAAGTTATAATATATACAGAATATATGGGGCAAACTCCACAAATAGTACATGATCAAGTTAGCTATGTAATAGCATCAAATATGATGGGCTTACCTGGAGTGAAATCCGTTAGAAGCTATAGCATGCCTAATTTCTCATTAGTTTATGTTATATTTAATGATAATATAGATATTTATTACGCAAGGAATAGAGTTTTAGAGAGACTAAATACTTTGAACTTACCTAACGGAGTTACCCCACTCTTAGGGCCTGACGCTACGGGAGTAGGCTGGGCTTATCAATATGTTATTATATCCAATACTAAAAATCTTTCAGAATTATGGGATTTCCAAAATTTTTATCTAAAATACATCCTATTATCTTTACCAAATGTTTCAGAAGTAGCTTCTGTAGGAGGATATCAAAAAGAATTTAGAATATTTATAGATCCATATAAATTATATCAATATAAAATAAGCTTAAAAGATATAGTTAATTCAATTGAAAGTAATAATATAAGTGGTAGCGGAAAATACTTAGAAATATCAGAAAAACAAGTCCTAATAAACACAAACGGATATATTAAATCAATAAACGATATTATGAAAATTAAGGTTAATAATTTTTTAAAATTAAGGGATATAGCATATATTTCAGAAGTTCCTGCATTAAGGATGGGAGTAGCTGATTACAATGGAGATGGCCAAGTAGTGGGTGGAATAGTTGTAATAAGATATTCCGCAGATACATATAAAACCCTTGAATTAATTAAACAAAAAATTAATGAAATTTCACAAAAATTAAAAGATATCCAGATTATCCCAGTATATGATAGAAGCATATTAATAGAAGAAACTATAAAAGGATTATTTAAAGATATCATTAAAGAAATGATAATAACTATAATTGTAGTTTCTATATTTTTATATAGTTTAAGAGGGTCTTTGATTATCTTGTATTTTATGTTATTTAGTACAGTAATTGGGTTATATATTTTTAATTTTAGTGGGATAAATTCTAATATAATGAGTTTAGGTGGAGTTATGTTAGCTATAGGTACAATGATAGACGCCGGAATCGTTATAACAGAAAACTACTACAGAAATAAAAATAATTATTTACTTATAAATACGTATTTAACAAAAATTTACCCCCAATTTATATATAACATCTTTTTAAAAACGGATTACAAAAAAATAAATAGTAGCTTAAATTTATTAGCTCTAGATGTTTCTTTTAAAGAAGTAGGGATCCCCATTTTTAATGCTTTATTAATTGTAGCCTTATCATTTCTACCGTTTATGTTTTTACATGGACAAACAGGTAAATTATTCTCCCCATTAGTAATAACTAAAACTTTATTAATGCTTATAGGAGCATTATTCTCCATTTTCTTAGTTATTCCATTAATAAAGATCATTTCACCTATCACTAATAAATTTATTCTAAAAATAAAAGAAGAATTAATAAATATAATATTTGAGAAAATATACGAAATAATTTTTAAGATAGTAATGAAATTATGGGTAGTTTTTGCTGTTATACCTATTTTAGCATGGTTTTTATTTTTTAATTATATAAGTAGTTTAAAAACAGAGTTTATGCCGTATTTAAGAGAATATACTTTAATGTATATGCCAACAACTATACCAAGTATATCAATTGATACCGCTTATAAAATACTACAATATCAAGACAAAATAATAAAAAGCGTATATGAAGTTGATAAGGTTTTTGGGAAAGCAGGTAGAGCTAATTCTGCAACTGATCCTGCTCCATTATCCATGATTGAAACTATTATAACATTAAAACCTAAAGACCAATGGCGAAAAAATTTAACCTATGAAGATATTATAAATGAACTAGATTCTAAATTACAGATCCCTGGAGTAGTAAATGGTTGGACCCAACCAATAAAAGGTAGAATAGATATGGTAACAACAGGCATAAGAACACCCTTAGGAATAAAAATTTATTCAGATAACTTAGATAACTTATTTAATATGTCAATTAAAATAGAAAATAATCTAAAAAAATTAGATGAATTTATAACGGTATATGCTGAAAAAAGCGCTATTCATCCATACTTAGTAATAAATTACAACCGAGATAAATTATTCCAATACAATCTTAATATTAATGATATCCAAGAATATTTTGATTATTTATTTTTAAATAAACCAGTTAGTACAGTAATAGATGGTATAAAAAGATATAATATCTCCTTAAGTGTAGATGAAAATTATAAAAATAATCTCCTTAATTTTCCATTATATATTAATAATGAAATTATAAGATTAAGTGACGTATGTGATATAAAATTCCAAGAGAGTTTTTCAGAGATAAAATTTGAAAACGGTTTTTTTGTTAATTATATCTATTTGGTTCCTAAAAAAGGGGTTGATTTAAATTTACTAATAAAAAAGATAGATAAAGTTTTAAATGATTTATTAACAAAAGAAAATGGCACATATTTTTATGAATATAGTGGGGATTTTAAGTACTGGTTGGATACTATAAACAGTCTAAAATTAGTACTACCCTTAGTTTTTATAATTATAGTTTTATTGGTTTATATAACATTTAATGATATAAAGGATGTTTTATTAGTATTTTACTTATTACCTTGTTCATTAATAGGAAGTGTAATTATAATGAAATTATTAAATTATAATTTATCAGTAGCAAGTATAGCAGGGATAGTAGCAACCTTAGGAATTTCTGTTGAAATGCTAATCATAATGATATTATATATAAAAAACAGTTTAAAATATGCAAAAGATATAAAGCAAGGGATATTTGAGGGAGCAGTAAAAAGAGTAAGACCTAAATTAATGACTGCTATTGTAATAATAGCTTCACTAACTCCGATTTTATACAGTCAAGAAATGGGTAGCGAAGTATTATCTAAGATAGTAGCCCCGATGATAGGAGGAACTATCTCCTCTTTTATAACCGCCTTAATTTTCATACCACCTATCTATTTATTATTAAACATTAAAAAAACATTAAAAATATCTCAAAAGAAATTGTTAAAAATTAGTTAAAAAATAGTTAATAAAATGTAAATAGAGCCTAAAAATCACTAATTTTAGTAACATTTTTTTAACAATTTTTATTTAAAAATCGTTATAATATATAATGTAAAAAGGAGGTGAATATATATGAATAGGATAATCATTGCTCTTTTAATAGCATTTATAACGATAAGTATAGCTTTAGCAGGAATCAAAAAAGGAGATATCCAAAAAGATTTCCACTATGATCAAACTATAACTAAAAATATTAATATAAATAAGCTAATAGAAGAATATTATGGTCATTATAATGGGACAAATACATGGAGCGAAGAATTTAAAAACGCAATGAAACAAAGAGCATTAGATTTACTAAATGACAATAATATTAATCAGATTGTATCAGCTGAAATATTTGCTGCATTAGGGGTTAATGGGTTTGTATTTAATATAAATCCTTCTCAGCCACAATTTGATCAATTCTATTTTCCTGGAAGAGAAACAGTTGGCTACGTATTAGCCTCAAGAGATACTAATGGTAGCTATTTTATGGACATAGCAGAAGGCGATGTAAGCATAAGAATAGAAGGAGCAATAAGTGGCGAAGTAAAAGCAAAAGTAACAGCTACTCATAACATCAGCCCATTAGTAATAGACTTAGATCAAAATAATATAATAGATACTTATAACAAAAGTAATTTCTCTAAACCAGTAGCATCTAAAGAGGATTTTCAAAAAAGGAACTGGATAAGTATGGATATCTTAGGTGATGGAGTTATAAGAGTAGTAGAAAAATTAGGACCAAATGATGGATTATTATTTACCACTAATGATATAAACAAAATAATTAATAGAGGATATATAACAGGTAAAGAATTATTTGGACAATCTGATGGATTTAAAAATGGATTTGAAAAAATGAAACTACTTGATAAAGATAATAATAATATAATAGAAGGCAAAGAACTAAATAATGTATATGTATGGCAAGATAAAAATCAAGATGGAAAAGTCCAAGAAAATGAAATTCTTAACTCCAAAGATATAAATTTAACAAGAATTAATCTTAACTATAATTCTAAAATGATGAGCACAGCTACTATGAATGGAAAAACTACGATAGTATGGGACTGGTATCCTGCAACCTTAGATGTAAAATTCTCAAAATAAAATATATTAGTAATTAAATAAATGAAAATTTAATAAAGTATAGAATAATTATAGGGAGGGAAAAAATTCCCTCCCTTTTTATTTTGTTCTCTATTAGTTTTTATAAAAATAATAAAAATACATATATTTATTAAAAAGGAGGTCAGAATCATGAGGAATTTTTCTAAAATAATTTCCTTCGTAATCTCACTTGCTTTCCTATTTTTAATTCTTTACTCTTCCATTTTAATTTTAGCTTTTGGAGATGAAAATAATAATATTAAAGAAATATTTAAAATTGATAAATATGAAATAATAGGTAATAATAATGAAATAGATGAGAAAAAATTTTATGTAGCTGGTTTTAATGATATGTCCAATAAAATATTAGCAATAGCTCCTATAGTAGATATTAATTTAAAAAAACAAGATAAAAACTACAGGTTATATTTTATATCAATTACTGAAAATCCTAAAATAGAAAAAATAGACATCCCACTTTTTAATATCCAACAGTATATATTTTACAATAATAAACTGTACTTAATAGGAAATAATCTAACAACACTTGCTGCTCTCGATTTAAATAAAAATTCTTTTGATATATTAACACAAGTTGAAATAGGGAAACCATCTTTTAGATATTTTGGATTAATATGGTTAGAAAATAATTCATTATTTGTACCAGGTTATAAAATGGACGAAAAACAATTCTCTGAAGATACATTTATCTACAAATTAAATATTGAAAATAATAAAGTAAATTTTATAAATACTAATTTCAATTTAACCAAAATAGAAAAAGAACAAAAACCTATAGAATTAGTTATTTTAAATTCAGAAAAGATAGCTTTATTAAAACAAGAAATAGATAAAAAAAATAACAAGATATCTTTAATAACAATTGATAAAAATTATAAAATTAAAGAAATAGAAACAGGGGATACCTTTGGTGGATTAGCTTTTTCTAATAACTACCTATTATATTCATTTAAACAAAAAAATAGGATACTTTATTCTTTATATGATTTTAATAATGAGCAAACATTTATTAAAAATGAATTTAATGTTCCATTAATGTACCCATTTATCTCCAAAAATTCTAATATAATTATTTTTAGTAACTATAATCCTAAAACCAACAAAATGGACACTTACTTAGGGAAAAAAGATAATAATTATAAATTAAACAAAATTATAGAAAAAGCAGATTTAGGATATATAAAAGTTTCTAAAGATGGAGAATATTTCCTTATTTTTAACATCAAAGGATACTTAACTTTATTTAAAGTTAATTAAACTATATTATGAATAATTAATCCTAATAATATCT
This sequence comes from uncultured bacterium, assembly GCA_937139605.1. GTDB lineage: Bacteria > DRYD01 > DRYD01 > DRYD01 > DRYD01 > CAKZQG01. Next base: position 35,155 of record CAKZQG010000043.1, read on the forward strand.
TTAACAAGGTTATAAACTCTACCTATTTATCCCACCTTATTAAAGTTATTTTTAAAGCGCTTTTTATAATATCCTTTTTACTAACTTCATGCATATACTTAATACAACAACATTATGGTAAGATTTCCTTGCCTTCAATACTCTAGCTATCAAATGATAAGAACCACCAGTTAATAAAATCACAAATCCTTTGCTTATTCCCTCAATAATAGAATAAATTGCAGTGCATTTATATTTTATCTCCTTCTATTTCTAAAAATCTCTTCTTTGTCCTTCTTTTAATAAAACTCTATCTTATCTACTATTTATTTTTATAATCTTTAAAATCATTTTTTTAAATAAAATTTATTATTGATTTTAATTTTTCTTAACTTTGCTATTTTAGTTTATCCTTTTTAAAGGATTTTATTTTATTAAATTTAATAAAAAAATATGGAAAAAATAAACCTACTAACAGATATAAAAAAAGTAATAGAGAGTTTTGCTTCATTAAATATAATAATTATTTTAAGAAATTCAATGATAAATATTATCCCCATTATTTTAAGTGGAAGTTTTTTCCTATTATTCTTTAGTTTATTTGATTTAAAAATATTTAAAGATTTTTATATCCTAACAATGGGAGTAATAAGCATATTTTTAAGTGTTTCAATAGGTTATAATTTTGCTTTACTTTATAATAAAGATAAAATCATATACTCTTTAATTTCTTTAGCTTCTTTTTTTGTAATACTTAACATAAACGAAATAGAAAAAAGTAGATTCATATTAATTAAAGATTTATCTGCAGATAATATGTTTTTAAGTATAATTGTTAGTTTATTTAGTTGCTATTTTTTTAGCTATATTTACAATATAACCGGAAACATATTTAAAACCAAAGAAATCCCAGAATATGTTAAAAACAGTTTAAATTCCATTATCCCATTTTTTTTAACTTTAATAGTTACTATTTTAATTTTCAAACATTTTAATTTAAAAGACATTTTAATTAATATATTAAAGCCATTAGATAAATTTGGAGATAGTTTAATAACTGTGATATTATCTAATTTATTTTTACATATAATGAATTTATTTGGGATTCATGGGATATCGATAATAAATAGTGTATTATTAGCGTTATGGCAAAAATATTTAGCAATAAATGCGGAAAGCTTTGCTAATAAATCTGAATTAATCTATATAACAGCGTACCCATTTTTTCAATGGTTTATATGGATAGGAGGAGCAGGTTCTACTTTGGGATTAAATATCTTACTTTTATTTAATAAAAATGAATATTTAAGGAATATAGGAAAGACAGGGATATTACCATCTTTATTTAATATAAATGAGCCTCTGTTGTTTGGATTACCTATTGTATTTAATCCTTTTTTTTATATTCCGTTTATATTAGTTCCGATAATAAACGGAGTAATTTCATATTTTGCTTTTTATTTTAATTTAGTTAATAAGGTATATATAGAGGTTCCGTGGTTTTTCCCTTATTTTATTGGAGCTTATCTATCAACAAATGACTACAAAGCTATAATCCTTAGCACTATTAACTTAGTTATCTCCATAATAATATACTATCCCTTCCTAAAAGCTTATCAACAATACTTAGAAAACAATAAAAATAAAAAAATTTAGAATATTAATAAAATTTTAATGATAAAAAATTAAAAAATATTTAAGGAATATCTATTTATTTTGGGATTTTAAGATTCAATACTAAAAATAAAACTCTTAACTAGCCTATTTTTATAAAATATAAAAACTTTAACCCTCATAATGTTAGGATTATTATTAGGATCATATTTCCAAACGCAAACCCTATATGAAAAATTATTATTAACAAAATTATTTGTTAAGCTATTTAAATTAGCGTTATTCCTAAGAATATCATTAAGATTATTAGGAATAGAAACTACTCCTAAATCGTAAGTAGTAGCAGGTAAAGTAGTAGGAAAATTAGCACTATTATCATTTGGTGGTTGAACACTAGAAAAATTTCCTATACCAACATTAGTAACAATTGTTAAGGCATGCCTAACAGCAGAATTAGCAACAAACTCAGCCTCAGTTAAAACATAAGTATTCCTAGAGATAGCATTAGATACATTGACCCTATAAGTCAAAGCCCCAAATAAAACAAACAAGATTAATATTATAAATAAAAAAATAATTAACGCTACCCCTTTTGTAGATCTTTGCTTTTTAATTTTCTTAAGCACTATATCCATAAAAACTTTCCTCCCTTAAAAAATGCTATAAATTATTCATAATTATTCATATAGGATTCATATAGAAGGATTAACTATATTTTTTAACGTTACAACTCTATATAACATATATCTTTTAAATCCATCATTTCCAGCATTTGTTAAAGGATTTCTATCCAATCCTATTAGATTTCTTATATTAGATCTTAAAACTATTGTATATCTTATCATAGCAACTTTATCTTCTAAACTATTAGGAATAGAATCTCTCCAAACAGGCTCTCCATTATCTAAATCCACTTGATTATCATTATTTTCATCTAATGCAACTTGTATATTAAAACTCTCAACATTTGATAACAAAACAACTGAACTAATAGGATTATCTGTCCTAAAATTATAAACCTCCCTTATCAAGTTATTATTAGCATCTATATAATAACTCATTTTATAAATTTCCTTAGGTTTCATAACTCTAATATTATTGGATGGCAAATAATTTATTATATCTTTATTTAGATTTCCACCATAAAACGATAAAGGTCTATGTTGTAAATGATTAGCATTATATTGAACTTTAGTGATATAAAATAATACTCCCACCCAATTTCCATTAGCATCTGGAGCATAAGCTATAACATAATAAGGCTGAACTCCATTATTATTAGGATTATTTCCTTGCATATTAGGATCAGGCCACATAGCTTGAAAACTAGGATCACTCATATTAACTACCGAAGGATCCACATCTATTTCTGCAGAATTACCGCCTCCTAAAGCAGTAGCAGAACCTATATATGCTAAATTATTTTCCTGAATATCGAAATAATAAAAACTAATAGTATCCTTATCATTATTATTAGTTAACTTAATTTTTCTTACATCAGATGCAATATTATTATTAATAACTTGTCCATTTTGATCTACATAATAAAAGCTACTTAAAACTACTCCATCTTGAAGTGCTGTATAACCAGCGTTTCCAAAATCGTAATCCATAACAGCTAGCGCTGAATTTATTTTCATCTGAAAAATAGAAATCTGATCAATAGTTTTCGATGATTTTTGGTAATATATTATAATCTGTATTAAAAATAAAACAATTAAAGATAACAAGGTAGAATATATTAAAATTTCTATTAAAGAGAACGCACTTTTTTTATATGTTTTTTTCATACCATTCTATCCTCCTTTAATTTATTTAATTTATTTAATTTATTTAATTAATTTCTAATTTTCCTTATATTAATATCCCCACCAGGATTTAAAGTTATAGAATATCTATAGCTAACTCTAGTATTAATTAGATTAATAGTTATTAAGTTAAACTGATTATTATTGGGAAGAATAACAAAACCTAAACTATTAAATTTAAAAATAATAACATTAGGATTAAAAGTATTAATAATCTGATTAATTGAAGGAAAAGATATAATAATATTTTGAATAGAGCTATTTCTATTATTAAAATCATTGAATATATTTCTAGAGTCTATAACTACTGGATCATTATTATCAAAAGAATTACTTCTATTAGCATCGATAAATATTAAAAAATTTCTATTATCTAAAGCAATAAATCCTACTTCATAGAGATTAATTATAGCCGCTGTTTTAGCTCTATACAAAGCATTATAAAGCCCATTGCTCCAACTATCAAACTTAACATTCTCAGGAAAAAAAAGAGGAGTAGCTATAGTAACTAAAATAACAAACACACTAATTACTATTACTAACTCCACTAAAGAAAATCCTTTCTTAGACTTTATAAGCTCCATATTCCCTCCTTAATGATATTAATTTTAATTATAAAATTATATAAAACTTTCTAACTTAACTTCTAAATTTCTATTACCTGTTCTAATTCTTGGGCTCTGAACCCTTATTGTTAATTTTCTTAAACCTAAATTAGTAGTATAATTTCCATTATCTTGAATAGAAATATTAACTATATAAGAAAGATTCCCAACATTATGATTAAAATTTCTAGTTCCTGTGCTTTGCCCTCTTGGAAAATATGAATATATTTCCATATAACTTTTAGCAATACTTAAGCAGTTTAAGTATTCTGTTTGTCTATAAGTAGATACTACTAAATTAGTTAAGCCCTCTATAACTAAAAACAAAGTACCTACTGATAAAGCCACAACAACCAATATCTCAATTAAAGTTATTCCCTTCCTATTTTTTGTTTTTATTTCATTTATTTTATTTAATATCATTATTACCTTACCTCTTTCCAGTTAGTTATTCTTATAGATCTTGGAGTAGAAATATAACTTAAATTTATTCCATTAATATTAATAGTATTAGTTAAAGCAGTAATTGAATTACCAGTTAAATCATTAGTAGTAGTAGTTCTCATAGAAGCCGGAACTATTATTTCAATTTTATAAGCTAAGGAAGCTCCTTTCATTTTAGGAGTACCTGTATTTTGCCAAACACCATTATTAATTCTGTATTGAACAAAATTAGAATTAGAAGGCCAAAAATTAAATTCTACTATCAAAGAGCCAGGCATTGGATTAGTTAATTGATTAGTAGAAACCCAAACAGGATTTCCTCCATTAAAACTATTAGCCATATATATTTTTAAATCATAACCATTAGAGTTTCCATTAATTGTTAAAGTAGCTTGTTTAATATAAAATCTTCCTCTATTGTAATTATAAGCATCCTGATCACTACCAACTAATGATATAAAATCCTTAGATTCCAAAATAAATCTATCAGCATTAATATAATTATTCCCTAATTGTTCAAAAGTAAATAAAGTTCGCGAATGATTACCATCAGTAGCAACTATATCAAAAGCACTAGGATTAGATAAATTCATAATAGATAGCCCATCAAAATCTGCATTTAGATTATCATTAGTTAATGCATATTGTCCTAAGAAATAACCTTTAAATTTTACATTGGTATTGCTTCCTTGATTAACTGAAGAATTAATAAAAGTATAAATCCTACCCCCAGGTTTAGATAAAACAACATTATTCCTATCTTTAAACATAATAGAGTAATTACTCATATTAGAAGGAGAATAATTCCAATTATCAGTAGTTATAGATATATCTAATCTTCCATCGCGATTAAAATCAACTAATGTTATATTATTAGCAGCACCAACATACTCCGGATTGGGTGGGTTATTTGGATTACTTGAATTTACTTGAGTATTAGGGCCCTTATAATCCATACTTTCTACTACATTAGTATTCCTACTTGGATTATTCTGATTATTTTTTGTATATAATGATATAACATTTTGTCCATTACTTAAAAACGGAGAATTATTATTAGTATTGGGAGTAGAATTAGGATTAAAATTAGGATTACCTTTAAATATTTTAATATCAGGACTATCAGTATTAGCTACAACTAAATCAATTGTTCCATCATTATCTATATCCCCTAAATCTATTACCAAATTACCCTTTTTGCCATTATTAAAACCAGTTGATAAACCTGTTTGATTTGAAGTCATTATTTTTATAGGATTTCCAAAAGTTATAGTATTAGATCCTGGAGTAGTTGTATTAGGAACATACCATATATTCCCATCTGCTCCCGCTATTATAATATCTTCTCTATTATCATTATTAAAGTCAATAGGAACTCTTCTTACGTTTCCATCTTGAACAATAAGAGCACGTGATTTCACAGCATCCGAAGTCCATTGAACATAAACTCGATCCCAAGTAGTCCCAGTAGAACTACCAGGAGTTATAGTATTAATTTGATTAAAACTAAGATTACCTATATTATCTATTCTCCCACTTATACTATAAGCTCCCTCTATTTTTGAATAAGTATTATCAGGTTCATTAGAACCTATAACAAAAATATCAGGAATATTATCATTATTAAAATCTCCAATAGTAGCTGCATTAAAATTATGATTTATCCCACTATTTGTATAATCTGCTATCTGAATTACATTAATATTGCTCCCCTGCTTTACTATTTTATTTATTTTTCTATTAAAAGTAATCCCTATACCAAATGAAGGGGTTAAAGTTGAATCCCATAACACTATAGCATTATAATTCCCTCCGGGATTAATTAAAGAAGGAGCACTAAAATTAAAGTCAGTTACCACTTGAGAAAATTGCAAAGAATACCAAGTTCCATTTGATCTTACAAACCAAACATTAGGAACTCTATTTGAATTCAATATAGCATATGCATCCCTTAGCAAACTATTATTAAATACATTATACGGGTAAATAATGTTATTAGTTGCTCCACTTGGTAAATTTATATTAGCTCCAATAATATCATTAACTCCTAAAAAATTAGAGTAATTACTTAAATAATTAGTGGGTATTGTATTAACGTAGCTAGAAAAATTAGAATTTAAGAAACCAGGGGCATCTTTTACAGCATCAACTCCTGCTAAGGAAAATCTAAAAAAAATCGCAATAACTAAAATCATAAATATAGATAGTATGTAGAACCTCAAGATAAAATTTTTCATAATATTTTTTCCCTCCTTAATTATTAATTATAAATATTCTCACTTATAATTATAATAATTTTTTTTAAAAAGTCAAGTATTTAGTGGGGGGGGGGAATTGTAAAATGTTTGTTAAATTTATTAAATTATTTTCAAAATTATTAATTAATTAAAATATTTTTGTAAAAAAATTGTTAAAAATAAATAATTAACAAAGAATTAGCAACTGTTAAATCCCTTTCATGTGAAATACTTACTTTAACTATAAAATCTTTAACATCCTTACTAAAAAAATTTGATAATTTAACTAAAATATAATCTTTATTAACAAAATCTACAGAATTATTTAAAATCGAGATAGAATTAAAATTAATCTTAAAAGATAAGGCTTTAATGATAGCTTCTTTAGCAGCAAACCTACCCGCTAAAAACTCTACCCTTCTTTTATAATTAAATATCTTACTATATCTTTCAATTTCAAAAATACTTAAAACCCTTTTAATAAATCTAAAATTATAAATATTTTTTGATATTCTTTTATTATAAACAATATCTATCCCTGTATTAATAAAGAAGTGATCATTAAATAACATTAATTATTATTTATTTTCATCAACCCAAGTTTTTTTAAGGATTTCAGCGATTTCATTAGGATTAGATTTAGCAACCTGCTCTATTTCAGTAACTAATGTTTTAAATTCCACATTTTCTTGAGTAGCTTCAGATTTATTTCCCAACTTATCAGTAGTTAAATCCACAACAGTATTAGAAGTGACTTCTTCTTTTTGAGAGTAATTAGGAGCTATATTAATAGCCATTCTATCATAACTTAGTTTATTTTGCTTAAATAAGAAAACCCCCAATACTCCCAAAGCCCCTATAGCTGCTACAGATGCTAAAAATATAACTAAAGATTGTATAGGGAACGAATTAGATTTAACAGGAACAGCTGGAGGAGCTACTACTACAGGATTAGAAACTTGATTAGTACTATTAGCAAAGAACGGTAAATTAACTACAGCTATACTGTCCCCTCTTTCCTCTTTTAATCCAATGGCATTTTTAATATATTGTTGTACTTGAGCTTTAGTAGAATCAGATACATTATTTAAAGCCACTGCTACAGTTATTCTCTTTATAGAAGACCCGGGGTTTTTAACTACTTCAGTAACTACTTGATCCACTTTTTGATTAACAATAGTTTGTTGTTGAATTTCACTAGCATTTTCTTTATTTTTATCTAAAGCTCCACCTTCATATTGTTTTGTTTTTTTAGTTTCTTGTTTAGATAAAACCTTAGAATTAGGATCATCAGGAAGCCCATATTGTTCTCGATATATCTTGATCCTATCCCAATCCAGTTCAACATCAACATTAACAGTATAATTCCCTACCCCTAATATTTGATCTAATGATTGAGTTAATTTAGAAACATACATATTTTCTACTTTTTGCTTAATTCCAAAGGTATCTTCCACAGGGTTAACTGCATTAGGGTTTAATATCCTTCCATTAACTACTAAAGATATATTATTAGAATCTAAACCTTCTACAGAATTAGCAACAGTTTGAATAATAGCACTCGCTTCTTCATTAGATAAGGATTTTGCGGGAAAAGTATTTAAAATAATAGACGCCTTAACAGGTTCCTTAGTTTCAGATAAGGGATCGTTCTTAGGAATAGCTAAGGAAACATTAACATTACTAATTTTATCTGGATAAAACTCCTTTATTTTAGTAGATAATGCATATTCTGTAGATTGTTTTATATAGTTTTCCCAAGCTTCCTTAGTGGTACCTGGCGGAGGAGCTTTTAACTCAGGAGCAACATTAGGTTTTATAAACCCTTGCTTTACTACATCAGTATAAACCCTATTATGATACTTAGGATGAATATAAACTTGCCCTAAAGCATCATCTATCCTATATTCTTTTATACCATTATTTTCTAAGTAATTTTTAACGTTAGCTAACTGAGCTTTATCCAATTTACCCCCAGGATAAAGCGGAATATACTCATTAGATTTAGAATACAAAAATATAGTAATACCAATAGCAATAATTAAGATAATAACAACAGCAATAATAGCTTTTTGAGTATTATTGAGATTTTTTAAAGTTTCAAATAATTGATTAGGTGAAGCTGTAGGAGAAGCCGCTCCTGCTTGAGTTAATCTAGTATTAGTAGGTCGCGTTGGTCTAGTAGAACCAGGTCTAACTGTCACAAACTATCCCCCCTTTATATCTTTAATCCTATTATATATTTTAAATAAAAATTAAAAAATCCCCTATAAAATATTAAAAAATTAACATCTTTTTTACAAAAAATAATTTAAATTTTTAAATTATTAAATTTCAAATTATTCTTGAACAACAGCCAAATCAGTTCTTATTTTATTTTCATCAAAAACATCCGATAACCTAAAATTAAAATAATTAGAATATTTATCTAATTGATTTAGTATATATTCTTTAGCAAAAGAATCTATATTTTCTTTAATAACAACATCCAAATTATTAATTTCATTTATTAATACTGCTTTAATTCCTTTATTTTCAAAATAATCTTCTAAAACTTTTAAAGATTTATTAGTAGATACCAAAATAATAGCATAAGGCTTATAAGATGAATAATAAATATCTAAAAAGAAAACATTATGGATTTTAAAATCTTCGTTAAGGAAAGATATAACAATCGGCTTTGATAATTCATTATATATTAAGTTTTTACAAACTTCGACTAAATCTAAATACAATTGCTCTCCCATAGTGTCTCTTAATTTTTTATAAACATATTCAGCAAAAACCATATTATCAGAAAGAATATAATTAGAAACTTCAGTTAAAGTTAAAATTTCTTCCATTCTTTCATCTTTTATACTTTTTCCACAATGAAAACACTTAATCCCAACACTTTGATTTAAGATATCTAAATTAGCGGCTTGTATAATTTGCCTACCAGTTTCTTTACATATAAAAACATACTCGTTTGATAAAAAATTCTTACTTAATAGTTCATTTAAATCTTCTTGATTAACATTTAAAACTTTTATTAAATCGCTTCTAAATAAAGAAGTCCCAACTTCTTTTATCCTCTTTAAAAGCAAATAACTATTAGTATCTAAAATAGAAATATATTTAATTATATCATCATTTATGTTTAATTCAGTAACTGGATTAAATAATTCAACTTCAGTTTTCAAAACATTAAATTCAAATTCAATGTTTTTATTAGTACAAAATTTTTCAAAAACCTTTTTATAAGCTTCAAAAATCTTTAATTCCTCAAAATCATTATATACAAATAGTAAATAAATTTTATTAGATTTAGAAAAATCTATTAAAAAAGCTGTTTTATCTTTAACAAAAATTTCTACATCCTGTTCAAAAACTATAGTCTTTAAATCTTTAGGATCTTTTGAAAAAGAAAATAACTTATATAAATTAACTTTAGTAGAATTAATAACGGGATTCCCTAACTTAGAGAAATAATTAATAATATCCGATTTATAATTAAATTCTTGATTTAAATTAAAAATTGCTTCTAGATATTTCATTTAATTCACCTCCATTAATTTTATTCCTAATTCTTTTAACTGGATTTCATCAACTTCAGAAGGAGCTTTAGTAAGCAAACATGTTCCACTTTGTGTTTTTGGAAACGCTATAACCTCCCTTATACTACTATATCCTAATAATAAAGCAATAATTCTATCAATTCCTAAAGCTATTCCCCCATGGGGAGGTACCCCATATTTAAAAGCTTCTAATAAAAATCCAAATTTTTTATTAGCTTCTTCCTCTGTTATCCCTATTATATTAAATATTATTTTTTGAAACTCAATATCAGTTATTCTTATACTTCCGCTAGCTACCTCAACCCCATTTAATACTAAATCGTAAGCTAAAGATCTAATAGATAAAACCTCTTTAACAAAATTATCATCATAAATAATTTTTGGATCTTTTTGTAATTCTTTATATATCATATAAACTTTAGGTTTATCTTCTTCTAAAACATTAGTAAAAGGATGATGTTCAGGAGAAATTTTTCTTATTATCTTATCCCCTACCTTTTCTTCTTCTACTTTAAAAAGTGGGAAATTATCAACCCAAAGAAAATAAAAATCCTTAACAGGCCTTAATAATTTATTATCTATTAAATAATTCTTTATCAAAACTAATTCATTCAAATAATTCTTAGAAGAAATAATAAAAACAATATAATCTCCATTAGCAAAATCATTTTCTTTTCTTAAATAACTATCTACTTCATTAACATCTACAAACTTAACTAAACTACCCTTAAATTCACCATTACTAGAAATAAAATATAAAAATTTTAAATTATTCTGTTTCAAAAATTCATTGAGTTTATCTAATTCTTTACGAGTTAATCCTAAATTTTTAAAGAATATGTAATAAGTTTGATTAATATTAAAATTCTCATCATTTAAATTTATTTTAATTGAATTATTCCATTTTTTAATAGGATAATTATACCTTAAATCAGGTTTATCAGAATTAAAATGTTCAATAGCATATTTATAATCAATAACTTCAAAAGGAGTATTTATATCAATCCCTAAATTATTAAGAGCAAATTCTAGTAAATTTTCAACTAATAAAAAGATATCATTTTTAGAAATAAAAGACATTTCTATATCGACCTGAGTAAATTCTGGTTGTCTATCAGCCCGTAAATCTTCATCTCTTAAGCACTTAGCTATCTGGAAATACCTATCTATACCAGATACCATTAGAATTTGTTTAAAGAGTTGAGGAGATTGAGGAAGAGCATAAAATTTTCCCAGTTGAAGTCTTGAAGGTACTAAAAAATCCCGTGCTCCTTCAGGAGTAGGTTTAGCTAACAAAGGTGTCTCTATTTCTAAGAAATCCTCATTATCCATAAAATCCCTTATATATTTTATAAGCTTATGCCTAAAGAACATATTCCTAAACATCTGTAATCTTCTTAAATCTAAATACCTATATCTCAATCTAAGGGATTCATCTATTTTTAAATCCCTTATATCTTTATAGTCATCATTAATCATAAAAGGTAAAGGCTCACTTTTAGAAAGTATCTTAAATTCCTTAGCAATTACTTCAAAATTGCCTGTAGCTATATTAGGATTGACATTTTCAGCAGGCCGCTCTTTTACTATACCTATAACTTCTAAAACATCTTCTAAAGATAATTTTTCTATTTTTAGTTCCTTTGGTAAAACTACTTGAACAACACCTGTTCTATCCCTTAAATCAATAAAAGTAATTCCCCCCATATCTCTAAACCTATGAACCCAACCATATAATTTTACAACTTTATTAATATATTTCTCATTTATTTTACCACACCATACCCTGTCTTTATAGGTATAATCAATTTGCTTAAGCATATTATCTACACTCCCCTTTTCTATTTCTTTATGTAAATACTATTTTTAATTTTTTAATCAAATAATTTTTTTAAATTTTGTAATAAAGTTAAGTAAGTTTGTTCTAGAGAAAAACTAATAACTCTAACATCAGAAATAGTAGTCATAAAATTATGATCCCCTATAAATCTGGGTAATATATGAAAATGAATATGTTGATCAACCCCAGCTCCCGCCGCTCTACCTACATTAGACCCTATATTATAACCATCCATATTATAGCTTATATTTAATACTCTTTTTGATAATATTATCAAATCAAAAATTTCCCGTTTTTCTTCGTCAGTTAATAACTCAATATCACTAATATGTCTATAAGGTATAATCATTAAATGTCCATTAATATAAGGATATTTATTTAACATAATAAAAGAATAAACAGCTTTATACAAAACCAAGTTTTCAACCGAAGGTTCTATATCTTTAATTTTTATATCATTATAATAGCAAAATATACATTTATCAGAAGGATTATTTTTATTATAATTCATTAAATATTCTCCTCTCCAAGGAGCATATAATATTTTTAGTTCTTTCATTTTAATTTTTACTTATTTTGTTTATATTGAGGGGGTATAAAAATATCCTCAGGGGGTTTTTTTTCTCTTACAGAAGTATCAAATAAATCATCAGATAATCCAACATTAACAGAAATATTTTCCAAATATAAAACCCATGCTAGCTTTTTATTATTAGGATTATCATAAGAGAAATTATAAATAAGAATTTTAGTAGGGAACGGTCTTCCATCATTTATATAACTTATACCCTTATACACTACCTCTATACCAGTTTGTTCCTTAGAAAAAGGATAGAAAATAAACTTAGCAGGCAGATAATTATTAGGATCTAAATACATTCTATATCTTTCATACATTTTAGAAGTATCAATGAAACTAATAACAACTAAATTTTTTCCTTTTTCTTGGCCTGTTCCAATTTGTTCATATCCTACAACTACAGGATATAAAATCTTTTCAACTTCAGGATACCTTAATAAGGGGAAAAATGGGAAATTAACAATTAAAGGATATCTATTATCTTTAGATATATTAAGAGGATAAGGAGCATCATTTTTTAAAATAACAGTATATTCTCCATCTTTAATAGTAATTAGGATAACCCCTTCTAAAGATGAATGATAAACAAATTCAGTTTCTATGCGTAAATAATAAGGTTCCTTATAAAATATTTTTCCTTTACCAATTAAAGGGATATCTTCTTCTTTAGCTGCTATTTTTTTAGAATCCTTAGATACATCTTGAGCTCTAAATTCATAATCTATAACCATATCCTTTATTTTTGTATATTTTCCAATATAAACTTTTTTAATATAATCAAATGCAGCATTATAAGTAAAACTATTAATTTTTAATAAAAATATAAAAAAAATAAGGAAACTAAAAAGATATTTTTTATTTAACATATAGCCTTAAATTATAACCTCCATAATTATTTTAGTTAATATAAAAATTTCATAAAAATCAAATTCTATTAATAATAAAAGAGGATACACTAAATATAGCTTGATCTATTTCATACCAATCATATAAAGATAAGAATTCTTCATTATACTCAAAATAAGTATCTCTAGGGGTCCTAACAGCATTAGAACTCATTAAAAATTTTCCTTTAAAAAATAATTTTACTTTATAAATCCTATCAGCAACTCCTACAGGAATATACATATTCCCAACCAATTGAGAACTTTCCATTAACATATGAAGCAACTCATTACCGTCTGTTAAATCAAAAACCTTTAAAACCAATTTATCAAAATCACTAATATTATTTACTTCCCAATAAGCAAATATCCAATAAGGATCAATAGGTAACAAATAAATATAATCTTTATTATATCTGCTAGGAAGATCTTGAATAAAATCACTTTTTAAGCTTTGCATATTAATTAGATTTGCTTGTTCAAAACTACTTTTAAGAGTATCTTTAAAAGAATAAACAAAATCTAAATTAACTCTATTTTCATTAAACAAAATGTTATTAGTATCTAATTTTAAAAATTCTTCATTAATATTATTTATTTCCTGTTCTTCCATAACTTTAAACCATCTATAAATTGTACTCTTTGAGATTTTATATTCTTCAGATATTCTTTTTATACTCCAATTATCTACTTTGAATCTATACCATAATATTTTAGCTAATTCTGGTAAATCTTTTTTCTTTCGCATACAAATACCCTCCCATAAATAACTATATTAATTCAACATATTATTAATAGAATTTAATTTAGCTTTAACAATCCCTATCATTAATCCTTCTTTTCCATAAATAACAATAATATTATTTTTAAAACTCCAACTAAAAATTATTCCATTTTCTAACTCTTCATAATAATTATTTATGTCTTTTATAAATTCATATAATTCAGATAAATAACTTATATTTTTATCTTTAAAGACACTATCATTACTAAAATAATCCCCAAAATTACTATCTTTAATAACAGCTACTCCATCAATCTTAGGATTATTAATAATATTAAAAATATCCATAGATACTTTATCTAATTCTTGATTTTTATTCAATTTAATTTCACTTTCTTTAATAGGACTTTCTTTAATAGGAATTAAATCAAGATTTAATTCCTGTTTTAAAAATTGATCTACTTCAGATTTTATTTCTTTACTTAATTCTAAATCATTTTGTTTAATATCTTCTTTTAACTCAACTCCTTCTTTAAATTCAACTGATTCAATATTTATGTCTTCCATACTACTAATTTCTGTATTAGCAATTCCATCTAAATCATTGCTACCTATACTATCTAAATTAATATCATCTAAATTAATATTATCTAAATTAATATTATCCAAATTAAGATCATCTAAATTAATATTATCTAAATCTAAAGAATCTATATCTAAATTGAGATTTATATCTACATCAACTTTTTGAGCTTCTTCAAAAAATATCTCTTCATCTATATCTATTTTTAATATATCTTTATCTTTTTGTTCAAAAATTTTCTCATCATAAAAAATCTCTTTTTTAATTTCTTCTTTTGTATCTGGCAATCCTATTTTTCTTATTTCTTCTACTTTTCCAATTTCATTTAGTTCCTTATCTAGTATTTCTTTATTAAATATATCAACTCCATTCATTTTTTGTTCTTCTTTATTATCAGATAAAAATTGTTTTTGTGATTCTTCCTCGTTTAATATTAACTCTTTTTGTAAATTAATAGCAGCTGGATTAGCATCAGCTACTTGTGAAAAATCTATTGAATCTATTGAATCTATTGAATCTATTGAAATGCTTCCTAAATTTTCAATCTGTTCTATTTCCTGATTAATTGTTTTTTCAGCATTTACTTGCTCAATTTCTTCGGTTATTTCATATTGCTTATTATCAATAATATTTTCTAAATCAAAAGTTGTTTCTATATTGCTAATATCAATATTAGCTAAATCATTTCCAAGTAAATTAGATAATTCTAATTCATTTATTTTTTTCACTTCATCCTTATAAGTATTATCAAATTTTTTTATACTATCTTCTTCAAAAATATTAACTAAATTGCTATCCTTATTAAAACCACTTTTATCTAATTCTTTACTATATTCATTATCAACAAAAGAAATATTTTCCTCAATTATTTTTTGGCTATTATCTTCATCCTTAAAAACAATTTCTTCTTTTATTATCTCATCTTTAATTATTTCTTTTTGACTAATATCGTTATAATTACTATCAAGTCCAATATCATTAGCTTGATCTTTAAAATCATATGTAGCTGTTTCCTCTTTAATAAATAATTCTTGTTTTATATCAAAATTTAAATTAATCTCTTCTATATTTAAGCTAATGTCTTTTAAATTAACGTTTTCTATTTTTTGTATTACATCTTCTTCCTTTTCCAATTCATTTATTATACTAAAATCTATATCTAAATTAAATTTATTTTTTTGATTATTATCAATTATTTCTAGTTTTTGTTGTTCATTAATATCTTTAAATTCTTGGAATTTCTCAATTTGTTCTAATTTCTCAATCATTTCTACTTTCCCAATTTGTTCAGACTCACCAACTTGTTCTAACTTCTTAGTATGCTCTGAATTCTCAATTTGCCCTAATATTTGGTTAATTTCTTCAATTTTCCTTAATTTTTCAGTTTGACTTAATTCCCCTACTTGCTCTAACTCTTCAATTTGCTTCACTTCTTGCTTTTCCTTCTCTATTTGTTCTATTTTATCTGTTTGATCTAAACTTTCAATCTGTTTTAAGTTTTCTATTTGTTCTATTTTCTCAGCTTGTTCTACTTTCTCTTCTTGTTCTAAACTTTCAATCTCTTTTAAGTTTTCTATTTGTTCTATTTTCTCTTCTTGTTCTATTTTCTCTTCTTGTTCTAAACTTTCAATCTCTTTTAAGTTTTCCATTTGTTCTATTTTCTCAGCTTGTTCTACTTTCTCTTTTTGTTCTAAACTTTCAATCTGTTTTAAGTTTTCCATTTGTTCTATTTTCTCAGCTTGTTCTACTTTCTCTTCTTGTTCTAAACTTTCAATCTCTTTTATTTTCTCAACTTGTTCCATACCTTCAATTTGTTCTATTTTCTCTGTTTGTATTAAGCTTTCAATTTGCTCTAAAGGCTGTTCTATCTTTTTAATTTGTTCCAGCTTCTCAATTTGGTCTATCTTTTCAACTTTTTCTAAGTCTTGAATTTGTTTTAAATTTTCAGGTTGTTCTAATTTTTCATGCGATTCTTTTAGTTGATCCTTTTCAGTTTCAATTACTTGAGATAATTCAGAAGCTTCCTGTTTTACTTCAATATGCAACTTAGTAAATTCATCTCTTAACTTTTGTAGAAAAACATTAAAATTAAGCAATTCATCATAAATAAAATTAATAACAATATAATTATTAAGTATGCCTAAATTATTATCATTAAAAATTATTTGCTTAAAATAAGGGTCTAAGGAAGCAAAAATCTTTTCATATATCCTTTTTACTTTATTAATTTTCTTAGGCTCTTCAGAATAATATTTTTTTTCTTTAAAAGAATTAATTATATCCATTGGATTATCAATAACTAATTCAATTTCATTTCTTTTCTTTTCGTCTTCAAAAGGAATTATTTCATTAATATTAGATATTAACTTTGCTTTTAGTTCAGTTTTTATTTTAACTAATTGCTCCAAATTTTGATTTACATTTTCAATAATAATATTAATCTCATTTAAATTTAAAGTTTGTAATAAAGCAATATCTTGAGATTCTAGATTATCAAAAAACGAATCTTTTTTAGCAGCATATTTTTTATAAAACTCCAAAATATTTAAAAACTTTGTTAAATTATTATTAAATAACTCCAATTGAGTTTGATTAAATATACTATAAGAAATTTCTTTAATAAAATTAACAAATTCAGAATCTATAAAATAATTAAATAAAATATTAACTGAAAAAAGTTTAGGTAATTCTAGGATTTCTTGATTATAAAAAATATCATTATTAAAATTAAGGATATTAATCACAACTATCCCCTTTTATAATTTTATAAAGTTTTTTAGTTTATCCTTCTTATTTTAATTAGATTTTCTTTATTAAATAAAAAATTATTGAATAATAGACATTAACTGATTATATAGTTCAAAATATTTTTTACTACTAGTATTCCAACTAAAATCAAGTTTCATTAATTTTTTCCTAAACTCAAATATAAAATCTTTATTTTTATATAAACTATGAGCTTTTTTAAGTGCTTCAAATAATAAATCAGAATTAGCTTTTTCTATGAGTATCCCTGTTCCATTAGCTCTATCTTCAAATATATCAATTACAGAATCTTTTAATCCCCCTGTTTTAGTAGCAATAGGAATAGTACCATACTTATAAGAAATCATCTGAGACAACCCACAAGGCTCAAATCTAGAAGGTATTAAAAAGAAATCAGAAGCAGCATAAATTTTCCTAGCTAAATCCTCTGAAAATTTTATATTAACACTAACAAATTTAGGGTACTCCACAGCTAACTTTTCTATCTGCTTTTGAATATCTATATTCCCTGTACCTAAAACAACTAAATAAGCATCTATAGAACTATCCATTAATTTCTTAAAACTATCATAAAGTATATCAAACCCCTTTTGATAATCTAATCTAGCCACTACCCCAAATAAAGGAATATCTAAATCATAATTATCTAAATTATCCAATAATTTTAAATCCATTAAAAGCCTTAATTTATTTTCTTTTTTACCTTCATTTACATTATTAATATCATAATTTTTATATAAGCTATTATCAGTTAGTGGATTCCATAATTCATAATCAATCCCATTAAGAATTCCAACTAATTTATGAGAATTTAATTTAAGGATATTTTCTAACCCCATACCAAATTCCGAATAATTTTGAATTTCATTAGCATAATTAGGACTAACAGTAGAAATTATATTACTTAACTCAATAGCACCTTTCATTAAATTTATCTTAGAATAATACTCACATTTATCTAAAATAAACCTTTTAAAATCAGTATCTATATTTATATTATCTAATATTTCTTTTGAAAAAATCCCTTGATAAGCTATATTATGAATAGTAAAAATAGTCTTATTAGTTAAATTTAAATACTTAAGATAAAGAATAGTAAAAGAAGTGTGCCAATCATGACAATGTATAATATCATAATCACTTTGCTTAATAAAATCAACTACAGCTAAATTAAATACTAAATATCTAAAAAACTCATCTTCAAAGGGTTTCCCAGTTTTATCTAAATAAATTCCTTCCCTTTCAAATAACTTCTCACTTTTAAATAAATATACTTTAAAATTATTATTACCAAAATTTTCTACTTGATAAATTCCATAACTATTATTTAATAGTTTATTTTCTAAAATTTTAACTAATTTTAAATCTTGATTATAAAATTTTTTATAAAGGCTATCAGTTAAACTTCCATAATAAGGTAAAATAACATCTACTTTAGAATATTTAGATAATTCCTTAGGTAAAGAACCAATAACATCAGCTAAACCACCAACCTTAGCAAACGGAACCATTTCCATACTTACCATTAAAATCTTCATACTCTTAACCCCCTTTAATTTCAATTAAACTTACTAAAATATTCCCTAATTTCATTTAAAATTTCTTTCAAAAAATATTATATATATTATAATTTCACATTAAAAAAAAACTTACCTTCCTTAATTAAAAAATAATTTTTTAAATAATCTCATAATTTTTTAATAGCAGGAGAAAATTATAATTTTATCAAAATAAAAATTAGCTACAATAAAAATATTACTATCGCAAATAGGGGGAAAATATGATAAATATAGAAAAAACAGAATTATTAAAAGAAATCGAAAAAATAGAAGATAGTACTAATATTGAAGAAGTATCAGAAATATATTTTAATAATATAAATCCTACTTTAACTAAATTAATAAAATTAGCGGGATATGCAAAAATAGAAAAAAAAGCACAAAACTATAAAATAATAGCCTATGATTCTAAAGAACTAAAAGAATTCTATGATTTTTTAGGGATGTATGGAGTACTCAATTTAGGGCATTGTAATGAATATATAATAAAAAAAGTAAAAGAACAAATGGATAATTTATGTATGACTTCTAAAGTTTTTCTAAATAGTAAATACGCAGCACTAGCTAAATTATTAACAGAATTAACAGGTTTAAAATACTTATTTTTAGTTAATTCAGGAACAGAAGCAATAGAAGGAGCTCTAAAATTAGCTATGGCATCTACTAAAAGAAAAAAAATAATATCTACCTATAATTCTTACCATGGTAAAACCTTAGGAGCACTTAGTGTAAGCGGTAGAGAGATCTATAAAAAATATCTTAACCTATTACCAGATATATACTTTGTTGAATATAATAACATAGAACAAATAGAGCAAATAGCAGATAATGAAACAGCAGCCATTATAGTTGAACCGATCCAAGGAGAAGGAGGAATAATTATTCCTAACGATAATTATTTACCAAAGCTAAGAGAAATATGTGATAAAAATAACTGTCTATTGATAATAGATGAAGTTCAAACAGGTTTAGGAAGAACCGGTTACCTTTTTGAATACCAAAGATACAACATAAAACCAGATATATTAGTATTAGCAAAAGCGTTAAGTGGAGGAGTTATCCCAATAGGAGCTATCTTAGGTAATGAAAAAGCGTGGGAAATTTTTAATGAAAACCCACTCTTTCATACCTCAACATTTGGAGGTAATTCCTTATCAATAACAGCAGCCTTAGAAACTATTAAATACACTATAAATAATGATTTACCAAAACAAGCCCAAGAAAAAGGAGAATACTTTTTAAAAAATCTAAAAGAACTTCAAACTAAATATCAAGATATAATAAAAGATGTAAGAGGAAAAGGATTAATGATAGGGATAGAACTAATTAATGAAGAATATGCAGCTTCTATTTTCTCCTATTTAATCCAAAATGGAATCATAACTGCATACACTTTAAACCAACCTAAAGTAATTAGAATAGAACCACCACTTACTATTGAATATCCAATAATAGACTTATTTCTAAAAGAATTCAAAAATTCATTAGATTACACAAAAGAATTATTTGAAATACAATAAAATAAATTAAATTTAAGAAAATCAATAAATTAAGAAGGATATAGGCTAAAATTATATAAATATAATAATGATGCTATAAGCTATATAAAAAGTTATATTAAAAAATAAAATTAAATAAAAAGCAAAAACCAAGATAAAAAGCAAAGCAAAAGGAGGGATAAAAATGGAAGTATTAAAAGTATCATCAAAATCAAAACCGCAAGCAGTAGCAGCTGCTTTAGCTGCAGTAATCAAACAAGGTAATAAAGTAGAAGTACAAGCAATAGGAGCAGGTGCTATTAATCAAGCAGTAAAAGCAATAGCAATAGCTAGAGGCTACGTAGCACCATTAGGATACGAGCTAGTAGCTATCCCTGCTTTTACTGAAGTCCAAATAAACGGAGAAGTTAGAACAGCTATTAAGTTCATAATCAAATCAATAACCCCCTAAGAAAATATTAACAAAAATTTATATATACTTCTTTAAAAATATTAAATATATAACAATACAAACTTAAACATGTAAAGCTAATTATTCTGTAAAAAAAATTTTCTTAGGATAAACAGGAATAGTTTTATTTATAATAGAAGGTAATAAATTTTTAATATAATAATAATTTAGGGAAAGGAAGCGGGTGTGGCGGAACTGGCAGACGCGCTATCTTGAGGGGGTAGTGCCCTCTAAGGGCGTGTGGGTTCAAGTCCCACCACCCGCATTAACATCATTATGACTCTAATTAGTAAAAACCAACAAATATACGATAAAGCCTCTAAAGTGTTAGTAGGAGGAGTTAATGCTCCCATACGAGCATTCTCTTTAATCGGAATAACTCCTATTTATATAAGTTCAGCTGTTGGCCCCTACTTAACTGATTTTGATAACAAAAACTATATTAGCTTTATATCAGGCTGGGGTTCCATTATTCTAGGAGATGCATACCCAGATGTTATTAATAACTTAAAAAAACAATTAGAAAAAGGCATATATTATGGCTTATCTAATGAATATGAATATCTACTAGCAGAACTAATATTAGAAGCCTTTAATTTTCATGACATGGTAAGATATACAAATAGCGGTACCGAAGCTAATATGTTAGCTATAAGATTAGCTAAAGCTATAACAGGTAGAAATAAAATAATAAAATTCGATGGAGGGTATCATGGTAGTATAGATTACCTACTAATAGAAAGTGGAAGTATGGAATTTGGAGAACAGATTCCATCATCTGCAGGAGTATCCAAAAGATTAATCAAAGATACAGTTAGTCTACCCTATAATGATATAGAGATTTTAACAGATTTTTTAAATAAATATGGTAATGATATAGCAGCCATAATAGTTGAACCTATTCAAACATCAAATATGTTAATAAAAGCAACAAATGAATTTCTAATAAAACTAAGAGAATTATCTACTAAATACTCTATTATATTAATATTTGATGAAGTTTCAACAGCTTTTAGAATCAGTTACGGAAGTTGTACAGATATAAAACCAGATATAACAGTTATTGGGAAAGTAATAGGTGGAGGCTTCCCAATTGCCGCTATTTTATCTAAAAAAGAATTCATGGAAGTTATGGCACCTATTGGAAGTATGTATCATAGTGGTATTTTCACAGGTCATCCTATATCCACTTTCACAGGATATCAAGTATTAAATATAATAAAATCAATTGACAATTTTTATAAAAAACTAGAACAACAAACTTTACGCTTTACTAATATTATCAATCAGCTAAAAGATCATTTACCAACAATAAATATAAATCATGTTAATTCCATGTTTAGTTTATATTTTTCTAATAAAAAAGTAGAATCAATAGATGATATAAAAGAACTAGATATAATGACATTTATAGATTTCTATAAATTAGCATTAAAAGAAGGTGTTTTATTTGCTCCACATCCAACAGAAACCAATTACCTAAACTTTGCACATGATGCTAAAATACTAGATCTAGTAGCAGAAAAGCTAATGAAAATATCCAATAAATTAAATTATTAACTCTAAACTAATAATGATAAATCATTATTAACATAACTCAATATTCTTATAAATGATTAACAATCTTAGTAATTATATCTCAAATAATTATGAATTAATATCAAATGTTTTAAAAGAGAATAAAATAATAGGTTTCCTAGTTATTGAAATATCTAATTCTAATCAAATAAAAGAATTATACGGAAAAGAATTTTATAATAAACTCTTTAGTTTAATTATAAATTTTATTTACAATTTAAAAGGAAAAGTATATAGATCCGAAGATTTGGTTTTCATAAATGATTTAAAGGATAATCAAATAGTAATATTGTTAATTTCTAAACCAAGAAAAAAAGAAGAATTAGATATGTATAATCTAAAAATAGCCGCAGTTAGAATAATTTCTGAAATAAAATATAATCTGTTTTCTATAAACGAATTCAAAGAAATTATTAAAAATATAATAGATTCCTTAAGTTATGGATATTGTATTATAAAATACGATGATATGAAAGACATAAAAGACATAATATTCGATGCTTTTAGAGAATCATATATTAGACAAAAATTTGACGAATTAAATGATAAAATTATATCTATGGTATCTCATGAATTAAGAACCCCATTAACATCTATTAAAGGTTTTGCAGAAACTATTATCCAAGAAGACTTAGAAAAACCAGAAATACTAAAGTTCGTTAATATAATCTATAATGAAGCAGATAGACTAAACAGATTAGTTAATTCTTTATTAAATTTATCTCGATTAGAATCAGCTAAAGTAAATTTTAATATAAAGAAAATTGATATAAAAGAAATCATTGAAAATGTTATTGAATTAATGTATCCCAAAATGAAAAATAGCAACATAAAATTAAATAGAGATTATGATGATGATATAATTTATGAAGTTTTAGCAGATGAAGATAAAACTGAACAAATTATTATAAATTTAATTGATAATGCTATAAAATACTCTCCTAAAGGTGGCACAATAACTATCGGCATAGAAAATAGAGAAACAGAAGTTTTAGTATATATAAAGGACACAGGGATTGGGATTCCGGAAAATGAAAAATCAAGAATTTTTGAAAAATTTTATAGAACAACAATCTCAAGCTCAATAACTCAAGGAACCGGCTTAGGATTAGTTATTACTAAATATTTAACAGAAGGTCAAGGAGGGAAAATCTGGTTTGATAGTCAAGAAAACATAGGCACAACTTTTTACTTCACTTTACCAAAACCACTAAATTAAAATAAAAAAACAAAAAAACTAATTAAAATAAAAAAATCAAAAAAATAAGGAGTGTTTATTATGAAAATCACTAAAATTGACATAAATACTCTAAAAGAAATTTCCAATGTAATAAGAAGAGATATTTTAATTAGTACATATACAGCAGGTAGTGGACATCCTACTACTTGCCTGTCAGCAGTAGAATTATTAGTTAGTTTATTTTTTAACTACTTAGTATTTGATAACGAGAATTTTGGGAGTATACATCAAGATGAGTTTATATTATCAAAAGGTCATGCTGCTCCTTTACTATATTCCATTTATAAACACACAAAAATAATAGATGAAGATTTAAATAATTTAAGGAAATATAAATCTTTATTAGAAGGTCATCCATCTGTTAGGTTAAAAGGAGTAAAGTATGCTACAGGTTCTTTAGGACAAGGATTATCTATCGCTTTAGGTGCCGCTTGGAGCAGAAAATATAAAAATTTACCATCTAAAGTTTATGTATTAGTAGGTGATGGAGAATTAGCAGAAGGTAGTATATATGAATCTGCTAATTTAGCTAGCTTTTATAAATTATCTAATTTATGTGTTATAGCAGATATTAACAGGTTAGGGCAAAGCGGACCAACGATGTTTGAACATAATTTAATCGAATACCAAAAAAGATTTGAAGCTTTTGGATTTAACGTTATTCTAATTGAAAATGGACATGATTTTAATTTAATTAATCAAGCATTCGAATTATTTATAAATGAATACTCTAAAACTAATAAACCTACTATCATTTTAGCCAAAACATATAAAGGCAAAGGTGTATCTTTTTTAGAAGATAAACTAGATTGGCATGGAAAACCTATTACCAAAAAAGAAGAATTAGAACTAGCTTTGAAAGAAATCCCTAACCCTAATATAAATCCTTCTGATTTTATCAATTATAAAAGCTATTCTGTTTTAAATGGAATAACTTCTATAGAATTAAAAATAAATGAAATAGAAAATAAATTAGAATCTTTTATAAAGGATTTTTATTTAAAAAATAAAGATAAAAACATAGCTACAAGAGAAGCATTTGGTAGAGGATTAGAATTTTTAGGTTCATTAATAAATAATCTAGTTGTAATAGATGGAGATGTTAAAAATTCTACTTATACTTTATATTTCGAAAAAGAATTTAAAGATAGGTTCATACAAAGTTATATAGCAGAACAAAGTATGGTAGGTTTTATGTTGGGGTTATCAAAGAATGGTTTTATTCCAGTAGCTTCTACATTTGGAGCTTTTCTAACAAGAGCCTACGATTTCATAAGGATGATGAATTATTCACAACCAGAGTTAGTTATATTATGTGGTACTCATGCTGGAGTTTCAATAGGAGAAGATGGTCCATCTCAAATGGCTTTAGAAGATATATCTATGTTTAAACCCTTATTTAATACAACCATAATTTATCCATCAGATGCTATCTCTACTTTAAAATTATTATTTAATGTATTTATAGATTACTTAAAAGGTAATTTAAGGGGAGTAGTTTATTTTAGAACATCTAGACCAGCTACCTCTATTATATATGATTATAATCATAACTTTAAAATAGGGGAAAACACAATTATAAAAGAAACTAATAGTAATGTTAAAAAAATAGGGATAATTAGTGCAGGGGTTGTTCTTCATGAAGCTATTAAAGCTTGCGAAAAACTAGAAAAATCGGAAAATATATCATTTAGATTAATTGATTTTCACACAATAAAACCAATTAAAAATATAGAAGAACTAATAAAAGATGTAGAAAATTTTATAGTTTTTGAGGAACATAGTAAAGATGGAGGTATAGGAGAGTCAATTGCACCGCTTATAGTAAATAAAGTAAAATATTTTGAAATAATAGGAGTAGATAGCATCCCTGTTAGCGGTAGTCCTAAAGATTTACTTAATTATTTTAAACTAGATAGTGATTCTATTTATTTAAAAATTAAATCTTTAAAAAGTATAATATAAAACAAAATATCAAAAATCAAAAATTATGATAAATCAAAACCAAAACCAAGAACAAAACTTAAATCAAGAAATAAAAAAAACAGAAAAAATATTACTAAAAGGAGTAAGTAAATATTATAGAACAGAAGGAGAAAAAGTTTTAGCTTTAAATAATATTAATTTATGCATATATGAGGGTGATTTTATAGGTATAATGGGGCCAAGTGGTGCAGGGAAAAGTACTTTATTATTAATTATAGCTACTATAGAGCGTCCATCCTTTGGGGAATTATACATTGATTCAATTCCTACAAGTGATATGCTAGATAGTGATTTACAATTAATAAGATTAAATAAAATAGGGATGGTATTTCAAGATTATTATCTTATTTCATCGCTTAGTGCTTTAGAAAATGTATTACTTCCTTTAGAAATAAGTAATAAATTTAATAATCCAGTAAAAAGAGCAAAAGAATTATTAAAAATGGTAGGCATAAAAGAAAACAGATTTAATGATAATATTAATAAGTTTTCAGGGGGAGAAAAGCAAAGGATTTCAATAGCAAGAGCTCTAACAAATGATCCAGATATAATTATAGCAGATGAACCTACCGCAAATTTAGATACCAAAAACTCTAAAATAATAATGGATATATTTACTAATATTAATCAACATCTAAAAAAAACTATAATAATAGCTACTCACGACCCTAAAGTTCTAGCTTTTACAGAAAAAATATATTTCATTAATGATGGGAAAATATCTACTTAATCAAATATGATTAATAAATAATTACTAATGAGTAAAATTTTAAAAGAATTTCAAATTGATAATGAAATTAAAGAAATAATATTTTCTACAATTAATGATTATTTTATGTTATCGTATAAAGATAAGGTATTATTAATGTGTTCTGGAGGTCCAGATAGTACTTTTTTATTGTTTTTTTTTACCTATTTTTAAAAAGTAAGTATGATTTAAAAATTGGGGTCTTTCACTTAGATCATTTAATCAGATCTGATTCATATAAAGAACTAGATTTATTACTAAAATATACCAAAGAATTTAATATAGAATTTTTTTCTATAAAAGAAGACGTAATAAAATATTCAAAAGATAACAAATTAAATTTAGAAGAAGCAGGGAGAATATTAAGATACTCATCAGCTTTAAAAATAGCTAAAAAACATAACTATAACAAATTAGTTACTGCTCATAATCTTAATGATTTAATATCTTCTTTTTTTATTAATTTTATTAAATCTAATCATTATTTAAATTTATTTAATTTAAATCCAATTTTTGATTTAAATAATATAGTAATTATAAGGCCGTTATTATTTATTCCAAAGCAAGAAATACAAAAAACTTTAGATATTAATAAAATAAACTATATTTTAGATAAAACCAATACAAACCCTAAATACCTTAGGAATTTCATAAATATGAATTTTACTAATAACTTTATTAACGCAATGCTATCAAAAACAAGTATCTTAAAAAACTACTATTTTTTTAAAAATGTTTTTAATTTCATTAAAAATTATAAAGATGCAATTATAAATATAGCTAAAACAAAGTACATTTTAGATATACTATTTATAAAACTAAACGATAAGTATGATAACTTCTTAATTACTGAATCCATTTTTTTTAATTTAAAAAAATTCTTTAGTGAAGTTTATAGTAATTTCAAAACCATAAATATAAACTATGAAAATATAAAACTATTAGTAGAAAATAAAGTTTATAAAATAAATATTATAAAAGATTGGTTTTTATTAAATGATATACAAAATAAAAATACAAAATTTATATTATTTAAGGCAAAGTTTAAATTCTATTTTAAAATAGATTTATCAGAAATTAATAAAACCAAAAAAGAAATTCAAATTGAAATAAGTAATTTAATAATAAAGATAAAATCAGTTGAAAAAATTTATAATTTAGAAAGCTTTTTAAAAGAAAACATAGAAAACTTAAAAGAAAAATCTAAAGATATAAATTATGCTTTTGGATTTTGTTTTGATAAAATAATTATAAGGAACTGGAAGGAAGGAGATTATTTTAAGCCATATGGACTTAATGGGAAAAAACAAAAATTAAAAAAATTTTTTATAAATAATAAATTTAAGGAGTATGAAAAAAGTCGGACATTAATTTTCGAAGATCAAACCGGCATCTTTCTATTATTTAATTATATTAATAAAATAAAAAGAGGGAGAGAATTATTTAATAATTTAGAATTTTTAAAATTTTTTAAAGAAAATAATGGAGTTAATTTTATAGAAATCTGGGTATATGAAAAAGAACAATAAAAAATTAAATATAAAAGAAATCATAATAGACATAGGGTTAGATGAAGTAGGTAGAGGCTCATTATTTGGCCCCTTAGTTATAGCTTCATTTATGATAATTAAAATTGATAATAAAAATCCTTATCAAAAAATTGAACTAAAAGATAGTAAAAAACTAACTTATAATCAAAGATTAGATTTATTTAAAAAAATAATAAATATAATAAAAAATAATAAAGATATTTCTAAAATCTATTTTTGCTTCATTTCAAATGATATCATAGATAAAATCAATATACTAAATGCAAATTTACTAGGGTTTGAAAAATTAATTATTCAAAATTTAAAAAATATTTTAAATAATAAAGTAATTGTCAAAAATATAAATAAGGTAAAACATATTAATTTTTATATAGATGGAGATAAAAAACCTAAGGATATAGAAAATAAAATTCAAGAATTTTTAAAAACTTATCATAGTTTTGAAATGCTAAAAAATAAAATAAATATATTAAATTATATTAAGGGAGATAGTAATATAAAGGTTATCCAGGCAGCAGCGATTTTAGCCAAAGTAACAAGAGATAAATACATACAATATTTATCTAAAAAATATCCAATTTATGATTCCCGCTATAATTTATATAATAACAAGGGCTACTATGAAGAAGCTCATATTAAAGGTATAAAAAATTATGGTTTAACAATTTACCACCGGAAATCCTTCTTAAAAAAATATCTTCAACAAACCCTTTTTTAAGTAATATGATTCTTCGGAATTATACAATGCTAGTTAAGTTAGCAGAAGTATTAAGCAATAGTAGGATTTACAGAAGTTTTTTCAAATAACTTCATAACAGGAATAATAGCTATATTAGCAAATAATTTAGTAAGTCCAATATCCTTTAATTTATTAGCAATAAAGTCCCAGGCTCCAATTAAGCCTAAGATTCCTCCTACTATAGTTCCGACAGCTGCACCTACTGGTCCCCCTATAGCTGTTCCAATAGCAGCTAAAGCAACAGTTCCACCTATATCTAACACTTTTCTTATAATCAAATCAGCCAAATCAACTCCTTTTTCTTGTATAGGTTTATTGCTTATCAATATGTCCACAACTTGCTTAATAGATAATATAGCATCTAGAGCTTTTCCAATAATACCTGCTACCTTAGCAAATGGTCTTAATTTAGTCATAATTTTTTTAGTCATATCTGAAAGCATCTGAGTTACTTTATTATTTAATATCTTTTTTATTGCTGGGAATTTTTTAGCCAATTCTTTTGATAACTCTGCCATTTTGGTTCCTACTTTCCCAAGTTTTTTAATTTTTTTAAATACCCTACTCACTTGTTGACAACCATCTAAAAGTCCTCTTATAGAATTAGCTAAATCTGGAAACGCTTGTTTTAACGTAATTACTCCATTTACTACATCTTCCAAATCTGTTGTTTTTTGTAATAATTCCATTGTTTTGTTTAAAGTAGTAGCTTGCTCAATAGAAGATACTTTATTACTTGCTGCTTCTAATATCTGAATTATTTGGTTCTTAATCTCTTCTGCTTTAGATTTTAATTGATTTTCATCTACCTCATTTGCATTTTGGTTACTCTCTAGTCTATTTGCTAAATCCAAAATATCTTCTTTATTTTCCAGTTTATTTGTTTCTATTGAAGATAATGCGCTTTCATAATTAGAAACTAAACTTCCTTGTTTTCTCAAGCCTTCTTTTAAATCCGCTCTATAAGAAACATTATCTTTTTTATTTGTTTTATTTTTATTCCTGTTTATATTTTGATTATTATCAATAATAGCATAATCAGAAATACTTGGTCTAAAATCTATACTATCTATTCATCCTCCCCCCAACATTTTACTATTAATAATATATTTCATTTTTTATTTTTTAAACCTAAATTAAAAAAAAATTAACAAAAATTTTACAAAATTAAATAACTCTATAACATCTAAAGCAAATCCTTTTCTGAAGTAAAAAATATTATTTATTCAAAATAGAAATAAAAAATATTAGAAAAATCTGAATTATTTTACTTATAGAATAGTCAGCTTAAGCATTGAAATTTGGAAGCTTGATATAGCAAACAACAGTTCGTTTTTACTACATCCACATCTTTAAAAGCTGCTTTAAAAGCTTGATTTCCTCCTGTTTTATTCTCTACTGATACCTAACAAGCCCTATTTCATAATATTCAATTTCCATTTCATATATACTTCTTGCTAGTGTTTGTTAAAAATCGCTTGATACTTTTAGAATAATAAAGCTTTTACCACCAGGTAGTGGAGTTCCACTATATCTCATCAAACTCAACTTATTATTCTCCATAAAATATTCTAAAATATTATTTACTACAACTAATTTGACTTTTAATAAAGAAGCAATAACAAAACTATCTGTATTTCCTTCTTTTATTAACTTCTTTAAATTGTTTAAAAATTCCTCAAAATTTTCAATATAAACTTTATAATAATTAAACAATAATAAAGGTTTAACAATAATGGAAGAAAATATTTCTTCACTTAGCCATTTTATATCAATTAATTCTGCATTACTTTTAGATAAATCTTTTAAAATATTAACAATATTATCTTTATTAGGAATTATATTTTGATAATTATCTTTATTATTTTCATAAAAACTGATTAATTTTCTAACATTTAGGGTTCTATAGATATTATCATTAATATAAATGAATTCACAAAGTAGTTTTATAACAGCAGATTTTTCTTCATTAAAATCCATAATTTTATAAAATTCATTTAATTTGGGTTTAATAAGTATTTCTTTAACTTTTTGATGGAACATTCTATGTTTTTGTAAAGTAGAGTTTTCCATAATTCCTACGCCCCTTTTTATATGTACATTATGTATCTATAAATTACCCTTAATTATTAAGTATTATCTTCTTAATAATTTTAAGATTCTTCAATAAGTTCGATATTAGCACGTGGATATATTATTTCTTCATTAGTATCTAATATTTTAATTTTAGCTATTCTTACTTTAGATTCTGTAGGTATTTTAGTAGGTTCTTCAGGGAGATCTATTATTTGAGCGATTTTTCCAAAATATGGTTCTCTTATAATTCTTACTAAAGCTCCTTTTTCCAAGACAGTAGAAAATTGCTTATCTTCTATTTTTGTAAGATCTTCTATTTCATTAAGAAATGGGATAATGATTTCGGGTCTTATAACTCCAGCACGTATTTGAGTAGCTCCAGAGATAGATGCTTTTTTATTATTTGATTCTTTAAGTAAATTAAAAGTTTTATATGCCATTGAGATCTTCCCAAATCCTTCAGTAACTATTAAAGTAAATGGGATATTTTCGGTACCAGTAACAGCAACCCCTATCTCATATCCTAAAATTTCTTTAATAGTTTCTGCATCTATACCACCTGTTATTATACCTAACACTCCTAATTCAATCAATTTATCTATAATTTCTTTTGTAATATAGCTACCACCAACAACAATATCACCTTTTTCTACATTTTCCAAAAATTTTTCATTATTTATTTCATCTTGTGGGTTATTAGCAATAACTTTAATTTTTCCGATTTTTTCTTTACCTATTCCAAAAATCCCTTGAATATAAGTACCGTAGGTCTTAATGATAGCTCCGACTTTTGGGATAACCTCTTCAACTATTCCGTCTACAAAAGCAATTGTTTCTATTGGAGTTGGATCTTTTCTTATTATTATTTGCCCTGTAGAAGTAGAAATAGATTCAATAGTACCTGTGATAGTTGATTTTATTTCTTGTTTAAATAATCCGAAAAAAGAGGAATATTTAACAATAGTTTCTCCTTCTAATACTCTATCTCCTTCTTTTTTTAATAAAAATAGTGGTAGTTCTTGGGGATCAATTGCTAACTTATTAGCTGCATTGATAATATCGACAGGTCCCGGTAAAAATGCCTTAGCAATAGCATCTTCTGCATTAACTTTATCATTAACATTAACAATAACATTACCTTCAATAGGTAATTTTCGTTCTTTTTTAATAACTGTTCTTTTTAGGACTTTAAGGCCTGGTACGTATGCGTGAGCCATAAAGAAGATAAGGGATGACCCTGACGGGATTCGAACCCGTGTCTCCGGCTTGAAGGGCCGGTGTCCTAGTCCACTAGACGACAGGGCCTTTTATTTCCTTTATATTTATATTCTTCTACTTTTTTAAAAAAACTCCTCCTTTTTATCAACTAAACTAAAAAATACCATAACAAATATCAAAAAACAATTAACAATATTAATAATAATTTAATAAATTTAACAAACATTTTACAATTCCCCCCCCCACTAAACACTTGACTTTTTAAAAAAAATTATTATAATATATAATAGCAAAATCAAAAACTAATTTAAAATCTAAATCATGAAAATTAAGGAGAAAAATAATATGATAAAGATTATAAAATACAAAAAAGGATTATCAATAATGGAAATACTAGTAGCTTTTACAATATTTTTAATAGCATTACTAGCAGTTGTTCAACTATTTTACTACTCTTTATCAATAGAAACAAATAGTAAAATGAAAGAAATTGCACTACAAAATCTAGGAATATTATCAAGCTACATAAAAACAGCAAACATAATAACTTTTAATGATACTTCTCCTTATTTAAGTGCTCCTAGTGGCTTACTAAACCCAAGTGGAACTTTTGTAAATCTCAATGCCGCTCCTTTGAATACAATCCAATTCGTAAAACCAAACCTATTTGAAAGAAGTATTCAAGCAAGAGTCGTATCAGATATAAACTCCTCTACATTTCCTACAACTCTTGGATATCATAGAGTCGCACTATTTAATGTAACAATAAGATGGAGAGAAAAAGGGAAATTTCAAAGTATTAATTTTGAGTTTTCTGTTAGCAGAGATATAATAAAATAATTAAAAAAATAAAAACCAAGGAGGAAAATTTAATGAAAATAAAAAAATTGAATTTAATCAATTATAAAAAAAAAGAGAAAGCATTTACTTTATCAGAAGTTTTAACTTATACTTTAATATTCTCGTTATTTACAATTCTTACCATATACACTTTTCTAACAATAAATAAAACTTATAAATTTTTATTAGCCAAAAACGAGGAATTAATAAAACTACAAAAATCAACTACACTTTTGTCAATGAATTTAGTATCAAATCCTCCAAGAGATGGAATGACTCCAGCTTATACTCTTATAATGTCTTCACCTTGGAAAATAAATAATTTTGCAAGTAGAAGAGTAAAATTAGTAGAAATCAGTGATTTTACAAACGGTAATCCCACATATGTAGATAAATTTATCTATTTTGAAGGAACCCCATTAACTGCTCCCTTTAATGATGGAAAAATATGTTTGGAAATAAGACAAGGTTCTACAGTATTACAAAGAAGAATATTAATAAATAATATAGAAGATTGTAGGTTCCAAGTTATGCAAAATGGAATAATACAAAGCTCAGCATCTTCTGACGTAACGGGAGATAATATATTAGCTATACTATACGTCCAACAAACAAAATACAATAGAAAGTTAGTTTCTTCATTTGTAGTTTCAGGCCAATAAAATAAATTAAATAAAATTAAGGAGGTGCTAAAATGATAAAAATAAAATTTAAATATAAACAAGGAAACGCTATTATATATTCCTTACTAATTGTATTCCTTATATTTATGTTAGCATTATCAATAATAAATATAACAGAAGGGCAACTGAAATTAATATCTTCCAAAGTGAGATTTTATCAAAAAATAGAAGCTGCAGATGTTGGGATAAATATTGGTGTATCCTATTTACAACAACTTATAAATTCTACGCCATCAATAATACCTAACACAAATAGAATAGATACCGACGGCTTCGGAGTAAGCACAACAAGAAGCATTAATATATCAAAATATAAAAATACTTCATTTAGTGTTAGAACCATAATATTTGACCAAGATGTTATAAATTATTACACCATAGGTGGAAGAAATTTAAACACCTTAGAAAGTGATCTACTTAATAATGGAATAAATACAGTAGCTTCTCATGACGATACAAATAATCCCGAAGGTCCCCC
This sequence comes from uncultured bacterium, assembly GCA_937139605.1. Lineage (GTDB taxonomy): Bacteria > DRYD01 > DRYD01 > DRYD01 > DRYD01 > CAKZQG01. Next base: position 69,421 of record CAKZQG010000043.1, read on the forward strand.
TTATTTAATAATATCTGAAGTAAATTCCCCTATAGGCTCTAAAGTTTATAAAATTTCCATAGTTAATTTAGAAAACTTTAATAGATTCGCTTATTTTACTAATGTAGAGCTAACTCCAACTGGTAGTCCTATTTGGTTTTTAGTAGGAGAAGATCAACTAACAGGACCTGTAAGAACAAATTCTAACATAGTAAGATGGGCAATACCAACTGATTACTATACAAATAATACATATACAAAACCAACTTTTAAAGGAAGCTTTACTTTCACAGGAAACAGAAGTTATTATACTTCAACTCCTCCTGCATCAACAGGAGGGATCCAATTATATTACTCAGGAACAGCCCCAGATACAGAAGCTAAACTACAACAAATAATAGAAGGCGGAAGCTCCAAATTCATAGGAAATAGTTCTAAAATAAATCTTACCTCAAGTATAACTTCAGAAGACGCTGTAAAAGCAAGAGTATGGCCAAGGTTGTCAACTAATCCACCACCAACTAGCACCACAGGGATATTCGTAGATGTTGATAGTAACGGTAAAATAATAAGTGGAATATACCTAAATAATGCATCTAGTAATAATGTGTTTAGTATAGATCTAAGTGGAACTAATCAAGGAACAACTGTATATCCTACATATTCAATAAAATTTAACCAATCAGATAACCCAATAATACTTTACAAAAAAGATACTGATAATAGCAGAACCTTAAATATAACTAAAGGAAGCGCCTCAACAATGAAAGTAAAAGTATTAGACATCCCAACAAATCAAATAGTTAATCTAAAAGATTTGCTAGATAATACTACAGGATATAGTAGCTTCCCAGGTGCAAATTATACAGTAAATGATCCTAAAGCAATAGTATTAGAGCAAACTGTTGGAAGTGAAAAAAGAGTAGTAGTAGTTAAATTAGCAAATAGTGAATCATTCTTCCAAAATACTATCTGGATAAATGATAATATAGGGAACCCATTAAAAAGTACCACTAAAACCGGTGGATTAAGTGGGGAATATGTAGAGCCTTTAAGTATTATAGCAAAACCTGTTTCTTCCCCTTCAAGTAGCACTGGATTTTATGACATAAGAATAAAAGGAGACTTAAAACCTTACCAACTACCGATTGGCAATAGACCAGATCCCAATAGCGATAAAAGAGTATTAGGATTATATGCAGATAGAATATTTATAAGCAGAAATGCAACTCTAAATACCACAGGAACAAATAGAGGAATTTATATATATGCTTCAATTATGGCTTTAAAAGCATATAAAAGTGGTTCAACGGATGTAGTAGATGGCTACTTCACAGTAGAAGACTATGATAGTTGGTCTTATTCATCTAATAATATCCTTCATGTATATGGTGGGATTATTCAAGGGTATAGAGGACCAGTTGGTACATTCTATGGAAGTACCCCATCTACTGGCTTTACTAAAGACTATCAATATGATAATAGATTCTCATTTGTTGCTCCTCCTAACTTCCCCACTACTGGTAATTACATAACCTACTTTTCTAAATATATAAGTAAAAGTAATGTATTTTAAAAATCTTTTAGATCTTTAGTAGCAAAAGTAGCAAAATCTTTACTACTTTTTAAAAACATAGCTCTATAATAATCCTTAAAAAATAAATCCATTAAATAATCACTTATATAAAAATTAATAAATTTCTTAGATGAGTAATTTTTACTAAGCATATAATCAATAAAATCGTTAAAAGTAGAATAAACAAATAAATCAAAAATATTTAATTTCTCCTTAGATAAATCATAATTAAAATTAAGTAAATTAGAAGTAATTTTAAAAAAATCCTGTAAATATATATAAGGGAAAGCTAATTCTTTATTAAAAACAGGCTTGATATTTAGTTTAAAAAAATAGTTCAAAATTTTTAGCCAAGAAGAATTCTCATCTAAAACAATTCCTAACCTAAAAACAACTTTATAACTATTATTGCTTAACAAATTTAAAGTATCTTCCCATTGGTAAAAATAATTAGATAATTTAGATTCTGAATAAACCCAAACAGCAGAAGGTAGTAAAAACATTAATGGATAATTCCCTATTTCAATAATATCATTTATCAACTTATTAGTAAAATCTATCCTACTTTGCCATATAAGATTATTCTTATAATTATAATTATAAAGAGAAAACAAAGCCTTAAATATATTATACCCACTAAAATTAAAAATAACATAGCTATTTAAACCTTTTATAACTTCCTTAAATTGAGAATATTTAAAAAATTTTACACTTATAAATTTTGATGTAAAATCAATATCATTTAATTCAAAAAATTTTTGTATTTTTTTATAATCAGAAGTAAATAAAATCAATGAAATATTTCTAATTGTTTTAAACTGTTCAAAATTAAAGTAAAAATATTTAATAAAACTAAGAGCCAAATATCCACCACTACCTAAGATAATTAACTCATTAATATAATTACTTTTATTAATCATTATTTAACTCTCTGTTAGTATTCTTTAATTTTTTATTGTAGTCTATATAAAAATTAATAACATTATTAAAAGCATTCTTAAATTCTAAAAATAATCGTTTATCATTATTTATTAATTCGCTGGGGCATATAAAATATAAAGCAAATAATTCGCTAAAGAATTCAGATAAACTAACCTTAGCTTGGTTTGTTGTTAGTTCAAATGAATAACTTCCATTTTGATAATTTCTAAAAGCTTGCCAAAGGTAATTAAATTTAAAGAATCTCCCATACATAGGATGGTCAAAAACATGATGCCCTAATTCATGAAAAAAATTCCATAAAGCTTTTTCCTTAATAGTTTTATATAAAATAATAGTTTTAATATTTTTATAATATAATCCTCCTAAATTTTTAATATAATTACCTTCAGGAAATATAATTTTTACTCTATCTGTTAGAATATTAAATAAAATACTTCCCATTAACTTTTTTGCTATAAAAATTATATCTTCAAAATCATTATTATCCATATATTTATTATCCATAACATAAGACACTAATTAATTAATCAATTTCCTTAAAAATATCATTTAATTATATCATACTCAATAATTACCTCATATTCAAAATTAACTAAATTTTTATTTATCTTATCAAACTCTATCCCTACAAGATATATCTTTTCATAATTTAAATATTTTTTAAAGTATTCTTTTTCTTTGATTTGTTTTAACGCCTTCCCTCTTTCTTTTTC
>CAKZQG010000044.1 GCA_937139605.1 uncultured bacterium
ATAAAAAAAAATAATATAAATATGAAACAAAAATATATCTTAAACTTAAAATTCCTAATTGTTTTATTTATAACTTTTTCAATATTTTTAAGTTTTAATAAAGTTATTTATGGGGCAAATGAAGAAGATAGTTCTAAAAACAACAATAATACATACGAAATAAAAAATTTAAAAGAAAATACTACAATAATAAATCAAAAATATAATGATCCTTTAAAATCTTTTAATCTAAATAAAAATGGATATAGTTCTAAATTTATTCCGGATATATCTTTTGTAATGGATTTTTCTTATGTAAATAGAAATATAAAAGATAGTGAATATGAGAATATAAGAGTTAATGGTTTTTATAGATTTACCCCTGAAATGCATAACATTAATCAAAATATGGGATTTAATTTAAACTACGGGGAACTATATTTATCATCAGCTGTAGATCCTTACTTTGATCTACAAGTTACTTTACCGTTTAGTGATGAAGGAGTAGAATTAGAAGAAGCATATTTTGTAACTAAATTTATAAAAAGCTTACAGTTAAAAGGGGGAAAATTTAGGAGCTCCTTTGGAAGAATTAATTACCAGCATCCACATATGTGGGATTTTAATGAATATCCCTTAGTTTATACTTCATTTTTAGGTCCCGATGGATTAGTTGATACAGGAATCCAAGTAAGCTACTTACTACCATTAAACTTTTATTTATTAGCAGGTTTTGAATTATTGCAAAATGGTAGTGAGAATTCCTTTGGGACTAATAACTTTACTATAAATACCAAAATAGATAACACAGGTAATGATTTAAATGTATTAGGACCTAATAAACCTAACGTAAAAACCTACTTTCTAAAAACTTCCTTTGATATAAATAATTTAACAATATTAACAGGAATATCCTTAGCTAACAGTAGCTCTAGAATAGAAAATTTCCCATTAGATTACCAAACAAATTACTTAGTAGGTAAATCCGATATAATTGACTATGAATTAACTGCTAAGTATTTTATAGATTCAAATAGATACCTATCACTTCAAGGAGAATATTTAACAAGAAAATTAAAAGGAGATTTATATTATTATGATAACCTTGGAGATCTAAATATTAATAATTTTTCTTCTAATCAATCAGGATATTATATTCAAGGAGTATATAAATTAAATCAAAACTATAGAATAGGAATAAGATATGATAATTTATCTAAAAATAATATATCATTAAATAATATAAGCTTAAGTGTAAATGATAATATTTATGAAAATTTGAGTAGGATTACTTTAATGATAGAATATAATTTTACAGAGTTTTCTAGGATAAGATTAGAATATTCCAATAATAACGCAGCTTTTATAAATGGGATTAAAAGAAATTATAATCAGTTTAGTATAAATTTCAATATGGCCATAGGATATCATGCAGCACATCAATTTTAGTAAAAATAAAACTAAAACTATTTTATCAAAAAATATCTTCTTTAATTATTTAGTATTTTTTATTTTAATTTATATTAGTTTATCCAGTTTTATATATGCGAAAGTTAATATAGTAGTTAGTTATGGGTATATAGAATCAATAGTAAAGGAAATAGGGAAAGATAAAGTAGATGTATTTAGTATAAGTAGTAGTAGGTATCAAGATCCGCATTATGTAGTACCTAAGCCCAGTTATGTAGTAAAACTTTCAAAAGCAGATTTACTTATAATAAATGGAGCAAGTTTAGAAATCGGGTTTATCCCTGTTTTAATAAAACAGGCAAATAACCCTAAAATCAATCCAGGAAATATAGGATATCTTGAGTTATCTAATTACTTTGATTTAATAGATAAACCTAAATTATTAAGTAGAGATTTAGGGGATATACATCCCGAAGGTAATCCCCATTTCTATTTAGATCCTTATAATATAATCCCAATTGCAAATATAATATATTTAAAATTATCAGAAATAGATAAAACTAATCAAAGTTTTTATGAAAAAAATTTCGAAAACTTTAAGCAAAACTTTTCAACAAAACTTAGTGAATGGGATAAGAAAATGGAAAATTTTAAAGGGGTTAAAGTATTTCAATACCACAGTTTATACGATTATTTTTTAAGAAGATATGGAATAGAATTAGTTGCAAACTTAGAGCCTAAACCTGGAATTCCACCGACTCCTAAATATATTGAAAACCTACTAGAAATAGCTAAAAATGAAAAAGTCTTCTTTATATTACAAGATTACTATCATAAAGATAATTATTCAAAATACATTTCATCAAAAACCAATTTAAAAATTTTATATTTACCTCATGATGATCAAAACATTTATAAACTATTTGATGAAATAGTAAATGCTTTTTATAATTCTAAAAACTAACAAAAAGAATTAAATTAAAAAGAATCAAATGGAGATTTTAATAAATTCCATTTTGATTTCAATTATATTAGTTTTTCTTCATTCTTATTTTGGGTTAGAGATTATCAAAAGGGGGATAATATTTACAGATATAGCGATAGGTCAGTTCATTGGTTTAGGTATAGCTTTTTCCTTACTATTTTTTAATGAAAACTCAATATTATCGTTTATATTTTCATTAATATTTGGATTAATAGGAAGCTTAATGATATATATAGTAGATAAAAATAAAGTTTATAATGAAGCACTAATAGGAATATTATACGCTTTTTCTTTTTCATTAAGTATATTAGTTTTATCAAAGAGCGTTCAAGGAGCTGAAAAATTCCTAAATATTATTGCTACTTCTGATATTTTATTTGTTTCAAAAAACATGCTAATATTTACTTTTATATATTATTTAATACTTTATGGATTAATTTCTTATTTTAGATCACATAATTTTTTTAAAAAATATTATGATATTTTATTTTTCATATTTTTTTGTTTAGTTTTAATAAATTCTGTTAAGTTAGTGGGAGTGTTTGTAGTTTTTTCAATTTTACTATCACCTGCGATAGTTAGTTATATTTTAAAAATAAAAGATGAAAATAAATTAATATTTGCTACAATATATGGGAGTTTAGTAAATATAATATCAATAGTATTGTCATATTTTTTAGATTTTCCTACAAGCGCTACAATTGTTTTTTTACAAACTCTTTTAGCAATCCTAATTTATTTTTTATTTATAAATAAACGCTAAATTAAATATATAAAAAAGAAGGGAGAAAATATCTCCCTTCCCTTTTATATTTTTTATTTATTATATTTTCAATTTATTATCTTACTAATTGAGAAGCATTTTTAACCATATCGTTAAGTGCTCTAAAAGAAGACATAGTAGCATTGTATTGCATTTGAGCTAACATAGCTTGTTGGACTTGTTCAGGGATATTTATATTAGACATTTCTAAATGTTGAGCTTTAATTTCTCCGAATGCACCAGTCCCTGCTTCTCCTAAAACTGGTTTTATATCCTTTGCATCAAATACTGTATCAGATTTCCTAGTTAAAATAGAAGGATCACTAAAATTAGCTAATGCGATTTTATATATTGGTTCTTTTTTAGTTATAGTTTGATTAGTAACAGGATCAGTATATCTTAATATTCCATTAATTACCCCATTATCATCTATTTGATAGTCGTTATATTTACCTAGGATTAATCCATTTTTATCAATAGATAAATCAACATCAACTAATTTATCAGTTCTTTTACCAGATTCATCTACTTTAAATGCTTTAACAACTAAGTTCCCTTCTGGACAGACTAATTTTCCATCTTTTAGCTCAAAGTCACCACGTCTAGTATAGTAATTTTTTTCTCCATCACTTACAACAAACAAGCCATTTCCTTGAATAGCTAAGTGATTTTTACCACCTGTTTTCTTAACGTTTCCTTGAGTAAATAATGTTTTAGTTTCAGTTTTAACAGCACCAGTACCTACATTATCATTATATATTTCAGTAAATGTTTTAACTTCTGCTTTATAACCTACTGTATTAAATTTTTGTAGGTTTTTAAATTGATTATTTATTAATTCGTATGTTGAATTGATAGCGTTCATCTGATTATAGAAGTCAAACATAATTAATTCACCTCCTTTTTTACTTTATATTTATTTTTTTTCTTCTTTGTATAGTTTAATTAAATTTAAAATTTCATTAATATAGGCCTGGTCTAATTTAGTTTCCATTCTTTGCATCCTTATTAATAAATCATCTACTAATTGTTTATAATTCACAGCCTCACCTACACTTACATATATACTATCTATTCTCCTATTTAATTCATCTATTCTTTGAGTATTTTCGAATACCTTTTTTAATATTTCGTTTCTTGTATCATTAATAAGAGTAATTAGTTCTGTTCTTAGGCTATTTATCTTACCATCTAGTTCATTACTAACTTTATCTATCTTAGTATCCACTTTATCTATCTTACTATCCAATTCATTTCTAAGTTTATCTATTTTATCGTTTAATTCAACTCTTAATCTATCTATCCTATCTTCGACATTATTCATTCTATTTTCGATAGAATTCATTCTATTTTCAATAGAATTCATTCTATTTTCAATAGAGTTAAGTGCTAGTTTAAATCCTTCCAATTGGCCGGATATTTCACTTCTAAAATTATCAAATTCTTTTTTTAGATCAGATATTATAGAATCTTTTATTATGTTAGCTATTTTTTCTGCATTAAAAATATTAAAAATATTTTTTAGCATTTTTAATTAATCACCTTCTTTAAGCTTCTTCTTCATATTCTACTTTAATATTATCAACAAAGAGATTCCTATTTTTTAGCATATCTTTTAATTGATTAGCGTTATTTTTAATTAAATCTAAAGTATATTTAGAATCGGTTTTAAATAAGATAGTAACTTTATTATCTTCATTAAGTATCTGGATTTTGAGGTTTCCAAAGATTTCTTTATTTATATTTAATTCTACTACCTTTTTATTTTCAAGTTCTTTTATATTGATATTATCAACTAATTGTTGAATAATTTTACTTTCTTTAATTTTTTCTTCTTTGGATATTTCTTTTAGCGAGTTATATAGTTTTTCGAATTTTTCAAAAGGATTGACATTAAGATAATCTTTACTAGTTTCATCTGTTTTTTTAGTAGTTTGAATTAATTGGAGATCTTTTTTATTGATATTCTCTTGTTTAGAATAATTTAATTCGTTTAAATTCTTTTGAGTACTTAATAAATTCTTTTCATCTAAATTAAGGCTTTGTTTTAAATTAATACTTAATAAATCTTTATTAATATATGGTAGTACAAATAGTTTTAAATCAGTTAAATCTTTTAATTTAGATTTATTAGATTCTTGTTCTTTAATATTTTCGATATCATTATTTTGAGTTTCTTTTTGTTCTTTTTTATCTTGATTTTTTAATTTCTTATCTATTTCTTTTTGAAAATCTTGTTCCAATTTATTATTATCTTTAATGTTGTTTTCGTTATTAGTTTTATTTTTAGATTCTTGTTGGATAGTTTTATCAATTTTATTATTTATTTCCATAAATTTAACCCCTCCTATTATTTATTAAAATCATTAATATTATTAAGTATTTCCATAATTTTAATTTAACTTACATTAATCAAGCTAAATTATTTTTATAATTAATGTAATTATTAAGTACTTTAGCTACATAGTTTTGAGTTTCGCTAAAAGGAGGAATTCCATTGTATTTCATAACATTACCAGGGCCAGCATTATAAGCAGCTATAGCCAATTTTATATCCTTAAATTGATCTAACATTTGTTTTATATATTTAGTTCCTCCCATTATATTTTGTCTAATATCAAAAGGATCATTAACCCCTAAATCTTTAGCGGTTTCAGGCATTAATTGCATCAACCCACATGCCCCAACAGGTGAAACAGCATTAGGATCAAAATTACTTTCCTGCTTTATTATAGCTAATATTAACTCTTTATCTACCCCATATTTTTTGGATGCCTCATCAACTACAGCCATTATCTCCTTGTTTATCTCCTCTTTTGACATTTTATTATAATCCCTATTAACAATATTATCATTTGAATTATTTTGATTTAAATATTTAGAAAACAGTTCATTAAATTCTTTTTCCTCTGTTTTTAAATCTGTTTTCTTATTATTAGATATAGCATCAAAAATCTGATTAACTCTATTTAATTTCTGGTCTATTCTATTATTTAATATTTCATCTAATTTATTAAATATTTCCATAAATTCCCTCCTTAATTTATTAAGGATATTTTAATTTCTATTAAAATTTTAGATAAAAAAAATTAAAAAAATATTAAAAATATGTAAAAAAAATGTTAATATATAAGACTAACTTAAATTTGAGCTAATTGAATATCTTTTTTTATTTGTTCTATTAATTTATTTAAATTAGAGAAATTTTTAATTTTTCTGATAAATTGCAAAATTTCAACAGTAACTTGCTTATAATATATATCTTGATTAAAATTTTTAATCCAAACTTCAATGGAGGTATCAAAGTCATTGATAACAGGTCTAGGTCCTAAATGTAAAAGCCCATAATAATAAATATCTTCAATTTTTACTCTAACTTTATAAACCCCATAAGGAGGCATTATCTTTGAAGTACTTACTAACAAATTAGCAGTAGGGAAACCTATCTTTCTTCCTATTTTATTCCCTTCAATTACTATACCAGAAAAAGAGTAGTTTCTACCCAACATTTTAAAAACCCACTCTAATTTTCCATTTTTTAAATAATTTCTTATATATCTACTATGAACTACTCTATTATCCACTTTTATTGGTTTAACAACAATTAACTCATAATTATATTTTTTTTGTAATCTTTTTAATGTTAAAATATTTCCTGAAGCATTAACTCCAAATCTAAAATCATAACCAACTTTTATATATTTAAAATCGTATAAATTTTTTAGTAGTTTTATAAAATCTTCTGGTAATAAATTATAGATTTTTTTAAAAATAAAAAATTCTACTTTTGTTTGTGGAAATTTTTGAGTAATTAAGCATTGTTTTTCAAAATTAGTAGTTAGCAAATTATTAGAGTTAATTTTATTGAAAAATGCCTTAGGGTAAGTATCAAAAGTAATAACTATATTAGAATCTTTGATAACTTCTTGATGGGCAATATGAAATCCATCAAAAAAACCCACTGATATAATCATCATACTTCTCCAAATTTTTGACCAGATAATATATGAAAATGGATATGAAAAACTCTTTGGCCTGCATCATACCCACAATTCATAACTAATTTATAACTATTTATCCCCTTTTCTTTAGTTAGTTTATTTATAATTAAATGGATATATCCCATTAACTCTTGATCTTCGTTAGTAATATCCATATGAGTAGGTATATGTTTTTTAGGAATAGCTAAATAATGGATATTAGCCTTAGGGAATATATCTTTTATTACGATTACTTTATCATCTTCAAACAATATTTCAGAATTAAGTTCCTTATTTATGATTTTACAAAAAACACAGTCCATAAAACCCACACCTATTTAACAAAAGTGTATATTCTTATACACTTTTGGCAGACCTATTTGTATTCCGCCACGTTAGCCTTATGGTCTGCAGGCGGTATTAGGCTAATTACAAGTATATTACCTAAATTTAAACTTTCTTAACAACTCTCTTAAATACTATTTATATTTTAGTTAATCTTTATTGTAAAGAATAACAGTATATTCCCCTTTATTTATTAAATTATCTATATCTTTTAGTTTTTTTAGAATAAATTTTTGATTAATTTTAGTTAATTCATGAGCTATTAAAACATAATTATCAAAAAAATAATCTTTAAAAATGTTTAAAGATTCATTTATTCTATAAGGAGATTCAAAAAAAATAGCACTCTTTATAACATCGCTACTAAAATATTCCTTAATATGATTAATAATTTTTTTAATTTGATTTAATTTTTTAGGTAGGAATCCTAAAAAAATGAATGGGGTATGATAAAAAGGGGAAGCACTCAAAGCAGCTGTTAAAGCCGAAGGCCCAACTATAACATCAATCTCTATTGAATTTTTATAACAATAATTAACTAAATTAACTGGGGGATCCTCTAAATTAGGGGTTCCAGCAGAACTTATATAAGCTACCTCATCTACCTCGCTAAATATCTTCATTAACTTCATATTAATATTACCGTTTAAATTCTGATTATAAATACTTAAATCACTATCATGAAATTTAATCATTCTTTTTTTTATATTATAAAAATTCAATAATTTAATGGTAATATTAGGGTTTTCTGCTAATATTAAATCTACTTTTTTTAAAGTATCTAATAATCTAAAAGATACATCATTTAAATTACCAATAGGACTTGAACATAAATAAAGTTTCTTCATAACAAAATAATCTAATTAAAATCATTTAAAATCAACCAAAACCCTTTTAAAAAGCAAATTCATATCTTTATCATAAAGAAACAAACCGATATTGTTCCACTTTATCTCATCACTATTTATTAATATAAATAAATCTTTATTTTCAAAATACTCATAAATATATCTTACTGAACTATACACTCTACCAGCTATATTAAATTGAATATTATCTTTATTAATTAATTTCATTTCTTTAATTGGAGGAATACATTGTTTAAATAATTCATATAAATTCTGTTTATTAGCTTGAATTTCTATTTTTTTAGAATCTTTTAATATAAAAATCCTATCTACTTTTTCATGTTGTTTATTATACAAATTATCAGTAACAAATAAAATAAATTCTTTTAAAGGTTTATTGATATCCTTAGGATTTTTAATAGAAACTTTTATACCAAGTTTTTCACCATTTTTATAAATAATTTGTTCAGCTAATAAATAAAACTTTTCTTTTTCAAATGAGTTATAAATTTCATAAATTACGTAATCACTTATAGAAAATTGATAATCATTAGCTAAAACCAATTGACTTTTTATAAACATATAAAATATGTAAAATATAATAAATATATTCCAACAATTATTTTTAAAATATCCATAATTAAGTAGGATAATAAAATTAAAATAATTCATTAGCTTGATCAACAGGGATAGGTTCAACATTAGCAACTATGAGTTTTCCTTCTTTTATTTCATTAGTAGCAGGTTTTTCTTCTTTTAATATTTTTGTTTCTATATAGTTTGTATCGTTAGTTACCTTAAGCTCAGTCATTTCTTTTTTGTTAGTTTCTAAGTTATGCATAACTTCAGAGTAAGCAGCTTCTTTTACTTCTTTAGAGCTTACTCCTACATTCTTAGCTAACTCCTCAAATAGCTCTTCATCTGTGCTTATGGATTTTGAAACCCCAGTAGAAACTGAAGTTATGCCTTCTTGTTCTGAAGATTCCTCAAGAGTAGTTGATCCTTCTTTAGAAGGTATAAATGGATATTCAGTTTCTAAAGCTAATTCTTCTTGCGTATCTAATTCTTTATTAGTTAAGGATTGATTAATTAATCCTGAATCTTTTGCATTTTCTTCTAATTCCTTTGAATTTTGAACATGATCAAAAACTTGATATTCTTTACTTATATCATAATTTTGTTTTTCAATTTGTTGTTGATCTTGTGTTTTTCTGGACATAGCTCCGAAAGTAGAAGCTACATTTTTAGCACCTTGATTAAATAACTTATTTACTGCATCATTTATATTTGGATTTATTGGTCCCGTTGTCATCTTTAATCACCCCTTCCTAATTTATTATTAATTATTTTTTCAAAAAACCCCTTTAAATATTTCAACTAATCTAATTTTAAAATAATTAAGTTAAATTTTAGCATAAAATTTGTTAAATTTTTGTTAATAAAAATTTAATTATTAAAAAAAATAAAAAGGGAGCAAGCACTCCCTTTACTTAAGTACTAATATTTATTTAATAAAAACAAACCTAATTTATTACATTCTTAGTATAAAAAATATATCTACACTTTTTAGCATCTATTATATTATTTAACGCTTCCTTTATAGTCCAATTGTAAAATATATTTACGAAGTTTTTACTAATTGATTTAGTTTTTGTTTAGCTTCTTGGTACTTTTGTTCTATAACATCCCAATTGAGTACATTCCAAACTGCGTTTAAATAATCAGCACGTTTATTTTGGTACTTTAGATAATAAGCATGTTCCCAAACATCAACACCCATTAATGGAATAAATCCATCCATATATGGGCTATCTTGATTAGGAGTAGAAATAACATGTAGTTTTCCGAATTTATCAAGAACTAACCAAGCCCAACCAGAACCAAACCTACTTAACGCAGCCTTGTTTAATTGTTCCTTAAAATTATTAAAACTACCAAATGTCTCATTAATCAATTTAGCTAATTCTCCTACAGGTTCTTTGCTTCCATTTGGTTTTAATATTTCCCACCATAAAGAATGATTTAAATGTCCTCCACCATTGTTCCTAACTGAATCTCTAATATCACTAGGTAAAGCATTTAAATTAGTAAGCAAAGATACTAAGCAATAATTTTGTAAATATGGATATTTTTCTAAGGCGCTATTTAAATTATTGACATAAGCTCCATGATGTTTAGTATAATGTATCTCCATTGTTTCCTTATCTATATAAGGTTCTAATGCATCATAAGAATAAGTTAATTCAGGTAGCTTATATGGATACATAATCATATCACCCCCTCTTAGTACTTTTATGTCTTCTTTATCTTTTACATAAACATATAAATTCTTATTTAAATTTTCAAAATTACTTGAAGTTAATAAATAACCATTTAAAACAATTGAAAAATAAAAAGTTTTTAAAATTGGAATAATTTCTATCATATTATAATATTATACACCGGTTTTTAGAAACCTTTTTTAGATTAATTTAAAAATTAATTTAATTTAAAAAGGGATAAAATCAGTTAATTTGTGATATTCTTCAATTTCTTTAATAGTGTAAGCAATTAATTTAACAGCATTATCTAAATCTTGTAAATTACATATTTCGCCTGGAGTATGCAGGTATCTAGTGGGTATAGAGATTAAAGAAGTAGCTGGTCCTTCGCGAGTTATTTGAATAACGTTAGCATCAGTACCAGTACCCCTTGGTGCTGGCTGTATTTGATAAGGAATATTGTTTTTAGTAGCAACATTTATATGTAATTCATAAAGTTTAGGATTTATATTAGGACCTCTAGTGATAACAGGCCCTTTAGCTAATTTTATATCTCCAATTAGTTTAGAGGAATCTTTAGTACCTGGGTCATCTGATAAAAAAGTAACATCAACAGCTATCCCAAAATGAGGATTAACCCTATAAGCGCTTGTATAAGCCCCTCTTAAACCAATCTCTTCTTGTACAGTAGCAACACTATAAATAGTAGATTTAACATTTAATTCTTTTAATAATCTTAATACTTCAGCTACAACAAAAGCCCCAACTCTGTTATCTATTGATTTAGACATTATATTATTATTTAGAATCTCTACCGGTGAGCAATCTAAAATAATAGGATCTCCAATAGCTATTACCTCTTCTACCTCTTCTTTAGAATTAGCACCTATATCTATCCACATATCCTCTATTTTAACTTCTTTTTTTCTTTCTTCTTCAGTTCTAAGCAGATGTATTGGTTTTTTTCCAACAGTTCCTCTTATTTTTTTCCCACTTTTAGATTTTATAATAACTCTTTGTCCTTGAACAATTGCATTATCCCAACCACCTATAGGAATGAACTTAATAAATCCCCCTTCTTCTATTTTACTAACCATAAATCCAATTTCATCAATATGTCCAGATAATAAGAACCTATATTGTCCATCTTCATTAAGGATTCCAAAAGAGTTCCCGTGAAAATCAGTAAATACTTTATGAGCGAATTTAGAAACATAATTTTTCCAGACATTAGCAACTTCTTCTTCATACCCTGAAGGCCCAAAAGAACTAAGCAAATCAAATAAAAAGTCCTTATTAATAAACATTTCCTTACCCTCCTTTTTAACAATAAATACTTAAATAATAATAAATACTTACATTTTTTATTATTAAACTTTTTTTAATTTCTCCCTTTTTATAAATCAATTAAATTTTAATTCCTATTTAGTTGTAAAAATTTTATTACAAATTAGTAAAAAAAATGTAAATAAGCCTGAAAAATCACTAATTTTAGTAACATTTTTTTTAACAATTTTTTACTAAAAATAATTATATATATAATGTAAAAAGGAGGTGAAAAAAATGAGAAAAATAATACTTACACTCCTAATAGCAATGATAGGAATCGCTACATATATAATTGCTCCTATTGAACCAAACATAGCAATAGCAGGTATAAAAAAAGGAGTAGAAAAACCCCAATTTAGCTACACTCAAAACATTAAACTACCAGATTTCCACTATAATACAATAGCAATGGTTAGTGAGTCCCATACAGCAGTATATAACTGGCGAGGATTCTCTGAGAATCCAACTACCTGGTTTGAAGGAAGTGTATTTACAGGTACAACCTATAATGAAATAGGAGTAATTGTTCATCAAAACGTATACTTAGGTTCAATAAATGAAGGGGATGTGACAATAAATCAATATCAAGATCAATATGAACATTTATTAGCACAAATTAACCATTATATAGATAACTATGGATACACAACTTCACCACCACCTCCTCCACCGCCTAGGGATCCAATAGTAGTAGATTTAGATTTAAATGGAGTACCGGATGTATCAAAGGGAATAAATACACCCCATAATTTCTTTGATAAATCAAGAGCAGTATTATTTGATATAAATGCAGATGGGGTTAAAGATCTAATGGAATGGATAGGACCAAACGACGGATTATTAATATTTTTCAAAAACGATAAATATACAGAAGAAGTAGATGGATTTAATTTAATGTCAAACGCTTTCGGTTTTGAAAATGGATTTGAAAAACTATTTGAAATGTTTGATATAAATAAAGACAGAGTAATAGATAAAACAGAAATGGAAGGACTATATGTATGGCAAGATAAAAATCAAGATGCTAAAGTTCAAAAAAATGAACTCATAAAATTACAAGACTTAAAAATAAACAAGATAGTCTTATCCTATGGAGAAAATAAAATGGAAAGTGTAATGTATAAAGAGGATGGTAGTATAATAAAAACGTGGCAATGGTGGCCTTCTGTTTACTGGGGAATAGCAAATAAATAAACCAAACTTAATATTTAATAAAATGTTTTTTGAATACTAACGGGGGTTTTAAAAACCCCCTTTATTATTTAAAAAAATAAAAAAACTAAAAAAATAAGGAGGGAATCTAAAAATGAAAAATAAATTATCTATAATTATTATTGCTATATTATTAATTTTCTCGTTACTAGCTTTAGCTAATAATAATAACCAAATAAAAAATAACACAGAAAATCAAGATAAAGCATATATCATAGATATAGAAAAATACATATACGATAATCTAAAATTAAGTCCAAAAGAATACCAATTTAAAGAAATAAGTAATAATGAAAACGGGAACATAATATATACATTTAAAATATTTAAAGCTAAAGGAACCTTACTAATAAATATTAATATTCCTTATAATTTAATAGGCTACAGAATTTTAGAAAACGTAAAAGAATTAAGTTCAATAAGTATAGGTTTTGATAATACTATTTTATTAAATACAATCACAGGAGAAAATAAGTTTTATTATATAAATTCATCTGGAACCACATCATTTGATAGCCCTTCATTTAATACTACTAAAATACACTCCTTTAAAAATGGTTTCTATTGGATAGGCTTTAAGTATAAAGATAAAAATAAAAAATTAGCAGATAAAAATCAATACTTATTTATTTTTCAAAACAATAAAATAACAGATTACTCTTTGACTAAAATAAAAAATAAAATAAAGTTACCTTTTAATTTAATAGTAATTAATCCGAACACAGCAATAATAGAAAAAGCTTATAATTTAGTAAGTAAAGACTTATTTATGTATAATTTAAAAACAGAGGAATTAGAAAAAATAGAAAATCAAAAAAATATAATTATAGGAAATACATATGCCAATAAATTGTATTATTTAATAGCAGATCAAAAAACATATGAAATAGAAATAAAGTCAATAAATCTAACTAATCTAAATATATCAAAAGAAGCAGTAATAAAATTACCTGAAAATAACAATCCTGAAATAAAATACTTTCCAATTAATTTATGGAAAACACAGAGTTATATACTTTTAAATTTATTTTCCAAAGAGAACAAAAACATAAAAACAATAATATATAATAAAAATTTGGAGGAAATATTAAATAAAGATTACCAAAATAAATTGCCAATACTTTATGAAACTCAAACCCAAACAGGATACTACTATATATACAAAGAATATGTGGAAATATTTACTTTAAAATAAAATTAACAATATTTTAAAAAATATTTAAAAGATTATAAAAAAAATTATCTAAATAATAAATATAGAACAGAGCTTAAAAATTCTATAATATTTCAAACTTAATGAGGTGATTAACTTTATGGAAAAAGTTAAATCAACAGACTTATTAAATACATATCTATATACCAAAGATAACTATAACCCCTTTAATATCTCAAACGAAATATATAAATCAATCCAAGATAAACTAAACCTAATAAACTATAATACTTATGTAGATAAATCGCAAATAAGTTTAGATAAAATATTAGGAAATATATATGGATTATTTTCACAAACATTGGTTCCTAATTATAATTATTTAGTAGAAATAGCTACTAAAGCAGCTTTAATACTATCAAATCCAAATAAATCTTTTATAGACTTTCAAACAAAAAATTTATTAAATGATATAATAACTACAATGGGAACAAATAATGATAAATTAAGCCAAAACCTTGAAAAAATAGTTAGTTACTATTCAAATAATCCCCAAGTGATATTTAATATAATAGAATTTATTTACGATAATTTTAAATCCCAAAGTGGTTGGGTAACAAACAAAGAAAACCTGCCAGAACCAAATAAATTAATACAAATTCAATATAAAGCAATCGCTTTAAAAGATATAATAAACAAGAAACAAATAGTAGATTTATTTATTCAAAATGAAATAAAAAATTTCTTAAAAGATATATTTGCTATTTCCCCTAATTTAAAAAATACAATAGATCTAAATAATCCATTAATATTAACTAATAAAGATTTTTGGTTAAATTTTTTAAGTATAATAAGCGACAGCTTAAGCGTAGTTAATGAATTTATAAAACCTTATAATATTAAAGATAACACAGAAGCTTCTAAATTAATGACTGCCTTATACTATCTTAATTTATCTAAAAACAACCCATCTAATATTTACTCTGCGTTATCTTACATTAATAATGATCATAAAAATATAATAAATACAATAAACAACGAATATCTTAAATTTGGATTAAATAGTCAAGAAATAAATAAAAACTTAGCAAATAACTTGTATAATACTTATGTAGGAATTTTAGCTTCGTATTTTAAGGGATTAATAAAAAAAGGCGATTTAAGTAATGGAGATTGTTTAGATTTCTTAACTTTATATCTTAAAAGCTCTATTATATTAGATTATATTAATAGTACCAAAGAAATAGATAACAATAAACTAACTAATATGATAAATGATTTAAGAACGTTTATGAGCTCAAAACCGTACCTAAAGGATTTATATAATTTAAGCTTTACAAATGATTTAACTAATATAAAAGCATTATTAGAAGTTTTAAAGAGAATAGGTCAAAAAGTAGCTCCTTGGGTTATTTCTAAAAGCCCTAACATGCCTAAAAATAGAGAATTTTGGCTAAGAACTAATTTCTTAATAAAAATCCTTCAAAAATTAGATAAAAAAGATCCTAATTACAACAACATCTTAAACCAGCTTGAAAATTACTTTAAAAATCAATTAATACCAGCTTATACCGATACTCTATTTTTTAATACAAACATAATAAATAATATTTATCAAAATAATATATACAATGATAAAGAAAGCTTTATTAACAATTTTAGTAGCATATTAAATACAATAGCGGGATTTCCGATAGCAACTAAATTTGACTCAGATTATTTATTTAGCAATATCATCTTAAGTAATTATCTTAAAGAAATAAATAAACAATTACAAGATAATAAAAATAATAATACCATTTTAGAGAATTATCAAAATAATACATTTAATCAATTATTATTAAATATAATGTCAAAAGATACCAATTTAATGAAAGTAATATATGATTATAATTTTTATAAAAATATAATAAAAGAGGATATACTAAAGGATGCATTACTAGATGTAATAAGTACCTTTTATGGTGCTAGTTCTTATTATCTTGATTTTGAAAGCTAATTACTTTATTAATTGATATAAAATAAAAGAGGATTATTGATAAAAAAATAGAAAAATAAAAATGTGATTTGCTATTATAATAATATAGGGGGTGTATGTTTATTCGATATAAATTTAAGTGAAAAATCTAAAAAAGAAGGAGGTACATACAGGAGTGATTGAAAAAGAGTTAAATAATAATCACCTAATTACTAATAACTCGAATTTTTCAGAAAGCACTTCAAAGAATGAATTTCAAGAGCCCATTAGTCCAGTCATTCCTACTTTAGGGAAACATATAATAGTAGAATTATCAGGATGTTCAGAAGAAGAAATAAATGATATATCAAAAGTGGAAGATTTAATGAATCAAGCAGCTAAAAAAGCTAATGCTAATATTATAAAAAGTATTTTCCATAAATTTTCTCCGATGGGGGTTAGTGGAGTAGTTGTTATTTCAGAATCTCATTTATCTATTCATACCTGGCCTGAATTAGGATATGCTGCAATAGATATATATACCTGCGGTTCTACTACTAAACCATTTAAAGCATGCTATTTTTTAGCTCAAAAATTTAAAGCTAAAAAAATCAAAGCTACCTACATAATAAGAGGTATAGAAAAAAAATCTAAAAATAATAACTACAATTTTTATACTCATAAAATAAAAATGGTAGAAGGTAATGTTAACACTCTTAAAATATTACCTACTCTTGTAAAAAAAATCCCATTAAATAACCATAAAAATAATAATCATAAAAGTAATATACTATTATTGGCAGGTGAAAAATAATGACATTATTTTTACCAATGGATGACTATCAGAAATTCAGTGATTCTTTACCCTTACAATGGCTATGGTATTATGAATATCATAGTCCTTATGAGGTACATTCACATGCAGTTAAAGATATTATAGTAAGAGCTAAAAGTAAATATCAACAAATAGATGTAATAGATACTTTTAATAGCGGAAAAGTGTTAATATTAAACAGTGAGCCACAATCAGCACAAGTAGATGAATATATATATCATGAATCTTTAGTTCATCCAGCAATGATAGCCTGTAAATCTCCTAACAATGTCTTAATAATTGGGGGAGGAGAAGGAGCTACTCTAAGAGAAGTAGTAAAATACAAAACAGTTAAAAAAATAGTAATGGTAGATATAGATGAAGAATTACATAAAATAGCAAAAGAATACTTAAAAGAGTGGCATCAGAATTCATTTGAAGATAATAGAGTTATCCTTATTTTTGATGATATTAAAAATTATATTAATAAAGCATTAGAAAATAATGAGAAATTTGATGTAATTATTTCAGATTTAAATGAACCTACAGGAAGCACCCCAGCCTTTAAAGTATATACACCTGAATTTATAGAAAAAATATTAAAAGTATCTAGCGATAACTTAGTTATGGTACTACAAGCATCAGACTTAAAAGATATTCTATTTTGGGAACACAGACAAGATAAAG
Source organism: uncultured bacterium (assembly GCA_937139605.1). Lineage (GTDB taxonomy): Bacteria > DRYD01 > DRYD01 > DRYD01 > DRYD01 > CAKZQG01. The sequence continues at coordinate 17,724 of CAKZQG010000044.1, forward strand.
AATATCCTATCATTTTTGAGCATTTTGAATTATTCTCTAAATATTTTAATGATATCTTATTATATCATGCATTTATTCCTTCATTTTTTAGTGATTGGGCATTTCTCCTATTATCCAAATCTAATATACTATTTAATATAAACACTATTGATAATATAATCCAAGAAAGAATATCAGGAGAATTAAAATTCTATGATTCTGAAACTCATCAGCTATTATTTTCTTTACCCAAATTTATAAGATCTACTTTAAATAAATTCTTAAGTAAAAACAAAATAAAAATAAAATAAAGAAGGAGTGAAAAGAGATGAAAAAAAATATACATCCAACAGTTTATGAAACTATAGTAACTTGCGGTTGCGGGAATACTTTCAAAACTATTTCTACTAAAAAAGAATTGAAAGTAGAAATATGTTCTAATTGTCATCCATTTTACCTAGGACAAACCACTACAACAATAGAAGCTAAAGGAAGAATTGAAAAATTTTTATCTAAATTCGGAAATAAATATCAAGATAATATTTTAAAACATCATCAAAAGAAAAAAGAAAAAAACAACAAAAACTAAATAAGCAATAAAAATAAAAAAAAATGAATATGGTATTGGAAAAAGAATTAGAATATTTAGGTATTCATAGGAGCTTAGATCCTAAAGGGGTTTTACCACAAGCTGCTTATAAAATAGATAATTCACTACCTATAAAAGATAGTGAAATTTTATTTGAAGTAAATTCTTTAAATATAGACTCTGCTTCTTTTTATCAACTTAAAAATATATCAAATAATAATAAGCAATTAATAAAACAGGAGATATTAAAAATAGTAAAAGAGCGAGGTAAAATGCATAACCCCATAACCAACTCTGGCGGAGTATTCTTAGGAAAAATAAAACAAATAGGAAAAGATTACAAAAACCAAAACTTAAAGCTAAATAGCAAAGTAATCTCTTTAACTTCATTAACTTATACGCCGTTATATCTTGAAGATATTACAGATATCAACATAGAAACTAATACTGTATATGTTAAAGGTTATGCAATATTATTTTATAATAGCCCATTTACTGTAATAGATGATATAAATATAGAAGAAGAAGTATTAATGATGGTATTAGATGTAGCAGGAGCTCCTGCATATTCTGCTAAATATTCTCAAATAGGAGATACAGTAATAATTTTAGGTGGTGGAAAATCCGGGGTTCTATCCGCTTATCAAGCATACTTAAGAGTAAAACCCAGTGGCAAAGTATTTATAATAACTAAAGAAAAATATGAAGTAGAAATCTTAACGGAATTAAACATAGCAGATAAAGTTATACAAGCTGACGCAACAAAACCTATTGAAACCTTAAAGGAATATCTAAAATACAATAATGAATTAGCAGATTTAGTTATAAATTGTACCAATGTAAGCAATACGGAAACGACTTCCATACTTTTAACAAAAGATCAAGGGAGAGTTATTTTCTTTTCAATGGCAACATCATTTACACAAGCAGCACTCCAAGCAGAAGGGTTAGCTAAAAATATCCAACTAATAATAGGTAACGGCTATTTTCCCAATCATGACAAAATTGCTATAGACTGTATCGTCAAAAATAATAAAATATATAATTTCTTTAAAAATAAAATTAACTATGAAAAAAATAAATAAAAATAATTATAAAATTCATTTAGTTAAAATTTCAGCTTTAATTAATTTAAAAAAAATAGAAGAATGTCAAAATTATATAGAAAGTATATTTGATTTAGAATTACAAGAAGAAGAATTTATTTTATTTGAATCAATATTAGAGATCCTTAACATATCTAAAGAAATAAAAACCAATTTTTATAAAAATATGGAATCAATTGAAAATAGAATAAAAAAAATCAATGAAAATATAGAAAAATTAAAAGAATATGATAAAACAATAGAAAAAGAATTTCTTCAAGATTTAATAAACACTTTATTTATGATAAATGATTATAAATTAATGAGATTTTTCATCAATTGGCAAAGCTTTATATAAACTAAATCTAAATTAAAATTGATAAATAAAAATTTCATACATTTAATAATGTATATAGAAAACGAATTAAAATTTTTAAGAGATCCTAAAAACTCAAAAATAAAAGATATAATAAATATAATAAAAGAAGCTGATATATATTTAGATTCGCTAGAAAAAGAAAACAGATCAAAAGATATATCGATAATTGGGATAGGTTGGGACAGCAATACCGCAGGCAAACCAGGAGCTAGATTCACTCCTAAATACCTTATAAACAAACTCTTTGAACTATCTTTACATAATTTAAATCTTAGCAAAACAATTGATTTCTTAGGATTTATAAAAGTTATAATATCAAATAAAGATTATACTTTTACTAACATTAAATATATAACTGAAAAACTATTAAACATATATAAAACAAACATCTTTATAGGAGGAGATCATAGCATAACCAATCCAATATTAGAAACTATATTAAAAAAATATAGTAATTTAAATTTAATAGTTTTTGATAGTCATTTTGATTTAAGAGAAATAGAAGAAGGAGTAAGCGGTGGAACTTACTTAATTGATACTATTAAATACTCTATAAAAAATAATTTCAATTTAAATGTAATAATTTTAGGTATAAAAGAAAGTGCTAATCCTTATTATTTATTTGAAAACGCTAAAAAATATAATGTTAATTTTTTAAAATCCTTTGATATAATTAACAACCCAAATTTAGCAATAGAATTTATTAATAAATACATAAATAAAAATTATCTTACCTACATAAGTATAGATATAGATAGTATAGACAGTACCTTTATTGATTGTGTTAATTCCTCTTATGGAGTTAATTTAAAACCAATTGATATAATTAATATTATTAATTATACTAAAAAAAATTACAACGTAATAGGAATAGATATAGTAGAATTTAACCCATTAGTAGGAAACTTAGATAAATCTCTAAATAATCTAACTGAAATTTTATACTACTTCCTTTTTGTTTAAAAAATAAAATAAATCATTAACAATGAATAATCTAATTTACTCTTATATTAATTATTATTTTTTAATAATTAACTTTATATTTGGTAATGATAGGTGTATAAAATGTAGTAAATTATGTATTAATAGTTTATGTAAAACCTGTAAATTAAATATCCTAAATAAATCCAAATATTTAAAAATAGACGAAACAAATTTTAATCATTTTAATAGAGTATATTTTGATGAAGTTTACTCAGTTGATACATATACTGATTTATTCTTTTTAATAAAAGAATACAAATTTAATAATAAAATATACCTTTCTTACTTTTTAAGTCATCTTTTAAATAATTTAATAAAAAAATACTCAATTGATTTTGATTTAATAATAAATATTCCTAATCATGATTTTTTACAATATACTTTATATTTAGCTTTAAACTTATCAAAGATATATAAAAAACCTATTTTAAATTTCATATCAATATTAAATAAAAAACAAAAACAACATTTTATAGAAAACAAAGACGATAGAATAAAAAACGTTAAAAATAAATATATTTTAAAAAAAATTATTAAAACTAATAATTTAAATAAAAATAAAATAGATATTTTACTATTAGATGATATAATAAAAACAGGAGCAACAATAAATGAAGTTTCAAAATTAATAAAAGAAAATATAAAAACAATTAGCAAAATAAAAGTAATATCCCTAGCTAAAGCATAAACCAGTTTTTAGATGAGTCCTCACTTCCTAAGTTTTAAATTTAGCACTAGATTAATTAAGTATAAACTCATTTTATTAAGGTTTTTAACTTTATATTATTTCCAAACTGTTTTACCCTTAATGCTTGTTAAGTCAGCAACACTATTATGTATATAATATTTAGTTAATATCTTGAAAAATAGGTAAATAAATACTTAAAAAAGAGATAACAATTAATGAACCTAAAAATAAAGTTATTATTATAATAATAAAAATTAAGATTTTAAAAAACTTAGATTTAAGTGAATTCACAGATTCAAATTGTAATTTATTACCTAACTCAATTAATTCAGAATCCAAAGTACCTGTAGTAAAACTATTTACTAATAACAAATGATAATCCTTTGGAAAATTAATGAATATTTTATTTGCTATATCTAAGTTAAATTCAGTAAAATTTTTTGTTAAATCTCTAAAATTCTTATAAATAATTTCTTTCAATATTGAATTTTCAATAGTTAAAGTAGAGATATGAATAGCTAAAGGTATAGGGATAGCGCTTTTTATCAAATTTCCCATAATAATCATTAAATTAGATAAAACTAAATTTCTATATGGTTTCCCTAATATATAATATTCAAAAATATCTAAAACTATATTCCTAAAAGATAATAAGATAACAATAAGTAAAATAAATACAAAACCTATAAAAATATTTTGTAAACTTAAAAATTCTGCTAATTTTTGAACAAAAACTATAAACTGATTTTTAGATTGAACTTCTTGTAAAAGAATTAGAAATATATTTTTAAAAACAAACTGAAAAAGAAAAATCCCAAAAAACAATGAAAACAATGTAATAATTATATAAATCTTATATATTTTAGTTTCTTGTTTTATTTTTTCAATATTTTCAAGAATATTAAGTAAAGAAGAGATTAATTCTAAAGAAGTTCCACTTTTTTCGCCAGCTTCTAAAATATAAGACACATAATTAGGTACTACATTATTTTTCCTTAATGCAACACTTAAAGGTAATTTATTATTAACTATATCGTTTTCTATTTTAATAGCAATTTCTTTAAAAACAAAAGAGTTTTTTAAATTGTTTATAATAGTAGTTATAGGCAATCCAGCTTTAATAGAGTCTTTTAAATACTCTAAGAAATTTATTAGTTTTTTTCCTTTTAACATTAATAGAAAAAATAGCCCCACTTTTGTTTTAAAAAGTGGAGCCTTTGAAATCTATATTATAAATACAACCATCAATTATTTCACTTATATAAGTAGAAACTTTATTTTTATGTGTCCCCACATTCCAAAAGCAGTGTTATATTCTTATTACTTTTTAAACTTAGTATGTTAGAAATAATATAATGTTTATTTAATTTCGACTTTAGCGCCAGCTTCTTCTAATTTCTTTTTAATTTGTTCAGCTTCTTCCTTAGTTACTCCTTCTTTTAATGGTTTAGGAACACTTTCTACAAAATCTTTTGCTTCCTTTAGTTGCATATTAGTTAATTCTCTTACAACTTTTAATACATTCAATTTTTTATCAGCTGGGACTTCTTTAACAATAACATCAAAGGAAGTTTTTTCTTCTTTTTCTTCAGCAGCAGCTCCCGGCATTGCCCCCATCATAGCAGGTGCAAAAGCTACCGGTGCACTTGCCTGAACCCCAAACTTATCCTCTATTGATTTTATTAAATCAACCAATTCTAATACAGTCATATTAGAAATAGCTTCTATTATTTGTTCTTTAGTTACAGTACTCATTTTTTAACCCCCTTTGTTTATATGGTTTTTAATTATTTACCTTCTTTTTTATCCTTAACTGCATTTAAAGCCCAAACTAATTTATTTAAAATATTTTTTAACACTACAGCAAAATTAGTTACAGGAGCTTTCATAGTTCCAAGTAATTGAGCTAATAATACCTCCTTAGGAGGTAAAGTAGCTAAAGTTTTAATTTCATTTGCAGATATAACTTTTCCATTAAGAACTCCAAAAACTACTTCCGGAATATCCTCTTTTATATTTTTTTCTTTTTTAAAATATTGTATAATTTCATTAAGCTTTTTAGCTAAAGCTATTGGATCACTTTTAGTATAATTAATAATTAATGCTCCTCTCATTTTAGGAGCTAAATCTTTTAGATTACTTTCTTCTAATGCTATTTTCAATATACTATTCCTAATTACTTTAATATCTCCTCCAACTTCTTCTATATCTAAATTATATTTAACTAAATCAGTAGCTTTTAAAGAAATATTCTCCTTTTGGTATTTTGTAAAAATAACAATCGAAGAATTATTTATAATATCTTTTGCTTTTTCTAGTAGCTTAGATTTTAGTGGATTAACTTTAGGAGAATAATTACTTTTTATTTGTCTAGGTTTATCTTTTAACATCATAAATAAATTTCCCCCTTAGAACAAATACTTCAACTTATATTATAAATATTCTATTTTTTTAAGCTTTTCCCTTTTATATAAACCAATTTTATATATTTTTAATTTTTATACCTTATTTTATACTTCTATAAGTTTTAACATTTTTTTAAAATTAAATTTAGTTTTAAAGTTAAATTTATTTAAAAAAACTAAAAAATACAAAACCAGGAGGAAAAATATGGAAATAAAAAACATAATAGAAAAAATAGAAATTGACATAAACTATGAAGATGAAAACGAAAATATCCCTATACTAATTGGAATGATAACAGGCGGTTTTATTCCTATGTTATTCTTATTTATTATATCTAAAAACCTAGATAACCTATTATTATTAACCTTAATAATAATATTAGGTCCTATTTTATGTTTTATAACAAGTATAGCAAGTGGAATATTGTTTAAAAATCTTTATTTAAAAAATAAAAATTAAAATAAAAACTAAATTATTAGTTACTAAATTTTATGATTAATAACATTAAAAATAATATTAATAATACTAAGAATTGTAATCAGAACTATAATTTTAAAGATTATTTAATAATAGTATATTCTGCAGGTGATAATGATTTAAAAAATGATTTGTTTAATGATTTAGATGAAATAGAAGAAGTTGGATCTAATGAAAATATAGATATAGTAGCCATAGCTGATCAAGGGAAAAATGGAACCCAATGGGAAGGTTGTAGAATCCTTCATTTACAAAAAGATAATGAAAAAGGTAAAATAAATTCTCCAGTAATTAAAGAATACAAAAAAGTAGATATGGCAGATCCCAAATTCTTGGAAGAATCTTTAACAGAAGTAATTGAAAAATTTCCAGCTAAAAATATAATGCTGATAATTAGTGATCACGGAAGTGGCTGGGAAGGAGCAATAGTAGATAATGACAATACAAACTTTTTAGATGGTTTCAAAATGAGTTTACCTAAATTAAGTAACGCTCTAAAAAACGTAATAAAAAATACCAACAAAAAAATAGATATTATAACATTTGATGCGTGCTTAATGGGAAGTAGTGAAGTAATGATAGAACTTAAAGATACTACCAACTACATAGTAGCTTCACAACAATTAGTAGGAGCTGAAGGATTACCTTATAAAAAAATATTTACTAACTTCTACCCACAACTAATTAATATAATCTCAAATACCATAACCCAAAAGTGCCATAAAAAAGAAAACATAAATTTAAATGAAGAAATAGTAAAAAATATAATAAAAAATTCTCAAAACTTTCCCTCAATAAGAACTTTATCAGCAATAAACCTAAACAAAACAGATATTTTTATTAAAAAAATAGATAATTTAGCTAATGCTATTTTAAAAACTCCCCAAAACTACCAAACAATAAAAGAAATATCCAAAAAAGTTCAGAAATTTAACCAACAAGGTAATAGAGATCTTATTCATTTCCTAACCTTACTTATAGAAAACCCAGAAATAGATAACAATATAAAAAAACTCTCAAGCGATTTAAAAGAATTTCTAGAAAAAGAATATATAATATCATCTTATCATAATGACGAATTCCCAAATGCTTACGGCTTATCTATAATATTAAATAAATTATTATCTTATAAATATAAAGACTTAGAAATAAGTAAATCAACATCTTATGATGAGATGCTTGAAAAAATTTTTGGATAAATACTAAGTTATAAAATTGATCACATCTTTTAAAGATGAATAAGGCAAATTAATAACTTTAGAATAAATACTTATAGGAGAATACCTAATGGAATTATAACTAAATATTTTATTGGGGTAAAGGGAAATAATTTTTTTAGTTTTAGAAAACGCTGCTAAATGACAAGCTCCCGTATCAAAACCTATAAAAACATCCGCTTTATTACATATTAAAACATACTCAATTAAATCTATATTACTTACAATAATTATATCATTACTTTGAATATCTTTAAAATTATCTAAATATTTCAATTCCAAAGGTCCAAAAACTAAGAATATTTTTTTCCCTAATTTAATAATCTTTTTTAATAAATCATAGTAATCATCTATACTTATTCCATTTAAAAATGACTTATAAGTAATATGTAAGATAATATAACCATTAGGATATTTAAAGTTTTTAAAATAGTTAAAATTTTCACTATTTAATTTCTCAATTTTTAATTTGAAATTATTAAAATTTTCAAAATCATACAAACTAAGAATATATTTCCTTAAATTATTAGATAAATTTATATCAAACAAATTCTCAATTTTTAATATATAAAAAACTAGATTAAAAAGATTAAAAATCTCATGATCTAATACTGGATTTATTTCTTCAAAAAAAATTGTGTTAGTAAAAAAATTTAAAACTAAATTAGTTAATAACTTATTTTTATAAATAATACTATATTTTCTTTTAGATTTTATAGTTATGATATCTTTAAAAAATTTAGCAATTGGCCCTAAAAAAATTGTAATATTAAAATTAGTATAATTTAAAACATCTTTATTAATAAATTCAATATTTTTTAAATCCCCCTCAAATACACTATTTAAAAAATTACTATATTTTGAATAAAAATATATTTCGATTTTATTAGAATTAGTATCATTTAAATATTTTAAAAAGGGAATACAGAATAAAGAATCTCCTAAACCATCTTCTTTGTATATCAAAATCCTCATGGTAAGTATCTTTACCTATTAAGTAAGTTTCCTAATGGGAATCTGTATGCCTTAATATACCGAAGTTCATTTTGACAAAATTTTAAGCTTTATACGAGTTCTAAACTTTCCTTCAATTGCCGCTTAATTTAGAAAGCCCTATTTTGTAGCAATTCAAGCCATAAAAAATACGTACTCCTTGATACTGTTTGCTAAAATTCAAAAAATAAAATCTTATATTTCAAAGCTTTATTGATTATCATTTAAAATATTTTCTAATAAATTATATTTAAAAATATATCCCTTAGTTAGTAAAAATTTAGGTTTAACATTCAAACTAACTAATAAACTAAATGGAATCTCATAATATTCTTTCATAAATAGTTTTAAAGGAAATTTTATAAAACTTCTTGGAATCTTAATAACTATACTAAAAGGCAATTTTCTATATTTATTTATTAAAAATTTTAAAAACTCAGAAAACCTTAAAATATTAGGATTAACCACATTAACCGGTTGCTTTACATTATTTAAATTATTCTCTTTTACATAACTAATTAAGAAATCAATAATTAAAGGGATTTCTTTAGAATATACCCATGGTAAAAACGGATCATCAAAAGTTAATCCAAAACCTAAGTAAGAATTTAATTTAAATAATTTAACAAACAAAGCTTGTTTATCTAAAACAATACCTAAGCGTAAATTAAAAACATTAGAATTAATAAGCTCATAAGTAACCCTTTCCCATTCAAAGCAAAGTTTTGACATTAATGAAGAATTTAGAATATTATTTCTATTAAAGTAATCTTCATCTATTTCATTCTCTATATCCTCTAAATTAGAATAATAACCAATAGCAGAAGCACTAAAATAAACATATGGTCTAAAATTTATCTCATTAAATAATCTAACTAAATTCCTATTAAATTCTACTCTACTTTTATAAATTTTTTCATACTTGGATTTATTAATATATCCAAAGATATTTTCCCCTACAAAATTAAAGATTAAAAATTCTTTATCTTCAATTGAATTAGTATTAATTATTTTATTTATTAAATCTGTATTTAACTCAGAATATTTTATAATTTCAATATTGTTAGAATTGTTAAAAATGGGATCTAAATTTGATCTTCTGGTAAATAAAAAAATCTTTTTAAAATAATTTAAGTTAGCGAAATGATTAAATATATTAGAACCAATTAGCCCTGTAAATCCAAAAAAAAATAGATACATTTTTTTATTATTTACAAAGATTTATTATAAAATATTATAAAAATACTTTTTTCCCTTTTTAAATATTTAGTAAAAATTATTGAAAACGAATTTATTAATAATAATTTTTTAAATCCCTTATTTTAATTTATTTTATTGTTTTTTTTAAATAATTTTGCAAACTGCCTGTTTAAAGCATGATGGATTTTTTAAGCATTATTTTTTTAAGCATTCCCTAATGCTGTCATTTATTAGCGTATGATTTTAAAGCTTAACCTAGAAGCGTTCTATACTTAGGTTCGTTATTTATCATGACAGATACACTTATATCCCAAAATAATTACATTCTCAAGTCTTTAGCAAATCTTGTTAGATTTAAATTTTAGAGATGAATTTATTTAATACCTAACCAATCGGCTACTTTGGATGTGATTTTTTCACCTACCATAGATCCTCCAGCGGCTCCAGCTATAGCGATTGCTGCTCCAGCTACAGCACCTATAGTAGTACCAATACCTGGAACCACAGAACCTGCTAATGCACCTGCAGCTGCTCCTGCTGCAATACCTCCTATTACACCGCCTGTTGTTTCAATAGCTGCTCTTTTTACTGATTTACCTTCATCAATTTTTTCTTTAAAATCAAGTCCAGCTCCAATAGTAATGGCAATAGGACCAGCTTTCTTGGCTATAGTAGATGCTACTTTACCTATTCCTTTAGCAGAAGCTTTTGAAATACCTTTTTCAGCTACTTCTTTAGATACACTTTTTACAGCATCCTTAGCTTTAGAAGATATAACTCTTGGAGCTCTTTTTAGACTTTTAGCAGAATCTATTATTTTATCATCTAATTTGGATAGACTTTTTACAGCATCTTTGGCTTTAGAAGATATAACTCTTGGAGCTCTTTTTAGACTTTTAGCAGAATCTATTATTTTATCATCTAATTTAGATATATCTTTTTTTGCTTCTTCAATAAATTTTTTTGCTTCAGATTTAATAACCTTAGGAGCTTTATTTTTTAATTCTTTAGCTTTAGATAATATTTTATCATCTATATCAGATAAGGTATCCTTAATTTTACTTTTAGCAAATTTAAAAGCTCCTTTTGACCCCTTTTCTTCAACATGCTTAGCAATTTTTTCTAATTTTTCTCCTTTTTTTTCAATAGCTTTTTCTATAGCACTTTCTTTTGCTTCTGAGGTTAGATAACTTCCATATTCATTGCCATTATTGTCATTTTTTTCATTTTCTTTTTTATTTATATCTAAGGCTTTCTCAAAATTATTCTTTAATTTTTCTTGAATATTAATTTTTTCAGTATTAGATATTTTTAAGTTATTTTGAGTAGTACTTTCTGTTTTTTTGACATTATTTGAATTATTACTGCTTGATTTATTGACATATGTTTTATCTTGAGGAGAGATTGGATTATTATTTGTAGAATTATTTCTTATTGTGTTCATAAATATAGCCCCCCTTTATTAATATAGTTAACCTAATAATTAAATATTCAAAAATAATTAAAATTAAACTATTTTTAGCATTTTTTTAACAATTTTTTTACAAAATTATTTGAAAATTATATTTATCATATTAAATCATATAATTTTAAAACCTTTTGATCAAGCTCTTTTTGAATATCATTTAATTCTTGTTTTGCTAATTCTTCTGTTATTTGATTAGAAAACTTTTTCTTTTGTATATCTACAGCTTTATTAAAGATTTCTTCAAATTCTTTAAGCTGTTTAGGCATTGGAATAACAATGGGAAGCTGACGAATATCATTCATTTGTAAATTTACTGACGTATTGATGAAAGTTTTCAAGAAATTAAATAAAAGCCTTGAATTAAGCATAGAAACTAAATATTTATTTGTGGTTAATTGATGTTTAGAGTATAATGACATTGACGCCACATCATTAACTGTTTTTTCTTTTATCCTGCATTTTATAAACATGCTTTCTTCGTGAATCGGTGTAGACACATTATTCCAACAAAATCCCTCTCTAAAATATAATTGATATCCTTGCCATCTTGCTTTTGGATCTGTTTGTAAAGACTTTACATTTTCTTTACTCCAATCTATATAATATACACTCGGAGCCCACCAACGATTACCTTCTTTATCCCCTTTATCATAAGGTACAAAAGTTTTCCCCCCTTCTATTCCATTTAGTTTTTCATCTTCTGTTAATTTATCAACATCTGCTATCTCATCTTTACTTACTATCCTGTAAATCCAACCTTGTCCAAATATATCTCTACCATAATTTTCCTTTAAACTATCAAATAAAGTCCTTATTTCAATTTCTTTTAAATTTTTCAAATAATCAATTACATCTTGCTTAGTTTTTAAGAAAGAGAGTTCTTTGGGATTTTTATTTTTAATGAATTCTGCTAATTTTTCAGGACGCTCTTTTTTTACTTTTTCAGCCCATTTAGTTCCTTCTAATACTCCAATATATTTCCCATTATTTCCTGTTGCTAAACCTTGTCCGCCTTCTGTTATTAAACCTAATAAAGTAATATCCCCAGGTTTTAAAGAATTTCTATATTGTTCTAAATCCTTTTTATACTTTAAAATATTTTTGCTTGTAGATATTTTATCCCACCACTTTTCTATTAATTCTTTTACTTTTTTACCATATTTATTATAAATTTTTAGATTAAAATCAGTGGGTATAAAAAAGACATTATTAACCACATTTTTATAAACTTCATCTTTTACTGAATATACTTTTTTATCTTGTAATCCATTTTTAGCATCTATAAAAGTAATGTAATAATCTGTAGCTTGAGTTTTCTGAATAATTGCTATACAAGTATCAACCATAGCAGCAGAAAATGGATTAGCAGTATCCACTAATTGGATTAGTCTATATTTAAGTATATGTTCTCTTAAATTTTTTTTGGTTTGGATAGTCCAGAAGGTTTTTGAGGATATAAAAGTTAAAATCCACCTTCTCTTAAAATTTCAAGTCCTTTAAAATAAAAATGATTGTATAAATCATCAGCAAAATTAAAATTCTTTTCTAAAATTTTTTTATACTTTTCTTTTACTCCTTTAGTAGATACATAGGGAGGGTTACCTATAATTATATCAAATCCACTTTTTGATTTAAAAACTTCAGAAAAATATACTTTAAAATCAAAATCATTATGTCCTAGTGTAATTTTATAGATTATATTATCAATTTCGATTTTTAAATTTTGTTTTTTTAAGGGTTCTGTTTCATTAAAATATTCGGTTTTTAGTTTTTCAAGGAGGGCAAAGTAAGCATTTTCTAATAATTCACTTTGTAGCTTAAGTAGAGAGTCGCCACAAATGATTTTATAATCTAAATTCGGAAGTGGTTTTATATTTTGAAAATCATTTTCATCTACAATTAAGGAAAGCCAAAATCTTAATTTACATATTTCAACAGCCCCTGGATCAATATCAACTCCATAAAGTGAATTCTCTATTACATACCTCTTTAAATCATAAGTACTTAATTTTTTATCAAGATATACCGATAGAATCTGTTTTAGTTTTAGTATTTCGTGAAGCATTCCAATAGGAAAAGCACCAGAACCAACAGCAGGATCACAGATTTTTATCTCATCTAAAATTTCATAAATTAAATTAGCATTATTAATTATATCTTCAGGTAGTTTATGATTATATCTTTCTGTTTTTTTAATTTCTCCTTTTTCAATTTTTTCTTTTTTTTCAGTTGCTATTTTTTCATGCTCTAAAAATAAATCTCCTAATCTTACAAACTTTTCTATATCCTCTTTTTTTACCTTTATGTTTTTTAATTTTTTATTAAGTTCTGTTTCAATGTAGTTTATCAAACTTTCTTGACATATGTAATGAACGATTTCTCGGGGTGTATAATAAACTCCATATTCTTTATTAAATTTGTTTTCTTCTCCTTTTTTACCTGATTTTAAAATATTTACATATTCATTAAAATTATCATCTCTTATAGCATTTAATTTTTCATAGATTTTACCAAGTAATTCAGGATCAAGTGCTACTTCTTTTTCAAGTGGTTCTTCCTCATTTACGGTAAAATTATATCTATCAAAAATATCAAGGATTCCATCTCCTATATCTCCTTCTTTGGTTTTATTTTTATTTGAAAAAAGTTCATTAGGTAAAAGTAAATCAATATTTATCCAATCAAAATTATTTATTGGATCAAAAAGTCCACCATTTAAAAATGGGATTTTACATTTAAAGTAATCGTAATAATGATCGTTTGATCCTCTGTCAGTTCTTAAAGCTTCGTAAAACAAAGGTTCAAGAATATCATTATAAAAGTTTTGGTAATCAACATATTCTCTATTAAACAATTTTCTTAAGAAATCTTTTGGTCCAGTTCCCCAAGGTTTCCCTTTCTCTACTCCAAACCATCCCTTCTTTTGAAGAAAATATAAGAATACAATTTGTCCAAGAATTTTCTTAGCAAAATCAATTGTACTTATGCTTTTTTCCTTAAACTCATTTTTCAGTTTTTCATTAATATTTATAATTTTATCAAGTTCAAGTTTTATTTTTATAAATAGATCCCTATATTTTTCAAAGAATTCCTCTGTAACTATCTCAACATCAAATGCTTTTTCAAGATTAGAAAGATTAGGTTTAAAGTTATCATCTTCAAGTATAGGTAAGAATCTTGATTGTGCAGTATGACTTTTTTCATTAGGACCAACTAAGAAAGACCATCTTTTAGCAGGAGTAAAATCTTGAATAACTTTAACTTTATCAGATATTTTAAATTTATATTCTTTTTTTACAAGAGAAAATCTCCAATCTTGTTCATTATCTGATATAAAAGCTACAAGAGCAGCATCTTTTTCACTTGTAGTACCTAATTTCCCTTGAAGGTAATAAGCTATGAAGTTTCTTTGAGTATGTCTAGCTTTATAAAGTGAAACATCTTTTTTTAGTTTAACTATTAGAATATCAATTATATTTTTTTCTTTATCTATATATCTACCTAATCTTTCCCAAGAGCTGATGAAATCAAGGAATCTTTCAGTTATCCCCTGTGTCCCTGTTCTTGGAGTAAGTTCTTTTTCTTTATCATAAGTTTTAAGAAGATTAGATATAAATTTATTAAAGTTATCTTTATTAAATGGGTTTTCAAAGGTTTCAATAATTAATTTTTTTGCCTGTTCTCTGTTCATAGCTTAGTACCTCACTTATCTTTTTGTTTATTTTAAAAACAATTTAGCCAATAGGTACTTTTTTACAATTTGTATATTTACAATTTGTATAAGTATTTTTTAAGCAAGCTAAGTAAATATTTAGCTATTATTGATTTTTTTATTATTTTTTGATTAATTAATTTTTTTTGCGTCTTTATTGCGCCTTTATTGCGCCTTTTGCTTTATTGTGTCCCCTTTGTGTCCCCTTTATGTCTCCTTTGTCCCCTTTGTGTCCCTTTTAATTATTAAAGTATAATGAGTACCTTTTCCTGTTTCTCCGATTTGCTCAAGTATTCCTTTCTCAACCAAGTCAGATAGATCTCTTGAAGCGGTTTTTTTAGTTGTCTTATTTAGTTCTTGATATTCTTTATTAGTTATTTTTCCTTTTTCTTTTACATAAATTACTGATTTTATTTGACGTTCATTTAATCCCATTTTTCTCAAATTTTCCTTTTTATGGAAATAATTTATACAACTAATCATTTCTTGATATATATAATGATAAAATAACTTCTCTTTTTCCATCTTTTGATGGATTTACATTTATAGAGTGATCTTTAACAAAAGAAGGATGAATTTCTTTTTGTAATATAGTTAAGACTTTTAAAGGGTTTTCAATTTCTTTGTTAAGCTTTTTAATTTCTTGATTAACTTTTTGGATTGTCTTTTTCGGAATTGATCCTATTTCAAGGCTTTTAATAATTATATTTATATAATCTTCTTGTTCTTCTGTTAACTGCTTACTATTTTTTAGTACAGCTTTTAAAAGATTTTTAAGTTCTTTTGAGGAATCTTTCCCTTTTTTATTAAAATCTTCAGATAAAATTTCTTCTTCATGAATCGCTTGGAAAAATAATAATTTATTTTTTTCAAGAAGTTCATAATATCTTTCTAAAGGTAACTTAGTTTTGGGTTCATTTTTTGAACATTCAAAAATTTTTGCTGTCGTTAAAAAATCAATCTCTTTTGTTTCATTATCTGAAGATAAATAAAACTTCATTAATTTTCCTTTCCTAAAAAATGTTATAAGTGAATCAGGATATACTAAAGATTTAAGATTTTTATCAAAATTTTTTGAAGCTCTTGCTTTTTTAGGTAATTTCTTTATCTTTTCAAATAAATCTGGATTTTCGTCTCTTATTTTCTCAATAAATTTCAAATATTTTAGTTCATTTTCTTCAAAAATTTCATCCTCAAGGAAAATTTCTTGAGATGTCAATTTATTAAATAACTCATGAGAAGAGATAGGTTCTCCTTCAGTTAAAATTTCAGCATCTCCACCAAGAAGACTTAAAAATGCTTCTACCTTTGAACGTGCTATTTTTAATAACTCTATCTCATTCTCTCCCTGTTCTGTTGGTAAGAAATTAAAAATATAAATTTTATCAAATTGAGTATCTATACGATTTACTCTTCCTACTCTTTGAATTAACTTTGTGGGATTCCAAGGTATATCATAGTTTATCACTATATTTGATCTATGTAGATTAACCCCTTCTGAAAGAACTTCTGTTGAAACAAGTATTCTATAATCATCTCTTTTATTTTTAGCTCTAGCATCAAAATTATCTATAACTTTATTTCTATCCTGTTCTGATGAATTTCCATCAAAACGAAGAGATAATTCACCAAATTTTTCATTTATACTATTAACTAAATATTCTGCAGTTTCTCTCGATTCTGTAAATATTATGACTTTTTTGTCTTTTAAAATAGGATTATTTTCAAGATTATTAAGTAAAACTTCAAGTTTAGGATCCCTTTCTATTTGATTCCACATTTCTTGAATTTTTTTAAGAGTATTTAGATCTTTTTCTAGAGCTTCTTTAAAATCCTCTCTAAATTGATTAGTTGGATATTCATCAGCTTTTCCTTCTTCTATTAAATTTTGTATTGCTTTATCATCATCACTTTCTAAGAATTCTATTATTTTACTTATATGTTTTTTACTTATAAAAACTTTTTTATTTTCTTCATATATTTTTATAAACTTTTCATAAGAATCAATAAATCTTGTTATACTTTTTCTAAATGCATAAAAACTACTTTCAAGACGTTTAATAAGTAAAACTTTCATAAACCCTGCAAGATTTTTTTGCGCTTGTATTTCATTTTTTATGTTATTGTGATTTATTTCATCTTTAAGGTAAAGTAAAGGGATGTAACGAGAATAAGTAAGTTCTTTAGTTAAAGTTTCAATAGTTTTATTAAAAATTTCATTCTCTGTTTGATTAAGCTGATAAAGTAAAGGCTTTGGAGCTTCTATTTTGGGAAATTTAATATTATTACTTTCTAAATCTTCTTTAAAATAAGTTTCTATATCTTTTCTAGTTCTTCTTACCATTACATATTTTAGAACTTTATTTCTTATTTCTTTTGCTATTTCCCTTGTTTCTTTTATGTATTCATCATAGTTATTTGAGCGATCAAGATTTTTTAGCTTTGCCTGTAAAGATAAGAAAAAATTTTCTAAATTTGGAACCCCTGGTATTGTACTTTTTTTAGCATTTTGAAAAAGTTTAAGTTGCGCAAGAATATCTTTTGGAGAGTTATTATAAGGAGTAGCAGATACAAGAATAACTCTTCTACCTCTACAAATTTTAGAAAGTTTTTCATAACTTATGGTTAATTCATTCCTAAAACGATGAGCTTCATCAATTACAATATTTTTATATTCTCTTTGATTAATAAGATCTTCAGCTTCCTCAAGTTTCCCAGTAGATACATATTCTGCAGAAATATTAAAATCAGAAAAAACGTTTTTCCAAGAGCCTGGATTATTTTTATTAATTAACGAGGGGGGAGCTATAACCATAGTTCTTCCATCAAGCTGAGATACAAGCATAGCACAAACATAAGTTTTTCCAAGACCTACAACATCTGAAATAAATACTCCCCCATATTCCTCAATTATCTTTTTAGCATTTAATACAGCTTGCTTCTGATATTTAAGCTCCTTGAAATTTTCAGGTAAATATTTATTATCTAGCTCATTTAGATAATTTAGCTCATCTTTAAAATACTCATACAAAAATTTTAAATATATCTCATAGGGTGTTATATTTTCGTTAATATAAGTTTTTTCATTTATCGTATTTACAAAAGTTTCATTAAGTTCCACTGATTTTTGCCAAAGTTCCTCAAATTTAATTTTAGCAAATTCGTAATCACTCCTATTTTTTAGTTCAACATTAAACTCAAGATTATTGTCTAAACCTGATTGAGTTAAATTACTAGATCCTGTAATAACTCTCCCTATATCCCTATCTCCTTCCTTAAACGTTATAATATACAATTTAGCATGTAATTTTTTGGAAGGATAAGCTCTTATTTCAAGCTTACCTGATTTTATCCATTCAATAAATTTCTTAACTCCTTTCTCTACACTTTCACTATCTTCTGATTCTTCTAACTCTTCTATTATTTTTTCTTCTAAAAATTGCTTTACTTCATAATTAGAGGGATTAAAAAAAGTTGTATTTTCAGATTTTGATTTTGTTATTAACTCATAAATTTTCTCTGAAGCATCAATTCCTACAAGAATCCTTATTTTTTCTATATTTTCTAAAGCTTTGTATATATTATGAAATCCACTTAAATAAAAATATCCTACTATACAATCAAAAAATCTAGCATCGTTTAACAATATATTAAACCTATCTTTTAACGTTTTACCTTGTTCATTAGTTATAAATGTTAAATCTAAGGAATTGAATTTTAAGTTTTCCATTTCTTTCATATTATCTATAATAAAAAATATGATCTTTAATTTAATTAATTTCGTTTAGAATATATTTTTTAGTTAAGGTATTAGATTTAAGGAATTCTTGATAAGTATCTTGGAAAATAATATACCCTCCTTCATCTGCAGCTTTAGGACCTACTTCTATTACATAATCAGCATTCTTTATAACTTCTATATTATGTTCTACTATTACAATAGTTGCTCCCTTATTTAGCAATTGATAAATAACATTTAGAAATTTTTGGACATCTAAATAATGTAATCCAGTAGTAGGTTCATCTAAGAGATAAATAGATTTATTAACATTCCTTTTAGATAGTTCATAAGCTAATTTAATTCTTTGACTTTCTCCACCTGATAAAGACGGAGAAATCTGACCTAACTTGATATACCCTAATCCTATGTCATCTAAAAATTTTAATTTCTCTTCAACATTTTTAAACCCTTTAAACACATTAATAGCTTCTTTTACAGTTAATTCCAAGACATCATAAATACTATATTTATTATCAAATTTAACACTTAATGTTTCTAAATTATATCTCTTACCATCGCAAGATTCACATTTTATATATAAATCAGGTAAAAAATTCATATCTAATTTAATAAAACCTTCTCCTTTACATTTATCACATCTACCCTCAGGTAAATTATAACTAAATCTACTGGCATTAAACCCTAATCTCTTTGATTGAGGTAAATTAGCAAATATAGATCTTATCTCATCAAATACTTTAGTATAAGTAGCAACTGTAGATCTGGGAGTTTTACCTATAGGTTTTTGATCTACATAACTTACTTTACTAATTTTTTGCTTATCAAACTCTATATCTCCGTAAATTTTTTCATCAAATACACTAATAACCTCTTGATTTAATTCGGAAGCTAATTTGTAATATAAAGCATCTAAAATAGAAGTTTTACCACTACCTGATACTCCTGTTATAACTGTTAATCTATTTAATGGAATCTTTATAGATATATTTTTTAAATTGTTTAACTTAACATTTTTTAAATATATATAATCTTCTTGATTGAATTTTTTAATATAGTCCTTTTCAATGTTTTTAACTTTTTCTTTATCAACTAAATATTTTAATATAGGGCTATTTAAAAATTTTTCATATAAATTTAAAATCTCTTTTTTAAGTAATTCCGGTAAATCTAATATTTTTAATATTTCTTCTAAATTTCCATTGTTGTTATACAAAGAATTTAGAAAATCAAAATTAAAAGTATTAAATAGTTCAAAATATTTATTAAGAAAATCGGAAAATAAAAGGTACCCACCATTTTGCCCACCTTCATATCCTAACTCTACTAAAAAATCAGCGTTCTTAATTACTTGTTTATCATGTTCTACAATTATAATTGTATTATTTAATTCTTTTAGTTTTAAGATGCTTTTAATAACTTTATCTACATTATAAGGGTGTAATCCAATAGTTGGCTCATCTAAGACGTATATAATACCGGATAACTGAGCTCCTAATTGTGAAGCTATTTTAATTCTTTGTGCCTCTCCTGAAGATAAATTAGAAGCAGTCCTATATAAATCTAAATACCCTAAATCTAATTCAATTATAAAATTTAACCTTTTTACAACCTCATCTAGTAGATTTTGTACAATTTCTCTTTGTTTTTGAGTTAATTCTAAAGAATTCAGTATATTTTTTATTTGACTAATTGGCTTAGAGGCTAAATCTCCAATACTATAATACTTTTCATCATTTGTTTTTAACTTAACACTTAAAGCTATTTTATTTAATCTATAACCATTACATTCTTTACATTTAACTTCGAAAACTAAATTAGATAAATCAAAATCATAATTGTAATACAATTCATTAACGAATTCTCTAATCCCTTCAAAATTAGAATCTCCATAAATAAGTTTCTCTATTTTTTCTTTATCAATATTTTTTAGAGGTTTATTAATATCAATGTCGTTAGCATAGCAAAAGTTCCTAACTTTTTCCCACCAATAATTTAATTTATACCAAGAATATTGGTTTTTAGGAAAAATTTTAATAGCTCCTTCTTTTATTGATAAATTATAATCTATTATTTTATTTAGATTAAAATCAATAACATTTCCTAAGCCTTTACATTTTTCGCAAGCTCCTAAAGGGGTATTAAAAGAAAATAATCTCCAACTTATTTCAGGATAACTAAAACCACAATTATAACAACTAAAGCTCCCTGAATATAATAAATATTTATCATCTACAAAAATCTTAACCAATTTCTGCTTTTCTTTATCTATAGATAGTTTCAAAGTAGTATCCATCGCTAACGATATCGAATTTAATAATCTACCTTTATTATTTTCATTTACTATAAGATTATCTACTATGACATCTATATTATGTTTTTCAAATTTATTTAATTCAATTTCATCGTCTATATCAAATTTAATATCATTAACAATAACCTTAGTAAAACCCATTTTTTTAATTTTGTTTAAAGTGATTTTATGGTCTCCTTTTTTATATCTAATTACAGGAGCTAAGATAGATATTTTTTTATCTTTGTAATTTAGAAGAATTTGTTCTAAAATTTCGCTTGGCTCTAATTTGGATATAACTATATTACAAAATGGGCAAAATGGAATCCCAATAGAAGCATATATTAACCTTAAATAATCATAGATTTCAGTTATAGTCCCGACAGTAGAACGAGGATTTAGATTTTTAATCCTTTGATCAATTGAGATAGTAGGTCTTAAACCTTCTATTTTATCTACATTAGGCTTTTCTAATTTAGTTAAAAATTGCTTTGCATAATTAGAAATAGCTTCTAAATATCTTCTTTGACCTTCAGAATATATAACTTCATAAGCTAAACTACTCTTACCACTACCAGAAACTCCACATATAACTGTTATTACATTATGCGGAATTTTTAAATTTAATCCTTTTAAATTGTTTTGCTTTACATTTGTTATATCTATATAACTCTGAACTTCTGGATCTTCAAAAAATCTTTCTTTATAAAATGGAATATCACTTTTTACAATAAAACTATTATCTCTACTCAAATTAGAATTTAGCCTTCCCCCGACAAAACTTTTATAACTTAATGAAATTTTTATGAAAAAATTATTCTTTAATTAATATAAGCTTAAATTAAACTAAGTGTAATAGGGGTAGAACCGTATGTTTCAAGTACTAATTTAGATGGAATATTATTTTCAGGGATCTCAAAAACTAAGGTCCCAAAATTCATCCCTGATGGTAATAAAACCTGTAATATATAACTACTTAACCCTTCTATATATTCATATTTATAGCCTTTATCATCATATAATACAAATTTTCCAGTATAAAGCTGAACTTTATTAGATAAATTTTGCTGAGATACTGTTAAAACTATAAATTTAAATCCTGGTTGAGGAGTATATAACCCCTTTATTAATTTAACTTCTTTTAATTCACTAACAGTTATTTTAAATTCCTCATTACTAGCAGAACGAGGAATAAAAACCGTAGGAGGAGTAGAAACAGGCAATTTATTTATATTCTTAGAATCACCATTATCATTATTATCTATAAATGGAATCTCATATTTCTTTGTATCTTTTTTATCAGTATTTTTATTATTATCCTTTTTATTATTATCAATATCTTTATTTTCAATTTCATTATTTTCAATTTTTAAATTAGCTTTAGAAGTATTACTCTTATAAGTAGGCTTATAAATAGTAATAATTCTGTTAAGCTGATCCCATTTAATTTGATATCCCAAAGGAACTAAAACATCTCTTAATGCAATTAATAATTTATTTTTATAAACAACCGCTTTAGTATATACCCTTAAATTAGAAACAATAAGTGCTTTTTCATTAGGATCCCAATAAACCGGACTATCTAATATAGAAGCTAAAACTTGAGTATCCACATAGGAAATATTATTAAAAATATATGCTTTATATGAATTATTATCATAAGTTAAATTAGCCTCTACATAAGCAAAAGACTTATAACTTATAAAAAGCAAATTAATCAAAAAAATAGCAAATAAAAAAATAATATAAACATATATAAATTTAAGTATATTCTTTTTACGAAATGCGTTCATAATGAACTGCCTCCCACAAACATATATTCACCATTAAAATCTAAAAATACACTCTAAAATTATTATTTAGTTTCAACAAGATCTACTTTTTTAGAAGACAATTTAATAGTAGCTTGAGCAGCAGCTAATCTTGCAACAGGCACCCTATAAGGAGAACAACTTACATAATCAATACCAATAGAATAAGCAAATTCAATACTCTTAGGATCTCCCCCATGCTCTCCACATATCCCTGTTTCTATATTTTTAACTTTTTTAGCTTTTTCTAAACAGATCTTCATTAATTGTCCAACTCCCTCAGTATCCAAAGACTGGAAAGGATTAAACTCTAAAATTTTATGTTCAAGATAATATGGAATAAATTTAGCTTCAGCATCATCCCGAGAATACCCAAAAGTCATCTGAGTTAAATCGTTAGTACCAAAGGAGAAAAACTCAGTATATTGTGCGATTTTATCAGCAATTAAAGCAGCACGCGGTACCTCTATCATTGTACCAAACATATAATCTATATTAACTCCTTCTTCTTGTAAAACTCTCTTAGCCACTTCCTCTAATCTTTCTTTTACAAATTTTATTTCATTAACGTGTCCAACTAAAGGTACCATAACTTCTGGAAAAACTTTTATTCCTTCTTTATGAGCTTTAGCAGCAGCTTTAAATATAGCAGTAACTTGCATCTCATTTATCTCTGGATAAACTATCCCCAACCTACATCCTCTAAATCCTAACATTGGATTAGCTTCCCTTAGATTTTGTGATTTAATCAACATTTTTTGATATTTTTCAACTAATGAATTATGCCCCCTTTGCTTTGCATCCTTTATTAATTCATTTAATATTTCCTCTTTAGGTAAAAATTCATGTAGCGGTGGATCTAATAACCTAATAATAACAGGATAACCTTTCATTTCTTTAAAAATATTATAAAAATCATCTATTTGCATAAGCAATAATTTATCTAAAGCTTTTTTACGTTCTTCATAGGTTTCGGCAATAATCATTTCTTGCATAACAGGTAACCTATCTTCTGCCATAAACATATGCTCTGTTCTACATAATCCAATACCTTTAGCTCCATAGTAATAAGCTTTAGCAGCATCTTGTGGGGTATCAGCATTAGCTCTTACCCCTATCTTTGCCACTTCATCCGCTAACTCTAATAACTCAAAAAATTCTTTACTAGGTTTCGGATCAATTAAAGGAACTTCACCTAAATAAACATTCCCTGTAGTACCATCTATAGTTATCATATCATATTCCTTAACAATAACATCATTAACTTTAAAAAATTTATTTTCTAAATCTATTTTAATTTCTTCAGCTCCAACAACTGCAGGTTTCCCCATCCCCCTTGCTACTACTGCAGCATGACTAGTATTACCCCCTCTACTAGTTAAAACACCCTTTGCTCTAGCTAATCCATGAATATCATCAGGATTAGTTTCCGGTCGAACTAATATAACCTTTTGGCCTTCTTCACCCAATTTAGCAGCTAACTTAGAATCAAATATTACTTTCCCAGAGGCAGCTCCAGGTGAAGCATTTAATCCCTTAGCAATTGGTTTTTCTTTATAACTAGGATCAACTTGAGGATGTAATAATTTTTCTATTTCTTCAGTAGAAACCCTTAATAAAGCTTCTTCTTTAGTAATTAATCCTTCTTTATAAAAAGATATAGCAATTTTAACAGAAGCAGCAGGTGTTCTCTTACCATTTCTCGTTTGAAGCATATACAATTTTCCGTCTTCTATAGTAAATTCCATATCCTGCATATCTTTATAATGCTTTTCCAATTTTTCAGCAATTTTAAGTAATTGATCATAAATTTCAGGCCATTGCTTTAACATATTAACAATAGGTTCAGGGGTTCTAATACCTGCAACAACATCCTCACCTTGTGCATTAATTAAATATTCCCCATATAAAATTCTTTTACCATCAATAAATTCAACTTCACCTGTAGAAGGATTCCTACTAAAAGCAACCCCAGTAGCAGATCTCTCATTTAAATTCCCAAAAACCATAGAAACTATATTAACAGCAGTTCCCCAATCTTCAGGAATATTATATAATCTTCTATATTCTTTTGCTCTCTCATTATTCCACGAATTGAAAACAGTCCTTATAGATAATTCCAATTGCTTATAAACGTCCTGAGGAAACTCTTTGTTATATTTAGCATACTCTTGTTTATATAATTCTATTATATTTTTTAGATCATTAGAATCAAGTTCTATATCAAGTTTTTTATTATGTTTTTCTTTATAATGATGTAAAATATCTTCAAAAGTTTTAATTCCCATAACAGTAGAACCAAACATTTGTAATAATCTTCTATAAGAATCAAGAGCAAATCTTTCATTAGTTTTTTTAGCTAAAGCTAACAAAGTTTGATCATTTAATCCAACATTAAGAATAGTATCCATCATTCCAGGCATAGAAGCGGGAGCTCCAGATCTAACTGAAACAAGTAAAGGCATACCCTCAGTATCCCCAAATTTCCTATTCATTCTTCTTTCTAGTTCTTTTATAGAATCTTTAACTAAAGGCATTAATTTATTAATAATTTCTTCTGGATTATTTAAATATAATTTACAAACTTCAGTAGTAATAGTAAAACCTGGTGGAACTGGCAATCCTAAGTTAGTCATTTCAGCTAAATTAGCACCCTTACCTCCTAATAATAATTTCATATCAGCTTTTCCTTCTTCAAAAAAATATATCCATTTACTCATAACTTTTTACCCCCTTTTATATAAAACATAAGTTAATTTACATTAAACTAAATACTCCTAACATTAGCTTGAAAACTTGATATATAATCATTAAAATCATTCAATATTTTCTCTAATTCTATAATATTATTTTCCATAGTTTCAAGTAACTCCTGTTTTTCAGATTCATCTGTTATATCATTAAATAAACTTATATTATTTCTAATATCTGCTAAAACAACTAAAATATTTTCGATTTTAGATAATAATCCAATAATTTCTCCTTCCTTAGGAAGATTTTCTAAATTCTTATAAATAGATTCAAAATTAATAAATGAATTATTAATTAAATTGATAAAAGCATATAAAAACTTAGAATAATCTGTGTTATTTAAATAATTTTCTCTGAATTTATCAAATATTAATTTTAAATTAGATTTAGTTTCAATTGGAGGTTTTATTAATTTAGAATTACATTTAACACAATATTCATTATAATATTCATTTTCAAAACCACATTTAACACATATTATTTTTTTAACAACAAATAATTCCTCAACTTCCTTATAATCTTGTAGAATATTTAGCAATATATTCTTTATTTTATTTTCAAAATACAACCATAAATCAACTAATAAATCTTTATTTTCATAATCACTTAGATAATTATTTACTATATTCAAAAACTCATTAAATAAATCAATATTATCAAGTATTATTTTATCATAAGGAGTAAGTAAATTATGTTCATTTTTTTGTAAATCAGTAATAACATCATTAAAATAAATATAAAAATTGTAAATAGCTGAAATAGATAAATCTTCTGAATATACTCTATAAACTATATCATATAGATTTTCAAATACCCCAGCACCTTTTAACTCCTTAGAATCAAATCTAATATGAATCTCATTTTCTAATTTATTCATAGAATTTAAAATATCATAAAATAAATTAGCCCAATCAGAAGAAATCTCTACCTTATTAGGATAATTATTTACAATTTGTAAATATAAACTATTAATAAAATCTTTAATTTTATTTATTTTATTTTTTATATTTTCATATGATTCATTTTTAAGAGCTTGCTTATTAAAAATTCTATTTATATAAACTTGATACCATTCAAAAGCTTTATCAAAAGAATTCCTTACTTTATACTCATATAAATTTTTAAAAGAATTAATAGAAACATAATTCTCATAAATCCAATAAGAATAAAGAATAAATTCGAACCAGACATTAGCAAAAGGAATCCTTGTTAAAGCAATATCCTTTGAAACAATATAATACTCATAATCACTTGCCTTACTATCTATTTCCTGAATATATTCATCTATTTCTTTTAATTGCATAATATAATCATTAGCTTTACTTAGAACACTTCTATCCTCTAATGAATCTACAACATCTTTTATAAAAGAAATTATTTTTAAAATATTTTCTTGTAAATCTTGGCCCAATAAATCTCCCCTTATCTTTAAAAAAACCTCATAATAATCCTTTAATTCATTTAATAATAACTTCATATAACTAGAATAATTTAAATCCATTTTATTAAAAAATGAATCTAAAACAACTAATTCCCAGGATTTTAATTCATTATTAGGAAACAAAGTAAAAACACTACTTAAATAATTTAAAAAATTAGATAAATTATTTAAAAATTCATTTAAAAAAATTAAAATATCTTCTTTAGATGAAAAATCAGAAATCCCTAAAACCTTTTCCTTATTTTGAAATATATATTCAAAAATTGATAAAACTTCTTCATTATTTATTTCTTTAAAAAAAATTATTCTAAACAAATCAATATGTTCCGAAATTTTATTAAAAAATGAATTAAAATTATTTCCAAATTTATCTAATACCTTTAAATAATCAGAATTATCAATGGTAATTAAAAGATAAAGATCATTTAAATATATAATTGATTTATTTAAATAGAAGATAGATTCTTCCAGTATGTTTTTCAACATTACCAAATACCCCCCCTTTTAAAAAAAAATAAAAATAACGTTATCTTCGTTGCTCTACTTAATAAAATATTAAGAACATACATAAAACTAAATTATACCAGCATATCCCTTATTTTCTTAAATATTTCAGGATAGTTTTTTATAATATAATTCCTTAACTTTCTTCTTTTAGCATATAATTTTAGCAAAGTTCTATAAGACTGATTATCCTTAGGATTCTTTTTATGATATTCTTCTAATAAATTTATTCTAGCATTTAATAATAAAAATTGAACTTCTGGAGAACCGGTATCTTTTTCATGCCTTTTTATTAAAGAAATTATTTTTTCTTTTTCTTCTTTTTTTAATCCCATATTATTTCTCCCCTTAATTATTTTTTATTTAATTATTTTTTAAAATAGGAGGGATTTTTATATACATTCCTTCATTTTTTGTATTAGTTTCTAAATAAGTTTTTACATCTATATCAGTTTTAGCTAAATCATTTAAAAACTTAGATTCCCCTAAATGATCATTATAATAAACTTCAACATCTTTTGTATCTAATTCCTGAAGCATTGAAAAGAAATCAATTATTTTAATAATATCCTTACTTATAATCTCTTTTTCATTATTTTCAAGATAAATATGAGCTAATTGACATAGGTAATCTATATCTATATTTATAGTGCTTTTCATATTAGGATTTATATTTAAGTATGCCGGAGGCCGGACTCGAACCGGCACGGGGCTTTAACCCCGGGGGATTTTAAGTCCCCTGCGTCTACCTATTCCGCCACTCCGGCTACTACAATATCCTTATATTATCTTATTCTCTATACATCTTATTTTCCCTCTTTTAAAATTAATTATTTTTTAAAAAAATTAACAATCCTATGCATCAAAAAATTCCTATCATTTTTAAAAATACTTTCAAAAACCTTGTCCCAGGTTATACTTTTTGATAAAATATACTCATAAGCATTTTCTCCCATCTTCTTAGCTAAATCTTTATTATAATATAACCTATCAAATGCTTGAGCTAACATTTTTAAATCATTTTCTAAAATAAAACCATTATATTCATTCTCAATAAATTCAGTAGGTCCCCCAGAATCAATTAGCGTTATCAATAACTTCTTAGAATAAAAAGCCTCTAATGTTATATATCCATAATCCTCATCGTAAGGAGTAAAAACAACTGCCAAAGAATTCGCATATAATCTTAGCTTTTCTTCTTCAGTTAAAAACTTATCTATAATCTTAACCTTAGAAGATATTTCATTATCCTTTAAAATAGGTTGTATATGATTTCTAAAATATTTTCCTTCAATATTACCAGAAATAATCAATTTAACATTACTTTTAGTATATTTCATAGCTTGAATAGGAATATGTTGCCTTTTAGATCCTGTTATCCTACTTGGAAAATAAATATAATCTCCATAAGATTCACTATAATATTGATCATTATTAAACAAAGGAGGATACAAAACCTCAGAATCTATATTATTAAATTTTTTTAACCTATTAGCAACAGTTTTTGAAATAGCAAAAACCTTCTTTGCACTCCTTAATGCAATATTATCTATTTCAATTATTTTTTTCCTTAATTCTATATTCTTTTTATCATTTACATTTAATGGATTAAATTTAGTATCCCATAAATCATAAAGATATCTTAAATGATGCATAAACCAAACAACCTTATAAGGATGATTTACTACATAACTAAAAGGTCTGGAACATATCAAAATATCCCCATAATTAAATTTTAACCTCTTTAAAGCATCTATTTGATCTAAAATTAAATTATGATCATCACTAAAAGGAATTAAAATAGTATCAACTAAAAATTCCGGATAAAACTCCTTTAATTTCAAACTTAACCAATTAATAAAATTAACATTCCCACCATAAATAAAAGGCACATAAGTGGATAAAATCAAAACTCTCCTACTCATAAAAAATTACTTATAAGAATTTATATTCAACTTCTTAAAAAGAAAATCTAAATCATCATTAAGATTATTAAATTTAGTTATATTTTTATTTATAATTAAATCAATATCAACTAAAAATACCCCCTCTTGATTTTCATCTAATTTAAGTAAATACTCAGATTTAGGAGAACATATAACAGATTGACCAATAAATTTTAATTTTTCATTATTATTTTGTTCAATTCCAATTCTATTAGCAGTTATAGTATAAACTTTATTTTCTAAAGCTCTAATAGGCATAGCTAAAGGGCAATAAGGTAAAACCAGATTAGCAGGATGTGCTATAATATTAGCACCTTTTAACATCAAATTCCTTGCAACTTCTGGAAAATACCAATCAAAGCAAATCATTACCCCTAACTTTATTTTATAAATATTATTATCAATATCAATAAAATCTATTTCAAATACCTTTAAATCATCACCAGGTTCAAAAATAAATTTCTCCTTATAAAATAAATTAATTTTCCTATACTTACCAACATATCCGTTTTTATAAACAACAACAGCAGAATTATAAAATCTACTATCTTCAACTTCAAGCAATCCACTAATTATAATTAAATTATTTTTCTTAGCTATATTAATTAAAAGATTAGTAAAATAACCATTAGGGATTTCTTCTGCTAAATCAGTTAATTCCGATTTATCTAAAAATAAATAACCTGTATTCGCTAATTCAGGTAAAACTACTAAAGCATCTCTTATATATAAAAGATAGTTTTCTATAATTTTATAATTATAACTTTTATCTTTAAACTTAGGATGAAATTGTAAAACCCCTACTTTCATAAAATCCACCTTTAATTATTATAGTTAATTTCTAAAATAAAGAATAATAAAATATATTGCTCATTTAGTTTTTCTCCTTTTTCAATTTGGATTTTTATGCTCAAAATATTAGCTAATTCTTTAATAATAAGTAAGCCTAATTTACCTTTAGATAAATAAAGATCACTATCATTAAATATAACTTGCTTTATTAAATTATAGCTATCTAAATCAGCTAAATTACCTACTTTTATATACAACTTATCTTTATTAAAATCAATATATAAAAATACTTTTTTATCAATAGAATATTTATAAGCATTATCTAATAAATTAGAAAGCAATTGCTTAAAAATTTCTAAATCAATTAAAACATTTTTATTTTGAAATTCTAAATTATTTTCTAAAATATTAAAAATATCTTCACTGTTAAATTCAATATTTTCTGAATATTCCAAAAAATTAATAAAATCATTAATAAAGTTAATAAAATCTAATAATTTTACTAGTTGAAAATTAGATATTTTTTTACCTAACTTAATTCTACTATAATCTAAATATCTATAAATCATGTAATTTATTTTATCTAATTCTAATAATATAGAATTAATTTTATTTTTAATATCAGGTTGTAAATCCTTAGTAAGTAGAAATTGTAAATTAGCTTTAATAGAAGAGATAGGAGTTCTTAAATCATGAGATACCATAGCTAATGCCTTATCCTTTAATTCACTTAAACTATAAAAATCAGTTATATCAATAAAAATCCCTATCCTATTTAAATTATAATCAAAAACTACCATCTTAAAATAAAATCTATTAAATTTAATTATCTTTTGATTTTCTAGATTTACATCAGCTAAATTTTTAAGAAAAAAACTTTTTAAATTCTCATCAATAGGCTTATTTAAATAAATAATCTCATCATAATTATTTATAATAATAACAAAAAAAGGAGAATTATTAAATATTTGTTCTAAAATTTTCTTATTTTGCTCAATTTCGGATATATACTTTATTAAAAATTCTTTCATTAATTTTATCTTAATAAAAATATCTTTTAATTCATCATTAAAATTATAATCAATGTCATAATTAAACTTTCCTAAGGAAACATTAGAAACAAAATCTTTTATAATATTTATTCGTTTTTCTATTAATTTGAATATAAAAATAGCTAATAAATAAGAAAAGGGGAAACTAAATAAAATAATACCTAAAGCCATATAAATTAACTCTTTTCTTATACTTTTAATAAAAGCTAAATTCATTTCAACAGCTAACATATACCTATTAACTGGCAAAAAATAAGTCAAAACATAATTATCAAATACAACCCTCTCAATTCCAAATGGATTCTTCTTTAAAAAATCATAATCAACATTAAAAAAAACAGGATAATATAATAAAACCCTATAATTTTGATCATAAACAATAAAATAAACATACTCCGGTAAATTAGAAAATAAATAAAGCAAATAATTCCTATCAAAATATCCTAAATCTTTATCTAAATTATTAGTCTTTAAAATATCTAAAATATTATTGGCAATATATTTAATTTCCTTTTTTTTAGATTCAATAAAATAAAGCTCCCAAAACTTTATAATCACAAAATTATTAAACACTAAAAAAATAATAACCAAAATCACAATATATAATGAAACTATTTTTTTCATATTAAATTATTCAATTACCTTATTAAATAAAGTAACTTGAATACCATATACTCTTTATTATTTATATCTTTATAACTAATAAAATCCTCTTTTAAATTATTTTTCAATTTCAACTGACTTCCTATAGGAACAATTTCTTTATTAATTTTTAAATCAGACACTTCAAGATATAAATAAGAAACGAATAAAAAAGAATAGTGATAACTATAAATCAAAATCTGGCTTCCCCAAGAGCTCAATATAAAATAAGAATGTAAGTTCTTAGGTAAATAATCCCTATAAGGATCACTAAAAAGCTCTAATAAACTAATAGGCAGCCTATTTTTATCTAAATAATACCTATAACACGCTAACATAATATATCTTTTATTAGAAATAAAAACAGCTACTTTAGCATCCTCTTCAAGCTTTATATAATAATAATAAGCCAACAAAAATAATATTAACACAATTAAAAAAGAAACTATTACCTCTAAAACACTATACCCCTTATAAAAAATATTATTCTTCATTAATTAATATATTTCAAAGGAAAAGTAACCTAAATTTTCAAAATCAGTATTAGTAATTTCCTTATCTTGAAGTATATCGATTTTAGTGACTTTGGCTAAAGATGGCCCAACACTTATCTCTTTTATTAGATAATCAATATTTTCTTCATCACCAATTAATAAAGCTTCTACTGTAGAATCAGGTAAATTCTTTGCGTATCCAAAAACTTTAAAACTATCTGCCTTCTTTTTTATAAAATATCTCATCCCTACACCCTGAACTTTTCCATATATTTTTAACTTAACATGCCTCATAACTACTCACTAAATTCACAAGCTTATTATATTTTTCATAAGCAAAGTTAGTTTTTCTTATGTTTATTAAAGTCCAAAAAATATTAATATCTTATTAGCAAGAAATACTACCGTAAAAGCAATAAACAAAGGTAAAAAAGTAGAAATTAGTGTCCATTTAATAGAATTTGTTTCCTTATAGATAGTCAAAATAGTAGTAGAGCAAGGATTATGTAAAATAGAAAACAAAATAACTAAAATAGCAGTCTTAATATTCCAACCATTATTAATTAAAATATCATATATACTTTTAATATTATCTACTTCAGTAAAAGTTAATTGAGAAGTATAAAGCATAATTAAGGAAGGGATAACCAACTCATTAGCAGGTAAAGAAATAATATAAGTTAAAATAATAACTCCATCCAATCCAAAAAATCTACCAAATGGTTCAAAAAA
Organism: uncultured bacterium; assembly: GCA_937139605.1. GTDB lineage: Bacteria > DRYD01 > DRYD01 > DRYD01 > DRYD01 > CAKZQG01. Next base: position 51,098 of record CAKZQG010000044.1, read on the forward strand.
ATTAATAAGATAAGGAGTAATATTAAAGTAATTAATAATCCAAACAATAGCTCCAACAGGAGCAGCCATATAAATTGCTCGCATTAAAACAAATATAGTCCTATCTATTATGGACAATTTTAATATATTTAATAAATTTGGTTTCCTTAAAGGAGGTAATTCTAAAACATAAAAACTTAATACATCCTTAAGAATAGTTTTAGATAATCCAAAAGAAAGGAGCATAGTAAAAATAAATCCAATAAAAACGGCAAAAACTAAAGTAATAGCAGTAATAAAAGATCCTAAAAAAGGATTAGATTTATAAAAAATAGGAGCAATAAATAGAGTAGATAATAAAATTAGAAGCGGCCATCTCCCATTACACGGCATCAAATTATTCGTAATAATTGCAATCAATCTCTCTTTTGGAGATTTAATTATTCTTGTAGAAATAACACCAGCAGCATTACATCCAAACCCCATTGCCATAGTTAAAGCCTGATTCCCAGTAGACCCAACTAATTTAAATAATTTATCTAAATTATAAGCAATCCTAGGTAATAGCCCTAAATCTTCTAAAAAAGTAAAAAGCGGGAAAAATATCGCCATAGGAGGTAGCATAACACTTACAACTGCACTAAGACCTCTATAAACCCCATCTACCAAAAAACTGATAAAAACTTCCGGAAACCTTAAAAACTTTAAAACAGATTTTAAAACACTTTCTATATAACCAAGCAATATCCCTAAAAACTCACTAATATAATTAGCTCCAATTATAGTTATCCATAAAACAAGAGTTAATAATAAAACAATAGTAATAATTCCTCCAACCTTAGAAGTTAAAAAACGATCTAAAATATCTTCTAACTTATTCCATTTACTTTCTTTATATACTACAACATCTTTTACAATTTCATCTATATTATAATATATATTTTCTATTATTTTATCGTTTAAAGAATTGTTATATTCTATTCTTTTATTATCTATTTTTTGAAAAAACTCTTCCATAATTAACCACCCCTATTAAGTAGGGATTTCCCAATATTATTGTCTTTTGGAATCTAGATGGCTTTTCTATTTAGCATAAACTCATTTTATTAAAATTTTTAGCTTTATATAAGTTTTAAACTTTGCCATCCCTAATGCTTATAAATCCAGCACCCCCTATTATGTCAAGATTCATTTCCATATAATATACTTTTTTGTGATGTTTGTTAAAATTTTAAATTTAATAAATTATTTTCTAATAATTTATTCTATAATTGGATTCTTTTCCCCTTTAATCAAAAGTAATAAAAAATAAAAAATTAAAGTAATAATAATCGGTAAAAAATTAAGGTAAAAAATTAAGGTAAAGAATAATCGGCTACTTTATTATTATTTAGATATACACTAACTTTGGCATCTCCGATATAAAAAAGCTTTAAATTAGAAAAAGTCTGACCTACATAATAACTATCAAAAACCAACCTTTTTCCTAAAAAATCCTCTAAATAAACTTTTACATTACTAATATCTTTACTATACTTAAACTTTAAAACTAGATTTATAATTTTAATATCCGGGATTTGAGAGTAATTTAGATTAGCTTCAACTATAACGGTGTCATTATATATATAAGAAGTAGTAATCTTTCTATCCTCAATTACATCATTATTTTTAAATTGAATGAATAAACTATCAGCTTTATCCAAATTTTTCCATAATTCTGGTAAATAATCATTAGAATTATTTATTAATTCTTGAGGATTAAGTTCTTTAGAAACAAGGAAAGATATCTTCTTATCTTTATCTAAGGTTGTATCAGGTTGAGGAGATTGCATTAAAATTGTTCCATCTTTAAAACTCATTGAAGGATAATATAAATAATTATAAATCAAATTAAGCTTATTAAATTTCAAATTAGGATTAAGATTAATTTCATTAATATTATATCCAACAAGATCAGGTAATAAAAGTTGCTTATCATAAGAAACCCCTTTACTAATAACTACTTTAATAATTCTACCTTTTTTTACTTTAATACCAGCAGGTGGTTCCTGATTTAATATCATATTTTTAGGTTTATCAGAAAACGAAGTAGAAACAACTTCAATATCTAAACCAATCAACTTCAAATTATTTTTCGCATCATAAATGTCATAGCCAATAACATTAGGAACAACTACATCACCCTCACTAGGCCCATAAAATAACTTATAAACAAAATATCCCCCAACCATTAAAAATAATAAAAAAATAATACCTATTAATACATTAACAATATTTACTTGTCCCCTTTTTAATAGATAACTACCCATATAAGTATAACTAAAAAATATTAACTTAATATTAATTTTCAGTTTTTTTAGGAGAAACAATAACGTATATGTTCCTATCTTCAATAGTAATATCTTTTTCTATCTTGATATCACCTAATTGACCTATAATTTCTTGTAATATAGGTTTAAATTTATCAGGTGTAAATCTACTTTTGCCTAATAATTGTAATACAATTTTAACTTTATCACCTTCTTGTAAAATTCTTTTAATCATTTGAACTTTAATACTAATTCCACTTTTATCTATTTTATTTTTAATAATAACTTCTTTGAGTTCTTGTTTTTTTTGATTTTTTTTAGCGCTTTTTTCTTTTTTTATAAGTTCATATTTAAATTTGCCATAATCAACGATTTTACAAACAGGGGGATTAGCATCAGGAGCTACTTCTACTAAATCTAAATTCTTAGAATCCGCTAATTTTAAAGCATCCTTTATATTCATTACCCCCAAATTAACATTATTTTCATCTATAACTCTAACTTCTTTAGCTCGTATTTGATCATTTATTCTATACTTAATTATACCCCTTCACCTCCATTATTTTTTATTATTTTTTATTAGCTTTCTAGTATAAAATCTATTTTATTAAAACTATTTAAACTAGTTAAATAACTATAAACAGGAATTGAATTATTAAAAGCCTGTTCCTCAAGAGTTAATGTATTATCAATTAAATAAATTTCCTTTAGATTTTTATTTTTAATTAAAATTTCAGTTATATCCATAGACATAGGCCCAATTGAATAAGTTATATAATCTTGTACATCATCATAAACATGAAATAGAAGTTTTTTAGAAAAAGGTAAGACAGAATAACCGGTATAAACTAAAGCGACCAATCCATTATCTTGCATAACTCCATTAACATCTTTATTTAAATAGCCAACATTTTCATTTTTAAAAACCTCCTTAACTCCGATAAAAGGTAATTTAATTTTAATAGAATTCTGAATCCCTAAATCATTTTTCAATTTCAATAACTCATAATTAGGAGCTATCCCATAAAATAATATACCAATCCTTATAAAATTACTTAATCCTATAATATTAAAAAAATCTCTTAAATTAATTTTATCCAAAGTATTAAAATTATTTATATTATAAAAATATTGAATAAATCTAAGAACTCCTGCACTATTTAAAATATGAATATCTATATCTTTAATTTTAAAATTATCTAAGAAATATTTAAAATTAGCTAATTGAAAATAGATATCATATATATCATCACTTCTTAAGTGTGTATAAACTCCTTTTATATTAAAAAACTGAAAATTTAAGATCTCATTTATTTTATTAATTTCATTAAATTTTATACCTGTTCTATTCATTCCAGTATCTATTTCTAATTCAACATCTAAAACAACTTTCTCTTTTAATAAAATTTCCTTTAAAAATAAAAAATATTCATAACTAAAAACAGAAAAATTAATAATACTTTTATAATTAAAAGCCTGAGAAATTAAATATTCATCAAACTCAGGAAAAAGCAATAATACTTTAAAATTATTATTTAATTTCTTTTGATATAGCTTATATTCAAAAAATTCTCTTAAATTATTTAAAGCAATTTTATTAACTAAATCCTTAATAATCTCAAAAATTATTTCAAACTGCAACCCATAGGCATTAGATTTTAATACCAATATTAAATCCTTTTTAGTTAATTCCCTTATTATCTTTATGTTATTTTTAATAATATAGGGATTGAGTATTACAGTTGGATAAGAGATATTCTTTGTTCTACTAATTCGCATATTATATGTTCTATTAGGATATGAGCTTCTTGGATACGTTGAGTATTATCATGTTTAACAATAATAGGAATATCAACTAAATCTTTTAAAATCCCTCCATCTTTTCCTAACAAAGCAATAGAAATTATTCCTAAATTCTTAGATTTTTTAACGGCATTAATTAAATTAATGGAATTCCCAGAAGTAGAAATAACTAAAAATACATCACCAGGATTCGCTAACGCTTGTAATTGTTTTTCAAAAACAAATTCAAATCCGAAATCATTAGAAACAGCTGTTAAAATAGAGCTATCAGTAGTTAGAGCAATAGCAGGGATTGGGTTCCTATCTTTTATATTTAATCTTCCAATTAGCTCAGCTGCAATATGCTGACTATCAGCAGCAGAGCCCCCATTCCCAGCTATCAATAATTTTTTCCCCAATTTTATAGAACTCACTATAACATTAACAGCTTTCAATATATTACTTATTAACTCATCATCATCTAACAAATTATTTTTTAAATTTATGGATTCCTTTATTATCTCCTTTATTTCCTTAATCATAATTTAATTAATGATAAATTAATAATTAACTTTATGTTGAACTTTAGAAATAATTATTTCTTCAACAGGGTTATAATAATAAGAATTTTTAATAAAAACTCCTTCTAAACCTTTCCCTTTGTCTTTAGGTCTTTTAGTATCAGCAAAAACTCCTTCTTCAATAGCTTCAAATAATCCTTTATTATAAACATATTCTAATAGTTCATATGCTTTCTTAAGTAAATAATCTGCACGTTTCTCAATAATCCCTTTATTTCTAATTATAAATTCAAATCCCAAATCTTTAGCTGCATTAAAAATATACTTTGTTGATTTTATACTTAAATATCTATCTTGAAGTAATGGGGTATGGATAGCTTCAGTTAATATTCCTACCAAGTGTATATGTTGCCCCGTAGCAACAGAAACTAAATTAAACATGTTATCAATAACATGCGTATGAAAAATATTACCAGTAACCCATCTAGTTGGTGGCATATACTTTAATGGGCACTTAGGGAAAAGATGTCTAATTAATAAAGCTTGTGAAAATTCAAATAAAAAAGAATTAGTTATCTCTGGTCTTATTTCGTAAGCATGTCCCAAACCTATTAAATAATCAGGTAAATAACATTTCTTTGCAAAAGCATAATTAATAAAATGAGAAGTAATAACAGTATATCCTTTTTCAAAAGCATCAGCAGTAGTTAAATAATTATCTTCCCCCGTATTTATTATTATATCACTTAAATTTATGATTAACCTTGAGAAATACTGATCAATGAATGTCCTAATAGGGTTAATATCTCTAAAAAGAATTCCATACATACTATCATTAAGCAACATATCTAAGCGTTCAATAGCGGCAATAGCAGCAATCTCAGGCATACATAAGCCAGATGAATAATTAACTAACATTAAATATCTATCAGTCATATGATTATCTAAGGTTTGTCTCATTAATTTGAAATTAGCTTGGGTAGCAAAAGTTCCGCCATAACCTTCAGTGGTATAACCTTCAGGAACGTAATCTATAAGGCTTTGAGCAGAAGATCTAATAACAGCTATACAATCAGCTCCTTGTTTAACCGCAGAGATAGCTTGAATAGCATCTTCAAAGATATTCCCTGTAGCAACTATAACATAAATCCATGGAAGTTTAGGATAATTATACTTATCAATTAATTCTTCCCTTTTTTTTCTTTGATTTTCCATTAATTCTATTCCATTTAAAGCTATACTTTTTGAAATCTCTTTATATTTTTCTATATTATTAAAAAATTCATCTTTATTTATTTCAATAGGTTTATCTGTAAAATATAATTCATCTAAGAATTCTTTGATTTTATTTAAATCGGAATTGAATTTAGAGTAAAAATAGGCATAAAAATAAGAGGCACCATATTCTATTAAATTAGCTTGTTTTAGTTTATCTACAAATATATTAACATAAGGTACTCCTTCTTTATTAGCTCCATTTAGTCCCATTATTCTCAAAATAGCTCTCTCTATACTAACAGTAGATCTCTTTTTTATAACCTCAAATACATCATCAACTATTAAATTAGCTAACTTAATTGATTCCTTTAATAAAGATTTATCAAAATCTAAAGAAGGATACTTATTTTCCTTTATTATTTTAATTAATTTATTTTCCTTACTAACCTTAGGCATAATGAATAGATTAGTTTTGATATAACTGTTTTTTTAAAGAGTTTCCCATTTCATCTTTAATAATTAAATAAAGATTATAGTCTTTATTTTTATATTCTAAATTATCAGGGATTACTCCTTTAAAAATCCATATATTCCCATTTTTATCAATCAATTTCAAAGGTATTTCAAAAGAATCACTCGGAGCTTCAATAACTAAAGAAACACCGACTAAAGCCTTAGATTCAACTTTAATATTAATAACTCCATTTTTAATATCAAATGAAATAATCTTAAATTCATCATAATCTATATATAAATTGAATTTAAATTCTTGAATAAAATAATTATCGACATTAGATAACTTATCATCAATAGTTATTTTAAATTCATAATATCCGCTTTTGTTAATAAAATTCTTTAAATTAGCTAAATCTAAGGTAGTACTTTCAAAAGAAGGATTATTAAAATCACAAGCATTAGCTTTAACTAATTTTGAATCAACTAATTGCCAATTATTATCTTTAATATTTTTAACAAATAATTTAATATTTAAAACATCTCCATCAAAATCCAAATAAGAAACTTTTAAAGAATTATTAACAGATAGTTTTTTAAATTCATCATTAACGATAATAAAAGGTTTTCTATTATTTTTACCTACTAACCCCTTAATAGAATAAACTTCACTATCTTTATATAATATAAGTTTATACTGAAAATACCTATAAGATTTTTTAAAATCATAATCTTTAAAGTTATTAATCCAATTAGTCCAGGTATTATCAACAATAGGAGAATTCCCAAATCTAACTTGTAAATCTACTTTTCCTTTATAATCTAGAACTATATCGTTTAAGTACTTATCGGAAGAAACATCAAAAACCTTAGAAATATAGATTCCATAAGAATCTGAGAAATTATAAAAATTAAAAACAGTTTTACTGTTATCAATAAATCCTAAATATACATTATCTTTAAAAACGACGGTTTTAATGGGATAAGAAAACAACTCAAAATTAAATATTTTTTCCCAATTTAGATTAAGAGTATTTTGGTAATTAGCAGTAGCTATACCAAATAAGTTATTTTTATTAATCCTATAAACCTTAGTATCATTAGACTTAATTATTAAATATAAATAATTTTTAAATTGAAATATATCAGAGATTTCAGTATTAGTATCAGTAGAAAAACCATCATATAAAACGGGATTATCGAATAAATTTTTATCAAAAACAAAAAGATATCCTCTTGAACCAGTACCTACTAATAAATTATTATCAACTACACATAAAGCAGTAATATTCTCTTGAAAAGTATTAAAAGTTTTTAAAGAATAATTATTTAAATTCAATTTTATTAATATTCCTCCATAACTACCAGCATATAATGAATCATCATCTACAGCTAAATTAGAAATCCCTAAATAAGGGAACTCAAAAACTTTTAATAATTTAAAGTCATTTAAATTACAAATAATTATCTTAGCAGGGAAGCTAACAGTAGAAAAAATTAGATTATCTTTATAAATAACTATATCAGAAATAGCATAATTAAAATTAAACCTTAATTCAATATTCCCATTATCTATATTTATCTTTAAAATATTTCCAACATAATCAACTGCTAATAAATAATTCTGATAAACAATAGCATTAGAAAAAATATAATCAAAAATATATTCCTTAACTAAATTGAAATTCCTATCATAAATACCAACACAAGTTTTAGAATTATATAAATAACTTAAAGAAATAAAATTATCCCTATAAACCAAAACTTTAGAAAAATTCTTATTAATAATAAAATTATTAAAACTTTTATCATATTTTAAATTAGAGAAGTAATTAAGAGAAACTCCATTTTGATACCCTTCTACTAAATCAGAATAATTAGATAAATCAATAACATTATCAATATTAACCGATTCTTTCTTAGTTTGTTTAGTCTTAACATTTTTTTGTTCTTGAGAATCATTATCTTGCTCCTTATTATATAATATATCCTCTATTTGCTTAAGAATATCTTGATTAGAATCTTTAAAATCAATAGTATTATTTAAATTATTAGTATTATAAAAATTATTAAAATTAACAACATAATCTAAAACAGAAGAATAGTATGGATAATAAGAGTTAGAAGTTTCTTTAGAGGTAGAGTTATCGGATTTCTTTTTGTCAGCTTTAGAGATGTTTCCATTTACATCAAAACTAAAGAAATCCATACCTAATAATATTTTATTTATATCTTTCCTAAAAACCACAGGATAATATGACAAATATATAAAAGGTAATCTAAAATTAAAATACATTTTGAGGATTTCTTTATAAGTTAAGGGAATAAACTTTTCATTATCAGTTAATGCGCCCCATAAATTAGTAGCAATAACACAAACAATAGTCTTAGGATTAGAATTAATAAAAACATTAGCATAGCTAAGGAATTCTGTAAAATCCTTAGGAGGAAGAATAGTTATCCCTAACTTATCAAATATATCATATAAATAATACCCCCCACCTAACCCTAAATAAATAGTCCCATTAGTTTCTTCTGAAGGTAAAACAACCTCTATTTTATCTCTACCTTCTACAGATGTTAAAGGATTAAAATAATTCAAATTAAATTCTACTTGATTATCCTTAAAATTACTAATATATATATTATTGATTATTCCGATATTCAAAGGAGATATATTTAAATTAGCACTTATATATTTTATTTTATTATTTTTACTAGGGATAGAATTAATAAAGCTTAAATACTTAATTAAATTAGCTAAAATCATATTATAATTTCCATTTATAGAAGGTAAGTATATATTTTGCTCCTTATTATTTTCAAAATAAACCTTAAAATTAAGTTCAAAAGGTAAATTCTGATTATCTTGTATATACTTAGAAGAAGCTATATATAGAGTTAATACAGATAAAAATGGTAAATACTTTGAATTATCGATAACTTTACAGTTATAATTTTTTAGAGATTTTCCGTTAAAAGAGATAGAAATATTTAAAGGTATCATATCAGGTTTTTCGTTTAATTTTCCTAAAACTCCAAAAGGTCCGTCAAATATTAAACTACCTATTAATTTAGAATCATCAGGAATATAAGATAACTTAAAAGATTCATTATATCTATTTATAACAGTAATAACTTTGGATTTATAAACAGGAGCTTTAAGATTACCAACTGAAAGCATAGGATGCCCAAAAGCTAAAAATACTCCATCTTTATCTAATTTAGTTAATGTTCCTGTACCATATATTTTAATATCCCCATCAACTAACGCTACGCTTATACTATCCCCTTCCTTTAATAAACTACTATTATCAACTTCATAAATTTCCTTTGATTTATTATATAAACTATATGAATCTTCTAAAACAAAATAATTCTTAATTACCGTATCCTTAATACTACTTATATTATTCAAAATACTATTGTCAATATTATTGTTATTAAGTTGTTTTAAAATTTCTTTATTAAATTTTTCAAAATAAGGGATATTATAAGAAAACATATATTTTAATTTAGTATTATTTAGATCTAAATTAAAGTAAGGATAATTTCTAAGTTGGTTCATATATTCAATAGGCATAACAAAAGCAATAGGTTCCTTTTGAAAATCATAACCAGCAAATAAAGCTCCAATTAATTTATTATCCTTAAAAACGGGGCTTCCACTCATCCCCGCCGCAACATCTACTTTTACATTTTTCAATCTTATTATATAAACTTTAAAATCAACTGTATCCTGTATCTTTATAGGATAAGGTTTAATAAATTCTACTTCTATTTCCTGAACCCCATTCCCAATATCCGTTAATAAATAATCCTTACAAAAACTTAAATTAATACCTACCAAAAAATAAATAAATACAATTGCTATTATCTTTAATATACTTTTTATCTTAAAGATATTTTTACCAAAATTTAATGTTATTATTAATTTCATTATTATTTAACTCCTTTCATAATATTATATTGCTCAAAAGTTTCTTGATAAGTTTTCTTAGCAATTTCTTTCAAAATCTTAAATACTTCTATATAGTTATTTTTCTTAGTATTAAATAAATTGAAGTCAAAAATTAAAGGAGAAATAGAAATATATCCATTAAAAACTGCTTCAATATCAGTTATAAAAATATTATTATCTTTATCATAGTTTTCTAAATAATTTTGGATTTTATTAATAACAGAATCATCAAAATTAGCAGGATGTAATTTCCAGTAAATCCAAAAATACCTATTTTCTTTGGGATCTAATCTAGGTTCCAATTCAGCTTTATGACGATAAAAATCATGGATAGTAATTATTGGGAAACTATCTTTTTTTAATTTTTCAAAAGCAGGAAAATTTATATTTAAAAAAACTTTATCAAATAAATTATCATCCATTACATCCTTATAATATTTTACAAATTTATAAATAAATAAACTAGAATAAGAGTAATCAGGATCATTATATTGAAATAAACTAACAGAAATAGATTTAATATTATTAACAAAGGCTTCAATAGCAGCAGATACTGTTCCAGATATACTTAAATCGTACCCTAAATTAGGTCCCCTATTTATCCCAGAAACAACTAAATCTACATCTGGTAATAAATACTTACTGCCGATAATAACGCAATCTGCAGGAGAACCCGTAGCTTCATAGATATCTAATTTCCCATCAGAATAGAGATTTTTTATTTTAACAGGGATTTTATACGTAATGGAATGGCCACTAACACTTCGCTCCTCATTAGGCGCTATAACTACTAATTTATTTACAAAATCATCCGAATCCTCACTAAAAACCTTATACAATGAAATAATCCCATCCGAATTAACCCCATCATCATTAGTAAAAATTAAATTTAATTTTCTATTATTCAAAATAAACCCCCTTCCTTTCTATCTTTATTTAAGATCACTTTATTCTTTTTTTATAATATCTTTAACTTTATTAACAATTTCAAGGTTTCTACTATCAAGAAGTTTCATTAATGTATTAATTACAATTTTATAATTTGCTTTCTGGATTATATTAAGCATCTTTAAAATAATGTTATCATCATAAAGAAATAATTCTTTTGTAAAAGCTTCTAATTTATTATCGTTTAAAACTATATCAAATTCATCAATAAAATCAAGGATTACATTTTTCAATCTATTATTTTCGGTTTTTGTAAAATCTTGAAGAATTTTACCTAAAAGACTATCCAAAATTTCACTATCTTCTTCTTTTTTATTTAACAAATTTCCTTTAAAAATTTCTTTATTATTTACAAAATTAGCCAAAAAATAATACTTTAAAGCATAATTATTAGATAAATTAGTATAAATATCATTAGTTATTTTTAGTAAATTTAGTTTTAAAAAGTATTTTTCATCTTCAAGTTTATCAGCTACATAATTTTCTAAATTCTTATTAATACCAATAATATTTTTAATAATATTCAAAGAAAAGCAAAGATTTAAAAGGATCAAATTTATTATATTAATTTTATTTTCGTCATCTATATTACTAATAAATGAATTAATAAAATTCAAAGCTTTGTAAATAAAATGATTGAGATATTCAAACACAAAAATAGCATTAAATTTTTCTTTGTTTTTATCAATATATTTAATTATATCTAAAAAAGCTTCAAAGAAATTAATAAAAAAATGCTCCCATTTAGGATAATTAGTCTCATAATAACTCTTTAAAAACTCAAAAGCTTTATCAATATATTTTGAATTATTTCTATAATTTAATGCTAAATATAAAACTACTTCAAATACTTTAATATTAACTAAAAACGGTTTATCTTTATTTAAAAGATTTAAAATTTCATCTATATATCCTATATACCCATATTTTTTGATAAACTCTAAATACTCTTTTAAACATTCTATATCATTTTCAGATTTTAAATAATTCATAATATCAACTATAAGATCTTTGTAATCCATTAAATATGCTATTTTAACTACATATAATCTTATTAAAGAAACATTCGTATAAATCTGATTATAAACTACTTTAGAAATAGAAGAAAATTGGATTCTAAATTTATTAAATAGTTTTTCATCTTTTTTAATATATAATATAGTTTTATAAATATTTATTAATGTATCCAAAACAACTGAATCTTTATTAGAAGATATATTTTTATACCAATTATTAATAACTTCTTTTAGATATAAATCATTTTGTAGTTTAGATAAATCTATTTCCACAGTTTTTATCTATCAGGAGGGAAGGGGATTTGAACCCCTGAGGTAGTGTCAAAACTACCTAGTGGTTTTCGAGACCACCGCCTTCGACCACTCGGCCATCCCTCCACATCTAATATCTCATAAAAATTAGAAATCTATTTTTTCAGAGACACTTTTAGGATTAAGGAAAAACAATAAATAATCTGGGCCACCAGCTTTTGAGTTAGTTCCACTAAACTTAAATCCCCCAAATGGATGAACCCCGACAATAGCACCCGTACATTTCCTGTTTATATACAAATTCCCACAATAAAACTCATTCTTAGCTTTATTAATATTAAACCTATTTTGACTAAAAACCGCACCAGTTAAACCATATTCTACACTATTAGCTATACTAATAGCCTCATCAAAATCAGAATATTTCATAACCGCTAAAACAGGACCAAAAATCTCTTCTTGCGCAATAACATCATTAACTTTTACATCTTCAAATACAGTAGGCTCAATATAATACCCTGAATACTTATAGTCATATCTTTTTCCCCCAAAAACTAACTTATTCTGTTTTTTACCAATTTCTATATAATTCATTATTTTATTCAGTGCTTGTTCATTTATAACCGGTCCTAAGAATTTATTTTCCTTAGGTAACCCTATTTCTATTTTTGACACATTTTCTAATAGCTTATTCATAAATTTATCGTAAATATTTTTATGAAGGAGCAAACGAGATAAAGCCGAGCATTTTTGTCCTTGGAATCCGAAAGCACTAGCTATAACAGAATTAACTGCATAGTTCATAAAATCTTCATCATAAATTTCATCAACAATAATAGCATTTTTCCCACCCATTTCTGCTATAACTCTTTTTAAATGTGATCTTCCTGGATAATTTGCAGCATTTTTATGAATAAGCAAACCAACTTCTTTAGAACCTGTAAAAGCTATCATATGAATATCAGGATGTTTTACTAAATAATCTCCAACAATTTCGCCAGTACCTGGAAGATAATTAATAACGCCTTCAGGAACTCCAGCTTCTATTAGTAATTCATATAACAGATAGCTCATCATAGGAGCATCTTCAGCAGGCTTAAGTATAACAGTATTACCAGTTATTAAAGCAGCAACAGTCATACCTAAGGGTATAGCGAGTGGGAAATTCCATGGAGGAATAACAACTACAACCCCTAAAGGCAAATAATAATAATAATTAACTTCCCCAGGAAATGGTAATAATTTTTTAGGATTTTCATGAATATCTATCATTAAATTAGAGTAGTATTCAAGGTAATCGATAGCTTCAGCGACATCAGCATCAGCTTCTGTCCAATTCTTACCAACTTCTAAAACCATCCAAGCAATAAACTCAAATCTCCTTTTTCTCAAAATATTAGCAGCTAATCTAAATATATTAACTCTATCATATACGTTAAGCTTAGCCCAAGTTTTAAATTTTTCATTAGCATATTTTACAGCTTTATCAGCTAACTCAATAGTAGCATCTTGAAATATTCCTATTACTTGATTAGTATCTCCAGGATTTATAGATAGTATCTTTTTATCAACATAATATTCTTTATCAATAAAGATAGGGTACTCTTTATTTAAATTAGATTCAACAAATTCAAAAGCTTTTTTGATTTTCTCAATGTTTATAGGATTTTTAAAATCTAAAAAAGGTTCAGTAGCGTATTCCCAACTACTATGAATAATGGGATCATTTAAGTGATTTAATTTAGTAAAATTTGTAGTTTTCATAATAATATCCCCCCTTTTTATAAATAATCTTTTAAATTAAAAATACTAAAATGCTTCTAATTTAGATTTTCTATAATAAAAACATAATACCTACTTGGAGATTATTTTTTTAAGATATTATTTTTTTAAGAAAACATTTTCAACGGAGAAGCCATGCTTATCAGCTAATTCTTTAATTTTAATAATTTTATTACTATCAATATTTCTACCGATACTATAGTTTTCTTTAATATTTTCAGCAGTAAGGATAATAGTTTCAGCCATACAAGCTAAAACATTATTCTTAGGATACCCTATTATATCTTCAAAAGATATATTATTAAATAATTTTCTAAATGTAGGGATAGAAGGTAATCTAATAATTCCGCCTTCAATAACAATAACATCTTTTCGTTTTTCAATAACTTCCTTAGATACATTATGAGGCATAGAAATATCACATACTATAGAATTATATTTTAAGTCATTAACATTAATTAATTCATTAGGACTAGAGGTAGCAACGATAACTACATCACTAACTTTAGTAGCTTCAGAGATATTATTTGTAATTAAAATATTTTCTTTATTAAAATAAGGGTCATTTATAGTGATTTCATTTTTTAAAGCATTTAATCGGCTTTTATTTCTTGCAACTAAATATATCTTTTTATAATCTCTATATATTAAATTAGAGATAGCTTTACCAATAGCACCAGTAGCGCCAATAACAGATACAACTAAATCTTTTTTATTTAAATTCATTTGATTTAAATTATAATCGACTACTTCTAAAGAGGAAGCTACAGTATAAGAAGCCCCAGAGGTAAAATATAATCTTTCTTTAAAGAGATTAACTAAAGTTAATCCAGCACGCCCTACAATAGAAGTAAAAGCCCCCAAACCTAATATTTTAGTACCTAATTTTATAGCTAAATTACTAGCTTTTATTAATTTACTAACTGCCAATTTTTCGTCTTCTATAAACTGCTTGGCTAATAAAGGGATAACTATGAACATTCCAAAAACTGTATCATTAGTTTTAGTTTTTAATTCAATTTCAGCAGCAACAAAAGGATCTATCCATTTCAAAATTCCTTCAATAAAATCAGGTCTTTTATTAACAAGCTCAGGCATAACCCTATATAAGTCATTATAATTTAAAGGATGAATAAAAAACCCAAAAGGTCCTTTCATTTTACCTTAATAATAAACCCCTTTCACTACCCAAATTTATAAAATCTAAAACTATATTCAAAATTAACAATTCATCTATTTTATTATTTTCAATGAGTTCATTTTTAAGGATTTGTAATTCTTCTTTTATTCTACTTATAGTAAATCCTTTTGTATAGATCAACTGATATATTTTTTTAGCGATGTTTATTTGATTAAAATTGAATCCATTTCTTTTCATTCCTTCTTTATTAATTCCAACGACTTTAGCAGGGTTCCCGTCAACCATCATAAACGGTGGGACATCTTTAACAACTTTAGCCATCCCCCCAACAATAGTGTATTTTCCTATTTTAACTTTCTGATGGATTCCAGCCATTCCACCTAAAATGACATAATCATCAATAAAAGAATATCCAGCCATTGCAGCATATGAAGAAATAACCGTATTACTTCCTACATAACAATTATGTGCAATATGAGAATATGCCATAATATAATTATTATCTTTTATAATAGTTTTATTATTTAAACCTGTAGCTCTGTGAATAGTAGTAAATTCTCTAATAATATTATTTTTACCTATAAAAACAAAAGATTGCTCATTTTTAAAACTTTTATCTTGTGGAGGAGTTCCAATAACAACAAATGGATATATAATCGTTCCTTCATCTATAATTGTATTACATTCAATAAAAACATTATCCATTATTTTGACATTCTTAGAAATTTTACAATTAGGTCCAATATAAACATTTTTTCCAATATAATCGCTTAATACAACAGAACTACTATCAATATTCATAGAAACAAAATAATTCAAGAAACTTTTATTTTATCAACAATATTAAATTGTTCGTATATTCTTTTTAACATTTGAAAACTAACTTTTAAAGCGTTAATTCCATCATCAACAGTAACAAGCGGTTTTCTATTTTCATTAATAGAATTAATAAACTCTGTTAGTTCTAATCTCAAAGGTTCATATCTAATAACGTTAGGGATTTCCACTTTCATTTCAAAGCTTTCATAATTAGCATCTTTATAAATATTAAGTGGCACATAATGAACTTCTACATACTGAGAAATATAATCTGCATAAATAGAGTTATCTGATTGTATTATTCTAATTTTTCTTTCTTTAACGGGATGGCATCTACTACTAGTTAGAACAACAATAGTATCATTTTCAAAAGTGATACTAGCGTTAGCAATATCTTCATTTAAAGTAAAATCATATACACTATTTCCTAACGCATTTATTTCCCTAATTTCTTTACCTTTAAGTAGATAATTTACAACGATATCTATATCATGAATCATAAGATCTAAAACTACACCGGTAGAGGGTTTTCTATTAGGTAGAGGTCCCATTCTTCTTATTTCCATAAATATAGGTTTTTTTATATAATTAATAATTTGTTTTAAAACGGGGTTAAATCTTTCAGTATGTCCTACCATGAAAATTATCCCTTTTTTATAAGCTAATTCTTTTAATTCTTCTGCATGTTCTAAGTTATCAGTGATAGGTTTTTCAATTAATATGTGTTTCCCATATTCTAATACAGTTTTAGCTACCTCATAGTGTTTATCAGTAGGTACTGCAATAGAAACAGCATCTACTGATTTTATTAATTCTTTAACTTCTTTATAATAATTAGTACCTAAGTTTTCAGCTACCATTTTAGCTTTAGATTCGTCTAAATCATAAACCCCAACTAACTTACAGATCTTATTTTGTGAATAAATCCTAGCATGATGAAATCCCATATATCCAACGCCTATTACCCCAATTTTGAGCATAAAAAACCCCTTCTTTAGCTATTTTTTTATTATATTATTTTTTAGGAGTGATTGCAAAAGTAAGGCTACCATAAGCTACTAAATTATTTTCTATATAAACTTCTCCCTTAGCAGTAGGAAATATAACTTCCCCTAATTTTTTTATTTTCTCTTTTTTAACTTTTATAATTAAATCATCTCCAGGCTTTACAGATTTCTTAAATTTAAATTCATTAACAGCAGTTAAAACTGGTAGATATTGATCTTTAGGTTCAAAGTTATGTAAAAAAAGGATACCTGCCGCTTGTGCCATTGCTTCTATTATTATAACGCCAGGTAATACAGGGTTATCTGGAAAATGCCCAACAAAAAACCATTCGTTTATACTTACACTTTTCTTTACAATTATCTCATCATCTTTTAAATCCAAAACTTTATCTACAAATAAAAACGGATATCTATGAGGTAACGATTTTAATATTATATCCATTACCTCATAATTCTATATTAAAACAAACTTTCCTTTTAAAATTGTTTCAGAAAATTTTTAAATAAAAAATTTAAATCATTTGAGGAATCCATATAGTTTTTATTTCTACAAAATTCATTAAAAATTCTAATTTAAATAAATCATCGTTATAAAAATCGGTTTCATTTATTTCTTTAATAAATGTTCTTTTAACATTAAAAGATGCACCTTCCTGAATAATTTCTTTTAATTTACTATTTTTTTCATTTGATTCATTATAAACAAAACAAATATGATTAACATCCATATGATTGGCTAAAACAGGAACCAATTCTTGATAAAACCCAGATAGTATATTAATAACTCCAGGTAATACATCAGATGCTATTATAATTTCAGAAAAAGATAATATACTTAAAGGGTTATTTTCAACTAAAACTACTACAACATTCCCAAGCATAATAATTGGGATAGTTAAAGAAATAAAAGCTAAAAGAGAGGGTTTATCTGGCAAAACTACTCCTACTATTCCTACAGGTTCTGGAGTAGAATAATTAACAAATTTATTATTAACATTATTAATAGTTCCTATTAAATGGTGAAACTTGTCAGCAAAACCAGCAAAATATATTAACCTATCTATACTAAGTTCCACTTCTTTTTTAGGGTCATTAGCTCCAGTCAAGCTTAGTTCATAGATAAATTCTTGTTTTCTATTTTCAAGTTCTTCAGCAATTCTATAGATTATTTGTCCTTTGTTATAACCAGTTTTTGATGCCCAGGTATTAAAAATAGCTCTTGAATATCTTACAGCGTCTCTTAAATCTTTTTTAGAGCTTCTAACTACATTAGCTAAAAATTTCCCATCCTTATCTAAAACCTTATAAGTCCTATTACTTTCACTTCTAATTAAGTTATTGTTTACTAATATTTTATATGTTTTTTTTACATTTAATCTTTGTTGCATTAATACCTATTATTAACAAAAGTGTATAAGAATATACACCTTTGGCAGACCTATTTGTATTCCGCCATGTTATATCAGGTTAGCCCTATAGTCTGCAGGCGGTATTAGGCTAACCTTGTACCAAAACAATAGCCTATCTACATACAAAAACTACCTTAACAACTCTTTAAAAAGTATCCTATCTTTAAAAAGTATCCTATCTTTAAAAAGTATCTTAAATATTCTTTTTCATTTAAATAGTTGCTTTCATTTGGGGGTTTTTAGTTTGCTATCTATGTTTTGTATCTTTAGCTTATTAACTTAATACCAATGTTGATGTTGTTTTTAACATTGTTTTTATTTCTTTTTTCTTTTTTAATATTCTTCGTGTTTTTTTCGCAGAAACTCAAGATATTAAGTGATAGTTTTTTTAACTGTTTTAATCTCCTAATAATTTATAATATAAACTAAAAAACACCTATACTATTTTTATTATTAAACTAAAAAATAAATATCCTTTTTTAGTAAAAAATAAATCTTTTTTATAATTATATTTAGATTGGGATTTTATTATTACTCAAACTGATTTACCATTACTAGATTAATATAGGGATTTTTGAGTTAGCAAACAAAGTATCAGCTTCATAATGCAAATGCCTGATATTTTTCAAAATGTTTAAACTCTTATAGTAAAAGCATTTTTTGCCATTTTTTTATTTTATATTGCAAAGAATAAAAATAAAAAATAGTTTTATAAAAAGGGAAAAATGGATAAAAGTAGAATATAAATAATAAAGGGGCCCCTAGCTCAAGTGGCAGAGCATGCGGCTCATAACCGCAGGGTTCTAGGTTCGAGTCCTGGGGGGCCCATTAAATTCTTATGTTTAGGTCCCAGGCCTAGGGGGGGAGCCATTAAATTCGTATGTTTAGGTTCCATGCCTAGGGAAGTCATTAAATTCGTATGTTTATGTATCAACGTATTTCCTTTAAACTATGTTTCTTGTTAATTTTATTAATAACTAAAGGTCTATCTAATGATTTTTCAATAAATTTAACAACAGAAATAACTTTTAACTTAGATACCAAAAATTCAACATTTGAACAAGGAATTAATTTAAACTATAAAACATATACACTCTCTATTATATACCAAAAATTCAATAATCAAAATAGCGAAATAATAAAAGGAGTACTATCAAAAGAATTAGCAACTAACACTAATGTCTTTATAAATAAAATATATATCTTAAATCAAAATGTGTTAGGCATTGCTTTTGAAAAAGAACTAAAAACAGAAAGCAGCTTGTATTTAGAATTTCTAACTATTAAAAATCTAAATTATTTCAATTTTTATTATTACCATAGTTGTAATGATAATTTTTATTTGAAATTAGGTTTTGATAACATAAACCTTAAAAAAAATACAATTCAAAAAATTATTGGATTTTATCATGGAATTTTAAATTCAATAGAATTTTAGAAATTTAAAATAGAATTTTAGAAATTTAAATGGAAAAATAATTAAATAAAAAAACAAATGGAAAAATAATTAAATAAAAAAACAAATGGAAAAAATAATAGAAATACAAAACCTTTATTTTAAGTATGAAGAAGAGTTAGTATTGGAAGATATTAACTTAGAAATATTTGAAAGGGAGTTTGTAAGTATAATAGGACCAAATGGAGCAGGTAAAACCACCTTAATAAAAATCTTATTAAATCTATTACCTTTTAAGGATGGAAGTATCAAAATATTTAATAAAGATATTACAAAGGATAAAAGCTATTTAGAATATATAGGATATCTACCTCAATTTTCAACAATAGACAAAAATTTCCCAATAACAGTAAAAGAAGCAATTTTAATATCAAGGTATAAAAGAAAGGGATTACTAAGTTTATTTAATGTTAGTTATACAGAAGAAGACAAAAAAGAAGTAGAAGAAATAATAGAATTATTAAATTTAAAAGATAAAGAAGATAAGAGAATAAGTGAGCTTTCAGGAGGGCAATTACAAAAGTTATTATTAGCAAGAGCATTAGCTAAGAATATAAAAATCCTAATTTTAGATGAACCTACAAATTTCATAGATCCTAAATCCAAAACAGAACTAATTGATATAATTTTAAAAATAAAAAATACGCTTAATATCACGGTAATAATGGTTAGCCACGATTTAAACGTAGTTTATAAATTAACAGATAAGTTAGTTTGTATAAATAAAAAAGCATTCGTAAGTAAATTAGATAATAAAAATCTAAAAATGAAAGATAAAATTTATGAGAACCTAAAAGCTATATACAGCCAAAACTTTGAATACATAGAACACTTAAACTGTATTTTAGATTAATAAATAAAAACTTATAAATATAGAATAATAAAATATTTGTTAAAGTTGAAACAGAACTCCAACACTTAATAAGGATAGTACTTAAACTTAACTAAACATTTATTAATTTAATAATATTAAATTCTTCATTTATCATAATTTCAATGAGTTTATCGAATTTAGTTGTAGGTTCCCAGTTAAGGATTTTTTTAGCTTTAGTATAATCTCCTTTTAAGATAGGGACTTCAGAAGGTCGATAAAATTCCAAAGAACTTTCAACAAGCAATTTCCCCTGTGAATATGCTCTTATTTTGTCATTATCTTCTTCCCATTTTAAAGGCATTCCTAAATATTCAAAGGTTTTATCAATAAACTCTTTAACAGTATGTGTTTCATTAGTAGCTAAAACATAATCATCAGGTTTATCATGATTTAACATAAGATACATACCATAGACATACTCTGGAGCATATCCCCAATCCCGCTTAGCATAAATATTACCTATTAATAGTTTTTCAGCTAAATTATACTTAATTTTAACAGCAGTATTAACTATTTTCTTAGTAACAAACTCTAAACCTCTTAATGGAGATTCGTGATTAAAAAGAATCCCGCAACAATTAAACATATTATAAGCTAATCTATAATTAACAGTAATATAATGAGCAAATACTTTAGAAACAGCATAAGGGCTAACTGGGTTAAAGGGGGTATTTTCATTTTGAGGGACTTCTTTAGCTATTCCAAACATTTCACTTGTAGAAGCTTGATAAAACTTAGTATCAGGTTTATACAACTTAAGAGCTTCTAATAATCTTAGAACTCCTAAGGCATTTACTTCAGAGGTTAATAATGGTTGATTAAAAGAAACCTGGACAAAACTTTGAGCAGCAAGATTATAAACCTCATCTGGCTTTATCTCCTTTATAACATCTATAATATTACTATATTCCAATAAATCCATATAAACTAACTTAATTTTATCTTTAATTTTAAGATATTCTAATCTCCAATAAGAAGAATCGGAGCTTCTTCTGTCAGCTCCATAAACCTGATAACCTAAATCTAATAAAAGCTTAGCTAAATAAGCACCATCTTGCCCCCTTATGCCAGTTATCAAAGCTTTCTTCATATAATTCAATCCTCCTATTATTTGCTTAAAATATTATTTACTTAAAATTAAAAATAATACCGTAAATTTCGTTTAAATTAATTAATCCGTAAGGCAATTTAATAACATATTTTGAATTCTTAGGATTATCAAAAAATATGCCACTATTAAAATTATTGAGATATCTTTCTATTTTAGATATATCTTTATTAAGGAATTCAGTGATATTAATAATAACGCCGGCGTTATTAGTATTTCCGTCTTTAGCATCAGTAGCTAAGCCCAAAAATAGTAAATCCACTTTTTCTAATATACTATTATTGCTATTAAAATAATAATAAAGTTCTTTTAGTAAGGATAAAGCAAGGTGCTGGATCCTACCACCATAGCCTTCTTTTAAAATTTTTAAAAAAGTTTCACCACCAAATAAATAAACCTTTATTCCACTTTTTATCTCCCCTTTTAAATATTCATTCAATTTAGTAAATATAAAAGATTTAAAAGTATTACAAAGGCTATATAAATCAAGATTAATATGACTACAAACAATTTTAATATCAAAATTAGAAATCCCAAGACTTAATTTATAAAAATCTTTTAATTTATTCAATTGATTAAACAATAAATAAAGAGCTTCAAAATTATCTAAAATTATGATATTAGATAAATTCTTATTAAGGTATTCTGTTTTAGTTTCCATAATCTTTTGGATTTCCTTATTTTTATGAATAATATTTAAAAACATTTTAGCATCAACAAGAATTTTTAGATATTCAGATAACTCAGAAACTAATTGATTAATTTGTTCATAAGACAGTTTTTTATAATAAGTAGTTAAACCTGAGCCTATGATATCTATGCTATTAAAAGGCACATCAGAAATAATAAGACTAATGATTTTAGATTTATTAAAATATTGTAATAGTTTTCCGCCTTTGATATTAGATAAAAAAGTCCTATAAGTATTAAGTTGATAAATATTTAAGTCAAGGTTTAAAAGGATTTTATAAATCTCAGATAGAGTAGGATAAGGGATAACAGAATCTTCTATCATTGCACTACATCCACCAGAAATCAAAAATAAAAACAAACTATCTTGGCTATCGTTTTGTAAAATCAAATCAATAACTTTTTTAGCAGCTATAAAAGAATTCTCACTTACCAAAGGATGCGTAGAAGGTAGTAATTCTATTTTTTGATTATTATTTAAAAAATTATCTTCTAAATCATTTTTTAAATTAATATCGTATATAATATAAGCTTTATTATAATTTATTTTATACTTTTGAAAGCTATCAATTAAGGCTTTAAACATAATTAATGAAACTTTTCCAACAGATATTATAAAAATATTTTTATAATTTTTAATAATATCGATATTAGAATAAACAGCGTTATCAATAGAACTATAAAGAATTGATTTTAGTTCATCTTTAAAATTAGTTTCTATTATATTTTTAAAAAAATCAACTAAATTCATAATTTTGTATAACTTATAGTAAAATCAAGAGAACAAAAAACTAAGCTAACATAGTATTTGGGTTATCTGTGTTTTTGTTATTTAAAGACATAGCATATTTAACAGCATTATAAGCATCAACTACACCTGCCCCTTGACTATACTTATCATATAACTCATTATTAGCAGGATCTTTAATTTTATTAGCTGTTTTAGTAATAATTTCTTTGACTAATTTAGGGGTAGCATTAGGTAAGACTTGATAAATTAAAGCGGCAACGCCAGAAACAATAGCAGTTGCTCCACTTGTTCCAGATAAATTAATATAATACTTCCCTTGCCAACTATCATTATTATTATCATCATTATTATTATCAATATTTTTATCATTAATTTTGTATATTTTATTCAATTCAGGATTTATTATATTTTTTTCATTATGAATCATATAATTAACTGATATTTGATTGCTATTAGTATTTAGTTTTTGATTTTTATAAGGATCAAAAACGGAACCAGGGACTCTAGCACCAGGTAGCATTTTAGCTGGAGCAACCACATCAGGTTTATCCAACAAATCAAAAGGAGTTGGCCCCTTAGAAGAAGCATCATAAATAGTATCATCAGATTTATCACAGGTATTCTTAGTATCAATTCCACCAACCGTTATAACATCAGGTGCTATCCCAGGACTATCAATAGTTTCATTAGCATAGTCATTACCAGCAGCAGCTACAACAGTATAATCTTGTGCTAAATCATTAGCTAATTTTGCTATCGTATCATTTAAATATCCTGTTTTAGGATCAACACCTATAGATAAATTCACGACCTTAACATTATATTTTTTCCCATTTTCTTTTAACCATTCCAAAGCTTTAATTATCTCAGAAACAGAGGTTATTCTAAGGATAACAAATTTAACCCCAGGAGCAACCCCTTGGTTATACCCATTAGAAATTTTCCCACTGCCACCAATTAGTGAAGCTACGTGAGTCCCATGCCCCAATATGTCTTTAGGATTATTTTCATCAGATTCTCCTGAAAAATCTTTATAAAACAATATTCTGCTTTTATCTAAATCAGGATGATTGTAAATTATTCCGCTATCCACTACTGCAACAACTACATCCTTCCCATCAATCCCTAAATCTCTTACTTTATCTAAATTAATAGCAACCAAATTAGGATTTAGTTTTAAACAGCTATTATTATCACATTTATTTACTTCATTACAAACATCCGCAGTAGCCCCTATATTAATTAGCTTAGCAATTAAATTTAAATTAGCATTATTAAAATTATCAGGATAATGGAAATCTTTTAAAATATTTGGTACAGATTCTATACCATATTTTTCTAAATTCTTTAGTAAATTAATTCTATTAACCCAAAAATCTCTATTATTATAAAGCTTATCAAAATCTGTTTTATCTATCATATATTATATGATTTAAAAAAAAATAGAAACATTTTAAAAAAAAAGTAAAAAAAATGTTAACTTTTTAAATAATAATTAAAAATAAAAAAATAAAATACAAATTAACCAGGTTTAGTTAATTTTAAAGGATCTAATATTTTATCAGCTTCTTCTAAAGATAATATATTATGTAAAACTACATACTCTTTTATAGATAATTTATTTTTTAAAGCTTCTTTAACTATTTCATATGCTTTATCATAACCAACAATTTTAGCTAAGGGAGTAACAATAGATGGGTTATAATTAACTATACTATTAATTTTTTCAAAATTTATTTTAAGACCATCTATCAGTTTTTCTTTTATTAATTTTAGTAAATTAGATAAAATAGAGATAGATTCAGTTAAAGAGAATGCGACTAATGGGAAAGTAGTAGATAATTCAAAATTAGAATATTGATTAGAAAAAGTTAGAGCATAACTTAATCCGATTATATAAGAGCAAGCCATACCTGTAGCTTCGGGGATAACAGGATTAACTTTACCTGGCATAATAGATGATCCTGGTTGAAGCTCAGGTAAAAATAGCTCTCCAAAACCCCCGACAGGCCCACTCCCCATAAATCTTATATCATTTGTTATCTTTATTAAAGACAATGCTAAAATTTTTAAGATATCCATTACTTCTATAAATGTATCAATAGATGCTTGGGATTCAAAATGATTAGATGTTTCTTTGAATTTAGGGTATATTTCAAATGGGATAAACTTAGCCATAAATTCATTAATTCTATTAATTACTTTAGAAGGGAAATCTATATGAGTATTAATTCCTGTGCCAACAGCGGTTCCTCCAATAGGTAATTCAGCTAATCGATTAAAAAACCCTTTAATTCTATCTATAGCTAATTCCAATTGGCGTCTATATCCGGAAAATTCCTGGGCAAAAGTAATAGGAGTAGCATCCATTAAATGGGTTCTACCTATCTTAACAACATCCTTAAATTCCTCTTCCTTATTTTTTATAGAATTTATTAAATAATTGATATCGTTAATTAAAGATACTAACATTTTATAAGCAGCTATTCTAATAGCAGTAGGAATAACATCATTAGATGACTGTCCTTTATTAACGTCATCATTAGGGTGAACAAATTTAGAACCCATTTCTTTATTTAACATAACAGAAGCTAAATTAGAGATAACTTCATTAACATTCATATTAGTGGAAGTCCCTGAGCCTGTTTGAAAAATATCTAAAATAAAATTGTCTTGGTATTTTTCAAAATTATTTAAAATCTCATCAACAGCATTAACAATAGCATTAGATTTATTAGAATCTAATAAATTAAGTTCATTATTAGCAATAGCTGCAGATTTTTTTATAATTAATAAAGCTTTAATAACTTCTGGATGGAATTTATAATTACTTATTTTGAAATTATTAATAGCTCTTTGAGTTTGTGGTCCCCATAGTTTATCTTTAGGGATCATTACTTCACCCATTGGATCTTTTTCTATTCTATAATTTTGAGTATCTAAGGACATAAAACACCTCCTTAATAAACTTATTAATTCTAATAATTTTATCTAGAATAAATAGAAGAAGATATAATAAATTCCTTAATAGCCTGAGCGGCTAAAACAGCAGTATTATATTTAGGGTAATCTAAAAAAGGATTAACTTCAACTACATCAAATGCAATAACCATATATTCACTTAAGATCCTAAGGATATTTATGAAATCGTTAAAATGAGCGCCATCATAAACTGGATTAGAAACAGCCGGTGCTATAGATGGATCAAAGAAATCTATATCCAATGAAAGATAAATATATTTACTATTTAAATTCTTTAATGCTTCTTTTAAATAATTTATATTAGCTAAATCTATGTTAATTACATTAGAAAAGAAGAATCCTTTTTCAAAATCATCTAAAGTTCTAACTCCTATTGAAATAATATTATTAGTATGTTCAGATATTCTTCTAAGGACATTCGCGTGAGAATAAATCTGATTTAAGTATTTATCGTGGCAATCTGCATGAGCATCTAAATGAATATAAGCAACATCTTTAAATATATCTTTTATTGCTAAGAAAGTAGCAATAGTAACACTATGGTCTCCTCCTAAAAAAATATACCTCTTTTTAATATCGATCAAAACGTTTTTTAAATTTTTATAAATATTATGAACAGTTTTATCATTATTTTCGTCAAGTTTAATAAAAATATCACCTAAATCAAATAAATTTATTTCTTCTAAAGATTTTGAAAAATAGAAACTAAAGGTCTCAATTAATTCCGAATAATTTCTAATATAATATGGAGCTTTAAAAGAACCTAATCTACTATTAATATATCCCTCATAAGGAATACCTATTATTAAATAATTTGATTGTTCTAGATTACTATAGTTTCTTAAAAATGGGAATATATGCATAGTTTATTTTATTATAAGAAGTTTTTTATTAGAAATGTCTTTTAATATATCTTCATTTAGTTCTTTGTTATTGTTAATATATTCTTGAATATTAACTTCTTTAAGGTACTGCTCTAAATTATTAAATAGTTGTTGATTTTCTAATACTTTAAAAGCTAAGAATTTAGAGATAGTTATTAGTGAAGGAGAAAGCAGATATCTATCGGCGATAAAAAACGCTTTCCAAGCATATTTTAAAGCTAATTTATAATTATCTGGATATAAACTCATATATTTTATAATGTAATCTTTATATAAGCTCAAAAACAAAGCATTATAATTAAATAGATTATCTAATTCTAAATAAACTTGTTCAACATGTTTTTTTATTTCTATTAATCTTTTTTCAGCATTAGATTTTTTAGTTCTCTTTTTAATAATATTTTTAGAATCCAAGTAATTTTTTAAGTATTTCGAATGATTCTTTTCTATTTTTTTTAAAAAATCTAAATTTTTTATAACAAATTGATAATAATTTTCTTTAACTTCTTGTAGATCTATATAATTTATAAAAGATTGAACTATATCTAAAAAAGCGGATAATATTTCTTTTATTTTATCCAAGTTATAATTTTGATATATAGAAATAGTAGTCATTAAAATAAGAGATTCTATTAAAATAGAAATTAATTCTTTTATATTTGATTCTTGTTCTTCGGTTATTTCCTTAACCAAGTAATCTAAGATATTAAGAGAAACATCAAATTTTCTTCTATAAAACGCTAATTTAGCTATAATTAAATAAATCCTTAAAGTATAAATATAAAGTTCTGTTTTATTTTCTTTATTATTATTATTACGTTTTAGGTAAATAGATAAATAATTAAAAGCTCTAACTGCAAAAGCCTGCGCTTTATTATATTTTTTCAATTCTAGGTAAATTTTTGATATCATATAACATAACTGAGATCTTGTAAATAAGTCATCTACATTTTTAAAAATTCTCTTAAAAACCCATCTTATTTCATTATTCAAATTCCATTTTACATAATTATTAACTTCCAAAACAAAATTCAAATATAATGGCACATAATTATACAAATAATTTTGTTCTATTATTTTTTTTATCAATTTTAAATATAAAGTAACTACTTCAGCAGTAGTAGGTAAAAACAGTATCAATTTTTCTAAATTTATTATAATTGACAAAAATTCGTTTCTTAGCATATATTATTAATTTTTTAAAATAACTTGCTTAAATTCATTTACATTTATATTAAAGAATTTATAAGGATGAGAATTAATATTATTAAAATAATTGGGATTATATTGATTATTTTTAATGGTATTTAAAATAGAGATTAAATTAGAGATATGTTGTTTAAAGCGATAATGCCCATAAGGGGAAACTTGGCCAGTAAATACGATAAACGGCCAATCACTACATTGCGCTTGTAAAATCTCATATAAAGCACAACTTAATAACTCGTTGTTATTACTATCATTTTTTATTAAATCAATCAATTCTTGGGAATTAATATTAATATGACGATACATATAATCTACACTACCATTAAGCCAGTATTCATAATATCCTTTCCAACCCCAACTACTACTATTAGGTTCTATTATGTCTAAATTAAAATTACTTTCTTTTAGCATACTTAAATACTTAGACGGAGTAGATAAAGAAACTAAATAATTGGGATTTTCGTTAATAAGTTTAATAATATTTTTAATAAAGTAAGGTCCTTCATACCACCAATGTCCAAATAACTCAGTATCATACATAGCAGTAATAGCTAAAGGTACATTTAATTTTAACTTATCTTGCCAATATTCGCATTGTCTTTCTCTGTTAAATATAAAATTACTTGCATGTTCTAATGACTTTTTCAAAGCTAAATCAGGATCATATACTTCTTTTTTAGATAACTCTACATCAGCCCCAGTTATCCTGTAATACTTATACCCTGTATCAACTCTAGTACCACTTTCATGGATATAGTTTTTAATATAATCAAAATCCAAGTCAAAACCGATATCTCTATAGAATTCTCTATAAAAGAAATCACCGGGATAACCTTCTTTAGCCGACCAAACCTGTTTAGAAGACTCCCTATCTCTTCCAAAAACAACCAACCCCCCCTTAGTTAAATAAGGAATAAAAGTCCCATATTTAACCTTACTTCTGCTAAAAAGTATCCCATGATATTCTAAAAAAGTGTATTCTATTTTATATTTAACTAGAAGTTTATCAAGTTCTTGATAGTAAGCGCATTCAGGGAGCCACATCCCTTTAGGCTCAAACCCAAAATATCTTATAAAATTATCTACTGCCTTATAAATCTGATATTCTAATAACTTTATATTAGATTCTTCAAACATATAAAAAGGAGAAATACAATGAGTTAAATTACTTGTAATAATTTCAATTTTATTTTGATAAGCTAAATCTTTAAATCCTTTTAAGATATCTCCATTTAGTTCGTTAAATCTATTAAAAACTTTTAAGTAATTATCATAAATAAATTTAGCAGGTTTGTAAAAAATAGAGTGTTTAGTTCTTTCTAATTCTTTTTCTCCTAATTCTATTGTTTTCTTTAAATCTTTATATATTCTTTCTTTGAAAAAGTCGTTAGTAAGCATAGCTAATAAAGTTCCAGAGAAACTAAAAGTAATAGATATATTAAAATCTTTTGATTCTTCTAAAGCTAATAATAAAGGGATATAACTATTTTTAACAGCTTCAAACAGCCATCTCTCTTCTAAAGATTCATTATATTCCGGATGGTATATAAAAGGCAAATGAGAATGTAAAACAAATAAAATTATTCCTTTTTTATACATCTATTATAACCCCCCTTGATTAAATAATTTTTAAAAACACTAATATAATTTTATAAAAATTAATTTAATAACAACTTTTAATCCAAAGTAAATTATCCTAAATAAATCTATAATTTTTTCAAAAAAAATAGTAATAAAATCTACAAAATTTCTTTTTTTAGCTTCTAATAAAGATTTTTCCAAAAATTCCTTAAACTCCTCCATAATTTAAATACATTTATTTAATATATAAAACTTTCAAAGGGAGTTTCTTTAATTTATAATAATTCATAGGTAAAATATCAAAATTAAATAAACTTTCTTTAGAATTAGGATCTAATAAATAAAACGATAATAAACTAAATGGAATAATAATACTATTATTTAATTCATTATAAATTGAATTCTTAGCTAATATTTGGTTTTTATATATTTCAAAATCAACATAAATTAATCCCTTAAGTCCAGCTTTATCTAAATCTATATTAACCTCTTTTATATTATATTCTACTAAATTATATTTATCTAAATTCTCTATCCTTTCAAAATAATAATACCTAATTTTATTTAAATTTAAATATTTTTTCAAGATATCAATATTATCATAATTTTTATCAAATAAATAATACATTTTAAAGTTATATTCAATTTCAGACATAGCAATTTTATATTCCCTTAATATTTTTAAGTAATTTTTTAAATTAGAAAAAAAATAATAATAAACTTTATAAGTAATATCTTTTTTATTTTGTTTATTAACAGTCTCAAATAAGACGGTAGGGATTTTTCGGATTATTCCATAATTCCTTAAAATAGAAACATAATCATATCCCCCAATATTTTCATTTATATAATATTTTGAGATATTTATATTATAATTTTGATATAATTGATTAAAGATAAGATTTTGATTATCCTTAATTTTATTTTCAATTTCAAATATCTTTTTTAATTTATTAGTATCATAAATTATGTCATAAGTTTTTAAAAATTTTAATAAGAATTTAGAATAAAATCCGTTAGAATACATAAAATCTATATTATTTCTATAAGAAGCTTCATGTAAATCCAAAATAAGATCAATATCATAATCATTTAACAAACTTAATATTAACTTAGAGCTATTAGAAAATAAAGAGATATAAGTTCTATTAGGATCAATTTTTTCTAAGGAATACCTAGTTTTATTTTCTAACCTATACTTACTAGGTTTTAATACAATAACATAATTAGCATATGAAAATTCCTTATTAAAATAACCATTATATAAAAATTGATTAATAATATCAGAAGGTAATCCTTCATCTCCATGGACACTACAATTTATTAAAACAGTATATTCACTTTTATTATCAACATAATAAACTAAACTATCTTCATCATTTTTTATCAATAATATATCAGCATAACTACATTCAAATAAAAAAATAATTATAAAAAAAATCACTTCAAAGAAAATAAAAGCTTTATAAATTAGTTTAAATCTATTAAAAAATAAAAAAAATAAAAAATTAATCATTACTTTAAAATAAGTTATAAATTCTTAAGTAGATCAAATAAAGTATCCAAATTAGCAGTAATTTTTTCTTGGGAATGCTTTAATCTAATATTAACAGTATTAGTTTCTTGTTCTTTTTGGCCAATAATAATCATAACAGGAATTTTTAGCTTTTCATATTGCCTTATCTTATAATTTAAACTATTAGCTTTTAAATCAATTTCTACCCTAAAACCTTTGGATTTAATAATATCATAAACTTTTAAAGAGTACTCATTAAATTTATCGGATATAGGAAGTATAACTATTTGTAAAGGAGCTAACCAAAATGGGAATTCTCCATTATAATGCTCAATAAGGATCCCAAAGAATCTTTCAAAAGATCCTAAAAGAGCTCTATGAATCATAACGGGATAATGCCTAGAATTATCAGAACCTATATAATGGATATTAAATTTCATAGGTAAATTAAAGTCAAGTTGTATAGTAGAGCATTGCCACTTTCTATCTAAAGAATCTTTTATTTCAATATCTATTTTAGGGCCATAAAAAGCTCCTTCTTTCTCATTAATTTTATAATCAATATTAGATTTATTTAAAGCATTTTTAAGTGCGCTTTCTGCTTGATCCCATAATGAAATATCTCCAACAAATTCATCCGGCCTAGTACTTAAATAAACTTCATAATCATTAAACCCAAATCTACTTAAAACCTTTTTAGTTAAATCAATTAAATTAATAATTTCCTCTTCAATCTGATCAACAGTACAAAATATATGAGCATCATCTTGAGTAAATCCTCTAACTCTTAATAACCCATGTAAAACTCCAGATTTCTCATATCTATAAACTGTACCATACTCAGCAATCCTTAAAGGTAAATCCTTATAACTTCTTGTTTTTGTTTCAAATATTTTTATATGAAATGGGCAATTCATAGGTTTTAAAACAAATTCTTGATTTTCTTCAACCTTCATAATAGGGAACATATATTTATGATAAACTTGTAAATGTCCACTTATCTCCCATAACTTAGAATTAGCTATATGAGGAGTTCTAACAAACAAGTAGTTATTTTGTTCTAGTAGTTCTCTTAGATATTGTTCAATAATATATCTAATTTTTTCTCCTTTAGGAAGCCATAAAATTAATCCACTACCTATGTCTTCATTAATTTCAAATAATTCTAAAGCAGGTCCTAAGATTCTATGATCTCTTTTTTTAGCTTCTTCTCTTTTTTTAATGAACTCTTCTAATTCTTGTTTGCTAAAGAAAGCGGTTCCATAGATTCTAGTTAACATTTTATTTTTTTCATCACCTTTCCAATAAGCACCACTTAAATTTAACAACTTAAAATTCTTTAAATAAGAGGTATTTAAAACATGTGGACCTCTACATAAATCAACAAACTCCCCTTGCCTATAAATAGAAACTACTTCTTCATTTATATCCTCTTTTAATAATTCAACTTTATAGGATTCATTTAAATTAGTAAATAACTCAATTGCTTCATTTTTAGATAATTCTTGTCTTATAATTGGTAGTTTTTCATTAACTATTTTTCTCATTTCTTGTTCAATTTTTTCTAAATCTTTTTCACTAATAGATTGATTAAAATCTATATCATAATAAAAGCCGATATCAATAGGAGGTCCGATAGTTATTTTAGCATCTTTATATAGTCTTTTAACAGCTTGTGCTAATAAGTGAGCAGTACTATGTCTTAAAACCTCTAACGCTTCATTATCTCCTTCTAATTTCAATTCAATTTTATCTATATTATTATCAATAACATAAGTTAAATCAACTAATTTAGAGTTTCCATCTTTGAAATATACTTTAGCAACTATTACCTTATTAACATCAACATCAATTTTATTGCTATTTTTTAATTCTTTTATAATTTCAACAATAGGTTTATTATAAAATTCAGATGAATTTGGGATTAATTTAGTATCAATTAACATAAATTTTTCCACCCCATAAAAATATTTTTTTAGATAATTTTAACCAAACTCAATTAAATTGAAATAAAAATTAATCTTGAATAACTTTTATTTCATATTGAATATCGACAGCTTTTTTGAGCATATTACTAACAGAGCAGTATTTTTCATAAGATAATTTAACAGCTTTTTCCAAGTTTTCGTATTTAAGATCTTTACCTTTAAATTGATAAATTAATTTAATAGAAGTAAAAACCTTAGGGTGTTCTTGAGCTCTAATTCCTTCAAAAAATACCCTAAAATCGGTAACATTTTCTCTCATTTTTTTTATAATAGAGATGACATCCATAGCAGTACATCCGATTAATGCAATAGATAATAGTTCCATAGGGGAGTTAGCACTTTCAAATCCCCCAACATCTTTTTTACTATCTAAAACAATCGCATGATTACTATTAGAAACTGCTACAAATCTTAATCCCTCTTGATATATAATCTCACTTTTAATGATATTTTTATTATCCATATTTTCATTATCTTTAGTATTGTTAGTTTTTTGATTCATAATATAACCTCCAATTCAATTTTTTATTATTTTTTATTATTTTTAATAATATTTTGGATATCTTTAATTTTAGTAAGAGCTTTAGCCTTAGAAGTAATATCAAGATATTTATCATAAGCTAATTGAAAATTTTTTAGAGCTTCATCTAAATTATCTAAAGCTAAAAGAATTTCTCCTTTGAAATAATAATAATCAGGATTATCATCTAATTTTATAGCCAAATTAATATAGTTAAGTGCATTAATAAAATCTTTCTTATTATAATAAATATAAGAGATTTTGTATAATGCTTCTTTTTTAGTTGGGATAATATTAACTAGCTTTAGATAATAATAAATAGCGTTATCAAAATCTTGATTTTTATAATAATAATCAGCTAATTGTTCATAAAAATATGGATCAATATTATCAAATTTACTTATCAAATCTTTTATAATCTCTATTTTTTTATCTTCATCAGATTCAAGATTAATTAAAAGATAATAAACCTCTTTATTATTTTTATTTTTAATATTATTAATAAATTCAAGTGCTTTAGATTTATAAAAATCATTAAACGTCATAATATATAAATTATAATATAAATCAGCTAATAAAAATAAGATTTCATCATTTTTTAAAATATTATTTCTAAAATCATTAGAATCTTTTAAACTATTAAAAGATAAATCATAGATTTCTTTCTCAATAATTTGATTTATTTGATTAAAATTATCGAGATTATAGTTATTTTGATAAAAAATAAAAGAATCTTTTAATAAAGTTATTTTCTTTTTCAATATAGAGTAATAATTAGTATCAAATTTAATAGAATCTTTAAGATAGTTAAAATAATTAGGGATATTACCATTAAGGTATTCAATATTACTTAATTTTAAAAATGTATTAGAAATCATTTTTTTTGATGTATCACTAATAGAACCAATATCAGGATTATATAAATTATTGATTAAGGTTAAATAGGACTTTTTAGAACTTTCAAGATCATTTAAGATAAAAAATGCATCCCCCAAACTTTGTATAAAAAAAGGATTATACTTAGAGATATTAGTCAAAAAATTTTGTTTAAGAAAATCAATAGCTTGATTCTCTTTATTTAAATAAATAGCAATTTTAACATAATCATATAGATACTTATTAGCAATAGTTATATTAGATTTAGATTGATTTTGGTATTCTATAAAAAATGAGTTATAATCGTTTTTTAATGCTTCTAAATTTTCTAATGCTAAACTTACAAATATATAAAAAAATAAATTCAAAAAAAATAAAACAATAAAAAGATAAAAAAGATTATATTTTTTAAAAAACCATTTTTTTTGAATATTATTCATTTTTTATTCAAATTGAGGAATAATGATAATTTTATCTCCTTTGTCAATAGGTTTATTTCTAATTTTAATACGTTTTAAAAGAGATTCGCTAATAATAACAGAATCAGAGTCTAATTTATCGTCAAATTCTACTTTAACGCCAGTTAATTTTTCATTATATCCATCTATTTTAATCATTTTAGGAGGTTCCCCAATTACTCTATACCACTCATCAAAAATAACTTTTGAAAGTTTTATAACATTACCCCCTACCCCCCAAGATCTAATAGTTTTTACTTCTAATTCTTTAACAGTCATATGAATTTTTTCATTTTCTTCAATAATTTTCTCCATTTTTTTATCTTCTAATCCTAAAACATTAATTCCAATCCTATTATTATTCAATAATTTTTGGTAAAGTATTTCCTTATAATAATAGAAAGAAGTAATAAGATTACCGTTATTAAGCATCTCATTTCTGAGAACCAAGTTCCCTCTTTTAATTAAAATAAAATATTGTTGATTCTTAAAAGTTAAGTTCATAATTCCTGTAATATTTTGCTTAGATAAAATACTTAATAAATTATCCATATCTTTTTTAGTATTTATAATATTATTCATAATAATGTTTTCAAATTTATAGATATCCATATCTTTTTTAGTATTTATAATATTATTCATAATAATGTTTTCAAATTTATAGAAAATTCTTAAAACTTCTGAATAATTAACAGGCATAGTATAAACAGTAATTTTATTTTTTTCTCCATATCTATTTTTAAGGATAATAGGGGAAATTTCTTCCATCTCAAACCCCATAAAAACTACACTAATGATTAATCCCTCATCTATCATTACTACATATTCTTCATTAAAATCCTCTACATTAATTACAGCTATTCCACTAAATTTATACTTAGACAAATTTTCAAATAAAAAATTGATTTCTCCAATACTATAATATATTCCTTCTACACCTTTAGTTAATAAAAAAGTGGCTAAATTTATTTTTCCTAACATAAAATTTATATACTATTATAAATCTTTAAGCTCAAATTTATCAGATTTAGGTTTAACTTGACTATCTTTTTTAAATTCGTTTTTTTCATTTTTAGGAGATTTAGCAGATAAATTTTCATCGGTTTGTAGAATAGATTTAGTCCAATCTTCATCATCTAACTTTAATACTTCTTTTTTATTAGCTTTATTTAAATTAACTTTAACTTTTTCAGCTTTAACAAAATTTAAAACTAAAAATACAACAGTAGATATTAAGCTAATAATAGCCAAATATAAAGAAATAGTTTTAATAAGAAATATTTTATCCACTTCTGAATATACCCCCTTTTATTATTAATCTGGATTTTTATACCAATTACTTTGAGTTTCTATAACATATAAAATATATTTTTCAATTTCTTGTTGTTGATTAGGGTTATCATATATAAATTTTAGGCCGAGCTCATATTTCTTAAGGTATTCTACTTCCCTAATCCAAGTAACTTCAGCTTTTAAACTAACAGCTTTTCCTGTTTCTAACTCCAAGCTAATATCTATTACTTTCCCTTTAGGGATTGGTTTAGATATCTCTATTTTAGCTCCGCCTAAACTTATATCCCTTGTTACAGTCTTATACCCAGGAATATCCTTAGATAAAACTCCAATATCCCTATTTAATCTTACATATTGTCTTTTATAAGCTGGTTCGCTTTTAGAATCTTGTCCCTTTATTTCTTTTTTATCTTTTATATCTTTATCTTTTTTAAAAAAATTAAATAAAAAACTCATAACATCTTTCCTTATATTATTAAATCTTATATCCCCCTTTTATGATTAAACATTAAATAAATTTTTCCCTTCTAAATATTACTAAAAACGAAATTAAAGATAGCATTAGCACAAGCAACATTTATACTATCTATATTAATATCAATCCTAATATTAATATACTCAAAATTATCTTTTATTATTTTTTTTAAACTATTATTTATCCCACTTTCTTCATTTCCAAATACTACAAAAATTAAGTTATATTTTTTTACAAACTCTGAAATTAAATTAAATTGATTAATATTAAGAGAATTTTTATCATTTTGTGCTAAAATAAAAGCTACTTTATTTTTAATTAAGCTTATATTATTTATACTTTTATAAATAAAATCTAAAAAACTAGGATAGTCATTTATAAAATAGAGATTAAGATAAAACAAGCTTCCTTTAGAAGCTCTAAAAGTTAAAGTATTATAAACATAAGTTTTCAAATTAACTAAAGCTATATCATAAAAATTAAAAGCTAAAGAATTCCTAAATATAGTCCCTAAGTTTCCTGGATTCTCTATATTATCTAAAACAATAACAAAATTTAATTTATTTTTATTAAATTCCATGTTTTCAAAACTAATAAAATTTTGTTTGATGTTATACTTAAATAAAGCAGCTACTTTTATATTATCAACTTTAAGAATATCCTTTAAAATTTCTTTTTTAATTATATAAATTTTAAAATCTTTATCTAAATGATAATCTTTAACATTATTTTTAATAAACTCAGCTAATTCTAAACTATGAGTAAATATTTTTAAAATTTTGTAATTAATATTAGTTTGTTTTGTATTTTTAATAAATTCTAAAAAAGTTAAATAATCATCAACTATAAATAAATTATTATCTTTTAGATACTTATTATCATGTTTAATTTTTCTTAAAATTTTTAAATTAGTATTTTCTTTAGAACTTATATTAAGTATATCCATAGATAATATATACAATTAAATCTTAATAGTAAGTAAAGTGATATCATCAACTGGATTTTGTAAGGGCTCACTAAAATGTTTCATAATACTAATATAAACTTTTTCACAGAAATCCTTAGAATCTTTAAAATTATTTTGTTTGATAAACTCAAATAATTTTTCTCGACCATATACATTTCCTTCAGGATTTTTAATATCAATAACTCCATCAGTATATAAAAAAACAAAGGCACCTTTATCTATTTCCATTTTTTTTGATACATACTTATAATCTTTATCAACGCATAATGGAATATCATTAGTAGTTAAGGTTAAGAAAGAGTCATTAAATTTAATAACAGCAGGTTCATGACCTGCAGAAATATACTCTATAATAATTTTTTCTTCTTTTTTATACAATTTTAAAGCAAACATAGTAATAAAAATGTTAGAACTTATATCTGAAATATTAACACTAAGGATTTTATTTAATTCATTAACAGCGGCTTCAAAGTTATTTAAAGAAGAGAACAAAGCTTTAGCAGCATATTTAGCTTGAGCAGTATAAATAGCAGATTTAGCACCTTTACCTGAAACATCAGCTATTATGAAAGTAATCCCTTGATTATCTTCAATAATTTCTAACCAATCAGCAGTGATTTCTCTAGAAGATATGTGTTTATAAAATATATCAAGTTTATATTTCTTTGATAAATATTTAGTGTCAATATTAGTTAAAAGTGCTTGTCTAATAATATTAGAGATTTCAACTTGTTCTTGAAGTATAATAGAGTTTTTTAGTGGAGTAGATACAACAAAAGAAATATTATCTAAAATAAAATTAGTTATCTCATTAATATAGCTTTTAGATGTACCTATGATTATATAACCTAATATTTCTCTAACATAAACTATGGGTAGAATAATAACATTAACTAAATTAGGAATTTTTTTAAATTCTTCCCAGATTAAGTTATAATCTTTATTAAGTTTAGCGTTATTTTGATTAATAAAAATAGGTTTATAACTAATTCCTAAATATCCTAAACGATTTAATACATTATATATATTTAGATTTTTAGTTAAATTTTCAGGTTCTATTAAAGGGAAATAATAATTATTATATTTTTTTTGAATAAAAACAAAGATTTCATTGTTAAGTAATTTTTTAATAAATAAATATACATTATTAATAACGTTAGTTGGATCTAGAACAGAAGTAATAATTTGAAGGAAATCATAAAGCATTTGAGTACCAACAAGTCTTTCTTGTAGGAATGCATAAATAGAAGCGTTTTCAAAGAAAACCCCAAAATAACTTCCTAAGCTTAAAAGTAGCTCCATATCTTCTTCTTCAAAACGCTTTTTTAAACTAAAAACTAACAAAACAGGATTTAAATTAGATGTTTCCGTATTTATTGGGATAGCTATCATACTCTTTAATCCTAATGACTTAATATATTCATAAATATTAACATCATCTATAAATAAACTATAATCATTAATAATAAAAGGTTTCAAATTATCTATTGAGTCTTTTAGCTTATTTTTAATACTATTAGGGAAATTATTTAAAATAACCGAAACCAAACTTTTATAATGATCAATAGTTTTTAAAATTAAAGGAACATTAGATTTAAAAGAAATAAAAACAGGAATAGAATAAGGGATAAGTAAAGAAACTTCTTTTACAATATCATTTACTAAAGAATTCAATTCTCTTTTAGAAGAATATTCAAAAATAATTCTATTAATTATTTTACTTTCCTTAGATTTAGAGAGTAATTTCTGATATATATTAACCCTAACAAAAGCAGTAGAAAACAAAATAGCTAAATGATTAGCGATATCTTTAAGCAAAGATAAATAATTTTGAACTAAATTCTTATCTAAATCACTAATAACTAATCCTTCTAAAATCCCTTTCTGAACAATAGGAATAACAACATAAGGTTTAGGTAAAATTAAATCAAAAAACTGAGATAAATCAGTTTTATAAAAATCCTTATAAAAAATAACAGATCTATATTTAATAAAATCATTCATTAATTGAGTATCAATAAAAGTAGCAGATAAATTAGATTCCTCAATAAAATTAATTAATCTACTATCCTTAAAACTAATGTAATTTGGTTTAAAAATCTGGCTTTTAGTTTTAAAAAAAATAACTATATTAGAAGAATTTAATATATCCTTTAAAGAGTGATTAATAGAGCTAAATAGTTCATCAAAAGTTAGACTTTCAGATAACATTGTAGAAGCAATAAACAATTTTTCTAAGAAACTATTTTTAAGTCCTAATTGTTCAAAGAGTATCCTAGTTTCAATAGCAGTAGCTATATTAGTAGTAACAATAGAAATAAAATCATCATCAATTTCCATTAAATCTGTTGAATATAATAATACAAAAGATCCTCTACCCACCCCAGGTACATTAAAATTTTTTATAACTATTTTTTTAATATATTTTACATAAACATTATTAACCTCTTTTACTTCATAATTTCCATTTATGATAACTTTTTCACTATATAATTTTTCCTTTATAGAAGGAACAATAAATTTAATATCTTGTTCAATAAGTTCATTGATAACACTATAGACTACTTTATCTCTAAATATAATCAAGCATCCACTACATAAAAGCAAATCCATACTAACATTACAAATTATATTTAATAACAGATCTATGTTTAAAGAAGATAATATAGCTTTAGATATATCATAAAATGCTTTCTTATAACTTTCAAACTTAACTTTACAATAATTCCCTTTCAAAGTTTCTTGCTCCAAATTATATAAAGAACTAAATAAATAAACAAAAACCTCTATATTACTCTGTATTAAATCCATTAATAAATTTTTATACAATTTATCAATAAAAACTATATTACATATAATATAACCTAATAACTTATCTTTTAATTTCAACTCAATAACTATATCATTTTTATTTATACCATCAGGACTATAAGAATCATTTTGAGTAATTGGGTTTTGAGTTATTTCATTTAGATTCATTTCATTTTGATCAATAAAATAAAAACTTCCTTTAAAATTACTAAACTCTTTATTAAAATTAAGCTCTAAATTATTTAAATAAAAATTTATCAAATCTTTATAAGTATAATTTAAAATATTATTAGAGTTTTCGTAATTAGAATACAGTTCTTCTAAAAAAATTAAGGTATCTTTATTAGTTTTCGAAACTATTTTCAGTATATTTTCTAAAAAACTTACTGCCATAAAATATATTAAAAATTAATAAAAATTAATAAAAATTATCAAAAAATACCTGGAATAACATAACCACATTTATTACATTTATTTTTATTCATATTAATTTCTAAAACTT
This sequence comes from uncultured bacterium, assembly GCA_937139605.1. Taxonomy (GTDB): domain Bacteria; phylum DRYD01; class DRYD01; order DRYD01; family DRYD01; genus CAKZQG01. Next base: position 92,636 of record CAKZQG010000044.1, read on the forward strand.
TAAACCCATATCTTTTAATAACAATATTATTACAGTTAGGGCAATAAGTATGTTCATATTCTAGGCCTGGAATATTACCGGTATATACATAATTTAGTCCCATTTCTTTACCTATATTATAAGCTCTTATGAGTGTTTGAGCAGGAGTATGTGGAGTATCAAGCATCTTATAATCTGGATGAAATGCAGTAACATGCCAAGGGATATCCCTATCAACAGAATACAAAAATTTAGCTATATTAGCTAATTCTTCATTACTGTCATTATAACCTGGAATAACCAAAGTAACTACCTCTAAATGAAATCCTAAGGATTTAATATTAATAATACTTTCTAAAACTCCTTTTAAAGTAGCTCCTAATCTTCGATAACTTTTATCATTAAAAGTTTTTAGATCCACTTTATAAAGATCGCATACTGGTCTTATATACTTTAATGAATTAATAGTAGAATAACCATTAGAAACAAAACCAGTTAAAAATCCATTACTTTTAGCTAATTCAAATACTTCATAAGACCACTCTACAGTTATTAATGGTTCATTATAAGTAGATACTATAACTTTAGAACCATATTTTTTAGCTAAGGAAACAATATCATATTTAGTTATAGGAATAAATTGGCCTCTAACTTGCTTATCTTTTAAAAACTGAGAGATATCCCAATTTTGGCAATAAGAACAATGGAAATTACAGCCTAACATCCCATAGCTTAATGCAAAAGAAGAAGGGAGCACATGGAAAAATGGTTTCTTTTCTATTGGATCATTAGCTATAGTAGCTACATAATTACGAGGTACAAAAAGCTTACCTCCTTCATTATACCTAACTCTACATATTCCACTCTTATTTTCAAATATCAAACACTTATGATAACAAGCTAAACATCTAACCTTATTATCTTCTAATTTCTCATAAACTACCCCCTCTTTAGTATATTCCTTTAAAGTAATCAATTCCATCATAACTATCCCCTTATATATTTATTATATACTTCCCTCTTATTTTTCCTACTATTTTATAAATTTTACAAATAAAAAATAATTAAAATAATTTATTTTCCTTACCTTCCAATAGTCTTATAAAATTATCTTTATGTTTAATTAAAATAAAAAAAGAAACAAAAATTAAAGCTACCAAAAATATCTTACTATTTTTATAATAATTACTAAATAAATTAAAACCAAAATTAAAGAATAAATAAATTAAACTAATAGTAAATACGAAAGCAGAAGCTAAAATAGAACCTAAGGAAGAATATCTAGTAATTAAAACCGAAATAATCCAAATAAGCAATCCAATGATACTAATTAAAGGAGAAATAGCTAAGAATACCCCAAAGGAAGTAGCAACCCCTTTCCCTCCTTTAAACTTCAAAAAAACAGAAAAACTATGTCCAATTATAGCTATTAATCCAATAATTAAAACCTGATAATCTGGTAAATTATAGTTAATAGCAATAAAAGTAGGTAAAAACCCTTTAAAAGCGTCTAAAAGTAAAACAAGGATACCATAAAACGGGCCGATATTTCTAAAAACATTAGCCATCCCAATATTCCCACTCCCAACTTTAGTTATATCAACCCCTTTAAACTTAGCAAATATATACCCAAACGGAATACTCCCTAATATATATGAAAAAATTAATAAAATATAAAATATACTCATACCAACATATTCAATTTTAATAATTCTTCATAAGAAATTTCCTTAATTTTTTTATTTTCAATAGTATAAATTTTATCAACAAAGTTAAGAGTAATTGGTTTATGGGAAATAATTATAATGGTATTAGATTTAAAATAATTTTTAATAGAATTCATAACGAGTTTTTCAGTAATAGGGTCTAGTGCTGAAGTGGGTTCATCTAAGATAATAATAGAAGGGTTTTTAAGAAAGATTCTAGCTAAATTAATTCTTTGTTTTTGTCCACCTGATAAAGTTTTCCCATCTTCTGATACTAAAGTTTCATATCCATTAGGTAGCTTCATTATATCTTCATGAACTTCAGCTAATTTACAAGCATTAATAATTTCATCTAAAGTAGCGTCTTCTTTGGCATATTTTAAATTATCTATTATAGTTCCTTCAATTAGATAACTTTCTTGAGTTAAAATCCCTATATTATTTCTTACAACTTTAGGATTAATAGTACTTAAATCTAAATCATCTATGAAAATTTTACCTTTAGTAGGTAAATAAAATTTAGTTAATAAACTGATAATAGAAGTTTTACCTATACCAGTTTTTCCCACAATAGCTACTTTCTGTCCTTGATTTATTAATAAATTAACATCTTCTAAAATAAATTCATTTTCATTATATCCAAAATAAACATCCTTAAATTGGATTTTCCCATTAAATTTTATATTATCATTTACTAAGTATCTTTTTTCATCTAATTCATTTTCATTTAATTGCTTTAAAATATTCATAAGAGTATCAATATATCCGAAAATAATTTTAGTATTAACTAAAGATGCAGATAAATTAGTAATAGGGGAAACAGAGATAGCAACATATCCCCAATATATTAAGATATCATTAGGTTTAAATACTCCTTTTATAACTAAATATCCACCATACCAAGATATAATAATTAAAGATAAACTAGCAACGATTTCTGTTACTGGTTTTTGTAATGCTAAAATATTAGCAAGCTTTAATCTTAAATTTAAAATATTATCTAATAAATTATTAATTTTGAATTTTTCATTTTCTTCCTTATTAAAACTTTTAACAAACTTTATCATCCGATAATTTTGGACTAATTTAGTATTAAGTTCTGTTATATTTTCTAAAATTTTATCACTAATATTTCCAATCTTTTTAATATAATAATTAAGAGTATAACCAATAAAAGGCAATCCAATAATAGTTATTATTCCTAAGATAATATCTTTATAAAATATCCAAACTAAAGCAAAAATAAGGATAAATAAGCTATTAACATAAGTTAATAACAAAGGAGTTATATCAGTAGCAATAGCTCCTATATAAGAAATAGTAATAGAATAAAGTTCTCCACTATTCTTTTTATCCAATTTACTTAAAGGCTGAACAATTACTCTATAAAAGATCCTTTTTTGTAAATCAGTTAATATCTTAAGATTAACTTTAGTTAATAGAAATGATTGAGAATACTGTGATAATCCTCTTAATATATACAAAATAATTGTAATTAAAACTAATAAATTTAAGTAATAGAAACTCTTTTGTTGATAAATAATGTCAAATAGCTTAGCAAATATGACAGGTTGTAAAGCAGTTGTTATGTTAAATAAAACCGTAGATATTATTATTAAAATTAATTCTAAATAAGGGATTTTTAAATTTTTAAAAAACTCTTTAACATTTTCATTATATCCTATAAACTTTAATTTTTCTTCTATTGTTTTTTTTATATTTTTTTTCATAATAATTTATAGTTATTCCATTAATTTAAATCCTTGTCCCAAGTAGTATTTTTTTGCTATTTCATTATTAGATATTTCAATTGGTGTCCCTTCAACCATTACTTTCCCATCAGATATTATATACGCTCTATCAACTATTTTTAAAGTCTCATATACATTATGATCAGTTATTATAATGCCAATATTCTTAGATTTAAGATTTTTTAAGATATTTTGGATTTGTTCAATAGTAATAGGATCAACTCCACTAAACGGCTCATCCAATAACAAAAACTTAGGATTTATTATCATAGTTCTTGCTATTTCCACTTTTCTTCTTTCCCCACCAGACAAAGAATACCCATAACTCTTTCTAACCTTATTTAACCCAAACTCATCTAATAATTCCTCTATTTTTTGATTAATAATGTTTTTATCAGTATAATAGAATTCTAATACTAATTTAAAGTTATCTTCAACGGTTAATCCTCTAAATATGGAGCTTTCTTGAGGTAAATAAGATATCCCATATTTTGCTCTTTTATATAGTGGCAAATCTGTTATATTTATTTCGTTAAAATATATACTCCCACTATTAGGTTTCGTTAAACCAACTAACATATAAAAGGTAGTAGTTTTGCCCGCACCATTAGGACCTAATAAACCAACCATCTCCCCCTGCTTTAACTTTAAGCTTATCCCATCAACTACCTTCCTCTTAGAATATATCTTAACTAAATCTTTACAACTTATTTCATTATTATCCTTAAACATTTTAACCAACTCATTTAAATCATTATTTTTTAATTATAAAAATTAAATCATAAGAATTAAGAAGAACCTATAAATAATACTTCAAATTCATTAGAATATATACTATTATCAACTTTCAATTTTCTTTTAAGTATTAATTTTTTATCTTTATTAGGATTCTTTTTAGATTCTAAAAGTAACACAAAATTATCTTTATTGTTTTCTATTTTATTAACTTTATAATCACTTAATTTTTTCAACAAATCATTTTTTATTTTTTGTTCTTTATTTTCATTATTTAAATTCTTAAATATGTCATAAATAGAAATGCTAATATATTTTTGTTTATCTTTTTTAATATTATTTTTATCAGTTTTTTTAGTATCATCTATAAAGTTTAATTTTTCTTTATCAAAATAATCAAGATTAGAATATAAAAAAGTAGTATTATTATTAATTTTTGTTAAAAATAAATATTTGTCCATTTTATATTCTTTAGCTAATTTAATGTAGCTATTGTAAATTTTATCAAAATCTGGGAGTATCATGTTATTTAGCATCATAATAAAACTTTTAGCATCAGATTCTACTAAACTTTTGAATAAAATATAATACCATTTAAAATCATTATCATTTAAATAATAAGAATATTTAAGTAAAGAGTTATTATATTTAGAGCTAAAGGAATTATCTTTGAGCTTTTGAACATAAGAAGGATGCAATGTTGTTTGTTTATCAGAAGCTAAAACCCCCAAACTAAGAGTTAAATCTATTTGAACCTCAAAATCCCAGATTTTACTTGCTAAATAATAACAGCTTTTTATTTTTTCATTATTATTAGTCTTAGTGGTTATAAAAATTCCATAAACTATAACGGGGTTATCTATTATTAATGTGTTTCTTTTTATAGGAAAAGTATTAATAGAAGGATTAACATCTTTAATTAATGAATATAGTTCAGATTTAACTTTATTTTGTTGAAATTTTTCTATAGAATCATTATAAAATTTCCAGAATTTAAGGTAATCTGTAGAATTAGCTAATGCTCTGTAATAACTTATTACTTCTATTATATTTAAATTACTAACCTTAGGTAGAACAAGTTCTTCAGAATTAGTAATATAATATAAAGAGTAAGCAAATAATGGCAAAGCATAAATATGTTCCCCTTCTTTAATATTATCATAAACACTATTTTTCATAAAATCAACTGTATAACTCTTAAAAACAGAAAAAACTGTCTGATTTCTATTAAAATAATTATCAAAATAAAGTATATTTGATTTATCTTTGATAATATAATACATATCTAATGGAGCGATAATTATATCAGGATTACTATTATTTAAAATGGAATTAAAATCTTTAAAACTCTCAACATTATGATACTCTACATCAAATAAAGATAACGTTTTTAAATTTTTATAATTTTCAATGTGTTTATTAAGAATATTATAAAATTCGGGATAAAGAAATAAAGAATAAACTTTTATTCTCTCTTTAGCCATAACATTCAAAATCAATAAACTAACAAAACAAAAAATGAAAAATAAAATAAAATAAAACTTATGAAACTTTTTTTTAAAATTTCTAAAATACTTAAGACTTTTTTTATTATAATAAATTTTAGACATAAAACCTCCTTTAGCTAAAATTTAATAAAGATTTAAAATTTTATAAAAATTCAAGTTTTTAATCTAGCTAAATTAAGTTTTTTTACTATTTTATTACTTAATTCAGTAAAAATAGTATATAATTCATTATCTGGATTACTTTTAGCTAGAGTAGGTAATCCTTCTTCTATATCGTTAGATAAACTAAGTTTAAATGGTATTTCTGCTAATAAATCTAATTGATATTTTTCAATTAATTCTTTAAATCTATTTTGTCCGAATAAATAGATTTTTTCATTAGAGTTAGGGCATAAAAGGTAAGCCATATTAATTACTAACCCTAAAATCGGGATATTTAGAGATTTTAACATGTTAATATTTTTCATTACATCAACATTAGCTATTCTTTGACCTGTAGTAACAACAATAGCTCCGTTTATATTAACTGCACTGTTTAAGCTTAAAATAGCATCTCCTGTACCTGGCGGTAAATCCACTACTAAAAAATCCAAGTTCCCCCAATCTACTTCATTAACTAACTCATTAATAGCTTTATGAAGCATAGGGCCACGCCATATCAATGGGGTATCCACACTAGGTAGCATAAATCCAACAGAAACCAATTTCAACCCATCTTTTTCTAAAGGTTTTATCATGTCGTTTTCTAGAGTTAATAGTTTTTCTTCCAAATTTAAGGCAGTAGGTATAGATGGGCCATAAATATCCCCATCTAATAACCCCACCTTATAACCTAATTTTATTAAAGAATAAGCTAAATTAATAGCAATAGAAGATTTTCCAACTCCACCCTTACCACTAGTTATAGCAATAACATAACTAAAATTAGCTTTAGTTTTTCTACTTTGACTATTATTAACTCCTAATCTCTTTCTTATTGTTTGATAATTTTCTACTTCATTAAATTCTATATTAGCTCCTTTAAAGCTATCACCAAAAGCATTCTTTAATTTTTGTTCAATTTTATTTTTAATATCATCTTTATATTTCATTGAATCATTTTTTAGATGTATTAATAAATTAATAAAATTATTTTCTACTTCAATTTCTATAGCGTTTAAAGAAATCAATTCTTTATCCATAAGAGGTTCTTTTATACCTTTTAAAGCATAAAAAACTTTTTCTTTAGTTATATCATTATTCATAACATTCACCTTCCATATTTTTGTGCGTTATAATTTATGCTTTTTAATTTTATAAAAATATTTATTTTTGTTGTAGGACTGTATTTTTTTCGGATAATACTTGATATAGTACTTCTTTAAAGGCGTCTATTATTTCATGTTCTTTAGCAACTTTAACCATTTTCCCTTTTCTATAAATAATTCCTTTTCCTTTACCTCCAACTACTGCGATATCAGCTTTCCTAGCTTCGCCTGGGCCATTAACTACACATCCCATAACTGCTACAGTAATATTCTCTTCTATATTCTCAACTTCTTTTTTAACTTTTTCTACTAAGTCAAATAAATTTACTTCAATTCTTCCACAAGTAGGGCAGCTAATTAATTCCACTCCTCTTTTGTAATAACCTAAAGCTTTAAGAATCTCATAACCTACTTTTATTTCCTCACTAACAGAACTAGTTAAAGAAACCCTAATAGTATCCCCAATACCGTTATATAATAAAGTTCCAATCCCAATAGAGCTTTTAACATAACCACTCAATCCACTACCAGATTCAGTAACTCCTAAATGTAAAGGATAATCAACTTTTTCACTAAGCAACATATAAGCGCTAATCATATCCTCAACATTACTACTCTTAACAGAGATCTTAATATCAAAGAATCCCATATTTTCAAGGATTTTAACTTCATCAATAGCGGATTCAACTAATGCTTCATAAGTAGGATAACCATATTTTTCAAGATATTTAGGATGCAAAGACCCACTATTAACTCCGATTCTAATAGGGATTCCTTTAGCTTTAGCTGCTTTAATTACTTGTTCTAATTTTTCAACTCTAGAGATATTGCCTTCAGGAGAATCAAGGATATTACCAGGATTAATTCTTAAAGCGTGTATCCCAGCGTCAATAGCCATTAAGGCTAATCTATAATCAAAATGAATATCAGCAACTAACGGTAATGGGGTTTGAGGAATAATATCTTTTAGTGCGAAAGCTGCAGTTTTATCAGGTACAGCTAATCTCATCACTTTAGCACCTGCTTGTTTAGCTTCATTAAGCTGCCTTAAAACCTCTTGTACATTTTCAGTAGGGCATTTTACCATACTTTGGACAACAATTTCATTACCTCCACCAATTGGCACATCCCCTATTTTAACAACTCTCGTTATTTTTCTTTTTTTTAGCATATTTTATCACCTTCTTTAAAATTGTAATTTACATAGATTCTTATATTTTTGATATTTTTTAATTTTTTAGATTTCTTCAACGTAGCCATAATCCCCAGCTATTCTTTTTATTCTAACTCTTCTACCAACAGGGATTGGTCTTCCATCTTCGGTTCTAACATATATATAATGAACTTCATTATCTATTCTTATAGCAACTTTTCCAATCCCATTTTCAGATATAGCTTCAACAATATCACCTTCTTTACCTTCAAAAAAGAATTTAGATTTAGAAATAGAAGTTGACTTTAAAAGTCTAAAAAGAGTTCTTATAACGAATAAATAACTAAAAGCCGTTAAAATTAAAGACATTAAAATAGAAGTATAATCTTTAATATTAGTTGGTAAGAAATCAAAGATAGGTAAAGTTATTAATCCATAGGCTCCGAATAAAGCTCCAGAGGATAAAAAAGTTAATGGGCTAACCATAAATAAGCTAGCAGTATCCAAATTAGCTCCTCCATCATGCATTACAGTAGAGTCATGAACTCCAGCGGCATCAGCAGAAGCATGATCTCCCAGATCTATAAATCCAAAAAATAGCAGGAACATTAACAACGATGTGAATCCAATAGCGAGACTTAGGTATATAACGATTAAAGATATTTTAGAGAATGCAGCGGCTGCGGCGCTTCCTAAACCTAATAATATCAAAATCGGAATCATAACATTGTCACCTCTTTACAGATTTTAACAAAATTAGTCTAAATCAAAACGCAACACTAACTCCCCATTATTAATCTCATAACCTATACAACTGTAAGAATTAATTAAACTAAAGCTATTACTAATCTTTTCAGCATCATTTAAACTTATATCCTTAGAGATAATATAATTAACTTTTGTTAATAAATTGATACTGAATTTATCTAAAGAAGTAGTTTTATAAATAAATAATTTATTATTTAGTCTATTAATAAATTGTCTAAAGAAAATATTTTTAGCTAAAAACTTATCCTCAAAATAATTAATATCGTCATCAAGATATAACCCAAACTCTGAATCTATTTTAATAAATTGTTCTAATAGTAATTTAATTATATTAACTGAATCGAAATTAAAAATAGTATCATATAAAAATACTAAATTAAATGATTTATGATTAAAAAATTCGAATTGTTCATTTTTATTTAAGGTATTTAGGTTTAATGAGTTTAAATCTATCAGTTTGGTTTTATTATAATTAGAAAATTTAAGTGCGAAATCTCTATTAGTAGTAAATATTAAAAAGCTTTTATTTAAGGTACTAAATAAATTAATAATAAATTTAGGTTCTATATTAAGTAATAAAATAAAACCATTAAAATAGATTTCTAAATCAGAATTAGTTTTAGTATGTCCATTTTTTAGTTTCCCTATTTTAATTTTAGAGTAAATTGAAGAATTTTTTAATACTTTTTTGTTAAAATAATCTAAAATTATATCAAAATTATCAAAAAATAAGATATTATCTAACCTAGTGGGATAAAAATTAATTTCTTTTGTAAATTCGTTATTAATTATAGAACCTAATATTTTTAGTTTATATTCTCTTGAAGTATATATATCTCTTTCAGTAGAGGTAATATCTTCGTTATGAGTTATTATAGCTTTTATTTTATTTTCATCTTCATAAATGGATAAATCTTTTTGAGATAATATTTGAGATAATAGGAATTGATTTTCTCGTTCAATTAAAAGAAAAGTTTGATTAGATAATCTATTTGTTAATTCTAAAAATTTAGAATATCTTAGATTAAAGAAAACGTATTCATCAAAAGCTGATACCTTGCCTATATAACTGTTATTTTTTAATTTATTTAAATTATTTTCTAAAATTACAGGATTTTTATCATTTTTTTGTAAATTTTCTTCTTCTAAAAGATTTGCTTCTTTATAATTATTTTTAATATTTTTAGTATTTTTTTTCATTTTTTTCACCACTTTATAATATAATTTTATAATTTTTGTGATTTTAATACTTGTAATTCTTGTTTTAAGAGGGATTTAAATATATTTTTAATATTTTCGCCGACTTCAGAAGTAGTATGATAATAATTGTTATTAGATAAATCTTTAGTAAGAACCCCTTGTTTCAAGTTTTCCATTACAGCTTTTTCTATTAAAATAGAGATATAAGGTAAGTTAAAAGAGTATTTAAACATAAGGGAAACTGATAAGATAGTTGCGATAGGGTTAGCGATATTTTGATTAGCGATATCAGGTGCAGATCCATGTACAGGTTCATATAATCCTCTATATAAGCCGTTATTAGATTTATAGCCTATACTAGCGCTAGGTAGCATCCCTAAGCTTTTTACCAATACAGCTGCTTCATCTGTTAAAATATCTCCGAATAAATTTTCACTAACCACTACATCAAAATCTTTTGGATTTTTTATTAGATTATAAGCAAACGAATCAACTAGCATATGTCTTAATTTAACTTGGGGATATTCTTGAGAAATTTTATTAGCTAACTCTCTCCATAGTTTAGAAGATATTAAAACATTAGCTTTATCAACACTAACTAAATTTTTATTTCTGTTATTAGCTAATTCAAAAGCTACTTTTAAAACCCTTTTGATTTCATGTTCTTTATAAACTAATACATCTTTAGCGATATATTCTTTTTTTGTTTGAATTAATTTTTTAGGGCCAAAGTATATACCCCCAGTTAATTCTCTAACAAATAAAATATCTACATTATTATTAAAATAATCTTTAATAGGTCGTATATTAGCGAATACGTTCATTTTTTTTCTAAGGGTTAATAGGGCTTTTTCAGGTTGTTGTTTATCCCATTTAGGGGAACCGACTGCTCCTAATAAAACCGCATTAACTTTTAAAGCTTTTTTAATAGTTTCTGTTCTTATTGATTCATTAAATTTATCTAAGCATGCCCCCCCTATATAATCAAATTCATATTTTATTTTTATATCAGTTATTTCATTAATTACATCAATTATTTTAATAGCTTCATTAACTACTTCTTGGCCTACGCCATCCCCAGGAAGCACTAATAAATTAAATTCCCTTTTCTTTTTAGTATATTCTAAGCTCATATTATTTATAAACCCTATTCCTCCTATTTTTAGTTTTTATATTTATTATTTTTATTAAATATCAATTTAATAATTAAGATTTCTATTTTAGATTTTTATATTTTTTATAAAATCCCTTTAGATGTTTAATAAAATATTTATTTAATATATAAAATTCATTATATAAAATCAAAATTTAATCCCAAAAGAAATCATATATTTAGTATAATTTTTATTAAATTCGCTATTAAAGTTAATATAAGTATAATTATTAAGAGCAAAATAGAAAGCGGTTTTAAAAGAAAGTCTTGATAATTTTGAAGATGATTCATAAATAGTTCCCTGTAATTTTTCATTACTTATTAGATTAAATCCATCAATAATATATGACAACTTAAAGGAAAAGTAATACCTAAACAATTTATCATCCAGTAATTTATTATTATTAAGATCTTTATCAAAATAATCAAATCCTATGTATAAAGTTTTTAAATTATTATTAGGTAAATTAATTTCGCGATCCCATAGAAGATTTTCTGATTTTATATTAAAATTAGTCTCTTTAATATTATAATAATTTATTCCTAAGTATAGATTATTTTTAGAGTTTTTATTAATATTTTTTAATCCATACTCTAGTTTGACATTTTGGATAAATGAATTAAATGAAGATTCTTCATAAAGATTTAAATTAATTCCCCCATAACCTTTATATTTATTAACTTGATTAGCAAAAATGTAATTAAAATAAAGATAACTTTTCTGATTATCTAATAAGTAATATACTCCATATCCTAAGGAATTAACTTTATTTTTTATTAAATTATTAAAACCTAGACTTATATTGTTATTAGAATTAGATATAATAACTCCTAAATTACTGTTATCGTTTACTTTATAATTTAGTAAAATATTTCTAGATAGAATATCACTTTCAGATTCTTTAGAGTGTATTTTTTCAAAGTAATTAAAGATTCTAAAAGAAATTTTTTGGGTATTGTAATTAAGTTGTTCGTTATAAGATATGATATTATCTCGTAAATAATCTGTAAAATTGGTAAAATATAAAACTTGATTTTTTTTAATTATATTTCCTAAACTAAAAGAATTAGGGTTATTGAGATTATAACTAAATATGATAGCTGCATTTTCATTAAGAAAATTATTAAACCAAGAAATGCTTATATTAGGATTAATAGGAGTATGATTAATAAAATTAGGATTAAATTGTCCATTAACAGTAGAAGTATTATCCTTTTCAATGATATAATATGGTTTATTTAAATATATATCATTACCAATATAAAGATGTAAATTAGCATTGTTCAAGTTAAGAGTAGAAAAATTATAAACTAGAATAGGTCTTAGATAGGTGGAAGCTGTTGGATCTCCATTAATGTAAAACCCAAAGTTTAACAAGTTAGCAGAAGATTGATTAATTATAATATTTCTGACATTTTGATCTAAAAACATTCTATTAGGGGTATCTATATTAATTGGGTTATTAAATCCTGATTGGAATATATTTATACCCGCACTACTAAAATTATTTTGGGTACTTCCAATAACAGATATCATTCCATAATTAGAAATATTTCCACTACCTATATTACTTATAAAAATCCCACTACAACTATCTACAACCCCAGTAAATGAAGAATCAAATAAAGTATTAACCAATATATTACCAGTATTTGTAATATTAGCATTAAGAGAATTTTGTACAATTAGTCCATCATTAGATAAAAAATTAGCATTAACGTTAGCTAAACTTAAATAACTATTAATATTCCCCGTATTTAATATATTCACATTATTATTTAAATTTGTATGAAAAGCTACCATAGAATGATTCCTTATTACATTAAAATTAGAATTAAAAGAAACAAAATTAGTATTGAGTATTCCATTATTTTCAAAACTAATATTTAAAGAATTAGTAGAAGAATAAGAATTTAAAGAATAATTAAAAATTCCTTGTGTTATATTAGAATTATTTATATTAATTGAATTATTTATAATTCCGTTGTTTATATACTGATTAGTATTTTGGGATTCATAAGAAGATAAAGCGAAATTATAGATATTACTAATTCCATTAGAATTAGCAACATTAACTATATTATTAATTTCGTTATTATTAATCAAAACAGGATTTGAAAAAGGAGAATATAAGGAATAATTGTAAAAATTACCTACACTTTGGTTATTTAAATTCAAAATATTAGATATATATCCATTATTAGTAGAATTTGAATTATTACTACCTGAACTAAAATTATATCCAATCCAATTAACTACATTAATAAAATTAAAATTAACTAGAACTTGATTATTAACAACAGAAATATTAGATATCGAATTATTATTAATAAAAGAACAGGAATTACTATCATATGTATAAAATATTAACTTATGATTCCAGCCATTTATATAATTAATAGTATAATTATCATTAATAGAAGAATTATTAGTAAATGAATTAGAATTAATAATAGGAGGATTAGCAATAGTGAACCAAGAAGGGCTTGAATCTGTTGAAATAGCTGTATTGACATAATCCTCTGAAAATACTAATAAACTTCCAAAAACTATTAAAAATATAAAACTTAATATAATTAAATTCATAACATAACACCTCCTTAAGTCTTTTGATATTTTTCAAACATTAGATAGACTCATAAAAGAAAACGCTACTTTTAAACCAACTAAAATAGTAGTCTTTTTTATAAATCAAATTTAAACTTCCAATATTAATTTTTTTTGACAAAACAATAAAATAGAATTTTTTATAATCATAAGTATTTATAATATTTAAAATTTTTAGTTTAATAATATTTAATAGAGTTTTAGAGAAGGCTGTAGCAGGTAAATAAATTATAAAACACTTCATATCCTCTAAATTAAACTCTTTTAAGTAATCTTTAAAATTATCTAAAAAATATACAACATCTTGTTTAATAAAAAACACTTTGTTTAATTTTAAAATTTTTTTAATCAGGTTTGCTTTATTTATAAAAGTATCAATATTATCAATTCCAAGGGAAAAAGAATTAAAGAGTAAATTGACAAAGAATACCGGTTTTCCTACCCCACATCCTAAATCTATAAATACTACTTTTTTATATTCAATATTATCTAAGATTCTTTTTAAATCATTAAAAATGAAAAATATAGTTAAATATGGTGTTTCTCCATATACATAACTCCCAATCCCTTTATATATTCCCATATTATCTTCTTCTTGATCATCATAGGTTTTAAGTTTATATTTTTTTATTTCTAATAAGCTAACAAATCTTGGAGGCATAAATAAATAAAAATAAAATATCATAAACTTTAACATAATAAAAGCTAAATAAACTTTAACTTTGTAAAAAAAATTTTCTTTTAATTTAAAAAAACAATAAAAAAATAAAATAAAGAAATCGATTAAAGAATAAAAAAAATTAAAGATATAATAAAAAATTCCTAAAATAAAGAGTTGGAAAAATTTAAGGATTAACATTAGTAATTACCAAATTTAAATACTACAAAAAATTTTTCTTCTTTAAAATACTTTAATAAAACTCCAAAATATATATCCCTTTTAACCCCACCATTAGAAACTTTTTATTATACTCTATCTTTTTATACACAAATCTATATAATCCGCAATAACTTTTAAATTTAGCAGGGTATATCAAATTGAATTTTTTATAGTCTTATATGATTTTATCTTTTACATATTTTAGTATTTAAACTTTTAGGTTTTTAATCCTTTAAATTCCAATTTATTAAAATAACTCTTGTTTATATTTAGTTACTCAAAAGTTCATCTTTTTAAAAGTTCATTTTACTTTACTAATGTGATTATTTCTATAATCTGTTATTATTTATATAATCTCTGCTTGACTAATTTAATTTTAAATATGAGTATAATTTTAGAATTTAAATAATATGGTTATGTTTTTTTTTATATTTGATTTTTAAGAAGCTTTAGATTTTTATTGTTGGTATTATCTTTAGATTTTTATTGTTTAGGGTTATTTTTAGGGTAGTAGTTTTTATTTTTAATTTTATTTATTTTATTTTTTAGTTATTTTTATTTTTTACCTATATAATTTTTCTTTAGCTAATAATTTTTTTTAGCTAATGATTTTTTAGTTAATAATTTTTTACCGGTATATTCCTATTAATTTTAAAATAGGATATCCTTTTACTGTTATGTTTAAATTATTTTGGCTAACATTTGAGGTGAATAAAGTTATGTATTCTAATTTATATACTGCGCCTATTCCAAATGGTACTTGTACTTCTCTATTTTCTCCACATCTTATCTTTAGTTCTCCTCCTATTATGTGCTTAAACGTATCTGGTTCTACTATCCCATCTCCGTTTATATCTACTCCTTCTTCCCATTTATTTGTTTCTATTATTA
>CAKZQG010000045.1 GCA_937139605.1 uncultured bacterium
GGATTTAATTTAGTAGAGATGTTAGCTGCTTTTACTGTGTTTTCTTTATGTATCCTTGCTATTCTAAATATTCTTTATCAAGCTATGAATGTAGAAACTAATACTAAAAACATAGATATCGCCTTACAAAATATTAGAATAATTGAAAACTATTTAAAATATTCTAACTCTATCTCTTTTAATGATAGCGGAATTGAAGTTATAAATAATAATTTAATTAATAATAATGACAATTTTGTTTCATTAAACTCAGAACCATTAAATAATCTTAAGTTTAATAAACCAGAATTATTTGAAAGGAATATAAAAGCAATCACTTTAGGTGAATCTATAGAAAATGCTTCAAGTTCTTCTAATTATAATCAACGAATCGCTGTTTTTACTATTACCCTAAGATGGAAAGAAAAAGGATTCTATAGAAAACTTACTATTAAAACTACTATTAGCAAAGACAGAAGGTGAAAAAAATATGAAAAATATTATTGATAAATTAAATAAAAATAATACTAAAGGGGCAACATTAGCTGAAGTTTTAGTTTATGCATCTCTATTTCTTTTATTTGCTATCTCCTTACTCTATATTTCTATTTCCGTTAATAAAGTATATAGAATATTAATAAATAAAAACCAAACTTATATTTTATTAAATAAATACAGTAACCTTTTATTAACTCATTTAGTTTCCAACCCACCTTTAGATGATTCTACTCCTCCTTATACTTTAGATTTAAGGGATCCTTATAAAAAATCTTTAGAACCTGCTTCTAGTAATAAACTTATCCTTTACGATATTGATCCAGAAAACACCAAAATAGAGCCTTATCAATTGAGTTATAAGAAAAAATATTTATATCTTGATTCTCCTAGTTTTAATCTTCCCCCCTATAATGATGGTAAAATAATTGAAGAATATGATGGAGGAAATCAAAGAGTTATAATAGATAATATAGAAACTGTTTATTTTTTATTATTAGATATTAATGGTAGTTATGTAAAAGCGGAAAATAATCAAGATTTCATTAGCGGTTATTCTGTTATGGCTGTATTATATCTAAATGAAAAAAATAAAGATGGTAATAGATTAATTTCTAATTATGTTGAAATTTCTAAATGATAATTAAAATAATAAAATAAACAAGGGAGGGATTTTTATGAATAATACTCAAATTCCAGAAAATAAAATAAATTTAAAGAATTATAAAGCAAGCGCTATGATATATTCTCTGATTTTTTTGTATATTTGTTCTTTAATAGCTATTGGATTAATTAGTTTATTTGAATCACAGTTAAAATTAGCTTCTTCAAAAATTAGATTAGAGCAACGCCTTAAATTAGCTGATACTGGTATTAATATCGCCTTATCTTACCTAAATACTAATCCCAATGGAATCCCCACTATTCAGGATTTAAAAGAATTTAATAAAGAGCAAAATAACACCTTTGACTTTAAGAATTTAAATAATTATACCTTAAGTGTTTATATATTTGATAAAAACACAGTAAAAAAAAGTATAAATACTAATGAGATATCTTTTAAAGATATCGAACAAAAAATAAGAACAAACGGAGAACAAAGTTTTAAAAGTACTTTAAATACCTTAAATGATTTAAACGCTAGTGAATTACCTTTCTTAATAATATCTAAAGTTTATAATAATTCCAAAAGAAATTCTACATATAAAATAGCATTAGTTAATTTAGAATACTTTAGTAGATATATGTATTTTACTAATTTTGAAAAAACTCCAAGCAATGGAGAAATTTGGTTTGGTATAGGCTCTGACGTATTTAATGGTCCGATTAGAACTAATGATAGTATAGTTAGGTGGGGAATTAAAAATGATTTCTATATCAATAATTCCTATAGAAAACCTACTTTTAGTTCTTTTTATTTCACAGGAAATAAAATATTTTTAGATCCCAATAATGCTAATTCTACTTCTGGTATTATTGTAAGTCCTTATAGTAATATTCCAGATACAGAAGAAAAATTACAACAAATAATAAAGGGAGGTTCTGTTAATTTAAAAGCTAACACTAAAAAAATTGATTTATTTTCTAGTTTAACAAGTGAAGATCACATTAAATCTCAAATCTGGCCTGGCTTTGAAAATTCTCCTATGCCTACTAATAATAAAGGAATATTTATTAAAACTGATAATAATTCTAATATCAATAGTGCTTTATTTATAAACCCTGGTGATGAAAAAATATATTCACTAGATTTAAAAGTTGAACAAAATGTTCAGGCTTATGAAATAAAATTCCAAAAAGATGATTCTGAAAATCATATAACCATCCATAAAGTAGATAATACTAACTTTAATATACCTTCTAGTGGAGGAATTACCAATCCCTATTCTAATTTAAAAATAAAAGAAATAAATAATTTAGATGCTAATAGTGTTGTTAATTTAGTAGATTATTTTGATGAAGATTCTAGTTTTAATCAAAGCAATGGGGATTATAACGTAAGTGGAAAAGCTTTAGTTTTAACAAGAATAGAAGGACAAACTAAAAAAGTAGTAGTTATAAGATTAGATAACAACAAGCCTTTTCCAAAAAATGTTATATGGGTTAATGGAAGTATTGGAGATAAATTAGAGGAAGGAAATATGGAAGGAGGATTAAGTGGAGAATATAATGAATCCCTTACCATTATCGCTAAACCAGATTCAAATAGAAATACAACTAATTTTAATGATAACTATGATATAAGGTTAAAAGGAGATTTAAAACCTTATGGACTTAATATAAATCCTAATGATCCTCAAATTCCAACTATGAACAAAGAGGATATTCGAATTTTAGGATTATATGCTGATAGAGTATTCATCGGTACCAACGCTAAAAACAATCTTTTAACTGATATAAATGGTAAAGAACATTTTTATTTATATGCTTCTATTGTCGCTATTAAAGCTGTTGATGAAAATCATATAGGTAGATATCTTCAAGTAGAAAAAGTAAATGATTCCACAATCTGGAATGACATAGATGGCAACCCCTTAATTTTAGACAGATATTTACACCTTTATGGTGGAATAGTTCAAAGTTATAGAGGAAATGTAAGTGGTTTTGATAATAACAATATAAAAATGACCGGCTTTAGAAAAGACTATAATTATGATAATCGGTTAGCGTATATGAATCCGCCATATTTCCCTACCACCGGAGAATATATCGTATTATTTGAAAAAGTGCTTAATAATTATTAACTTATGTTTTGTAAAGATTCATATTATAGATTCATATATAAAAGATATACTTGTTTGTGATGTTTTTAAAAGAATATACTACCTTCACTGGATTTATAAAAACTTTCTTGATCTTCTTCATTAATCTCATTAGTTTTAGAATTTTCTATGCTACTATATGAGAAACTTGAGCTATAATCTGAAGATAATCCTTTTACAAAAGTATCAGTAGAGTATGTTTCTTCTACTTGATATAACTCTTCTGGGTGATCTGTTAATTTTAAAGCCATTTCCTTAGCTATATGTCCTTGCTTTATTAAATTCTTTAGAGATTTCCCAAAAGTTATCATCCCATCATATTCCCCATTCAATATATAATCATAAATTTTGTTTAATTCATTATCCCTTATTAATCCCCTTATAGTTGGAGTTGCTACCAATATTTCTATTACCGGAAGTAAATTACCAGTTCTTATACTATTAACCAATTTTTGAGAGATTATAGCAGTTATAGAATTCATCAATATTTCTCTTGCTACTTCCCTTTGCTCTTCCTTAAACATATCCAATATTCTGTAAATAGTTTTAATTGTATTTTCGGAATGAACTGTTGTTATAACCATATGCCCTGTTTCTGCAGCATTTAGAGCTATTAAAGTACTCTCTGGGTCCCTTAACTCCCCTATAAATATTATATCGGGATCTTGCCTTAAAGCATCCTTTAATCCTTGTAAAAAACTAGTTGTATCCAAGCCTACTTCTCTTTGAGTTATAAAACTCTTTACATCATTAAAAACATATTCTATAGGATCCTCTATTGAAACTATCCTTTTAGAGTAATTTTTGTTAATATATTGTATAATAGAAGCGCAGGTAGTAGTTTTACCACTACCCGCAGGCCCTGAAACCAATACTAACCCCCTCATTTTATTAACAATATTTTTTATTAAATCACTTGGTAAATTAAGAATTTCAAAACTATCTGGTGGATTCAATATTCTTCTTGCTGCCAAAGCTATACTTCCTTGCGTCTTAAAAATATTTATCCTATAACGAGTACCCTCTAAATAATATCCATAATCTATTGATCCCTTTTTATTTAATTCCTTTAAATATTCTTCATTTATAATTTCTTTTATCATTTCTATTATTTCATTTTCTGTTAGGATCTTTTCACCAACAGGAACTAAATTTTTATTTATTCTGTAATATGGCTTATTATTTGATTTTATATGTAAATCACTAGCATTTATTTCTTTATCATTCATTAACGCTAACAACTTTTTTAAACTATACATAATTTACTCCTATTTCATTTTTTTAATATTTATATTATTTCTATTATTATTTTTCAATTTTTTATATTTTTTTTCCTTTAAACTGGTTTGAAAATTAAATTTTATTTATAAAATCAGATTCATAAAATCAGGTTAACTAAAATTCCAAAAACTCCTAAAATAATAGATACTACATTATAAAAGATTTGAAATACTATTATTTCTTTAAATTCTTGTAAATTATTTATTAATAATTTAAAATTTTCAATTTTTCCTTCTTTATTAATTCCTTTTTTAATAGAATAATTAACAAACATAGGAACCCTAAAAAATAAATAAAAAACACTATCAATAACTAAACTAAAAAAAATAAATAAAGCTAACCTAAATATATTAAAATCTTTACTAAAAACCAACTTAAAAAAATTGGAAATAAATTTACCTAACTGAAAAAATATAAAAAATAACATAACATTAATAAATAACTGAAAATAAAAATAAAACAATAAAAATAAAATAATAATCCACAAAATCACAAAAATATTAACAAAATTTAAAAGAAAATATTTTATCACAAATAAATGATTATTTAAATTCAAATTAAAATAATCTCTTAATTCGTTAAATATATAAGAAAATAGTTTATACAAAATGTAAGGATCTTTAAGAATAGTTTCGTGATCAGAAAAAGTTAAAATATCATATCTATCTAACGGAAACATATAATCTAAAACCCCACAAAGAGTTATTATTTTAATATTAAAATGTGTTTGTAACTTTTGCTTAAAATCGTTATTAATTTTTAAAGGGAAACTCAAAGTAAAAAATATAAACTTAATTTTAGAAATCTTTTCAATTTTAACTGGTTTTAACAAGATATTTTCTAAACATTTCTTAAATAAATATCCCCCTAACGAATGAGTTAATACAATAATATAATCATAATCTATAAAATCAATAATTTGAATAAATTTTTGATATAAAAGCTCAATATAGTGTTCAATATTTTGAAACAAAGTAATAGTAGGATAATCAAAATAGTAATTATCAACAGATATACCCAAATTTTTATTTAAGTAATTATGAATAGAATTAGCAAAAAAATCTAAGTTAGATTTAGAAGCAAATATCCCAACAATACTAAATATAGCTACCCTCATAACAATCCCCACACTACATAAATTATAAATAATTTAATAAATAATTTTACTTAAAATATAAAACCAACTGCTTCTGATTAACTATATAATCAATAAAACCCAATAAAAAATAGATTATATAATAAATTACATTAAATTTAAAAAATAAATAAATAATCCCTAAATAAAAAACAACAGGATAAATAACACTAACAAAAATATTATAAAATATACCAGAAATTGATAAAAACCCGAAATAATAAATCAATATAGGGAGTAAAAAAATAGTAGCACTTAAAGACATAACAAAACTATCAACTACATAATAAAAGATAATTCTCAAAAAATAAGGGTATCTATCAAAGAAATCAATAATCCATTTTTTTAAAGTATCTCCCAAAACTACAATCCCTATAAAACTAATAAAACTCATCTTAAATGAAAGATTATAAATAAACTTGTAATCTATAAATAAAAAAACTATTAATAAAACAAAAAATAATTTAACAAGATAAAAAATATTACTTTTTTGATCATAATTAAAAAGAACTAAGTTAGTAATAATAGCTATTATAAAAGCTCTAAGTAAGGGATAATCAAAACCAACTACTAAACAATAAATCCACACAATTATGATACTAAAAAAAATAATTACTCCCCTATTTTTTATATCCCTAAAAACAAGATAATATAAAAAAGATAGTAAATAAAAGGAAAAATTAAGTACTAAAGCTATATTTCCCCCAGAAGCCACAAACAAATGATATAATCCACTCTTTATTAATTTTTGCTTTTCATAATAACTAAAATCATCAACCCCCCAAATCATACCCTTCAATATATCAGAATACTTCCCAAAATCACTATACCTTTTATTTATATATCCTCTTACATTATTAATAAATTTATTTATAAAATTATCATCATTTACAAAATTAATATCATAAAAATAATTAACTCCATAAAAAATATTGTTAGAAAAATAAAAATCAAATTTTTTTTCATATTGATTAACAAATTCCAAATAAGCAAAAGCCAAGAATTTTTTATCCTCTAATAAAAAACTACCTACTAACTCATTCCCTATAAATCTATCTAATTTATTTCTCTGGATTATTACATTAGTATTTATTAAATAGCTATAGTAATTATCATAAGATTTAATTACTTTTAAAAGTACATAATTAGATTTAATTTTAGAAATCTGGAACTCAAAATAGCCACTTATCATTTTATTACTTAAAACTTTATATATCTTAATTTTATAATCTTTAAAATTATGGTAAGCAATAAAGAAAGAAAATACACAAATACTAACTAAAATCCCAAAATCCAATACCCTTATCCTCTCTTTATTAAATAAAAAATACTTAAATAAAAATAACAAAAATAAATAACAAAAAAATAATACCAACTCAATATAGAAAATCTCAAGAAATTTCATATTAATAAATAGATTTCTAATTAAATAATGAAAAATAAAATAAGAATTAAATAAAAGAACAATACTAAAAAAAACAAAATGATTCATATTTTATTAATTAGCTATTTACTTTTTATTAGCAATTCATTATTGAAATTTTAATATTGAGATTAAGAAACTGGGGCTAATTTAGCAGTAAAATGAGGCACTAACTCATCAGCTTCTAACACTCTATAAGGCTTTAAATTATTTATATTATCTTTTATTAATGAAAATATATATGCAACATATTCTAAATGTTTATAAGTATAAGTTCTTCTGGGGATAGCCAATCTAACCAAGTTCATTATAGCATCTTTAGAATACATAAGATATCCAACTTCAACACTTCTAATTCCTCCTAATCTATAAAGTTCAATTACTAAACTTTGAGCTAAGTAATCTTCTGGTTTTAAGTGTTGAATAAATTTAGAGGCATTAACGAAAACAGCATGTCCTCCAACAGGCTCTATTATAGGGATCCCAATATTCTTTAATAAATCTCCTAAAAATTTAACCTGATTTATTCTATAATTTAGATAATCTTCATCTAGCACTTCTTCCAAGCCTTTAGCAATAACTTCCATATCCTTGCCAGATAATCCCCCATAAGTAGGGAACCCTTCATATAAAATAACCAACTGCCTAATCTTAGGTACTAATTCTTTATTATTAGTAGCAATAAACCCGCCCATATGTGCTATCCCATCTTTCTTTGTACTCATATAAAATATATCACAATATTGGGTATAGTCGTGGATTATTTCTTTAATAGATTTATTAGAGTTAGTTATTCTTTTATAAAGGATAGAATTTTCTGCGATTCTACAACCATCAATAACAAAAATTCTATTATATTTCTTTGTTATTTCATAAGCCTGTTTTAGATTATTTAGCTCAACGGGTTGGCCTCCTAATGCATTATTAGTTATTGTCATAACTACATGACTAACATTACCATTTTTTAAAAGTTCTTCTAATTTTTCTAAATCTATATTCCCTTTAAAATTATATTTTTCATCTTTATAATAAGGGGTAGGTATATTGATAGGGGTTGCTTTAAAGTGTTTATATATAGCAAAACCGGTATCAAAATGGGTATTACTAATAACAATATCGCCAGGTTTAGTTAGGATTTCTGCTAAAATTTTTTCAGCAGCTCTACCCTGATGTACCGGAAAAATAAACTCTTTATTACAAAAATTCTTAGCAGCATCTATAAATCTCTCATAACTAATAGACCCCGCATAAGACTCATCATACAACATCATATAACTTAACTGTAAATCACTTAAAGTATTCGTCCCACTATCTGTTAATAAATCTATTGTTATATACTTTGATGGAATATTAAACAAATTATAATTAGCTTTTTTTAATATTTCTTCTCTTTGTTCAATAGTTAAAAAATTTATCTTTTCTGCTACCTTATATTTATAAAGCTCAATATCAGATAAATTAAAATCTTTAAAATTACTAAATTTATTAAAGATTTCGTTTTTCATAATCCACCTCTATTTTATCATTATTCTTTTCTTTTTTAAATTTCTTAAAACTTACAATTATCCCTTTAAAAAGAAAAATAAATTATTTTTTATTAAACGATTATTTTAAATGATTAACAAAAAAAATGGAGTAATAATAAAATATATGGAAGAAGTTAAAATAAAATTATCTTTCCCATTACATGTTAAAAAATCAATAGATATAATTCAAAAAATAATAAAAAAAATAAATACAATAATTTACGTAGTAGATAGTAGAGTTTTTGAATTAACTTTTGACTTAAATATCTTAAATAAGTTTCAACTTAAAAACAAGATCCTTATAATATTTTTTAATAAAACTGATTTAATAGATAAAAAAGATAAAAAAAATCTCCAAGATTTTATAAATAATTTAGAATCTAATATAAACCAAATAAAAGAAAAATTCAAACTAAAAGAAATTTATTTTATTATAGGGAATAAAGAAAAAATAAAAGATTTAAAAAACAAATTAAAAGAAATAGCAAATAGAGAGTTATTTATAAATATAGTGATAATAGGCTATCCTAATGTAGGGAAATCTACAATTATTAACAGACTAATAAATAGATCTAAAGCCAAAGTAGAAGATAAAGTAGGAACAACAAGATCTTTACAGTGGTATTCTATTGAATATAATATTAAAATATTAGATAGTCCGGGGATAATTTTACCTACAGATACAACCCTAAAAGATGCATTAACATTATATAAATTTAACATAATTTCAGAGAGTTTTATCCCATTACCTACGGAAAAAATTCAAAGCATGTTAAGAAAATATGAAAAAGATAGTAAGTATAATAGGAACTAGGCCACAATATATTAAAATAAAACCAATATACTTAGCATTTAATAAAATCAATAAAAACAATAATCAAATAAAACACGTTATAATAAACACTTCTCAACATTATGATTATAATATGTCCCAAGCGCTGTTTAAAGATTTATTAATAGAGAATATAGACTACCATTTAGATATAGATTATAAATTAATAACTAATCCTGGGGAGCAAACTGCTTTAATGATGAAAAAAATCGAAAAATTAATCTTAAAGATAAATCCGGATATAGTGATGTTGTATGGTGATACGAATAGTACCTTAGCTGGAGCTATTGTATGTTCTAAGTTAAAAATCCCGATAGCACATATAGAAGCCGGCTTAAGGAGCTATAATAAATTTATGCCAGAAGAAATTAATAGAATCCTAACAGATCATATCTCTACATTCTTATTTTGTCCTACCAAAAACTCCGTTATTAATCTAAAAAAAGAAGGTTTTAAAAACTTAATCCCTACATTAATAACACTTAAAAAAATAAATAAACTTAATCTAAAAATTTATAACATAAATAACCCTATTGTAATAAATGTAGGGGATATTATGTACGATTTACTTAATATAGTTCTAGATAAAATAAAAAAGAATTACAATAAAATAGATATTTTAAAAAAATTAGATATATTGAGTTTAGATTATATTTTATTAACGATTCACAGGCAAGAAAACACTGAAGATATAAACACTTTAATAGATTTATTAAATTTTGTAAAAGAAGTTTCAAAAAAATATAACAAAAAAGTTATATTTCCTATCCATCCAAGAACATCTAAAATAATTAATGAGATTTTAAAAAGTTCAAAAGAATTGTATAAAATAATGGATAACTTTATAATAATAGAGCCTGTAAAATATACGGATAATATATTTTTAATATTAAATGCGTTTATGGTATTAACTGATTCCGGGGGGTTACAAAAGGAAGCTTATTTATTAAAAGTTCCCACAGTAACTTTAAGGAATGAAACAGAATGGATAGAAACTTTAAAAAACAATTTTAATATACTTTATAAGGATTTTATATATAAATTTAATATGAATCATCCATTAATTTCAAAAAGGGAGGATTTATTAAAGGAGATAATGTTAAAAAGAATGGGGATAAATGAGTTTGGAGATACCAAAGCTTCTTATAAAATAATAAAATTATTACTAAATTACATCACTAAAAAATTACCATATTAATTATTTTAATTTATTTTTTATTTTGCTTTTGTGATATTATTTTTTTTGTGATATTATTTTTTTTGGATTATTTTGGGGAATATTCAAGGATAATTTCTATTCTTTCATGTTTATTGTCGTTAGGGGGTAAATTTTTATCGAAGGGTGTTTGTCCTCCTCTAGCACTTATAGAAATAAACCACGGCTGGATTCCACAGCCTGTTAAAATATCAGCAACATTAGCAGCTCTCATTGCAGATAATTGCCAATTTTCTTTTTGTCCTATTTGAGTTGGTTTAGTATGTCCTTCTATCCTTATCTTATATATACTATAAACTTACAAGATAATGATTATAGAGGATACAAAATTGAAAAAGTAAAAAAAACAACTTTAGGAAATATAAAAAACTATATAATACAATTTTGGTTGTTAATAAAACACATTGCTAAGAATAAAATAACAAAAAATTAATAATTATTGCATATGTAATTATAAAACAGTTATGTCTTTAAGGTATTTAATAAAATCGGCATTACGGATAATATTTTTTATTAATTTAATAGTATTTTGGATATCAACTAAATGAACGATTTGATAATTAGTATGAATATATTTAGCAGGGACTGAGATAATAATAGTATTAGCTAAATCTTGAAGATAACCAGCATCAGTGCCACCAATATTCGGCTTCTTTATCTGTAAAGGAATATCCAAAGAATTAGCTATAAATTTAACAAATTCTATAAACTTTGGATTAGCTATATAACTTTTATCCATAATAGTCAAAACAGGACCCTTAGAAACATAAGAAACCTGAGAATCAGTATATGGAGACTCTGCAGAAGTCGTTTCTAAAATTATAATCAAATTAGCTCTAAATCTTTCGTTATTAAGAATAAACCGTGCACCCCTTAACCCCAATTCTTCTTGAACAGTAAAAATATGTAGAACATCAACAAAAGGATCTATATTCTTTAATAGATGTAAATTAATATAAGTTCCAACCCTATTATCAAAAGCTTTGCCCATAACACTATAAGGAGAAATGACTTCAAAATAAGACTCCAAAAGCAAAGGATCCCCAATCTCAATTAAATCATAATTACAATCAACATCAACGTATAAATCACTAAACTCTTTAACACTAAACTCTTTTTTAATATGAGGAGGTAAAGAAGCAAAAACCCCCTTAACATACCCACTCTTAGTCTTTATAACAACCTTAGAAGATAAAAGATTCTTAACATCCCATCCCCCTATCGGCTCCACCTTAACATAAGGATACTTCATTTTCTCACTAACAATAAACCCTACCTCATCTATATGACTAGCTAAAGCAACCTTAAACTCCTCCTGCGGAATATCCTTAAAAACAGTTATATTCCCCTTAATATCAACAGTATAAGTGTAATTATAATTTTCAATAAAATTAGTGATAATATTTTTAACATCATCTTCAAAATTAGAAACCCCAAAAGCATTAGATAAAGAAGCTAATAGATCTAAATCAATTGGATCTAATTCCTTTAAATAATTATCAATATCTTCATCAGATATTTTAAAATATTCCCTTAAATCAACAGCATTAATATTAGATTCATAAAGATTTTCCCTTACTTCCTCAGCTACATCAGATAATACAGTTTGTTTAGTAGATACTTCTTTTTCTTTCATAATCTCCACCTCTTAATAATTTTTTTTCTATTTTTACTAAAATAAAGGCCATTTAAATTAGTATCTTTATTAAAATTTAAAACTTTCAAAATTTTTTAAATAATAATTACCTAAATTTTTATAACTTTTATATTTATCAATAATAAAAACTTTAAGAGAATTATTTTTAGAATCTAAAAACTTAAAATAAAAATAATCATTCCTAAAATAGGCTTCGTATAAAGATATATCAGAATTACTTAAATTATTAAAAGCTTTAAGATAATTTAAATGATCTTTATAATCCTTAATTTCTATATTTTTTTCATTATAATTTAATCTCAAAAGCATTATCTGATTTACTAAAATCTTAAGATTATCTTCAATAGGATACAAAATAGAAGCCAAATTAGGATCTATATATTTATAAAAATTAGGAGTAGAATAATCATAAAGATACATTATCTCTAAATCAGAATTATAATACTTTTTTAAATAAGCAATAATGCCAAAAGAAGTAGGATTATTTTTTAATTTTTTATTAGTTAATTTTTCCTTAGGAATAGGAGGATAATAATAAATAGGAAATTCTTTACCTTTTAAATTATATAATTCATTTAAAATAGTAAAAACATTTTTATCAATATTGAAAAAATAAATTTTATTATTATCATAATCAACTACCTGCTGAACATCATCAAATAAAAAATACTCTATATTACTTTTTAAATTATAATCATAATATTTAAAAGATAAAACATATTCAGGAATACTTAAATTTTGATTATTAAAATTTTGATTATTAAAATTTTGGGTATTAAAATTTTGATTTGCTAAAGAAAACTTTAAAACAAAAAAATAAAAAAATATAAAAATATAAATAATATTTTTTTTAATTTGATAATCCCTAATTTTAATAATGTTATACATTAAATTTTACGGTTAAATTTTGTAATATATTAATTTTATATTATATTTTACTATAATGGTTGTTCAGATAGAGGGGTAATATTTCTATTTTCAGGGGTAATAATATCATCAATTATGCCATATTCTTTAGCCTCTAAAGCAGACATATAGTAATCTCTATCAGTATCTATTTCAATTTTTTCAATAGGTTGGCCTGTATGATTAGATAATATTTCATTAATAATTTTTTTCAATCTCATAATTTCTTTGGCATGGATTTCAATATCTTTAGCTTGCCCACCGATCCCTTTTATCCAGGGTTGATGGATCATAATCCTTGAATAAGGTAAAGCAAAGCGCTTACCTTTAGCTCCACCAGCTAATAAGACAGCCGCAGCACTTGCAGCCATCCCAACACATATCGTAGAAACATCCGGCTTTATTACCCTCATTGTATCATATATAGCTAACGCAGCAGTTATACTACCCCCTGGGCTATTTATATATAAATCTATATCTTTATCAGGATCTTCTTTCTCTAAAAACAATAACTGCGCTATTATTAAATTAGCAATATGATCTTCAATAGCATCACCTAAAAATACTATCCTTTCTTTTAGTAATCTAGAATATATATCATAAGATCTCTCTCCTCTTGGAGTTTGCTCAACTACTATAGGAACTAAAGTATTACGATAAATACTTAAATCCCTCATAATCCACCCCTTCCTATCCTAATGAAAATTTTTTAATATTTTTTAGTGAAAATCCCTATATTTTATTAAAAATTAACTATCACTTAGCTTCAAAGTTTCTCTTTATTTTATTCTACTTCTTTTAGTATAAACCTTTTTATTTTTTAGATTTATTTTTAATATCCTTAATAAATAAATAACTAAAATTAACATTTTTTTTACACTTAAATAAATATTTTTTTTAGATTTATTTAAAAATTAAAATAGAAAAAAATAAAAAATAAAAACCGGGAGGGAACTAACATGTCAGAAATAACTACTAATAACAAAATAAACCTAAATCTATCAAAAGGGAAAATAGATAACAATTTAATATTAACATCTAATGACCAAGATAACAACACTAATTTAAAAATTGACTTAAATACTAATAATAATTCTTCATTAACGAATAAAGTAAGTGATATATTGTCATATACCCAAGATGGAGTAAGTAGTTTAACAGAAACTGCACAAACATTTGTAGAAAATAATCCAGCATTTATATTCCAAAAAACCGCAGAACAACTAAAAAGCTCAATAGTAAGTGGTATATATAGCACCTTTGGGGAAGTAGTAGATAAAGTATTACTAGGAGCATTTAGAGGAGTTACCCTAGCATTTGACGCCTGGAACTTTATAAAAAAATTAAAAGAAAAAAATAAACTAAAACAAGAATTAGAAAAACTAAATAATCAAATAAAAGAAGCTAATCTAGAAGAAACTAAAAAAGCAGAAATAGATCAAAAAATAAATAAACTATTAGAAGATATAGATGAAAACAAAATGGATTTAGGAGTAAGTGGGGGAAGAGTAATAACAGATTTATTAGGAGTAGTAGGAGCAATAGCAGGTTTAGGATTCTTAGGAGGAGCATTAGCTACAGCAGCACCATATCTAATAGGAGTAGCCTTAGTAGGAGATATTGCTGGAATCTCTTATTATGCCTATAAAGCTATAAAAAATGGAGTTAATTCATTCCAACAAAAACTAGCACAACGAAGAGAATTAGAAATGAAACAAAAACAAACACAAACACAAACACAAATAAATACTTAATCAAGGTGTTTTTAGTAGTTATTTACCCATAATGGTGTATAGGCGGAACATAAGTGTTAGGAGATTTTTAATGTTATTTAAATTTTAAACGGCGTATGGGGGGGTGAAATTCCATTATTAAGGGGTTTTTGGGGGTTACTTAACCCCCTAATTCTAAGTTCTAGTTTCATAACTAGTGCATCTTCTTTATTATAGTAATATTTTTCCCTTTTTTTTATTTCTTTATATCCAATTTTTTTATATAAATTTATAGCTTTATAATTATTAATGCTAACTTCTAAATAAGATACTTTAATTCCTTTTAAATTTAAGCAAGCAAGATGTAATATAAGTAATAATTTAGCTAAACCCAAGTTTTGAAAATCCTTTTTTATAGCTATTTTATACAATTCACTTTCAAAAGAACTAATAAAAGATAAACAAAAGCCTACAATACATCCATCCTTCTTTATTACAGAAAATAAATAATTCTTATTAGTAATATAATACAAGAAATCTTCTTTATCCCATATACTAAGCCCCTTAAAGTTTTGAGAATCTATTTCTATAATATTTTCTAAATCAATTTTTGTCAAATTAAACTGATTTAAATTACTAAAAATTACCATAAAAAACAAAATAAAAAAATCCCCTTAAAATTTTAAAACAAAGAAAATAAAGTTATCTTAGAATTTAAACTAATTTTATTTAAATTAAGATTTGATTTATTAATATTATTAAAATCATAGACAACATTGGGATTCTGAGTAAATATAATAAAACTAATTTGATTATAAAAGTCGGATAATATTTTTAAAAATGAATAATAAGAAGAATAATCTAATCCTAAAAATGGTTCATCTATTAAAAGTATTTCTTTAAAAGTTATTAATTCCCTTATGATTAGGATTTTTTGTTTATATCCAAAAGAAAGCTCACTTATTGTTTTATTTAGATAGCTTTTTTCTATTTTAAAATATTCAAAAAACAGATCAACACTTTTATTAAAATCTATTTTAATATTTTTATTTTTAGATAATTCAAAATACAGTTTAATATTTTGATAAACAGTTAATTTATCATAGAAATTATGGAAATCCCAAATAAAACCGATATATTTCGCATTTATTTTAATAAAATCACTATAATTTTTATATAAATAATTATGAAAAATTGCCTTAAATAGAGTAGTTTTACCACTACCATTATCTCCAATAATAAAATTAACACTGTTATTAACTATACTAAAGCTAATATCCTTAAAAATAACATCATCATCTTTGTTATATCTAAAAGAAAAATTATTAAAATCAATTAGATTTTTATTGTACATATAAAAATATTAAGAATTATCAACTTTTTTAGCAAAAGTTAAAAACAGAGAATGATTTAAATATTTCTCATAAGGTCTAGAACCTACGTCTCTTATTAACCATTGTCTTTCTATTATTTCATAAGTTCTAAAATAAACGAAGCCATACTTAGAGAATATATTTCTAGATTCTTTTACTTGCTCTATATTAGGTACAACAAATACTAAATCCCCCCCACTTTTCAAAACATTTAATATTAATTCCAAATAAATATAAGGCTCTGGAAGATCTATAATAATACAATCAAAATATTCTTTATACTTTATAGGTACTTTCTTTTGCTCATCTTTAATTAATAAAGCTAAAACACAATTAATATCTCCATATTTTTTTATATTATTTAACGCATTCTTAATATTTTTAAAACTTACATCCAGAGATAAAATAGGTTTATTAATAAAATGAGATAAAAACAGAGAAAAAGCACCACTACCTAATCCTATCTCTAAAACCTTTGAACCCTTATTTATAGAAGTATTAACTAAAATATGAGCTATATCTTTAGAATTAATAGTATTAGTTGTCCTATTAATTTTTGAGATTATATCCTTATAAGCAGGCTTTAAAACATAATAAAATTTACCCTTAGTTGTAGTAATTTTTTTACCATAACTTATGTTTTTTAAATCATTATCTAACACTATTTTCCCTTTATGAGTAGTTAGTGAATCTATTTTATTTATATCAGAAACTAATATTTTTGATTCAACAGAATTATATATCAAATATCCTTTAGGCATAAAAATAATTAAAAAAATATAATAATTTAAACAGTTAATTGCATTAAATAATCTAAGTATTCATCATATTCTTCAGAATCAAACAAAACTTTAAATTGATCAAAAGACATTAAGTTTTTTTTAAACTGGCAAACATACCTACAAAGTTGTAATAACTTTTCCAAAGTTTTTAAATAATCCTTATTATTTATTTTTTTTAAATTTAGTAAAAAATTATAATAGATAAATTCAAAGCCTGTATAATTTTTCCTGTGCTTAAATATATCTATTAAAGTTTTTTTATTATCTCGTTTGTTCCAGAGTTCTATTAATTTCTTAGCTCTTTGAAAAATATTATCCCCTAGAACATAAGTTAATAAACTTTGGATATTATCATTATTTATTAAAGCCATCATTAATAAAATAGAAACTGCCTTATGTTTTTCATAAATCTCTAATTCATATTCACTTAATAATAATTCCCTATAAAATTCAAATGTAAAATCTAATACTTTAATAGCTTCTATTAAATCATCATTAGGTTCTAAATTAAATAACTCATTTATTTTAAACAATCTAAAATCTAATAAAGCCTTATAAACAAAATCTAATTCAAATATTTTAAATAATTCTTGTTTTACTCTTACATAATTTAACGAAAGTATGGAAGAAATATTATCTTGAATATATTTTAAGGTATTTTCTTCTATAGTTAAATTATATTTATTTTTAAACCTAATAGCTCTTATAATTCTAAGAGGATCTTCAATTAAACTTTGCAATCTATATGTCCTTAAGATTTTGTTTTTTATATCAGTTAATGAATTAGTTAAGTCTATCAATTTATTATTAAATATGTCAAAATATAAACTATTAATAGTAAAATCTCTTCTTATTGCATCTTGGTATATATCGGTAGTGTAAGTAGTATCTATAATTATTTTTGGGTCACATTCTATTACAATCCTATATATATACCTATTTGTATCCAACTCTATTAATTTATAGTTATATCCTTTATAGCAATCGGTACATATTTTTTGAATTGCTTCCTTATATACAGATATATTATTATTTTTTAAAAGAAAAACTAAATCTAATTCATTATCTATTTTATTTTCAAAAATAAGATTCCTAATAAATCCACCCACCAAATATAATTCAAAATCTAAATTATTACATTCTCTACAAAATAATTTGTCTAATCTATAAAATCTGACAATTTCTATTAACTTTTTCTCTATATAATATTCATCCATAAAATTAAATATAATTAATTAATTTTTATTTTCCTAAAAATAAAATTCTCTAAAAAAAACAAAAATCCCTTATATTTTTTTAAATTAAATCAAAATTACAATTAAAATATGTTTTTTCTAAAGGTAAGGAGTATTTTGAATAAAATAATATAAATATGGGGATAATAGATAAAATAAAATATGATATAAAAAGTATATTAGAACCAACAAGTATAGGAATAATTGGAGTTTCAAGTAATAAAGAACATATAAGTTATTCATTTTTAGAAAATCTTATCAATTCCAATTATGAAGGGATAATCTATCCTGTTAATCCTAAATTAAAAGCAATTAAAGGATTAAAAGTATATAATGATATTAGTGAGATTCCAATAGTAGATTTAGCAGTGGTAATTTTAAAACCAACAATAGCCTTAGAAACAATAGAAAAAGGAGCAATCAAAGGGATAAAAAATTTCATTGTACTAAGCAGTGGATTTGCTGAAACTGAAGAAGGTGAAATATATCAAACCAAACTCAAAGAATTAAGTGATAAATACAACCTAACAATATTAGGCCCCAATTGCGTAGGAGTTATAAATACTTATTATAATTTAAATGCATCGTTTGCTACAAAATATCTACCTAAACAAGGGAACATATCAATAATAGCTCAAAGTGGAGGATTTACTATAGGAGTAGTTAAATTTCTAACACGAAGAAACTTAGGAATAAGCAAGCTAATAAGTGTAGGAAATAAATCAGTCTTACAAGAAAGCCATTTCTTAGAATACCTATATGATGACAACACCACTAACGCAATTATATTATACATTGAAGATATAAAAAATATCGATGAATTTCAAGAAATAGTATTAAAACTAATAGAAATAAACAAACCAATAGTAGTTTTTAAAGGTGGAATAACGCAAGAAGGGCAGATAGCTTCTGCCTCGCATACCGCCGCATTAGCAGGACATAACGAAATATTCAATACACTATTAAATAAACTCAATTTAATAAAAGTAGAAAATGTCAAAGATTTATATAATATTACTTTATTGCTTTCTAAGAATTTTGAATTATTTAAATCAAAAAAATCTAAAAAGGTATTAATAATAACGAATTGTGGGGGTTGTGGGGTAATAACCACAGATTTCGCTGTAAAAAATAATTTAGAAGTACCTAAAATTTCAGAATCATTTAAAACAGATTTATACAAAGTCCTTCCACCTGCTGCAGGAGTTAATAACCCAATAGATATAGTAGGAGATGCAGATGATACTAGATTCGAAAAAACTTTACAAATTATATTGAACCACAAAAATGAATATGACATATTACTATTAGTTCCTGCACAACAATCTACAATAGATATGAAAAAAGTTAGCGACGTTATAGCAAAAATTGAACCAGAATTTACCAAAAATAACATACCTATAGTATGTTGCATGTATTCATTAGATATATTTTCAAAAGATTTTGAAAATATAAATCAAACAAATATCCCAATATACGAGTACCCTGAAGAAGCTACTTTAGCTATATCTAAAATAATAGAATATAACTTAAAAAGAGAATTAATATTAAAAAATAAAAACTTACCATTATTAGAATTAGATATTGATTATAATAAAATAAAAGAACTCATTATGGAAAGTGAAAGCGAATATATTCCTTTAAATAAAAATATAAAAATCTTAGATTTTTTGAAAATAAATCAGCCTAAATATCAAATAATTAATAACGAAAAAGATTTAGAAAATATAGAATTAGAATATCCATTAGTAATGAAATCTTTAGATCCTAAAATAATACATAAAACAGAAAAACAAGCAGTTATTTTAAATATAAAAAATAAAAATGAATTAATAGAAAGCTATAATAAATTAAAAAGTTTATATCCAATTGCTTTAGTCCAAGAAATGATTGAAAAAGATTTAGAATTAATAATAGGTTATAAAAAAGATAAGATCTTAAATAAAGGGTTCATATTATTAGGATTAGGAGGAATTTTTACAGAAATCCTTAAAAAATTCGAAACAATTTTAATACCAACTAATAAAGAAGAAATAATAAATACTTTAAACAAATTAAATATTCTAAAAATATTTCAAAATTACAGAAATAAAAAATATGACCTTAATTCACTAATAAATACAATATTAAAAATAAATGAATTAGTAATAAAAATAGATGAAATAGAAGAAATTGATTTAAACCCTGTTATAGTTAATGAAAAAGGAGTTTTTACAGTAGATATAAGAATAAAAAAACAATTATAAATTTAAAATATATTCAAGGAGTAATTGATTATGGTAAATAACCTAAGCGTAGTAAATAATATATCTTATAAAAATGTAGAGAATATAGAAACTAAAGAGATATCAAAAGAAGAAATAGATAATTTACTACAACAAATAAAGCAAAATTTAGATTATATAAATAAAGATGATATAATAGCGGTAGGTTTAAGTGGAGGAGTAGATTCATCCACTACCCTACTTCTATTAAAACTATTAGGTTTTAAAGTCATAGGATTAACTATGAAAATATGGGATGAAAAATATAATGAAATTTTCAAATTTAAAGCAGATAACAAAAGCAATATCCATGGGTGCTTTGGTCCAGAAGAATTCGAAGATATCCAAGATTGTATCAAATTAACTAAACACCTAAACATAGATTATTATGTAATCGATTTAACTCAAGAATACGAAAATATAGTTTTAAATTATTTTAAAGAAGAATACTTAAATGGAAGAACTCCAAACCCTTGTGTTATGTGTAATTGGAAAATGAAATTTGAATATCTCTTAGAAAAAGCTATTAACAGTAATATAAAATTTGATTACTTTGCTACAGGACACTACGTAAAAAAAATAAAATATAACAACCAATTTACTTTACAAAAAGCTAATTACCTTAAAAAAGATCAAACTTATTATTTATCGTTTTTAAATCAAAAGCATTTAGAAAAATCTATTTTCCCCTTAGGATTAGCTAAATCTAAAGAACAAGTTAGATTAATTGCTAAATATTACAATCTTCCTACTTACAACAAAATAGATAGCCAAAACTTTATATCCACTAACTATATAGAAATCTTCAAAAATGAACAAATAGAAAACGGGATAATAGTTGATAAATATGGAAATATCTTAGGAAAACATAAAGGAGTACATAACTACACAATAGGGCAAAGAAAACATATTGGGATACCTTCATCTAAAAGATTATATGTAATATCAATTAATAAAGAGGAAAACAAAATAATAGTAGGGGAAAAAGAAGATCTATATCAAAGCAAATTTATAGTTAAAAATTTAAATTGGATAATAAATTTAGATGAAGTAGAAAAAATAAATAATAAAGAAGGGATTTTAGTTAAAATTAGATATACTCATAATGAATCACCTGCTACTTTAAGTTTTATTGAAAAAAATAAAGTGTTAGTAGAATTTAAGGAAAAGCAATTAGCAATAACCCCTGGCCAAATATCTGTTTTTTATCACAACGATATTCTATTAGGAGCAGGGATAATCGATAGAATTATCTTCTAATAGCAATTATAATAGCAAATAAATAATTAAAAATAATTTACAAATTTTTTTATAACTTCAACAAAATTATTAATATAACTGGAATTTAAATAATCTTTGGTCATATTTAATTCTCTTATTAAAAAATTAGAATCAATTACCAAGTGGTTATTAAATATGTTAATTACTTTTAGCCAGTGACTAGAAGAATTAGCAAAATCATTTATATTACTATCAAAATAAGAGAAATTTTGATTTAAAAATAAATGGGAAACTACAGGAAATAATCTACTAACAAAAACCCCTTCTTTAAATAACTCATTTAACAATTCATCTCTATTGAAATTAATTCTTATATTAAATCTCCACGAAAGTAAATCACTATCTAATAATTCAATTAAATTATCTTTAAGTAATACACTTTTTTTAGTTAATATACTTTTTAAAGTAGTTAAATAAAAATAATTGATATTTTTTTTCAACTCTAATAGACTAAAAAAAGTAGTTTTTAAATTATTTCTTAAAATTATGCTAAAATCCAAATTATTTAAAATTTTATCTAATATATTATCTAATTCGTTTTGATCTATTAAAATTAGCTCAGAATTATAACACTTAAATACATTTTTATTATTTATGATTTTAAATAAGATTTCTGTTTTATTTTTAGAATAAAAAATATTACTCCCTTTAAAGATTTTATCTACTTTATTAATAAGCTTAGAAATAATGGATTTATCTATAACATTACTTAAATTAATATTGAGATTAAAAGGAGAAAATAAAGCACTTCCATAACCTAATTCTAATTGTTTAGCATATGAAAAACTAAAGACGAAAAAATCTTGTTTAAATAATTTAGAGTTATTCAATATAAATTCAAGAGTTTCTTTAGTAGGTATAACCAAAGCCATGTCCCATAAAGTTATTACTAATTTATTATCTTTTTTTATAAATTCATTTATTCTTTCTATTTCATTTTTTAATAAAATAACTTTTTGAGGCTCAAAATTCCCATATGGAATCACTACATTAATTAAAATTAGAGAATCCTTTGGATAACAAGCTATTATTTTTTTTAAATCAAAAGGATAAAGAGTTTTATAATCTATATCATAAAAAGAGAGTTTAAAATTACAATATATGGAAGCCAAAGGGAAAGTATAACATATGTTAGCAGGAAATAGTATAAACATATTTTTAAAATCTTTAAATATAGTTGGTAAATTTTTTAAGATTTTAACAAGAGAATTAGATGCTCTTGGTAAATAATAAATTCTCATCAATTATTTTTATTAAAAATAAATATTAAACTCCCTTCCTAAAAAATCTAATAAAAATTTAACATAAATTTAACATAATATAATAGATAAATAAAGGATTTTTTTTATTTAAAAAAAATAATAATAAAAAAGGTAAAGGAATTATTAAAATTAAGGGGAGATTTAAACTATGGATATAGTTAATAACTTAAAAATAACTAGTTCTAATTCCTTGGTAAATAATAACATAGGAAATAAAGAAATAGATAAAGAAAATATTATAATATCTAAACCTTTAGATAAACTTGATTTAGAAAAAATAAATGAAAAATTTAACGATTTACTAAATAATATAAAAGAAAAACTAAGTAAAGAAATAGAAGAGTTTAAAAATACACCTACTCCTAGGGAACTAAATCCTTCGTTACTAAGAGGTTTAACTACAGCTGGATTACTAAGTAGTATATATTTATTATCTAACCCTTTCTTAGCATTAGTGCCATTAGCAACAACAGCTATATCCTACAAAATAGGAGAAAAAGTAAATAATCCTTTATATTCAATAGCATCATCTTTTATATTACCTTCTGTTATAAATTCTTTAATTTTATTGTATAATTCTATAAATCCATTAAGTGTAATAAGTTTATTATTAACTTCATCTATGATATCTACCGTAAGCCTCCTAAACTCAACTACCTCAAAAGAAATAAATGATATAAAAAACTTCTCAATTCAAACACTACCTATTAATTATTTAGTAAATATTCCATTAAGTGTAAATTTAGTATCTAATTTTTCTTCAAGTATATCAAATATATTCGAAATAGACGATAATAAGAAAATGATATTTTCGATTTTAACTAATTTAGGGTTATCAGCGTTATTAGCTTTACCTTTTGGAGTTACTAATTTTGCACTATTTGCTATTTTAAGTTCTATATTTTCAATTATTAATTTAAAAGCAGCTCCCAAAGTTCAATCTTTTATAGATAAAGCACAAAATTATTTATCAAATAAGATCTCCAATTTCCTAAAAGATAAACTAAGTTTTTTAAGTAAACTACCAATCTCTTTAAGGTCTTTAATAGCTGGTTTAACAATAGGAGGAGTAAGTTCATTATCTACTTCAATATTAAGTACATTACTAATGCCAATTTTAGGGCCTTTAAGCTTCGCTATCCCCCTTGCTACCTTCTTAATAACAGGCTTATCCACCACAAAATCATTTTATACCATGTTAAAAAATAAAGAAAAAACTATTGAATTTATTAATAACATAGAATCATATATAGAAAAAAATGAAATAGATAAAGCTATAAACGAATTTAAAGATTATATTTCAAAAAATACCAAAGAATTAGATTTATCTAAAGTATCTAATAATGAATTAAAAATAATAATGTTTAATCAATTGATAAATTTCCATATAACTAATTTAATCCTATATTACAATGATAAAAAAATAGACAAAGCAATTCAAGAATTTAAAACTATACAATTTTTACAATTAGTTTTAAATACAAATGATATAAATAAATCTAAGGAAATAGTAAATAATATTTCAAAAGACCAAGCTTTAAAATCAATTGAAGATTTTATAAACTATCTTAAAAATAACAATACTTCTACCAATAATTAATTATTTGATTTATAAAGATTTTTTATTATTTTTAATTATTCTAAATATTAAATTAAAGTATTATTAATAAAATTAAACCCATTTAATAGAGCAACCAATAGAAGGATACTGTGGTTCTAAAACTTCATCATTATTAAGCATTTTAAATATAGCTTCTTCTAAATCTTTTTTAGTAACCTTAGTTATATCCTTCCAATTATCATCAAATCTTCCATGATAAACTAATTTTTTGTCTTTATTGTATAAATAGATATCTGGAGTACATTGAGCATTAAATTTTTTGGCAACTTCCTGAGTTTCATCAACTAAATAAGGAAAAGGAATCCCTAATTTTTTTATATATTCTTTCATATTTTCCACGCTATCTTCTGGATAATTAGGATTAGCTGCATTAGGATTGATCGCTACAAAATTAACTCCTAAAGATTTAACTTTATTATATAATTCAATAGATCTAGGCCAAATAGCTTGTGCATATGGACAATGATTACAAGTAAATATAACAACTAATCCATTCTCACCAAATAACTCATTAACATCATACTCCTTATTATAAGGATCTTTTAATTTAAAATATGGTATATCACTAAACAAAGGAACTTTAACAGACTCTACTGCCATAAACTAATTCACCTCCTTAATTAAAATTTATATTTATTAGATTAATTTTTTTCTCTAAATTTAGCATAATACCTTCTTTTTATTACTAAAGAATAAACTAAAATAATAAAAACAAAAGGTAAAACTAAATAAATAAGATACATAATAATCATATGCTCCCTTTTTATAACAACAGGTAAAGGAGGAACATCATTAGGCCTTAAACTCTTAGCAATAGGTTGATCTAACATATAATCAATAACATTCATAACAAAACTCTTATTATCATAAGCAGATACCAAAGAATTAGCTAAAATATTAGAATCCCCAATAACTAACAACATAGCTTTTTTATCCTTAAAAACTTTTTCTGACATCATACAAACCGTATATTCCTTAATATCTCTAGATATCTGTAAAACTCCTTTTTTAAGTTGTTCAATATTAGCAGAGACTGCTTTAGTCGTTAAAACTTCAGATAAAGAAGCACCTTCTATATTAGAATTAGCTTTATTTTCATACCTTTGGATAATTAAAGGAGCAAACATTGCTAAATTAGTATTATATAAATTAGATAAATAAGGTAAATTAACAGGAAAAACCACCACATAAAGCGGATTATTAGTAAATACACTAATAGCAACCTGATCACTAATAGAAATCCCATAATTATTAACTAATTTACGCAAATTAGGGAACTTAGAAGGTGAATATTCTTTAAAAGATAAAGCAACTATTAATCTACCTCCATTATATAAGTAATCATTAATCTTTTTTAACTCAAAATCACTAATATCTATCCTAGGAGAAACAATAACAGATAAAAGATTTTCATTAACATAAAGATTCTCAGAAGCTAGATTAACTACCTTAATATTAAATCCTTCTTCTGATAAAGTTTGTTTTAAGGAGCTAAGACCGTCAGGATTAGTATTATCTATACTATATTCTCCATGACCAGTAATAAAAGC
This sequence comes from uncultured bacterium, assembly GCA_937139605.1. Taxonomy (GTDB): domain Bacteria; phylum DRYD01; class DRYD01; order DRYD01; family DRYD01; genus CAKZQG01. Next base: position 26,293 of record CAKZQG010000045.1, read on the forward strand.
GATATTCCCTTTTTTTTGATTAGCTAAATTAAAAACTATACTATAAAATTTATCTTGATCAATTCCAGAACTCTCATACTTTTTTCTATCTTTATACATAATCAATACCTGATTATTAGAAGAAAATCCATATAAATTAGCTTGAGTAAAATTATAACGAGGATCCAAATATTCATATTTAACTTTTTTAGAATATCTGGCTAATTTCCCAAAAAAATCCAATAAATCATTATATTCTTTACTACCTTTATCATATAAAATTTTAACATAAACAGGAGAATCTAAAGAATTAAGGAAATTAATTAATTCCTTAGAAATAGAATATTTTTTCTCCTTTGTTAAATCAAAAACTATAGGATTCTTATGTAACAAAAAAATAGAAATAATACCAATCAGTAAAATAGAAAGTATCTCAATTATCCTATTATACTTATACATATAAAATCACCTACTTTTTAAAAGTATTAGTTAAATTATTAATTAAACTATAATTAAACTATTGATTAACAGATAAAGTTTCATAATTTTCTTGCATTTCTTCTTCTATGATAACTTCTTTATAATCTTCAAAATTAGTACCTGTAGGTATTAACTTCCCTATTATTATATTTTCTTTTAATCCAAATAAATAATCTTTTTTACCAGATATTGCGGCGTAGGATAATACTCTAGTTGTTTCTTGGAATGATGCAGCAGATAACCAAGATTCAGATTCTAAAGATGCTTTACTTATACCTAAAACTTCTGGTATATATTTTACTAATCTTTTACCTTGCTTTGCTAATTCATTATTTATATAATTTACTATACTTTTATCTACTAATTGCCCATACATTAACGAGCTATCTCCTGGATCTTCTACATAAACGAATCTAAACATCTGTCTAACTATTACTTCCATATGCTTATCTACAATATATACCCCTTGACTTAAATAAACCTTTTGCATTTCCTCTATTACATATTTCTGGATTCTTTCAACTGCTTTATCTATTAATTTTCTTTTTAATTCTTCATCTATATTCATACTTACTATGTTTTCTAGTAATATTTTAAATGGTAATGATCCATATGTTAACGTATCACCAATTGATAATTTTTGTCCTACTTTTACTATTACTCTCTTATTAGATGGAATAGTATAAGTATATACTTTTTGAGTAATTAATCCTTTTATTTTTACTAATTTTTCATTAGTTAAAGGATTAATTGAAACTTCTTCTACTATTGAATCTTCCAAAACAAAATAATCTGAAGAATTCCTAGGTCTTCTTCTTACTTCTAATAATTCCTGTACTCTTGGAATACCCTGAATTATATCTGACTCTAAAGCCACTCCTCCTGTATGGAAAGTTCTTAAAGTCAATTGAGTTCCTGGTTCTCCTATACTTTGTGCAGCTATTATTCCAACAGCCTCACCCAAATCAATTAGTACATTTCCTCTTGCCATATCTTCACCATAACATTTTCTACAAACTCCTTTAAATACCTTACATTTTAATACACTTCTTATATTAACTTCATAATAATATTTGGATATTAACTTTGCTTTTTCCCTAGTTATTAAGTCTCCTTCAGCTACAATTTTCTCCCCTGTTTCCAGATTTACATAATCACTTGCAGCTACTCTTCCCCTTATCCTATTAACTAACGGCAATATCTCTTCTTCACTAAAAACTTTTATAGTCTTTACTCCATTTGAACTTAATTCTTTTATTTTTAAATAATCTATTATATCATATTTCTTTAAGTTAAATTGTTCATAATTATCTGCAACATATCTTCCTAAAGATTTTTCAACATCTATTTCTTCAATATATGAACTATCAAAATTAACATTTTTTATAGCTCTTACAGTTATATATTCATCTGTTTTACAATCTTCTTCTCTTACTATTACATCTTGAGATACATCAACTAATTTTCTAGTTAAATATCCTGCATCTGCGGTTCTTAGAGCAGTATCAACTAATCCTTTTCTACCTCCATGACTACCTACAAAATAATCAAATATTCCTAATCCTTCTGTAAATGATTTCTTTATTGGCAAAGGTATAACTTCTCCTTTAGGATTAACCATTAATCCCCTTATAGCTACCAATTGTTTTGCTTGATCTACATTCCCCCTTGCTCCCGAATTAGCTAACATCCATATACTATTTAATGGATAATTCTTTGAAAAATAATCTTTAAACAATTGAGTTACATTATCAGTCACTTCATACCATAAATCTATCTTCTTTTTATAATATTCTTCATCAGATAATAATCCTAATTCATAAACTTTTTCTAATATTACTTGCTTTTCTTCTGCTTCTTTAATTATTGGATATTTATCTTGAGGAACTATTAAATCTCCTATAGATATAGTTGTAGCTGATTTAGTTGCAAAATAAAATCCTATGTCCTTTAATTCATCTAATACAGGATGTACTTTTGACATACCATATCTATATATACATTCTTCTACAATCCATTTTAATTCCTTTTTACCTACTATAAAATTAACAAACGGAAAATCAGATAAATATTTTCTTATAGCATTATTAAATATAATTCTTCCTATTGTAGTTTCAATTTTAGTTTGTTTAAATTCTTCGATTTTATCTATTCCATTTGCTACTCTATCAAAATTAACTTTAAAATATACCCAAGTACTTAATGAATAATTTAGTTCATTATATAATCTAAGAGCTTCTTCATAGGATGCTACATATACTTGAATTTTTTCTGGTTTTTGAAAAGCAAAAGTAAGCCAATATGCACCTAATACCATATCCTGAGAAGGTACATTTGCTGGCTCTCCATTAGCTGGAATCAACATATTATGAATTGATAACATTAAATTTCTGTACTCTAATTGAGCTTCTGTAGATAAAGGAATATGTACTGCCATCTGATCCCCATCAAAATCTGCATTATACGGCCCACATACTAATGGATGTATTTGAATTGCCTTACCATCAACTAAAACAGGATAAAACGCCTGGATACTCAATCTATGCAATGTAGGCGCTCTATTTAATATCACTGGGAAATTAGATATAACATTTTGTACTACATCCCAAATTTCAGGTTTCCTTAACTCTAACATTCTTTTAGCCTTCTTTATATTATCAGTTTTACCTTTCTCCATTAACTTATGTAAGATAAACGGTTTAAATAATTCCAAAGCCATATCTATTGGTAATCCACATTGATACATCTTCAACTTAGGATTTACTACTATAACGCTTCTACCTGAATAATCTACACGCTTACCTAATAAATTATACCTAAATCTCCCTTGCTTCCCTTGAATACTATCAGATAAAGATTTTAAAACTCTTCTATTAGAAACAACAATAGGCCTTTTAGTACGAGAATTATCTATTAAAGCATCTACTGCTTTTTGAAGCATTCTCTTTTCATTATTAATTATTATCATAGGTGCCTGTAATTCTATTAATCTCTTTAATCGTAAATTCCTATTTATAATTCTCCTATATAAATCATTTAAATCAGAAGAAGCGAATTTACCTCCTTCCAATTGAACAATAGGCCTAATTTCAGCAGGTAAAACAGGTAAAACCTCTAAAACCATCCACTCAGGCTTTATTTTACTCTTTAAAAACATCTTTATTATACTTATTCTTTTAAGATATTTTCTTATATTCCTTGAATCCTTTTCTTTTAATTTCTCTAAATTTTCTAACTCCTTTTCTAAATCCATTTTAGATAATAATTCTTTTATAGGTAAAGCACCAGTTTCTAAACTAAATACAACCATTATATTATCTGCAACAACTTTAGCTACTTTAGCTAATTTAATCACGAACTCCTTAAACCTTTCATCAAAATATAAATCTAATAACTCATTTTCTAATTTCTTTAATTCAGATAATAAATTTAATTTATTTTCTTTATCTTTTTCATTTTTTATAACTAACTGCTTATACTCATCAGCTAATTCCCAATACTTATTATAATTTTCAACATACTCATTTACCCATTTTGATATATCCGTTTTTTCAGTAGATTGTTTTAATTCGAATATAACTTTCCTAAAAACTTCAAATGTTTCAAATATATTATGTAATTCCATTACATTACTCTTAAATTGTAATAATTCTTTATCCATATTTTGTATATCTTTTAATATTAAATTCTCTTCTTCTATATCATTAGTATAACTTCTTAATTTTTGAATAACTTCTTCTAAATCTTTTAATAATTTTTGTAAATCTTTTATACTAAATTTAACTTTAGAAATAGTTAAATAATTATAAATTCCATTATTAAAATCTTCAAGAATTGCTCTAAAATCAGATAACAAATTAATTATATTTTCATTTTCTTTCTTTACTTTTTTATCTAAATTTTTCTCCTTTAATGATGATAATTTTAAATTTATATCATATGTTATAGTTCGTTCTATTTTCTCATATAATATATTAAATTTTGTCATTAAATTATCCAATTTATGTTTAGTTATATTGATGATATTTTGTATCTCATTATCAGTATTTATAAGTAAATTAATAATAACAATTTTTTCTTTTTCATATTTTTCAGCTTCTATTAAAATTTCTTTTTCATAATTTTTATAAATAGATTTTATTTCTAAGGATGTTAATAATTTCTGAATCTCTATATATTTCCTATCTATATTTTCTATTTCTTCAAATATCTTTATAAACTTTGATAATTTATTTTTCCCTCTCTTTAATTCAGCATATAACCTTTTACTTATATTTGGATAATCTTCATCTATTACTACCTTATACAATTTATCAAATTTCTTAACATCAAATTGAAAAACTAATAATTCTCTTAAGAATTGATCAGCTTTTTTTATTAAATTTATTATTTTAGTTAAAAATTCATTTTCTTTTTCATCTTTACTATTTTCTATAATCTTTTCATATTCTTCTTCTAATAATTTTATCAACTCATCTTTTTTGTTTATATATTTCTTTTTCAATATAAAATACAATATATTCCTATTGTTTTTATTTAAATCAGTGACAATATAAGATTCAAAATAAACAACATCTTTTAGTTGTTTATCTTCTAAATCAAGTAAAATAGATAAAATACCAGGGCTTCCTTGTAAAAACCAGAAATGAACGACAGGAGCAGCTAATTCTATATGCCCCATTCTTTCACGCCTTACTTTAGATTTAGTAACTTCAACTCCACATCTATCACAGATAACCCCTTTAGCTTTTATTTTTCTTTTCTTATATTTCCCACAAGCACACTCATAATCTTTCTCTGGTCCAAATATCCTTTCACAGAACAATCCATCCCGTTCAGGTTTTAATGTTTTATAATTTTTAGTTTCAGGTTTTTTAACTTCCCCATAAGATAATTCTCTAATTCTTTCAGGAGAAGCTAACCCAATTTTTATTGCTTTTATATTATTAAAAGTAAGCACAAATATTCCCCCTTCCTTTTTATATTAAACTACCTTCTTCCTCAACTTCAAAATCTTCAAAACTCTTAGGAACAATAGGCTGATTTTTATTAGTAATAATCTCTATATCCAATCCTAAAGCTTGTAATTCTTTTACTAAAACTTTAAAACTTTCAGGGATTCCTTTAAATACAACAGGCTTGCCTTTAACAATAGATTCATAAGCTTTATTTCTACCTAATACATCATCAGATTTAATAGTAAGCATTTCTTGTAGAGAATAAGAAGCACCATAAGCTTCTAAAGCCCAAACTTCCATTTCTCCAAATCTTTGCCCACCATACTGAGCTCTACCACCCAACGGCTGCTGAGTTATCAAAGAATAAGGCCCCGTAGATCTAGCATGAATCTTATCCTCTACCATATGTATTAATTTCATCATATAAACATATCCCACAGTTACAGGCCTATCAAACGGTTCTCCAGTTTTACCATCATATAATACAAACTTCCCATTTATTAAATTCTCTATTATTTTATCATATAAAAATTCAATTTCATCTTTTGTAAAATCTCTAACTGTGAATAATTTAACTAATTGCCTATATTCCATTTTCTCTAATTTTTCTTTATTTATATCCTTTGATAATCTATTTATTATTTCTTCTTTAGATATTTTATTTTCATTAAAAAGAATATCTAAAAGGTGCTTAACAGTATAACCACTATCCCTCATTAATAATAATAACAAATCATATTCAGTATAATTATATAAACTATTAAGCATATTTTTATACTTATAATTAAGAGCTTCTTTAATAAGATTTTTAATTTCATCTAAAGATAAATTAGAAAAAGGTAAAACTTTAATTCTAATACCTAAGATTTTACAAACTAATCCTAAATGAGCTTCAAATATTTGGCCGATATTCATTCTAGAAGGAACTCCTAAGGGATTAAGAATAACTTGAACAGGGGTACCATCAGCCATAAAAGGCATATCTTCAATAGGAACAATAATAGAAATAACCCCTTTATTACCATGTCTTAGAGCAACTTTATCACCTACTTTTATATTCCTATTTTGAGCAATATGAATTAATACTCGTTCTAGATAATTATTAGCACTATTAATTTTATTAGTATCTCCTTTAAAATCAAATACTTTAATAACAGTACCATAAACCCCTGGTGGTGCTTTTAAAGAAGTATCCCTCGCATTCCTTGCACTCTTACCAAAAATAGCTTGTAATAATTTTTCTTCAGCAGTTAACTCAACTTCACTTTGAGGAGTTATTTTACCTACCAAAATATCCCCAGGTTTAACATAAGCACCAACAGAAATTATCCCATGCTCATCTAAATACTTAATAGCTTCATCAGAAACTGTTCCAATTTCCCTCGTAATTTCCTCAGGGCCCTGCTTAGTATGAACAGCTACAACTTCTTCCTCATCTACATGAATACTTCTAAAATAATCCTTTCTAATAATTTCTTCACTAATAATAACTGCATCTTCAAAATTATAACCTTCCCAAGGCATATAAGCAACTAAAACATTCCTACCTAAAGCTAATTCATCACCGTCTATAGAAAAACCCGAAGCAATAACATCCCCAGCTTTAACTTCATCGTTTAAATTAACCAACGGTCTCTGGTTAATAATAGTAGCACTATTAGTATTAACAAATTTTAATAAATCATAACTATTATATATACCTTTAACTTTATTAACTTCAATAACAATTCTTTTAGAATCTACATAAACGACTTTACCAGAATTTTTAGCAATAACACAATATCCACTTTGTTTAGCCACTTCTTTTTCTAATCCTGTAAAAATAAAAGGTTTTTCAGGATTTAGTAAAGGTACAGATTGCCTTTGCATATTAGTACCCATTAATGCTCTATTTATATCGTCGTTTTCTATAAAAGGAATTAAAGAAGCAGAAACAGAAAATATTTGGATAGGACTAATCTCAACAAAATCTATTTCATTTGCCTCAACAGTTATAAATGTTCCTTTATACCTAACATCAACTTTAGTTTCTAATATTTCACCAGTTTTGATATCAAATTTAATATCAGCAGGAGCTATTTTATAGTTCTCTTCTTGAGAAGCATCTAAATAATAAATTTTACTAAAATCAATTTTCCCATTATTAATCTTATAATAAGGAGCAACTAAAAACCCAAAAGGAGAATTTATAGTAGCATAAGTAGTTAAAGAAGTAATGAGTCCAATGTTTTGTCCTTCAGGAGTTTCCACAGGACAAATCCTACTATAATGACTACTATGAATATCCCTTATATCAAACCCTGCTTGCTCTCTTTGGATACCACCTATCCCCAAAGTAGATAATCTTCTTTTATGAGTTAACTCAGATAACGGATTAGTTTGATCTAAAAATTGAGATAAAGAATTTTGAGCAAAAAATATTTTAAGCATACCACTAACAGGTCTTGGATTTATTACATCAGAAATCCTTATTGTCTCTTCATTAGCCTGAGTTAAGTTATCCTTAGTTAATCTAACAAACTTAACCATTCCAGCTTTAAGAGTATTATATAAATGCTCTCCAACAGGCCTTACCCTTCTATTAGATAAACTATTTATATCATCCTCTAATCTCTTACCTTCTACAAATTCAAAATGAGATCTTATAACACTAATTATTTCATTATAGATAAATCCTTTCAAGTTAATTTTATATTCACAATAAGGACATATCATATAACCGCCATCATATTTTGTTTCATTTAATTTAAAATATTTTTCACATAAAATACACTTAATAACGACTTTATCTTTTAAATCATTTCCACAAGAAACACAAGAAAAATTAATATTGTTATTAGTAATAGAAATATTTTTATACAAATTAATAGTTTGACAATTATTACACTTAACAGAATTATTTAAAACTGGACTATAATGTAATCTAATTCCACAAGAATTACATTCTATACTACCGTTTTTACTTATAGTTCCACAATTATGACAAGAAATATCATATCCCATTTTTTGATTTACTTTATATCTACCTGCAACAGATAACTCATATTTATCTTTACTAAAATAAGGGAAAACTTGTTCCTGAACAACATCTAAAGGTATATTAGTAACTGTTTCCCCACTTATTCTTCTATGAAGTAATCTAATAGCTTTTTCTTGCTCATCAGCTCCAAAAATTTTGTTTCTTCTTATATCCCTTTCTATAGTATTAATAATTAATTGAACAATATGAGAGAAGAATTTATATTTATCATAGAAATATTCACTAACATTTTCAACATTAGCAAATTCTGTTTTTCCCTTTTCAGAAATCTTTTTATAAATATAAGGAATTAAATATTCATTAATAAATTTTTCTATTTCATTATTTTCTAATAATATTTCTTCAGCTTTTTCTATAAATTCTTTTTCAAATTTTACCTTAAAATCCTTAGCTAAGTAATTAAAAATAAGTTCTTCTAAGATATCATAGTTAGAGAACCCCAATGCTTTTAATAAAGCGACTATAGTAAATTTTATTTTTTTATCCATTCTAACGCGTATAAAATTAGTGGATTTTATTTTTTCTAATTCTCTTTCATGGTAATAAACTTCAGAAAGATCCGTTTCTATATCTAAAATATTTCCCTTAGCAGGAATAATAGTAGTTTTATAATTAGTTAATTTTTCTACTTTTTCTTTAAAATGATAAATTCCTGGGGATCTTATTAATTGATTTACAAAAACTCTTTCAGTACCATTAACAATAAAAGTACCTCTGTCAGTCATCATTGGTAATTCAAAAAATAATACTTCATCCTCTAAGGTTTTAACAGGTTCTATTTCCTTTCTTAATGGTCCCGAACAATCGATACATTCTAAACTCTTATTATCTCTTAATTCATAATAAACTTTTCCACATTTAGAACAAATAAACTTAGATTTTCCAACTGTTAATGTTAAACTAATATAAACAGGTACATAATAAGTTAATTGTTCATATTTACATTTTTGTAGATCTTTTTCACTAACTTCCCCAATTCTATAACCCTTATAGTTTATAATATATTTATCAGTTTCAATAGGAAAAAACTCTCTAAATATAGAATCCAAACCTTCATTTAAAAACCATTTAAAAGAATCCTTAGATACATTTAGAAATTCTGGTAAATCAGGAATAACATAATCTTTCCATCTACCTAATGCTAATACTTTTCCATTTTCTTTTACTTGCTGAATCTCTTTAGATATCTCTTGGTTAAGTAAATTCATATAATCTTAAACCCCCTTCTTATCTTATAATTATTTTTTATTTTAATATTTGTATAAATTATTGATCTTACTAAATCATAAAGTATAAAAATAAAAACAAAAAAAGGATCGTAAATAACTTTTAGAGTTCCAAAAATACTTTTGAATAAAATCAGATAACATAATTTTTAATGACTCTAGTTATATTATTCTACTTATCAAAAAATTCTCCTTTTTTAACATAATTATTTTTATTTTCTTCATTAGAAATTTTATTAAAATTATTAAAATTAAATCCAACCCCTAAAGCCATAATTAAAACAGATAACAAAATAACTTGAACAACTAGTGAAATATTTACTAATTCCACTTTATTTTGAGTTATAGATAAAAATAGAATAATAGTAATTAAACCCCTTGGAGATATTAAAACTAATGGTAATAACTGCTGCTTAGTTAATCTCAAAAAGAAATACCTAATAATTAAAATAATACTTATAATAAATAAAGAAAGTAAAAAGTTCTGTAAATTAACAATATCATCTAAATTTAACATAAAACCAAAAATCAAGAAAAATAAGGTTCTAATTAGAAATGTAAATTCAATAACAATATCTCTAAACCTTTTAGTTTCTAAATCCATTAAATCAAAATCAAAAAATTTAGATAATTCAAACCCTTTAAAATTTATATTTTTAAGTAACTCTATATTACTTAAAAATAATCCAAAAATAAGAATCAAAATCAAAGAAGGTAAATTAACAATTTTAGCTAAAGCATAAAAAATAACAATAGAAAGTATAATAGGGATAAATTTAACATGATAATCTAAATAATGTATCAAAAAAAACAAAAATAAAGTAAAAAACAAAGATAAAATAATCATTAATAATATATTAAAACTAAACTCCCATACTATCTCAAATCTCACATAATTCTTATAAGCTAATAGATTAAAAAATAATATACCCAAAATATCAGAAAATGAGCTTTCATAAACAATAAAATCTTTATTCTTTTTATCAAGATTAACAACAGCAGGTATAGCTATAGCACTACTTATAACAGCTAAAGGTATAGCATTTATCAAATACCTATAGTATTCATATTCTCTATTATCTATATGGTAAAATATAAAAGATAAAATAAGACTTATAAAAACTAATTGAAGAAAAGCATTAACAAAAGCACTTATTAAAATCTTTAGATTCTCTTTGTTAATTTCTATCTCTAAAGCTGCTTCAAGAATTATTAAAATTAACCCAATAGTACCTAATATCTTTGCTGTTAAAAATATTTCTTTTTCATTTAAAACAATCCCATAATTGATAGTTAAAATCTTAAATAAAAATCCCAACAATAATACAAATATAACAGAAGGAATTTTTATAAATTTCGAAAACAATTCAAAAACATAAGATAAAATAAGTAACAAAGGAATAAAAATTAATATTATTTCAACTGACATAAAAAATTAATCTAAAAGATATATTAAATTAAAAATTCTTGATTAAGTTAAAAATTCTCCACCATCAACGTAAATAGTATTACCTGTAATCCAATAAGTTAATTTTGTTGATAAAGCTAAAATAGCATTAGCGACATCTTCAGGAGTGGTTAATCTTTTATGTGGATTATATTTTAAAGCTTTTTCAATCATATCATTAGAAGATGGGATTTTTCTTAAAGCTGGGGTATCAGTAACTCCTGCACATATAGCATTAGCGGTAATATTATAAGGAGCTAACTCTAATGCTAATTGCCTAATATGAGCTTCTAAAGCAGCTTTAGCAGCAGAAACTGGCCCATAATCCTTCCAATTCCTACTAGAACCTATACTAGTCATAGCAAATATCCTCGCATGCTTTTTAAACATACCATTAAAAAATAACTCTTGTACCCAATAAACCAAAGAGTTAGCCATTACATTTAATGTCATTTCTAATTGCTCCTTATTTACACTATCACTTAAAGTATTAGCTATATAAGGTTTTAAAGCTCCAAAAGCTAAAGAATGTAATAAAACCTTGATACTATTTGTTCCTATTTCCTCTTTTAACTTATTTACAATATTTTTAATATTATTAATATCAGCAGCATTTGTATTAAAGAAGATAGCTTTTCTTTTATATGTTTGCTCTATCTCATTTTTAATATTTATAGCATTTTGTAAAGTAGATTTCATATCTAAATGAATTCCAATAATATCCATTCCATGTTTAGCTAATTTCAAAGCAGTAGCAGCACCGAACCCAGAAGAAGCACCTAAAATCAATGCCCAACCATCTAATTTTAAATTAACTTCTAATTCTTCCATAATATATTCTTCCCTTATACTCATAAAAAATTTTCACCCCTTGTGTTAAATTAATTAGTTAATAACTATAGTTTAATTTTCTACATTACTAATAATAAATCCTCTATTATCTTTAACATCGTAAAAAAAATACATAAAGATTATCAATCTCATATCAACAAAACTCATATTCAAAAGTAAGCCTAGCTTTTTATGATTAAAATGCTATTAATTTTTAAGGCGAGGATCAAATAAATCTTCAATACCATAAGATAGCAATACCAAAGAAATTTGAAATAATATAATAAAAAATATAGGTGCAAACAAATAAGGCCAGGCATTAGGAACATAAATAGCCCCCGTAGAACCTATAGCTAAATTAATCATCATTCCCCAATTATTTATTTCCAAAGGAACTAGCCCTAAAACCATTATACCTACACTAGCCACTATAGCCCCCCTAGAAATATTTATAAAATTTATTAAAACAATAGGCAAAAGAAGCGGTAGTAATTCACTAAAAATAACATATAAAATAGGGTAATCGTAGATTTTGTAAAAAATAATGAATTCTTTAGATTTAAGAGATATTGTTTGAGCTCTAATAGAAGAAGCTAAAGAAGGCCAAGACCAAATAGCTAATAAAAAAGAAAAACTAATTATATCATTAACTTTTAAAACAGAAGCTAAAATAGCCATAATTGGGAAACTAGGAACACTTAAAAATATATCAATTAATCTACTTATTAACGAATCAATAAATTTACCAAAGTATCCAGCAACTATATCTAAAACGAATCCAATTAAAGTTGCCCAAAAACCAGTTAATAATGCTATAAAAATAACATAAAAAGCTCCTTTAAAAATTAGTAATAAAACATCTCTACCTGCATAATCAGTCCCTAAAGGATGCCTCCAAGAAATACCAAAAAATCTCTGACTATAATCAGGTTCCAAATTCATAGGAATTAATTTACCAATTAAAGCAATAACAATAAAAAATAAAAAAAGAACTAAACCTATAAATGTAGGAGATAAAATAAAACCTAAATATTGTTTTAATAAACTCTTATCAAAGACAATTTTTTTATTCATTTTTTCATTTTAATTTTGATTAATCAATATTTTTGGTTCTAATATCTACAATTTTATGAGTAATATCTGCTAAAAAATTAAGTAATAATACCAGTAAAGTAATAATAGTAAGTATTCCTTGAATGAGGGTATAATCACGTAAAGCAATAGCTTTAGAAAAGAAATATCCTATACCAGGATAGCTAAAAATAGGCTCTAAGAAAAATGCCCCCTGTAATATCCCACTTAAATTTATAAAAAACAAAGGAATTACAGGGATAATAGCATTTGGTAAAATATAATAAAAAAGAATAGTCTTATTTTTTAAACCTTTAGCTTTAGCTAAAAGTACATAATTTTCAGAAATAACAGTAATAGCAGCAGCCCTAAAAGCCAAAATCCAACCACCTAATAAAACCAAAGAATAACTCAAAACAGGTAAAACCGAATGCTTTATAATAGAAACCAAAAAACCAAGTGAAAAAGGTTGAGTTTCTATACTATAGGCTCCTCTTAGCGGAAAAATCTTTAAATAAACTCCAAACAAAACTAAAAGTATAATACCCACCAAAAAGTTAGGAATAGAATTTAAAATAGAAGCAAAAATAGTAATATCATTATCAACAAATTTATCTCTATTATAAGCAGAAATTATCCCTAAAACTAAACTCACTAAAAAGCTAAAAACCAAAGCAGTTAATCCTAAATAAACAGTCCAAAAAATAGAATGCATAATTATACTTGATACAGATACCTTGTAAATAATAGACTCCCTAAATTGCCACTAAAAATATTAGTAAGATAAGAAAAAAACTGTGCTAATACCCCCTCATTTATATCATATCCCAATTGACTTTCAACTATCTTATAAGCTTGTTTGTAAGAAATATCCATAATTTAGCACTAATTCCTGAATCCTTATTTGAATTATATCCCCGGCATCATTCCTAATATTAAAAAAATAAGTATCAAAACAATAAAAAACGTTATACCAATAGAAACAACTCTCTTAAATATATACCTACCCATAAAAAATGACATTAAATTTTTTGTAAAATATTTTATTTTTATTGATAATCATTGAATAGATGGCAAGCTACAAATCTACTTTGATGAATTTTAAGTAAAGGTTTTTCTACTTTACATTTATTCGCTGCATACTTACATCTAAAATAAAAAACGCAAGCTCTAAAATTATTTGAATTAATATTATCCTCACTTTCTAAAACCCCACTTTTATTTTCATTAATATTATAATCATCTTTATTCAAAAGCAATTTAAGGTAAGGATGTAAAGGATTATCTAAAGATTCTTTTAAATTCCCTACTTCTACCAGCTCTCCTTTATACATCACAGCAATTCTACCCTCAAAATATTTCAAAGTACCAATATCATGAGTAATATAAATAAAAGTTATACCATTTTTATTTAGATCAGATAGTGTTTTTATAATAGATAGTTTAGTATTAGCATCCAAATCCGATGTATGCTCATCAGCTATTATAATATCAGGATTAGATAAAAGAGTCCTAATAATAGAAATTCTTTGTAATTAACCTCCAGATAACTGATAAGGGAAGCTATAAACTAACTCAAAATCTAAATCAAACTTAATAAATAAATCACTAATTATCTGTTTTACCTTAATAATATCGGGAATATTATAAACAAAATGTAGTACAGAAACTAAATAATAAAAGATATTTTTAAGAGGATTAAAAGAGGAGAATGGATCTTGAAAAATAACTCCTATCTTGAGTTTATCACTTTTAGGTAGCTTTAGAATTTCTTGATTATATAGTAAAATACTTGCTTAACAAGGTTTAATCAATCCTAAACAAGCTTTAGCTAAAGTAGTCTTACCTGAACCCGATTCCCCTATTACTCCAACAAGCTCCCCCTTATAAATATCCAAATTTATATCCTTTAATATCACATTATTATCTATAATAAATATTAGTATATCCATAACTCCCTACAAAGCTTTATCATAATCCATCATCCATACCATAAAAATTAATAAATCTTTATCCATACTCATCTATTAAAAATATTATTACTCTGATTTGTATATACTTTATTAAATTTTTTATAAATAATTTTAATCTTTATTCTTTTATTTTCTTAATTTAAAATTCTAATAAATAAAATCCAAACTCTTTTTTACTAACAATATAATAAATTAATAAGCCAATTAAAAACTGTTCATAAAATAAAAATTAATAGTTAAACATTTTTCTTATTAGTAAAATTTTTAACTTTCTAAGGGTATTATTTTTTTAATTATTAAAAAGCTTCAAATAATCTTCAAGATTAAAAATAAAAAATGGCCAAAATCTACTTGATAATTTATTACCAACAATTACTTTATAATCAAATAATTCTTTATTCAATTTTAACACTAACTCTTTTAACAAATTAACTTCATTATCTAAATTTGCTTTTACTAAATTATTAACTTTTTGTAATTCCTTTGTTAATTCTTTTTTAATTTTTCTATTACTAGGATCACTAATTTTTTTTATTAAATCATATTTATAATCTATTAAATCCTTTGGTATCTTTTTAGATATAGAATCTATTTGAAAATAAACTTTATCTAATAAACCTTTCAACTCATTATTTAAAAACTTTTCAATTTCTTTGAAATGAATACTTAATTTTTCAAAAATTTTAAAGAGATTTTCAATATTATAATCAATAGCAGATAAAATTCCATTAACTATACTTAAAACACTATCCAAAGAACTAACATAATTAGCAATAAAGTCATAATTAAAAGGATATAAAGTAGCAGTTATAATATCAGTTTTTTTTAAATTAAAACAAAAATTATTCAAATAATAATGAGAAGTAAGATAATCAGAGATAAAAGTGTAATAAGAACTACCGATACCAAGAATATCAATATTAGAAAAGAATAGTCTTCTGAAAGTAGCCCATAAAACTGCCTTTGGTCTAATTGAATTTAAAATACTATCATCTTTTATATCAATATAAAATTTCTCTTCATTTTTAAGAAAATAAACTCTATTATTATCAATATACAAAGTGTTCCTAAATCCTTGTTCAGAAATAAACCAAAAAGGTAATTCATTATCCAAAATCTTCCTAACAGTTTTTATTTCATTAAAATACAACATATTAACAGCATCATTATAAAACCTATTTAAATCCCTATAATTTAAAATGTAATCATAAAAAAAACTTCTAAATTCATTAGTTTTTGAAATATTACTTACTAAATCAAATTCAATATCAACATTCTTTCCAAAATATTCAAAATATTTAAGAAAAATAAAATAAATAAAATCAGAAAATTTAGTAAAATTGCTAACATCAATATTATGAATCAATTCAATAAAGAAAGAAAAATTATCTATAAACTCAGTTTTATTAAAATAAACTTTAAAGTTAAATAAAATATCTTTAAAAAAATTATAAATAATGTTTATAAATTCTTTTAGATAGTAAAAAGGTATTTTTTCATAAGCAAATTCTGATTCAATAGACTTATCTAAAATCTGGATATTAAATTTATCAGAATCATTAAAAACAATTAACTTGTTATTAAAATTCGATTTAATAAGATGTACAAATTTAATAAAAACGCCAGGATAAAATAGAGTAGGTTGATGAGAAACAACAATCTTATCATTAGATTTAAAATCTTTAGAAAATAAAATCTCTTTAAAAACTAATTCTTCTTTATACGGGATATAAACTTGTTTTATAGAACTTAAAAACTCAGATAGGTATAAATCAAATACTGAGCTTTTCACTTTAAGTAAAATCCTTATTTATTATTAACAAGATTTTTATCATCAGTTTTTTTATTAAGCATCTCTTCTTCCCATTTATTTATTACATTCACAAAAAGATCTTCCATTTTTAATTCTTTTTTATCTATATACAATAGCTTATAATTATTATCAAATAAATATTTATTAAGTTGATAGAGCTTATTTTCAATAGAATAATCTCCTTTAATATAAAAACCATTTTGGTCTAAACGAATATCAGCATTATTTAAAATATTTTTTATATCAGATAATAAATTATCATTGGGTTTAAAGTCTTGAAAAACATAATTAATAACTAAGCCACTTCCTTGTTTAGCTAATTCACTTAACTCTCCATTTAATAAGATATTTCCTTTGTGAATAATAACAATATCATCACAAATAGCTTCAACTTCTTGCATAATGTGAGTACTTAAAATAACACTTCTATTAACTGATAAATCTTTTATAAGCTTCCTAATTTCAATAATCTGGAAAGGATCCAGTCCTTGAGTAGGTTCATCTAAAATAATAACTTTTGGATTCCCCAAGATAGCCTGAGCTAAACCTACTCTTTGTTTATACCCCTTAGATAGTTCCCTTAAAAAATAATCTTGATAATTAAGAAGCCCAACCATCTGCATAACCTTAAAAACTTCTTCTTTAATGTTATCAACCCCTTTAACGTCAGCAACAAACTCTAAAAACTCATTAACTTTTAAATCCTCATAAAGTGGGAAATTCTCCGGTAAATAACCTACTATTTTTCTAATAGCCAAAGGATTATCCAAGATATTAATATTATCTACAAAAACTTCTCCACTATCAGGTTTAAGATAAGTTGTAATTATTTTCATAGTAGTAGTTTTACCTGCACCATTTAACCCCAAAAACCCAGTAACTTTATTTTTTCTAAAATCAACTGTTAGATTATTAAGAACCTTAGATAATCCAGAATAATAACTCTTATTAACTCCTTTTAAACTAACAATGATATCTACTTTTTCCATAAATTTCAACTCCTTTTTAATTAAGCTTTAACTTTAGCGTTTTCAATAACATCTTCAATAGTACCAGTTAAATAGAAAGCGGGTTCAGGGATATGATCTACTTCACCTTTAATTATAGCTTGAACTCCTTTAATAGTATCTTTAATTTTAACATATTTCCCAGGCCTACCTGTAAAGTACTGAGCAACAAAGAAAGGTTGAGAAAAGAATTTCTGTAATTTTCTTGCTCTTGCTACTAATAATTTTTCTTCTTCAGATAACTCTTCTAACCCTAAAATAGCTATAATATCTTGTAATTCTTTATATCTTTGTAAAGTTTCTAAAGCAGCTCTTGCGGTATCGTAATGATCATCATCTATAACTCCCTTTTCTAACAACCTAGAAGAACAAGCTAACGGATCAACAGCAGGATATAATCCTTGCTCAGCTATCTGACGAGATAATATAACAGTAGCATCTAGATGAGAGAAAACAGTAGCAACCCCAGGGTCAGTAATATCATCAGCAGGAACATAAATCGCTTGTACCGCTGTAATAGATCCGAATTTAGTTGTAACAATTCTTTCTTGAAGCATCCCCATTTCAGTAGCCAAGGTTGGTTGATATCCTACAGCAGAAGGCATTCTACCTAATAATGCAGAAACTTCACTACCTGCTAATGCATATCTAAATATATTATCCATAAATATCAAAACATCTCTTTTTTCTACATCTCTAAAATACTCAGCCATAGTAATAGCAGTAAATCCAACCCTAAATCTAACTCCTGGCGGTTCATCCATTTGTCCAAAAACCATAACGGTACTACTTAACACACCGCTTCGTTGCATTTCTAAGTACAAATCATTTCCTTCTCTTGTTCTTTCACCAATTCCAGCAAAAACAGCGACTCCTTTATGTTCTTTAGCTATATTATGAATAAACTCTTGAATTAATACGG
Source organism: uncultured bacterium (assembly GCA_937139605.1). Taxonomy (GTDB): domain Bacteria; phylum DRYD01; class DRYD01; order DRYD01; family DRYD01; genus CAKZQG01. The sequence continues at coordinate 45,040 of CAKZQG010000045.1, forward strand.
TTTTACCGACTCCTGCACCTCCGAACATCCCAATTTTTCCACCCCTAGAGAAAGGAGCTATTAAATCTATAACTTTAATTCCTGTTTCTTGAAATCTTCTAACAGGATCTATCTCATCTAAAGTAGGAGCACTTCTAAGAATAGGCCAATACTCCTCAGCTTCAACTTTTCCTTTACCATCTATAGGGAACCCTAATACATTAAAAACTCTTCCTAATATTTTAGGGGAAACAGGGACACTAATAGGAGCTCCAGTATCTAAAACAGTCATCCCTCTCTCTAATCCATCAGTAGGACCTAAAGCTAAACATCTAACAGTATTATCTCCAATATTACTTTCTACTTCTAAAAATAATTCATCAAATCTTTCTTCTGGTCTTTCTGAAATTCTTGCACCTTTAAATTTTTCTTTTCTTTTAACAATCAAAGCGTTATAAATTTTAGGTTCTTTTTTAGGGGGAAATCTAACATCAACAACTCCACCCCTTATCTGTACTATCTCCCCTTTATTAACATTAGGCATATTAATTAATTCATCAAACGTATATCTACTCATAGATTAATTACCTCCTTAATTGTTAGTTTTTATCTTCTTTTTATAGAATAATTTTTATTTAATTTATTTAAATAAAGATCAAGGAATTCATTAATTTTTTCAGAAGAAATATTTTCAAAGGGCTTTATAACTATTCTAAATGTAAAAGAATTAAGCTCTTTGTAATTATCCAGTAAATAAAAATCAATTATTTTAAATCTTATTTTATCATTATTAAATTGTTTTTCAACTTCTAAGATTTCTTTTTTCAAATTAAACAATATATTATTATAATTATCATCAATAATAACAGAAAAATCTCTATAAATTAAAGGTAATTCAATTAATTGATATTCTTTTTTAATTTTAGTGTTTAAATCTTGATTTTCTATAGAAAAATTAGGGTAATTTTCAATAATTTTTTGTAATTCAGATAAATTAAGATTAAAGACGATAGTATAAGATGGTAATTCCCCATCTTTTATATATTCATTAACTAAATAATTAATAGTGCCAATAAAAGCGATTTTTTTATCCAAAACATAAATATCATACGCTTTTTCTAAAAACTTATAATTAGATTCTCTAAATTCAATTAAATCCCTATAAATCCCATAAGAATTAAGAATATTATAAAAAATATTTTTAATAATTTGAAAATTAAAGATAAAATAGCTTTTAGAATCTTTAAATAAGAAATTAATATTATTATTAAGGATAACTGCAGCTAGTTCAGTTTTTTCATAATCTAAATAACTATGCCCTAACTCAAAGATTTTTAAATTTTTGTATCCTTGCTTATAATTATAGTCAGCAATTAATAAAGTAGAGGCTAAAACATAATTCCTATAAGCATTATACTCATTAGACATAGGATTAAATAATTCTAAATACTTTTCATTAAATAATTTTAAATACTCACTATTTAATAAGTTATAACCAATAACATAGGTGAAATTATTATTAATAAATGCGTTTTTAAAATCTTCTTGTAATTTTAAGGAAAAATCTTTATGTGGTTTAAAATAAGAGATATTAATATTTTTATTAATAGCTTTATTTTTAAAGAAATTATATCCTTGAAATCTAGCGATTTCTTCAGCTAAATCCCACCAATAATTTAAATCTTTTCTGTAAGTCCTAATAATAATATCTTTATTATTTAAAATATCTACCAAAAATCCTAATTTAGTAAATTTTTCTTTTATATTATCTAATTCTAATTCTTTAAATCCTAAATATTTTTTTATTTTATCCAAATCAGCGGTAATAGTTTTTAAATCTAAAGCTTTATCTAAGTTTTTTAGATTTTTATTTACTTTAGATAAAATAAATCTAATTTGAGAATCAGGTAAGAATTCTTTAATTAAAAACGAAGCTCTTTTGTAAGCTAAGAAAGAATAATAAATAGGGATATCTTTCTCAAATCGCTTAGAAGAATTAGTATATATATTTAATCTTTTAGAAGTTCTCCTAATAGAGATAGGATCAAAACTAGCAGATTCCAATAAAATAGTGTTAGTACTATCAAAGATAGAATAATTTCGTGATCCAATAATTCCCCCTAAAGCTAATACTTTATTATCAGCATCAGAAATAACAATATCATCTGTAGATAAAATATAATCTTTATCATCCAAAGCTTGTAGTAATTCTTGATTATAAGCATTTCTAACTACAATTTTTCCTTTTATAAAATTAAAATCAAAAGCATGTAATGGATTAGCTAATTCGTACATAACAAAATTAGTTATATCTACAATATTATTAATAGGTTTAATATTGATAGAATCTAATAAAAGTTGAAACTCAACATTAGAAGGCATTATCTTAATATTATCAAAAATAATGCCAGTATATACTCTACATTTATCTGTTAATATTTCAATATCAAATTTATATTCGTTGCTTAAAGTAGAAAAATCAGATAAAGATAAATCCGGCAAATCTTTATTTAATTTAACAGATAATTCTTTAAGAATATGATAAAATCCGAAATAATCAGGCCTATTAGCAAATGGTTGTATCTCTATAATATAATCAGTAGTATTTATAATATCATTGAGATATTTTCCAATATTATTAGTAAAATTTTTATCGAAATTAAATTTAGCTACTTTATCACCAATAGCTCTAATGTTATCCCAATTTAATTCTGTAGTAGATAACATCATTCCAAAGCTTTCTAATCCTTTCATTTTTTTAATATCAATAACAAGTTTATTATTTTGGAATTCTAATACTGCTCCTTTAAGAGCAACTAAAACTATGTCATTAACTTCAACAGATTCATCTGCAGTTAGTATCTGTAAAATTTCATTAGAAAAATCTACTTTACAAACGTACAATTTATCAGCATTAGGATGTTTTTCTTTAAATACAATTTTCCCTATCCTTATATTTTTATAATCTCTTGAAATTTTATAATAATTTTCAACCTGAACTCCAATATCCAATAAGGAATTAACAACATCACCTATTGAAAAATTATATTGAAAATATTTATTTATTAAATTTAAACTCAATAACATATAAATTAACTAACCTAATAACTTAATGGTATTATATACATTATTTTCCATAACATATTCTTGAACCTTTACGATAGTATCTATATTAATTTCTTGGAAAACATTAGTTCCTAAATTTAAGTCAAATTCAGTATAAGATTTCAGATTAATAATAAAATTTCCTTCAAAAGTTTCAGATTTTCCGCTAACAAGCTCCATATTAATGGGGATATTGATACTAACTTCATGACTTTTAGCTTCAATAATAGCAATATTATTAGTTATTTCTTTAAGAGTATATACCATATTTACATTAGCTTCCTTATTAACAGTAGGTAAAGAGAATTTAATAGGATTAGTCCACGAGTCACCGATATTTAGATCATAATCAGGGAAAACAAGAGTACTAACTTCATTACTACCAGCACTCTCTATGATTTCTCCCCTTGGACTAACTAACATATAAACAACTTGATTAGAGACAGGAATAACAGTAGTTTTGATATCATCCGTCATTTCTTGAGCTATTTCTTGCTCAGAAACATTCCTATTATAAACTTTTATCCTAATATGATAGCCTTCTTCATCATATGCTACAGGTTTAAGATTAATAGAACTATAAGAGACAAATTTATTAGCGTCAAGAACTTCCATAATTTTAGATACTTGTCTTATAACAACAGATTTAGCTTCGTAATTTAAGATTTTTCCAACTTTATAATTAAAAACTAACTTCACACTTTTTACCCCCATTTTTATTATTTTTTTATTTTTTAAATTATTTTTTTAAAGATATTACTCTTAGTAATTATATTAAACACAATTAAAAATATACCTCTTAATTTTTATAATTAACAACTAATTAATTACTTATTACCTAATAATTCATACTCAAAATTACTCAGTTTTTTATTTATTTTATCAAACTCTATTCCTAGTAAATATATTTTTTCATAATTTAAATATTTTTTAAAGTATTCTTTTTCCTTAATTTGTTTTAACGCTTTCCCTTTTTCTTTTTCATTCTCTAACACCTTAAACTCCATTATAACGAAAGTTATATGAAATATATAAACTATTTTTTTATCCACTATTATTGTTAAATTTATTCTACCTTTTGATGTATTATCTTCTATTATTACGTTATATCCTGTTGAATATATTAGCCCATATATTGCTGCAGAATATATATACTCGTTTTTTAACACTTCATAACTTATTGTATTTATAAATATCTCTATCTGTTTTTTTATTTCTTGTAGATTCCCCTTTTTAAATGCTAAGCTTATTAATGTTGTCTTATCTACTTGGTAATCTCCTGTTATATAAAATAATATCTCACTGTTAAATGATTTTCTCACTTCTTTATTCGGATAATCTAATGAATATAGAACCTCTTCATTCTCATATTTATACTCCTCTTTGATGGTTAAATATCCTGTTTGGAACATTAATGCTTCTATGCTTATATATTCTATAACGAGAGATGTATTCTCGAAGTTATATAATAATATGTCAAACTTTTCTAATATCTCACTTGTGTAGAATTTCTTATGTAAATACGGTAAATCAAAGTTTCTTTGTTTTATTATTTTAAATAAAAATTTTGTTCTTCCTGTTTCATACCAATAATTTCTTATCTCCTTCTTCTTTAAATATAATAACACATCAAATAGATTATATACTTTATTGCCTAAAAAATTATATCCGTTATAACGAACGCAGTATGCGTGAGTTATATGAAATATAACGAACACAGTATGTGTGAGTTATATGAAATATACCATTTTCTTACTTCTTCTATATTTACATTATCCAGATACTCCTTAAAATAATGTTCTAATTCTTCTTGGGTATATCCGCATATGTCGCCATATTCTTTGCTTAATGAAATATCCTCTAACTGATTTAATCCACTAAACAGAGATACTTTTGCAAATTTTGAAACCCCTGTTACTATCACAAACTCTATATACCTATCTAACACTTTCAATACTGAATAAAATGCTTTTAACATCTCTCTTATCTCATATACTTCTTCCTTATCTATTAAATCTAATATCGGTTTATCATATTCATCTACTAATATCACTACCTGCTTTTTAGTTTTTTCACTTATATGCTCTATTAATAATTTCCAATTTATATATACACTTAAATTCTCTTTTATTTCATAATCATATTTCTCTGAATACCTTAATATCACTGAATATATCTGTTCTTCTAATAACTTCTTATTTAACGTCTGGATTTCCCCAAAATCTACCCTAATTACCGGATATTTTTCATTCCAATCCCATTTATTTTCTATATACAGTCCTTTAAATAATTCTCCTTGAGCTTCATATAGATACTCAATAGTGGATAAAAGTAATGATTTTCCAAAGCGTCTAGGCCTACTTAAAAATATATACTTACAACTACTTAATAATTCATATATATACTTTGTTTTATCTATAACGAAGGCGTAAGCCTAATGTTATATGAAATACATATACATAATTATTTGTTATCAATTCTTTAAAATCGCTTATTCCAATTGGTAATTTTTTCATAAAAAACCCCCTCTTTTAAATGAGCATTTTCTAATTAATATTTAAATTAATCTAAAATATAATCCTGTTTTCTATATTTATATAAATTTTAGAAAAAAATAAAATTAAAGGAAAATATAAAAAATAAGAGAAAAAAGAAAATAGAAATAATGGATAAAAGGAATAATAGAGGGGAAGTGGCGGAATCTGGTAGACGCGTTGGACTCAGGATCCAATGGGGCAATCTCCCGTGTGGGTTCAAATCCCACCTTCCCCAATAATTACCAACATATTTAATAAAAACTAAAATGTCAAACTCTTTAAAATCCCTAAACTTAATAACAAATATTAACAAAATTCACTACCATTATCCAGTAATGATAAATAACATTTTAAACAATATAAACGAATTCATAATAAATAAAAAAGTAAATAATTTTAATTATATAGACTGTACCTTAGGTTTAGGAAACCATTTTAATAACATATACAAAACTTTTAATGAATACATAAATAAATCAATTCTAATAGATAAAGATATAAACTCAATAAATTTAACTATAAACTTCCTAAAACAAGAAAAAATAATAAATAATAATAATTTTTTACTTATAAGTTTAAACAAAAATGAACTAATAGAAAATGATTATCTAAATTACAAATTTTATTTCATAAATGAAAATTTTAAAAACTTAATAAATTATAAATTTTTAACAAATGAAGAAGAAATATTAATAATAATAGTAGATTTAGGGATATCAATGTATCAAATAAAAAATGAATTAGGATTTAGTTTTAATAAGGATACCTTACTTGATATGAGATATGATAAATCTCAAGAAATAACAGCTAAATACATATTAAATAAATACTCCCAACAAGATTTATTAGAAGTTTTTAATAAAATCTTAAGTTATAAAGATACAAAAAAAATAGTAAATGAAATAGTAAAATACAGAGAAAAGAAAGAAATAGAAACTACACAAGAATTGAATAAAATAATAACAAAAATATTCAGTGCTAAATTTTTAAAAGATTATCTCCAAAAAGTATATCTATCTTTAAGAATAGAAACAAATAATGAGCTAAATGATTTAAAAGAGTTTTTAGAAAATATACCAAAAATAAAAAATAAATCTCTATTTTTCATAATAAGTTATCATTCTTTAGAAGGTAAAATAATTAAAAGATTTTTAAAAGAGAATAATTTAAAATATAAAAAAGAAAAACCATCAAAAGATGAAGTAAAGATAAACAAACCATCAAGAAGTGCTCTCCTTTGGATTTTTAGTAATTTCTAAAAACCGTAATAAATAAAACAAAAAAGGAGGAGTTAATTAATGAAACAAAAAAATAAAATTCAGAATTTAACAACAAAAACAAAAAAACAAGATATTATTAAACAATTCATAGATTTACATTATAGATTAACATATGTAATAGATGAATTTGATTTTAAGTTTATATATAAGAAAGTGGATTACCCATCATCATTTGTAGGATTCTTTACTAGAGCAGGGTCTTTATATGAGAAAGAAGAAGAAAAAGGGATAGCACATTTAATAGAACATTCTGTTTTTAGAGGTTCTAAAAACTATCCTAGTGATATACCAAAATATATTAACTACCTTGGAGGATATACAAACGCCTATACTTCATACGATCAAACAGTATATTACATTAAGTTACCTACATATAATTTAGATAAGGGGCTAGATGTTTTAATAGATATGGTATTAAATCCGCTGTTTAAAGAAGAAGATGTAAATTCAGAAAAAAATATAATATTTCATGAGATAAATATGAGAGATGATGAGCCCATGGTAGTTCTATTTGAAGAGACAATGAAAAAAATATATCCATCAAGTCCAATAAAAGACCCGATAATTGGATACAAGGAAACCTTAGAAAAAATAACAACTAAAGAAATCCGGGAATTCTTTGAATATTATCAAAGCCCAAATAACTCCTTCTTTGTAATCGTTAGTAATAAAGAATTAGATGAAATAAAAGATCTAATAAAAAAATCGATAGAAAATAAAAAAATTAAAACAACGAAAAAAGATTTAAATAAAGTAAATTATAAAATAGAAGATATTCCTAAAAAAGAATTAGAGATAAAAGGGAATGTAAATAAAGTTTATTTATTAGTTTCATATTATTGTCCTACATCAATAGAAACTTATAAAGAAATAGAAGAGGTATATTATTTAAATATAATTTGTTCAATGTTAGGAGGCTCTAATTATAGTATATTAAATAGAGTTTTAAAAAATGAACTAAAATTAGCAGATGCAGTTTCTTTTGAATATTATACAACAAATGAGATTCCTGGAATCATTTATTTTAGTGCTATTACAGATGAAAACAAAATAAATAACTTATTAGAAAAATATAACGAAATAATAAACGAACCTAATCAATACTTAGATAGCAATTACTTTGAAGTTATAAAAGAGAATTCGCTAAGTAGTAATTTCTGGACATTTGAGTCTCCAGCAAGTCAAGGAATGCTAATAGGTTCTTCAGAGCTATTTAAAACTTATAAAGAAGCTTATGAATATATAAATAAACTAAATAAAATAAAATTCCAAGATCTATTCGATATAGCTCATAAATATATAATCAATAAAAATCCCTTTATTAGTAAATATATTCCCCAAAAATAACAAAATAATACAAAAATAAAATCATGAAAGAGAATTTATTAAAAAAAGAAGAAGAATTGATAACTTCCGGAGAACTCCTAAAAATATGCTTATTATATTCTTTAAAACTATTTTCTAATATATTAAAAAAAATACTCAAAAACCTAAATATAGATAAAAAGAACAAAATCCAAAAACTAACTCTCATAATAAATACCCTAAAAGAAATAGAACTAATTATAACTAACTTAAGTTATTTAGATAAAATTTTATTTGAATTTTACTTAATAATAAAAAAATATTTAAAAAAACTAACAAAAAACACAATTAACAAAGAAAAACCAATTAATGAAATAACAAAATTAAAAACAATAAGTACCATTATCCTAAAATTACTAATATTATTACCTTCAATAAAATTAAAACTAATTTTATTTTTAGAAAAAATAATAAAATTAATAAAGTTAGATATTAGCAGCTTTTTATATACTGATTTCATAATAATAAAAAATATTTTAAAATCAATAAAAAAAAGCTATAAAGAATTAATAAAAACCAACCAAAAAGAAATAGATATTATAAAAAAGATATAGAACTAAAAATGAATTTACAAGATTTTATTTCATTTTTATTTAAATTACTATTTTTTTTTGCATTAGGGGTTCTAATATCAATATTTGCAGATAATATAGGTAAAAAAATAGGGAAAAAGAAAATAGTATTATTTAATTTAAGACCAAAATATACTGCAATGATAATAACAGCTATAGGTGGTGGAGTAATTGCTATACTTAGTTCATTGATATTATCTTTATTATCTCAAGATGCCAAAACCTACTTATTCCAAATGAATAAAATAAAACAAGAAATTAATATATATAAACAAGAAGTAAATAAATTAAAGCAAAGGTATGATGAATTACTTAGCGAAGTTAATTTATTAATAACAATGACCCACTTAGGAGATATTATATTCATAAAAGATCAACCAGTATTTATTAAATCTATTGAAAATAATAAAAACATTAAAGAGGAAATATACAATATAATTGAAGAGGCAAATAAAAGCATAAAACAAAAATATATTTATAGTTTAAAAAATGATCAAACAACAGAAACAATATATTCCAATTTAATAAGAATAAATAAAAATCAACTAACAGATATAATAAAAAAAATCTATTCAAATCCTAATAGAAAGTATGTTATAATATTTTTAGCAAGTAGGAATATATTTTTAGGAGAATACGTAGATGTTAATCTATACTTATTAGAGGATAAATTAATATTAAAAAAGAATTCAATATTAGGAGAAATAGAAATAAAAAACCCAGATGATATTCAACAAACAATAGCTTTAATTCTACAAGAGCTTAATAATATACAACAGGAATTAATAAAAAAAGGAAAAATTCCAACTGACAATACCATAGGTGGAAACATTAATTTAAGTGATATAATAAATATAGCAATAGAACTGAAAAATCAAGCTGAATTAACTAAAATGAAACAAAAATTTAAAATCCTGTTAATAAATAGAAACGATATATATATTGCAAACAAGTTTAATGTAGAATTAAAAATAATTACTTATTAAACAAAATATATGGATAAAAATAGGTATATCTTAGGGATAGATCCAGGAAACTATAAAATAGGATTAGCTATTTTAGACACTAAAAAAAATATGATAATATATAAAAATATTACCAAAATTTTCCATTTTTTAGATGTAATATCAACTATAATAGATGAATATGAAATAAAAAAAATAGTTTTAGGTAATGGAAATGGATATAAAAAAATACTATTCTTACTTAATTCATTATCTAATATTTATAAAAATTTATCAATTGAAGTAGTTAATGAATACAACACATCTTTCAAAGCAAGAAAATTATATGTTCAAGAAGGGAAAAATTGGTTAAATAAATTAACTCGTTTCATAAGATCTTTCTTTATAGAAATAGATGATTATAGTGCAATAATTATTTTAAAAAGATATATCATAAACTCAAATAAAATGAAAAGTACAGATTCATATAATATAAAAGATATACAATCTAATAAAGATATTTCTTAGCCTTTTTATGTTATATTTTATTTTATAAATGTTTATATCAGGAAAACAGTTAAAAGAAATACTTAAAAAATCAAATAAAATTGATAATAATAATAATGATAATTTTATATTATTTAATTTAGATTTGAATACAACACATAAACAATACAGAATTTATTTAGAAAAAGATGGAATATATTTCCCACAAGTAAATCTGAAAATAAGCTACGATTTAATAAAAAAATATTCTAAAAAAGAAGAACTCTTATATTTAATAACTTCCGAAGAATTAAAGCCTTTAGTATTCTTTGAAAATAAATCATACAGAATCTTATCTACTGTTCCTCCTTCTTTAGAAATAGATGGAATAAGAATGCATACAACTAATGTAGATAAAGAAATAAATCAAAAAATAGAATTATTAAAAATAAAAAGAGGGTATAAAGTTTTAGATACTTGTTGTGGTTTTGGATATACTGCTATAGCTGCTGCTAAAAAAGGCGCTAAAGTTATAACAATAGAAATAGATCCATTTATAATAAAATTAGCTAAATTAAATCCATACTCTAAAGAACTATTTACAAACAAAAATATCACTTTAATTATAGGGGATACATCTAAAATATTAAAAAATATTGAGGATTTTTTTGATGTAATTATTCATGATCCTCCTAGATTATCTCCAAAAACAGGAAACCTATATTCAAATGAATTATATATTACTTTTTATAAATTATTAAAACCTAAAGGTATTCTATTTCATTATGTAGGAAATGTAGGAAAAAAATACAGAAATAAAGATTTATTGCATACAATCTCTAAAAGATTAACAGATATAGGTTTTAAAGTTAAAAAAGATAATAATTTACAATCTATATTAGCTTATAAAAGTTATTTTTGGTTTTAATGTTTTTTGATTTTAGTTTCTTAAAGGAAAAAATAACAAAAATCTTTAAAATAAAAATAGGGAGTTATTAATTATGTTAGATCTAAAAAAATATAATAACTTAATAGATAATATAAACCCAAAAGATTTAGTAAAAGTATATGGAAAAGTAAAACAAATTGTAGGATTAGTAATAGAAAGTGATGGTCCTCCTTGTCAAGTAGGTGAAATATGTTATATTTACCCCTTAAGTTCTTATCAAGATCCAATAGTAGCAGAAGTAGTAGGATTTAAGGATGAAAGGGTATTATTAATGCCAATTGGTTCATTAGTAGGAGTTTCACCAGGTAGTGAAGTAAGAGCGACAGGAAAACAATTAATGGTAAAAGTAGGCCCTAAAATATTAGGAAGAATATTAGATGGATTAGGAAATCCCATAGATGGTAAAGGGCCATTAGAATATGAAACAGAGTATCCTATTTATAATGATCCTCCTAATCCATTTTTACGTCCAAGAATAAAAACTCCATTATCGATGGGAGTAAGGGCTATAGATGGATTACTTACCTTAGGCAAAGGTCAAAGAGTAGGAATCTTCGCAGGTTCAGGCGTAGGCAAAAGTACCACTTTATCTATGATAACCAGATTTACTCAAGCAGATTTAACAGTACTATGTTTAGTAGGAGAAAGAGGAAGAGAACTAAGAGATTTTATAGAACGAGATTTAGGAGAAGAAGGATTAAAAAGATCAGTAGTAGTAGTAGCTACGTCAGATACCCCAGCTTTAGTAAGATTAAAAGCAGCATATGTAGCAACAGCTATAGCAGAATATTTTAGAGATCAAGGGAAAGATGTACTACTAATGATGGATAGTGTTACTCGTTTTGCAATGGCTCAAAGAGAAATAGGATTAGCTATAGGAGAACCTCCTTCTACTAAAGGATACACTCCATCAGTTTTTGCATTATTACCTAAATTAATGGAACGCCCAGGTACTTCACCAACAGGAAGTATCACAGCAATATACACTGTTTTAGTAGAAGGGGATGATATGAACGAGCCAATAGCAGATACAACAAGGGGGATACTTGATGGACATATAGTATTATCAAGAGCATTAGCTCATTTAAATCATTATCCTGCAATAGATGTTTTACAATCAGTTAGTAGATTATTTGTAGAAATAACAACAGCAGAACATCAAAAAGCAGCTTCCATTATGAGAGAAATTTTAGGAACCTATAAAAAAAATGAAGATATTATTTCCTTAGGAATGTATAAAAAAGGCACAGATCCAAGAATAGATTATGCTATAGAAAAAATAGATGAAGTAAATAATTTTTTAAAACAAGGAGTATTTGAAGAAGATAACCTAGAAAATGCTATAAAAAGAATGATAGAAATAACAGCTGATTACGAAGAAAAAGTTATAAAAAAATTAAAAAAATAAAGGAGAATTAAATGTATTCCAAACCATTTAAATTTAAATTAGAAAAAATACTACAAATGAAAATAGAAGAAGAAGAAGAGCAAAAGAAAGTATTTGCAAAAGCTATGAAAAAATTACAAGTAGAAGAAGAAAAATTACAAAAATTACAAAATCTTTTAGAATATAAAAAAGAGGAATTTAAAATTAAATTACTCCAAGCAAATGAAGCTCATTTTTTTAAATCTTTTAGTGATTACCTAGAAAAATTAAAAAAAGATATAGAATTACAAAAAGTAGTTGTCGAAAAATGTAGATTAGAAGTGGAAATAGAAAAACAGAAATTACAAGATAAAATGAATGAAAGAAAAAGTTTTGAAAAACTAAAAGAAAAAGAATACCAAAAATATTTAGCTGAACAAAAATTAACAGAAAATAAATTTCTAGATGAATTATCTAATATAAGGTATTCTCGACAAAAATTAAATGAGTAAAATCTAAAAAAATAATTAAATTTAAAAATTTCTGCCATGGTAAAGGGGCAGAAAAAATATACCTTTACCTACCAAATAAAAGGTATCTAAAAATGTAAATATGCAAACCATACCAATTGCCTATAAACCATCAAATGATATCATTATTAATTCAAATATAACTAAAATATTAAATAAATTCAATTTAAGTTATGAAGAGTTTTTAGATAAATCAATAAAAGAACCCGAGTGGTTCTGGACAGAATTCTTTAATGATATAAATTTTAAATGGCTAAAATTCCCCGATAAAATAGTAGAATTCAAAGAAAAATTATATGATACTAAATGGTTTATAAATGGAAAACTAAATATATCCCTAAATTGCTTAGATAATTCAAATAAAGAAAATTTAAGTGTTATAGAAGTAGATGAAAATTCAAATGAATATAAATTAACTTATAAAGAATTAGAAGAAAAAGTAAATAAATTATCTAATTTCTTAGCTAATAATGGGGTAAAAGAAAATGATGTAGTAGCATTATTTATGCCATTATCATTAGAATCTGTTTTATCTATTTTAGCATTAAGTAGGATAGGGGCAATAATATTACCATTATTTTCTGGTTTTGGTAGCGACGCCGTTAATTTAAGATTGAAAATTAGTAACGCTAAATATATTATCTCGTATAAACATAATATTAGAAGAAATAAATTAATAAATATGGAAGAAATCTTATTTAAATCACTAAATGAAACCGAAATTAAAAAAATATTTTTAATTAATAAATACAATATAAATGATAATTTTAATTTAAAAAATATTAAAAATATAGAGATAATAGATTTTAATCAATATGAAAAAAGCTTACCTTACATAACTATTCCAGAATTTGATAGTTACAAAGAATTAATGATAATATATACTTCAGGTACAACAGGTAAACCAAAAGGAATTGTACATTATCATTCAGGATTTCCTATAAAGTCTGCACAAGATATGTATCATATATTTGATATAAAACCTAATGATATAATAACGTGGATAACAGATATAGGTTGGATGATGGGGCCGTGGTTAATATTCGGTGCTCTTATAAATAAAGCTACAATATTTATATATAACGGTTCCCCAGATTACCCTAACATAGATATAATATGGGAACTAACTAAAAAATACAATGTAAATATTGTAGGTTTATCACCATCGTATATAAGAGCAATATCAAATAAATCAAATGTAAATAAAATGGAATTACCTTCACTAAAAGCAATAGGATCAACTGGCGAAGTTTGGGATTATAATAGCTGGATATGGACTTTTAATAACATATGTAAAAATAAAATTCCAATAATAAACTACTCTGGGGGTACTGAAATATCAGGTGGGATCTTAGGAAACGTAAATATAAAAGATATAAAGCCTCTTAGTTTTAATACGATGGTTCCTGGGATTTATGCAGATGTTTTAGATGAAAACGGAAATAGTATAGTAAATGAAGAAGGGTATTTGGTTATAAAAAACCATAATCCTGGGTTAGCAAAGACGTTTTTAAATGAACATGAAAAGTACCTACAAACCTACTGGAGCAAATACGATAATATATGGTATCATGGGGATTTAGCTTATAAAGATAATGAAGGGTTCTTTTTTATATTAGGTAGAGCAGATGATACTTTAAAAATAGCTGGAAAAAGAATAGGTCCCGCTGAATATGAGACAATATTAAATGAACATAAGGATGTAAAAGAATCGGCTGTTGTAGGAGTTCCAGATGAATTAAAAGGAAATGTACCTGTAGCTTTTATAACTCTTAAAAATGAAATAAAAGATGAATTATCATTAAATGAATTAAAAAAAGAACTATTCAATTCAATAATAGATAAATTGGGTAAACCCTTTGCATTAAAAGAAATATATATAGTAAAAGATATTCCAAAAACAAGAAATGCAAAAATAATGAGAAGAATATTAAGAGATATATTAATCTATAAAGAAGTAAAAGGAGATGTTAGTAATCTTGTTAATCCAGAAATTATACAAGATATTATTAATTCAATAAGCTTCAAAACATAGTTTAAAATATAATATTACTATATACTTTACTTTTTAGAACTATACTATTAAACTTAATTATAGATTTATTATCAATTAGTTTAGGCTTCTCTCTTTCAAAGTGATGTTACATTCATTTTATTTTTAAACAGACACTTTTGTTATTTCTTTACCAAGTTCTTTAAAAATATACCAACTAAAACTACTTATAAAACACTTTTATAATAGTTTTAATAAAACAAGAAATTTTGTGCTATATTAATTTTTCAAAGAATCTTTACTTATACATCTATTTTTTATTTTAGTAATTTCTTTATTTCGTTTAATTGCTTTTATTATTTTTATACAATTTAGTAGGAATTTTTCCATTTACCATATTCTCCAGTAAAACTTTTACTATTATATTTGTATCCTTAACTATACGATCTAATTTCTTTTTATTATTAACAAAAAAGTTCCTACCTAACTCAATTGTATAAGAAAAAACGCCGTTGGTGTCATAATAATCTGAAGAACCACCTGTAGTAAAATAGAGTTCATTTTCTTTTATTACCGAAAATTTTCCTCCTAATTCTTTATTAATTTCTTCACCTACTTCTTTATATATAGTATCCCATTTACTGATCTTATCTTCCAAAGGATAAGGATAAAGGATCATATTACCAAATGAATGTAAATCGATAACCACATCAATATTATTATCTTTGACATATTTAGTAACTGCCTGTACTTCTTTTTCACTATTTCCATAGGGTCCCCTGTACTGTATATTTGATGGATCATCAGAAGCTCCTTTATCATCTTCTACTTTTTCTGGAGAATCATCGGGTAATCTATAAAGTGTAGGATCTTTATCAGTATAATAATTCCTATTAAGATCAACACCATGGTTATCCCTTCTATTTTTTCGCCACCAAGCATCATGGTTTAAAGAATATTCATAACCATCTGGATTCAACACAGGTAATATATATATATCTACTTTATCCAAGTATTTAGATAATTGACTACCAGGATTTTCAAGGATATCCTTGGCAACTTCTAAAGCTGCGATACCTGTAGCCCATTCTCTTGCATGAGTTAATCCCTGAACTAAAATACTAGCTTTTTTTCCTTCTTTATTAATATTATTAGATATTTTTAATACAACAATTTTTCTTCCTTCTGCAGTTTCCCCTATTGTTTCTAATTTAACTTTATCAGGGTATTTACTAGCCATTTGCTCCATCTCATTCAGTATTTCTTCATAATTTTTAATTACTCTCTTGTTAGGTTTTATATTTATCTCTCTTAATTTTCTTTTTAGATCTTGTATATACTCCATCCCATGAACCTTCTTTCCATTCTTCAAAGTAATCCCCATCTTTTCATATAACTCTTGATCAGATAACACATGATCTCCATTCATATCAACATGTGTTTTAAAATAATCAATATAATTTTTATCTGATACTTTAACTAAATATCTTTTTTTGGGCCACTCAACAAAAAGGGATTTACTAGCTTCATCAATTAACTTTTGATATGTATACCCTTTCTTAATAAGTTCCTTCTTAAGTTGCATAGAAATCAAGCCTTCTCCATTTTCTACTTCTCTTTTAAATAAATCAAATTCTTCTCTGGAGAGCGTATTTCTATTAATTAGCTTTAAATAAACTCCTAAAACAGAATTTAACTCTCCATCTTGAATTTTTCCATCCTTATTAATATCAACCAAATCCTTAATACTTATAGCATTCCATTCTTTACCCTCAATTTTTCCATTCTTATCAATATCTAGTAAATCTCTAATTAATAATCTATTAGTATCAAATTTATTTTCTTTCTCATTATCAAAACCTTTTGCCATATTTCCATTTATTGTATTCATATTTCCATTTATTGTATTTCCGTTTTTTATCATATTTTTTTCACCTCCAACATATTTTTTTATATTTATTTTTTTATATTTTAGTAACTAATATTTCAAGGAAAATTTAGTTAGCAAAAATTTAAAAAAAATGTTAATATTTAAATAAAAAAATATTTAATATAAGGTAAAATATAGAAATCAAATTTTATATGCTAAAGTGAATTATATTTATAACAAATAAAAATATATAAGTACAACATAAATATTGCTAATTTTTCTAAAATATCAATTATCAATTCAATTAAAGAGATATTAAAGTATACAGCGCTGCGCCAATAACTCCCCCCACAATTCCTCCCTAATGGCTCCTATTATTGCTACTTTCAACATTTTTGCCTTTACATCTATTTTTATTTTCAAATATGACTTCCTTTTCTTAGTAAGTATCCAAAATCTTATAATCTATTTTGGGAGTAATTTTAACCCAATATCCCTTTATTTCTTCTCTACATTCCTTATGAATATATGGTTTCAAATGAGTAGATCCATTTACAAGATCATAATATGACAAATAATAAATATGAATAGTACATTTTATTTCCTTAATCAGCTTTATACTTAAAATCATAGCCTTTAAATTCCGGTTTTCTGAATTCATTAATATATTTTTTACCAAAAGGATCTCTTCGGCCAATAAAAGTTTTGGTAACTGCTATACTACTTTCTATTTTCATCTAATTGAGACACTATAGCATACACCGTCTTAAATAATGGGTAGTCAATATTATCTAATTCTTTTAAATATTAGTTACGGTGGTATTTTAGCTAACTCTTTTTGTTCATAAACAGGTTCTTTATAAGTTACTGTTATAGTTTTCAAAGGGGTATTTTGGATCTCTTTTTTAGCTTGCTCTAGACTGTAGCGTGAACCTATTAAAGATCCTCCTACTGCTCCTATACTTGCCCCTAAACCAATCGCTAATATTTTAATACTTAAAAGAATATCTTTAAAAAAATGTTAATTTTTGAGAGTTTATTATTTTTTTTAAATTATTCAAAATAATATCACAGATTATAGGTAAATCAATCTTTTTTAAATTAAAAACAAATTCATAAATTAGTTTAACATAAAATGGGTAATTAGTTTTTCCTCTATAAGGTTGTGGTGCTAGGTAAGGGCTATCTGTTTCTAATAAAATATTATTTAAATCAACATTTAAAACAATTTCTTTTAAATAATCGTTTTTTTTATTATTATAAGTAATAATCCCTCCTAAACCTATATACCAATTATTATCAATAATTTCTTTCAGGATTTCTTTATTACTTGATGTAAAACAATGGAATACTGCTTTTATATGTTTTTTTGATTCATATTTTTTTAATATATTAATAACGTCTTGTTCTGCAGATCTGGAATGAATACTTAATGGTAAATCATATTTATAAGCTAAATAGACGAAATATTCAAAAACTTCAATTTGTTGATTTTTAGTTTCCTTTTGTTCATCTCTATATAAATCAATTCCTACTTCTCCTAAAAAAATTAATTTATTATTATTTTTATGTTGTTCAAAAGCTTTAAGGATTATATTTTCGTACTTAGAAATGGGGTAATATTTATAAGCTTCATAGGGATGGATCCCAAAGCCAAAATAAACATTATTATTTTTTGATATATCAATTAGCTTAGGTAATTCTTCTAAATCAGTAGCCATTGAAATACAAAAGATATTATCTTCTCTTAATTTATTTATTATAAATTCTATATCTTTTTGAGTATAGGTTTTATCAGTTAAATGACAATGTGTATCAAACAAAAGCATTCTTTTTTTCCTTCTTTTTTTTATAATAAAATAACTTTCCTACCTTAATTAAATATTTTTCATATACATACATTTCCCTTTATATTCTCTTGGATAATTATTATATTTTTTAACATAATTTTAACAATTGATTTTATTTTTTTTTCATTATATTCTTAATAAACTTTAATAAAGAAATAAAATAAAATTTATAAAATAAGGAGGTGCTTATTATATATGGTAGGTTTATACATCAATAAAAATATTTATAATAATCCATTATCAAAAAATTTCCACAATCAACAAACGCGATTATCAGAAAATGATATTATATTAGAAAATTATACTATTCAAAATGATCAAAAAAAATCAAATAATATAGATAGTAGAGAAGATAAAATAAATAGTAAATTAAATACAAAACAAGAAGAATGTCAAAAAATAGGTAATTTATGTGTTTTTGAACAAAAACTTGATTTTTCACTACCTATTTTAAATAATAAAATAGTCTTAGGTAATAAATATTTTGATAACCCAGAAGAAGCTGCAAAATACTTAGTTAATCTATTCTCTCCTTATTCATTTAACTTAAAGATTAACTATAAATACGATCATTTTCTTACTAATAGAGTACATATATCTACTAATTTTTATTACTTTAATCCTAAATATATAAATACAACAATATATGTTGATGCATACAAAAAATGCCCTCCTAAACCACTATTACCAATATTCAATAAAAATAATAATTCTTGTGAATTTGTTTATTCAGTCAATAGCCAAGAATTAAAAGATCCTCAGGAAGCTATAAAAGCTGCTATTTCTGAAAAATTTGGGAAATATAAAAATCTTTCCATTAATAAATATGTTCATTTTTCAAAATTAGAGTACAATCCATGTTTTGGTACAAAAGAGTATTCTAGCCAGTTTATAAACTCATTAATAGACAAAATAATCTATTATCATTATAAACCTGATTTAGAAAAGAGTTATAAATTGAAAGCAGATGTATCCTTCTTAGATATACCTGACATAAATTTTGATAACATTTTAAATTCCAACAATAAAATAGACAATATTAGTTTACAAAATAACCAAGAAAGCAACATAGAAATCAATAATAATAACATAAATAAGCAAAATAAATTAGAATTTGTTCTAAAAGTTTTAAATGATAAAATTATTTTTGAAGACAAAGAATTTAATGACATAAAAGAAGCTGTTAATTATGCTGTAAAGAAACAATTCCCTAATGCTTACAATATCAAAATAATTCCTACCAATATTTATCCTACCAAAATACACGTATTAGCTAATTTCGAAAAAACTACAGATAACCAAGAACCTAAGATAATAATCGATAACCTTTATATTCCAGCATATAAGAAAAATAATACTTATATATACAAATTTTATGATAAATTATTTAGTGATCAAAATGAAGTTATTAAATTTGCATTAGATTACTGGTTTGGTAAATATGATAATCTCTCAATTAATAATATTTCGGTAAAAAAAGTTGGTGAATTTTACTGGCTTGTTGCAAACGTAGGTTTTAGAGATATCCCAGATATACAAAATATATCTGATTAAATTAAGAAAAGTTTGAAATAATAAATTAAATCAATGAAAAAAAGGGAGGAATAATTATCCTCCCTTTTTTTATATATAAATAAAAATATATTTCGAATTATTTTTTAAATTAATTATTAAATTTAATATCAAATCTATCAAGATTCATAATTTTATCCCAAGCTTTAACAAAATCGTTAATAAATTTTTCCTTAGCATCATCGGCAGCATATACTTCACAGACATATCGTAATTCTTCATGATGTACAAATATAAGATCAACTCTAGTAGCAACCCATTTTTCATTACCAGTTTTCCTATCATATCCTTTATATAAATATTTATTATCATCAATAGCTTTCCATTGGATATTCATATCTAAAATATTAACAAAAAAGTCATTAGTTAAAGTATAAGGTTTATCAGTTAAAACCCCATAGTTAGTATAGTTATAGACTGCTCCTAAAACTCTTAATCCACCAACTAATACAACCATTTCTGGAACGGTAAGAGTTAATAATTGAGCTTTATCAACTAAGAAATATTCAGGAGTTGTATATATATTATTAGGATCAATAGTTTTTGGATCTTTAAAATAATTTCTGAATCCATCAGCAAAAGGTTCTATTTCTTTGTAAAAATCTACTTCTATTTGATTTTCGTTAGCATCAACCCTACCAGGGATAAATGGTACTTTAATATTAAAACCTGCGTTTTTAGCTGCTTCTTCTATAGCTGCACAGCCTCCTAAAACTATTAAATCAGCTATTGATACTTTTTTATTTGTTCCTTTTTGTTTTTGCTCATTATTAAACTCAGCTTGAATATTTTCATATATAGTTAAGATTCTTTTTAAATCATTAGGGTGATTTACCTCATATTGATTTAATGGATAAAATCTAATTCTAGCTCCGTTAGCACCGCCACGTCTATCTGAGTTTCTATAAGAAGAAGCAGAGCTCCAAGCAGTATAAACCATCTCATTTATCTTTAATCCAGAATTTCTTATTTTGTTTTTAAGATATTCTATATCATTTTCATCTATTAAATCATAATCTCTTAATGGTAATGGATCTTGCCATATAAAGTCTTCTTTAGGGACGTAAGGTCCTATATAGCAGCTTTTAGGGCCCATATCCCTATGAGTTAGTTTAAACCATGCGATAGAGAATTTCTTTTCAAATTCTTCTGGATTATCTAAAAATCTTCTTGCAATTCTAGAATATTCAGGATCAAAGCGTAAAGATAAATCAGCAGTTAGCATTCTAGGTTTGTGTTTTTTATTAGGATCAAAGGGATCAGGAATAATTTCTTCTGAATTTTTAGCTACCCATTGGTATTTATTATCTGGGCTTTTTTCCAATTCCCATTCATAATCAAATAGGAATTTAAGGTAATATATTCCGAACTTAGTAGGAGTAGAAGACCATATAACTTCAAATCCAGAGGTATAAGTATCGGGGCCTTTACCAGTTTTATAGTCATATTTCCAACCTAAACCAACATTTTCAACATCGGAAGCGGATGGTTCAGGATTAAGGTATTTGGAAGGTCCTGCACCGTGAGTTTTCCCAAAGGCATGGCCTCCTGCAATTAAAGCAACTGTATCTTCATCATTCATCCCCATCCTATAAAAAGAAAGTCTTATATGTTGTGCTAATTTCAAGGGATCAGGTTCTCCTCTTACGCCTTCAGGGTTAACATAAATTAATCCCATTTCAGTAGCAGCATATGGTTTTTTTAATTCGTCATTATTGAATCTTTGATTATCAGTAAGCATTTTTTCTTCCGGTCCCCAATCTGGGCTTTCATCTGGTTCAAAAATATCTTCTCTTCCTAAGGAAAATCCATATATTTTTACTCCCATATCTTCCAAAGCGATTGTTCCAGAAAGTATGATTAAATCTGCCCAGGAGATTTTTCTTCCGTATTTCTTTTTAATAGGCCATAGTAATCTAATGGCTTTATCAAGTGATACATTATCAGGCCAATTTATTCTTAAGGGGAAATAGATGCTACCGTCTCTTGCGCCGCCTCTACCGTCGTATATTCTATAGCTTCCTGCGCTATGCCAAGCTAATCTAATAAATAAAGGCCCGTAGTGATTATAATCAGCTGGCCACCAATCAACCGAAGTTTTCATTAATTGTTTTAAATCTTTAATAACTTCGTCTACATTTAAAGTTTTAACTTCTTTAATATAATTGTAATCGCTACCGTATGGATTTTGATATATACAATTTTGTCTTAAAATTTTTAAATTTAATCTATTGGGGTACCAATCTGTTATCCATCTTTTTCTTGTTTTTTCCATAAAAATACTCCCCTTTCTATCTTGTTTATTTTTATTCTTTATATATTAATAATTCAATTAAAACTAAGACAAATCCTCTTTAAAATATGTTTTCAATTCTAATAGATTCATATATAACTATTGAGAACAATATTTAATTTTTTTTATAGTAACTTTCAATTCCACTAGGTTCAAATATAACAGAATTAAGAAACGAGACAGAATTAGAATTTTTTAACTTTCAATTCCACTAGGTTCAGATATAACCTTTACATATAAAAATCCATCACAACAACTGTTGTGGCTTTCAATTCCACTAGGTTCAGATATAACAATACATACGCTTATAAAGAGTATAATTGGTTAATATCTTTCAATTCCACTAGGTTCAGATATAACAAGAGAGATAATAAAAAGATTATACTTATTAAGTTTACTTTCAATTCCACTAGGTTCAGATATAACAGAATGGAGATAAAAAAGTGGAATGGCGTTATAAAATCTTTCAATTCCACTAGGTTCAGATATAACAAATTCATTTCCTTTCTTTCTATTCTTTTTTTCTATTCTTTCAATTCCACTAGGTTCAGATATAACGGAAGGTACAAAAGTACCTTCCAAAAACAAACCAAAACTTTCAATTCCACTAGGTTCAGATATAACGAAAAGATAGAAAAGTTAAATCAATTTGGTTTCGAATCTTTCAATTCCACTAGGTTCAGATATAACTCCTTGGATTGGGATTTTTACCTCGTTGAGCTTTTATCTTTCAATTCCACTAGGTTCAGATATAACAATTTATGGATGAAATTTCTTTAATCCCCAGTCTCCCTTTCAATTCCACTAGGTTCAGATATAACAAAATGAAATTGAAATAGATAGTATAGACGATTTTCGCTTTCAATTCCACTAGGTTCAGATATAACGGGCCAAAGATTCCACCTTGGGTGCCGAGGTGGTTGCTTTCAATTCCACTAGGTTCAGATATAACACGTTTCCTATTGTTATCACTGGGAAACGTATTCGTTCTTTCAATTCCACTAGGTTCAGATATAACAGACAATTGTAATCGAATCCTCACCCCAAAAAATACCTTTCAATTCCACTAGGTTCAGATATAACTACTTGTTTTTAAAATTTATGTTATATTTCTTTCTTCTTTCAATTCCACTAGGTTCAGATATAACATATAATAGCTCGTTGGAATTATAATATAATGTATAACTTTCAATTCCACTAGGTTCAGATATAACTTGATATAATTAATAAGTTAAATAATTCTAAAAAACATCTTTCAATTCCAC
The DNA here is from genome assembly GCA_937139605.1 of uncultured bacterium. GTDB lineage: Bacteria > DRYD01 > DRYD01 > DRYD01 > DRYD01 > CAKZQG01. Next base: position 68,996 of record CAKZQG010000045.1, read on the forward strand.
TAGGTTCAGATATAACACAATTTTGTAATAATTTGTTAACAATTTTGTAACATCTTTCAATTCCACTAGGTTCAGATATAACAACTCCCTTTTATTTTTTTATTTATTTTCTTTCCACACCTTTCAATTCCACTAGGTTCAGATATAACAATGTTTAGAATAGATAAACATTTTAATTATATTTACTTTCAATTCCACTAGGTTCAGATATAACGAGGGATCGACCCTCGCTGCTGAATGGGAAGGCCAAAACTTTCAATTCCACTAGGTTCAGATATAACAATATTTAAAACAAAAAAAGGAAAATATTTTGTTAAACTTTCAATTCCACTAGGTTCAGATATAACGTCTTTTTGTAAATACTTTGTTAAGTAATTTATAATCTTTCAATTCCACTAGGTTCAGATATAACCCTATATAGGGTATTTTTTCTATTATATATATTATCTAAAAAAAATG